>NZ_KB902452.1 GCF_000379525.1 Lamprocystis purpurea DSM 4197 | reverse complement strand
TGTGCCTGCACGGCGGCTGAGGTCAGCAGAATTGCGGCCACCGCGACGGTGCCCGCGAGAGATCGCAAAGACTTCATGTGTGATTTCCTTCGTTTGGTTTGCCGTGGCCCGCTAACGAATAAGCATTTGTCCGGACGAGCGGTCCCGATATTCTGGCCCGACCGGCCAGTACTCGAAATATCCTATTCTTCGTCAGAAGGTTAGGCGGTTAGTGGGTTAGGTGGCCATATTGCCGCCTCAACCAGCGACGAAGAACGCCAAGACTATGCCCAAGTCGCCGTCGGATCAACGGGATGGAGCGACGTTGCTCGGTCTCGATGCGTTCCCATAAGCGGCGGGTGTGGATCGCGTGCGCCACGTGTGGGTCAGGACCTAGTCGCCGCGACAGTCCGCTTCGCGTCCAAACCTGCCGCTCAGGTCTGCGGACTGAGCGTCCGCAGTGGGTCGTGACCTGCCAAGCACCCGACCTTCGACGGATGCGCCTGAGCACCCGCTAGAGTCCCCCAGGATTCGTCCTCGTCGTCCAGTTCATCCCGGCGGGCGCGGGTAACATCAACACTCCCTCAGGACCGACGCCATCGTCGCTCGTCCATCGGCCCGCCCGTGTTACAGACCCACGCAGAGGTATTTCGCCTCCAGATACTCGTCGAGGCCCTGCCGTGCCCCCTCGCGGCCGAACCCCGACTGTTTGATTCCGCCAAACGGGGCGACCGCGGTGGAAATGAGCCCGGTATTGAGTCCCACCATCCCATACTCCAGGGCCTCCGCGACGCGGAAGGCGCGTCCCAGGTCGCGCGTGTAGAAATAGGCGGCCAGGCCGAACTCGGTCGCGTTGGCAAGCTCAATGGCCTCGGCCTCGATGTCAAAACGAAAGATCGGCGCCAGTGGACCGAAGGTCTCCTCGCGGGCCGCCCGCATCCCCGGCTGCATCCCGACCATCACGGTCGGCTCGAAGAAGGTGCCACCCAGGGCGTGGCGGTGCCCGCCGGTCAGTATCCGTGCGCCGCCAGCGACGGCGTCGGCGATCTGGGCCTCCACCTTGACGAGTGCTGCCGCGTTGATCAGCGGACCCTGGACCACGCCGGTCTCGACCCCGGCGCCGACCTTGAGGCCCGCCACTCGTTCGACGAGTCGCTCGGCGAAGGCGTCATGGATACCGGACTGCACCAGCAGTCGGTTGGCACAGACGCAGGTCTGACCACTGTTGCGGAACTTTGACTCGATGGCGCCGGCCACTGCGCCGTCCAGGTCGGCGTCGTCGAAGACGATGAAGGGGGCGTTGCCGCCCAGTTCCAGTGACAAGCGTTTCACCGTATCCGCGCACTGGCGCATGAGCAGTCGCCCGACCTCGGTGGAGCCGGTGAAGCTCAGCTTGCGGACGGTGGGATTGGCGGTCAGTTCGGCGCCGATGGCCGCGGGCGCCCCGGTGACCACATTGAGGACACCGGCCGGCAGCCCCGCGCGTTCCCCGAGTACCGCCAGCGCCAAGGCCGACAGCGGGGTGTCTTCCGCCGGTTTGATCACCAGGGTGCAGCCGGCGGCGAGCGCCGCGGCGGCTTTGCGCGCGATCATGGCCGCCGGGAAGTTCCAGGGCGTGATGGCCGCGCAGACTCCGACTGGTTGGTGCATGACCAGGAGCCGCCGGTCAGGCTGGTGGGGCGGGATCAACTCGCCGCAGACCCGCCGGCCTTCCTCTGCGAACCACTCGAAGTAGGACGCCGCATAGGCGATCTCCCCGCGCGCCTCCGCGAGCGGCTTGCCCTGCTCGGCGGTCATGATTTGCGCCAGATCGTCCTGGGCGGCGAGCATCAGGTCATGCCAACGCCGCAGGATGGCCGCGCGTTGCGCCGCCGTCAGCGCCCGCCAGGCCGGCCAGGCCCGGTCCGCTGCCACAATGGCGCGCCCGGTCTCGGCGGCACCCATGGCGGGGACCTGGCCGATGGTCGCGCCGGTGGCGGGATCGGTCACGGGGAAGGTGCCGCCAGCGTCGGCCTGGGTCCAGAGTCCGTCGATCAGCGTCTGGTTGCGCAGAAGTGTGGGGTCAGTCAACTGCATGAGATAGTGCTCGCCGCATTGGACGTGCTGACAGTATGGGCCTCTCTGTGACGCCACGCTGGCGGAGGAGGGGGGAAGGGATTCCCGAGCGCCGTGCTCACGCCCCAGTCCGGTCCAGCCCCAAGAAACGGCCCAAGCGCAGCCCCATCGGGACCAGCATTTCGTGGGGGAACCGAACCGGTTGTGTCTTGGCCAACTCGCGCCAGAAGGCGATGTGATCGCGGTCATCGGTACCCTGGTCGGCATCTTGCCGATACCGCAGGTTGCCGCGGAAGTTGGCGTGGCTGAACCGGGTGTCGAAGATCGCGCTCTCGTAGTCCGGGATGGCGGACATGCCGTCAAGATGCGGAACCGTGGCGCTCCCCAAGCACACCTGTCCATCTCGGGAGACGTTCCACAGGGGCGCATGGTAGAGCGGGGTGCGGTGCGTCGGCCGTCCCCGCGACTTGATCGCGGCCAACCGGATCGCCCCGTCGGTGGCCGCGAACACCAGGGTCGGCCACGGAACCTCCAAACGGATGGTGCGGTTCTTCTCCCCGCGAAGGAGCATCGGCCGCACTCGGCCCGGCACAAACCAGGCGAGCGACTCATCACCCATGGCCAGGAGGTGCTCCGGCAGCCAGTGCAACTCGCCCGTCCGATCCCTCAGCAGGGCCTGCAGGAGCCCGCGGGCATCGGCTGCGGTTATGGGCCGACCGGGGAGGATGCTGGAGCCGTCCGCACCGGAGTCGATCGGATGATAGGTGATCGCACCCTGGCGAAGGGGCGCGTGGTGCCCATGAAAGACGAGCGCACCGGTGGGGTGTTGCAGGGTGATGGCGGCCGGTTCGTGGCCTTCAAAGAGTCCCATGGCCGGCGTCCTCGGGTGTCGGAGCAGATAAGATCAAGACCATGGCATCGGCCAGATTCTCCAGTGCGTCGAGGATCGCGCGGGCGCATCCCGGCTCCCAGCGATAGAAGTCCAGCATGGACTCACCGGCTTGCGCCGCATGGTCGAGCAGTTCGTCGATGGCAGATTCGAACCATGGCACGCCGGGGTCGATCATGAGCAACGCATCCAGTCGCCAATAGCCTTCATCGGGTTCCTGGGGCGCGGCGGGACAGCGCCCGGCAGCTTTGCGCAGACGCTTACACACCCGCTGGACCCACTGCGCCCAGGCCCGCTCGGGCGCCTCGTCCAGGTTCTCTGTGAGCCATGCGGCCTGCGCCTCCACCTGGTCCAGGTCGAGCGGTTGCGCCTGCGTCTGCTCCAGGATGAACGACTCCCACCGGGCGCGAGCCTCAATGCACTCTTCCAACTTCGCTGCCAGGTTCCCGGCATCCCCCACGGACTGCGCGCCCTCCCAGAACAGACCCATGTCCCCCGACTCCCGGACACATTCGGCATGGAACGTGACCGGGTCCTGCCGGACCGCCACGGGCAGTTCGGCGAAGGCGTCTAGACGCTCAGCGAGCGACCAGAACAGTTGGTCCGGCGGCCAGTAGGCGGTCACGTCGATACCAAGGGTCTCGCACATCAGCACGCAGGCGCGGTAGCAGACGCACGCCAGGTCCGGGGTGAGCGTGAGGAACGGCAGGCGGCAACGCACCTGTGCCAGGCCCGCGGCGGCGACGCCTTGGTCCTCACCGTACAGGGCCGTCACGCCAACCGCCAACGCGCCGCGTTGCTCGGGGTCGATCAGGTCGGCCATCTGGGCGTTCAGATGATCGGCGATGGCCTGCGAGGCGCGGGCACTCAAGCGGTAGAGTGGCCTGGCATCGCCGCGCTCGTTTGCGGACAGGGCCTCGCCGATCTGGCTTGCCCCGATGAGCCCGATCTCCGCGGTGAACTCCAGCAGGGTGGCAGTATCGAGCCAGGACGCTTCGAGCCAAGCCGCATACGCCTCGCGCTCATCGGTGTCGGTGCAGAAGGCCCCAGGGGCAGCCCGCACCGGCCAGGCGAGCGGGCCTACGCGGGCGGAAGTGTCACGGGGTCGAACGCCGCGCGCCGGTGGCCCTGGCCGGCGCGGTCCAGAATCTGGCGCACGCGCCGGTCCTGCCAAGGCTCTGTGATCCGACATTGACTGTCCCCCTGTGCTTGCCGATGTGCCGCCCGGTCCTGTGCCCACGCCCGTAGACGATCGGTGATCTCGCCCATGACGTCAGCCCTTGGTCTTCACCGCGGCCCGCTCCACCGGGAAGACCAGTACACCGTCGGCGCGGGATTCTGGGGCGCCGAGGTTTGCTCCCTGCACCTGCGGGAAGTTTGGTGCGTAGAGCGCCAGGGCGTCCTCCGCCGCGAGCGCTGGGTCCGGGTCGGCGAGTTCCAGTGCCCCGAGCCGAAAGACACGGGGTGGGGTCTCGATAGTGGGTTCGGTCATGGCAGTCCTCGTTGGGGTCGTGGTGGTCAGGCGGCCTCGCGCCAGGCGACAAGTCCGAAGCTCGCCCTGGTGCGCGCGTCGATGGCAAGTTCGCTCACGCGGGTGCCAGTGGGGTTAATGAAAAAGCCGTTGGCGCTGATCCGGCCCCGGCGCACCAACTGCCAGAGCAGGTCGCAGGCGGCGACCGCAACCCAGCGGTTGATGAACAGGTCTTGGGCGGCCAGGGCCTCTGCCGCCGAGCAGGACGGCGCGTCGTCGGCATCCAGGCGCTCGGCGTCTCGAAGCTCCGGGAACAGGTCGAGCACATTGGGCAATCGCTCGGGAATCCCCTGCCATCCCGTCAGGTGCCCCAGGACGACTTGCCCGGAACGTGCTCCGTTGCCCAGGTCGAGCCAGAGGGCTTCGCGGAAGGGCCAACCCTTCGCCATCCAATCGAAGGCCCCGATCTGCGCGCGCACGGCGGCCTTGTCGACGCAGGTCACGAGCAGATCGAAGCCCCCGGACGCGGCCAAAAGGTCCGCTGTGACTGGCGACGCGAAACCGCGGCCAGCCAACCCGCCGAAGGTCCCGTAGCGGTGCATGAGCAACTCGGCCTTGTTCTGGCCCACGTCAGCGGGCCAGAAGCGTTGCCGGACGGTGTTGGTCTCCGATACCGTGTCGGGGTCGTAGACCGACATGCGCAACCCCGGATGACCCAGGGCACGGATGGCCCGGTCGATGCGGGCGAGCCCGTCGAGCATCTCGCTGCCGCTCCCCCCGGCCCCGGCCAGGACCACGCGGATGGTCTGCGATACCCATTGATGAGGAAGAACGAACAAGGCGCGGCCCTCAGAATAGGGAGTGGGGATCGGTCGGGATGGTCGCCTGCGATGCAGCCGGGGTGGGAGCCGCCGCGGTCTCGCCGAGGGCCACGTTGCGCCCGGCGCTTGGGGCCTTGCCCCGCGCATCCTTTTCCACCTGGTCCGCGAGGCGTGCACCGGCCTTCCCGGCTTCCCTGAGCGCGTCGAGCGCGGCCACCTTCCCACCCACGTCGTGCCGCCGCTCGCCGTAGGTCACGAGCAGGGCGGGAAGCCGCGCATCGAGGTCGGCGGTCGTACCGGTAATGCGCAGCGGCATGGCGAGCGCGGCTCGCAAGGCAGCGGTGTCGCCTGCGAGGTCATTCAGCGGCTTGGCCAGCAGGGGTTGGACCATGACGGTCAAGCCGCCGTCGCCGTTACGGGCGAGTTCAAAGCGCAGGCGTTCGCCGTCGCCGAGTACGCCAGCCAGTTGCTCAATCAGACCCATTGCGCCGTCTCCTGGTAGATGAAAAAGGCGGATACCTGGCACGCGGGGCAGTGTGTCACGGCTTCCTGGGGCTGCCCGTGCCAACGGGGCCGGGCACTGCCGGGTATCCTTCAACGCGAAACGTGCCGTCCGTTACCGACGCTTTCCCAGTAACGTGAACCGGGCCGCGACGGTGCTGGGGACGAACCCTGACCAATCGAACCCGTCCGCCGCCGTCGCTGCAGCGACAATCTCGTCCACCTTCTTGGTCAGCAAAGCCGCGTACTTGGCCGTACCGTGCCGGGTGTCGTACCAGTGGTTGAAGCCAGCCTCGCGTAGCAAGGCATCCATGCCCGCCTTGCGGTGGGCGCGCAGGAATGGCTCATCGACCCGGAAGCGCTCCTTGAGGTCGGTCTTGGTCGTGGCGATGACGGCTGCCGCCGCCTGGACCCATTCGTCGCCGCCCGGACGGGTCAAGATGACGCGCATCAGGGCCGCATCCAGGGTCGCGCAGTCCGCCTCCTCCAGCGTCGTAAGGGCCGCAAGGGCGGATGCGCGTCCGAGTGGCAGCGCGGCAACCTGGAGCGTCGTGCTATCCGGGAATCCGGCATCCCGCCAGAGGGCATAGAGCCGCACGGCGCGGGCGACCCGCATATCCTCCCCGGCGAGGTCCGCCGCGATGCCCCCGAGCGCCGCGTCGGTGGTTTCTTCGACCTTTTTCGGTGTGGCCTCCGTGCGCGGCTGTTCCTCGGGCTGATCCGGCAACGTGGTCGCGGTGCCAGCCCTGGCTGCACCTGCCTGCTCCGGGTTCGGCACGGCCTTCAAGTGTTTCACCGGCGCGGCCGTCGGGGTCTGTAGCAAGCGTCGGTAGGCATTCTGCTTCTCGGTCTGGCAGGGCAGGTGGAAGCACAGGTCCTCCGTCACAGTTCCCTCGCGTCCAGGGGCCGTGGCCAGCAACACCCCGAAGTTGGCGCACCCCCGGCACCCCTGCGCGAACTGCTGGGGGCCCACGCCTTGGGGACCGGTGGCCTCCAGGAATGCGAAAGTGTCCGGGGCGCGCTCGGTATCGAGCCAGACGGACTGGTACTGCTCGGCCAGAGATTGCTTCTTGCCGGCCAGGGTCGCCGCTGTCTTTTCCCCGTAGCACTTCAAGTTTGAGCACTTCCCGCTGTCGATGTGGGTCTCGAACAGTTCACGCTGGACAGCGGAGTTGTGGCGGCAATCCAAGCAGCCAGTCTTGTCGAAGATCGCTGGCGTCAGTGGGCGGGCGACCTGGCCGATACGTTCCAAGAGCGCGGTGACCGAAATGCGTTGTTCGATGATCCGGGGCAGGGTGGCGTCCTGGGTCTCGGCGGGCAGGGTGGCGAGCAACTCCCCGTGGCCCAGGTTCAGCGTGCGCGCGTCCAACGCCGCCAGGACTGTCGGGGTGCAGTTCAACAGGGCCAACCGGCTCTTGAGCCTGGTCTCATTCCAACCCAGGCGCCGCCGTGTCTCGTCGCGGTCCCCGTTGCACAGGGTCAGGAGGTCACGTGCCTTCTGCGCTTCCTCGCTGGGTAGGAGGTCTACGCGGTGGGTGTTCTCGACCATGGCGATCTCGATGGCCTGGAGCGCATCCACCAGACGGATGACGGCGGGGATTTGCTCCAGGCCAACCTCCTTGGCCGCCCGCCAACGCCGTTCGCCGGCAATGATCTGATAGCGCCCGCCCTCCAGGGGGCGCACCACGATGGGCTGGATTACGCCCTGGGTGCGCACCGAGGCCACCAACTCCCGCATCTTGGCGTCATCGAAGGATCGGCGCGGGTTGTGCCCCTGGCGCGACCCGATGGCAGCAACGGGTAGCCAGTCGAGTTGCTCATCTTCAGGGGCAGGGCGCGGGGGCGTTCGGGTTGCGTTGGCCAGCATCGTCGGTCTCCAGAGGTCAACAGACCCGTTTGAGTTGTCAGGTGCCCTTGGTCTCTGGGCGGTTCGTCAAATACCGGACCGGTAGCGATTTGATCCAGGCCGCCGACGCAGCGATAGCAATGGCCTTGATAGCGTACCCGCAGAGCCCGAACGCACGTTTACGGGTGTTCTATGAGAAACGCCAGCCCACAAACTGTGGGTCGTGTTGCTGCCAGCGTTCTAATTCCTTACTGGCCAGCGATTCCGCCGCGTCAGAGTTCATTATTGCGTTTCTGGAATGTGGTTGAGGAATGGTGCATGGGCGAAAGTGTTACACACGGAATAGCTGATTGCAACAGGCATAGGCGAATAATAATTGACGCGACATGGCTCGGGTGTTGAGAGCCCTGGGAGCGATCACCTATCACAGTGCGTACGGAATAAATCGTGGTCCCCTTGAGAATGCATCGATTTCCATTCACTGGTGCCGGAGGTCGCGTGAATAACGGGGTAAAGCGATATATAAACAGCATTTTAGCGGCAACTGGTCAGGATGATCGCGAGCCTGAGAGGTTAGCTGTCGATACCGGATCGGTATCCTGTTGTGGGTCCGTTACGGAAGCTAATGAATACTGATTTCCTCTATAGACAGGCTATGGTGGAGTTGCGTCGGCATACCGATGTATGAGCGACGCCTGGGTTGGTCATGCACTTGGGTGCACGCATACCGCTTGTCATCCGCGGGACGGAAAGCGCGCGGGAGGCAGGCCAGCGGGAAAGTGAACTGCTCGACGCCTCACGCGCAGGGCCACTATTGCGATGGTGCGGTGAGCAGGACAGTGCCATAGCCTGCGGTCATTTCCCCCTCTTCCCCTTGGTCCCGGCAACGAACGCTCAGCCAATCTCGGTCGTGCTGATCCGCTCCCGGCCAAGCAGGCGGGGGATTTGGCCCAGCTTGGTGTGCGTCGTCGCGCGGAAGTTGGTTCCGTGGGAATCAGGACGGGGCCTTTCCGGACTCTTGGAGGATGGGGGTTGCCAAAGTCGCGGTGCCCTCCGGGCTTGCGAGGTGGCCCTTGGTCTCGGGCTGCACCTTCCGAAGGTCCTGCCGCAAGCGTTGCGCCTCCAGCGTCAGGGCCTTCTTCTCCTCGGTCAGCGCCGCTTCCCGGGCCCGGGTCTCAACCACTGCCGCCTGATGCTCGGCGAGGCGGCTGAGCCAATGCTGGGTGTCCGCATCCCTGGACTGCTGTTCGGCCTGGACGGTGGCCGTGAGCGTGGCGAGCTGGCCGTCGCGCTCGGACACTGAGCCGCGCAACTGTTCCACCAACGCCTGTACGGCTACAAGGTCCGCCCGCGCCTGCGCCGCCGATTCCCTGGCGGTCGCCTCCGCGCGCTCCAACAACTCGGCCCGCGCCGTCGCGACCTCCTGCTCCACTTGGAGCCGGGCGATGCGCTCTTGGGCCGCCATGAGGCTTACCGCCGACGCCGCGGCAACCCGCTCGGCATGATCCCGTTGGCGGGACTGCTCCTCACCCTGGGCCCGGGTCTTGGCGAGGGCCTCGGTCGTCTCCTGGAGGGTCGCGGTCCGGGCTGCGAGGCTGTTGCCGGCCAACTCCAAGGCGTCCTGCGTTTCCAGCAGCGTCGCGCCCTGGCTGGTCAGTTCGGCGGTCAGACGCTCGCTCTCGTTCCTGGCTGCGTCGCGCTCGCCTGCGACTGCGGCGACTTGGGCGTCCAGCCCTGAGACTTGGGCCTCAAGCGCTGCCTTCACACCGTCCCACTGCACGCCAGCCAGCCGGCACGCCTGGTCCCAGACTCCGACTACTTGGGTGCGTAGCGCCTCGGGAATACCGGGGATCTGAAAGCGCCGGGCGGCCTCGTCGAGCCAGTCGTCGATTCCGGCGCCGATCGCCTGCTGCGAGCCCTTGCCACCCAGTCCCTCGCGGACGGCGGCGATGGTCGGGCGCTTGCCGGCGGCGGCGAGGGCACAAGCGGCCTCGAAGGCGCGTTGGCGGGTCGATCCGTGGGCAGTCATGGTGATTCCGGTGGGCGGTCGAGCGCGCCAACGGCACCGACTCGACTGCGCTCGATGATCGAACTCACCGCTCCATGGACGGACCATGCGCCCGTCCATGCCTCCCCCGGCCGATGCACCAGGCGATCGAGCCATAGACGGGTGACTTCACCGTCCGGATTGCGATCGACCCCCAGGACCTGCGCCACGATGGGCGCGGAACGACCGGAGCGGCGGATGGTGACTGACCCGTCACCAATGACAACCTCGATATCGCTCATCATCACGCTCCTATGCTGCCAGTCGGTCCCGGACTTCATGGGTACGGCACCCCATCAGCCCCGCCAAGTCCGCGACGAACCCCCCCAGAATGGTATCGAGATGCTGGAACTCGACGCCATCCAAGCCCGGGTTGCCCCAATCCAGTCCGGCGCTGATGGCATCGCGCTTATGCGCCACCATCTGCCCTTGGTAGTCGTCGATCGACCCGCGCAAGTGGACGAACTCGGTGGTCACGGGCTGGTTCTGCTGGGGCCGCAGCACCCGGCCCTCGGCCTGGTCCTCGGTCTTGGCGGTCCAGGAGCGGGTCAGGAACAGCACCCGATCGGCCTCCGGGATGTTCAACCCCTTCTGCGCGACCCCCAGGCTCGCCAACAGCACCGGGGCGGAGCCGGCGCGGAAGCGCGTGTTCAGTTCTCGCACCCGCTCAGCGATCGGCTTGCCGCCATGGATGGTCACTTGCTCAATGCCGCGCCCATCCAACGCCCGTCCGATGACCCCCAGCAACTCGGGCCATTCGGCGTAGGCGATGACCTTGTGGCCGCCCTCGACCAAGCCCGCCAACCGGTCGACCACGTACCGCTGTTTGCTGGTGAGTCCGCCGTCGTAGACGAACGGCGATGTGTCCGCGCGGCGTTGCGGGATTGCCGCCGCGATCTGCACCGCCTGGATACGCCCCAGCAGGGCGATCAGGTTGCGCTCGCGTGAGGTGGCTTGGCCCTTCAGGTACCACTGGCGGAAGTCCTCCGCGACCCGCAGGTAATGGGCCAGGTGCGTCGGGTCCCAGTCCAGGGTGGTCACATGGCGCTCTGGTACCGGGATCTGGAAGTGCCGCATGACCTCCGGCTCCTGGGCCACGCGCCGCTTGACGTGGTGGGCGAGGGCCGCGCGGTAGGCCGACAGGTTGCGCAGCTTCGGGACTTCCCGCTTGGCGCCGGTGGTCATGGTGTCCTTGAACGCATTGGTCACCCACTCAAAGGTAACGAACTGCTCGCGCACCCGATCGACCCCCGGCACGCAGTCGCGGGTCGATTGCCGTAGCGCCGGGTCCAGATACCAACGGTGCATTCCGTACACCTGCGCGGCGGTCGCATCGCCCCCGGTGAAGGCGAGCACCGCGAAGGCATCGCGCGGATAGTTCCCGAGCGGCGTCCCGGACAACGCATAGCGCCGCTTGGCCGCGAGCTTCCACAAGGCGGCAGTCTGGGCGGTGCCTTTGTTGCGCAACAGGTCCCCCTCGTCGGCGACCAGGCAGCCGATGCGGTGCCGCAGGCGGCTTGCGTAGGTCCGCCGCTGGTGGGCACCGTGGATCGGCCCGCGCAGCCGGTGGTAGCTGATCACGTTAATCCGCCGCAGGGTGTCCAGATCCCGCGGGCGCTGGATGACCTGCCAATCCGCGGCCGGGATCGGGAGCCTGGCCAGTTCGGTGCGCAGATCGTCGATCAGGTACGCCTCGGTGCAGATCAGCCCGGCGGTGCAGCCGGACAGCAGGATCAGCCCGGCCGCCAGCCGCGCCTTGCCGAGGCCGACGGCCCAGGCGGCGACGGCACCGCGGGTCATCGACAGTTCCAGCAGGTCCTCAAACTGGTAGTCCCAGGACAGAAACCCATCCAGGCCCAGGGCCTGCCCGCGGCGGCGCAGTTCGGCCGCCCGCTCGGGGAAGGCCGTCAAGCGTCCGGGATGGACCGTCTCCCACCGATCCTGCGCCTGTCCGGTGACGACGGCGAAGCGGCGGTTGATGTCCTCTTCCGTCAAGGCGAAGTCGCGCCCGCCGACCCGGTACCGGTAGGACCCGGTGCCGTCGGGCGAGAAGGCCACTTCCGCCCCCGCCTTGATGACCGGCGAGCCCCAGGTATCAGGGTCCACCAGGTGCAGGGTGCGCGCCTTGCCGACGAGCGGGCCGGCCGGGCCGTGCGCCATGTCGGCCTTGACCAGGACGGTATGGCGGAAAGGAGTCCGCTCGATGCGCAGGCGGCGGACGCGCTTGCGCAGGTACCGCATCAATCCGGGGTCGACCTGCAGGTCGGCACCCGCGGCGCGGATCACGTCGCACAGCGCCTCAAGGGACGCCAGGGGGTCTTCTTGGATCAGGTGCACCTCGATATCCAGCGCGCCCTGACCGGTGGACTTCACCCCCTTGGGGTAGCGGTGGCCCTCGATGCCGGTCGGGGTGAGCCGCTCACCCAGGATCGCGTTACGGACCTTGGCCTCGATCAGACCGCAGGCAAAGCCCAGGGTCAGTTTGCGCCCCGAGTGGCCGAGCCGGACCTTGGCATTGCCCGTGACCGCACGGTTGATGGTCGGTCCTTCATCGACGATCCCGGTTTCGCGCAGCCGGGGGGTCAGATGGCGGGTGGTGCGGCACGACAGGCCCAAGTCTGGCGCCAGGGTCAGGGCGTCGTCCAAGGTCTCGACGCGGATCGCGGCGCCGGGTGCCCGTGGGTCCTTGGCGAAGAACAGCACCGACACCCGCACATCCGCCCCCTGGTCGTGGAAGCACCAGGCCGGGGCGTGGAAGGCCGCCACCAGTCGCGGCCAGGCCATGGGTTCTCCGATCAGCGTGTCGGCGTAGGATCGGGGAAGGACGGCAGCCACCACGTCAGCCGCCGCCAATGCCTGCTGTAGCGCATAGGGGTGCGATAAGGCCGAGGTCGCCGGCCCGAACCGTCCGTAATGCGTGGCCGGACCGGCAACTAGGGTCGGGGCCTCCAGGTGGAGCGAGAAGGGCGGGTTGATCAGAGCGACCCCGAAACCCGTCGGGTCGATCTGCTCCATGCCCACGGTTGAGAAGTGGCACTGGAACCCGGCTGCCTTGGCAGTTTCGCCGAGCGCCGTCACGCTGGGACCGTGAACATCGGTCCCGGCCAGCGTGTGGCGGGCCGGATCGGCGAACTGAAGCAGCGCACCGGAGCCGCAACTGGTGTCGATCAGGGGTACCCGCACGCCGGTACCGTCTCTGGTCAGGGCGCGCGCCAGGGCAGGGGAGACCATGCGCCAGATCCACGCGGCGAGGGGGTCCGGGGTGAAGAACTGACCCAGGTGCGCCAAGCGCGCCGCGTGCAGTCCAGCGAGCGACCCCGGACGCGGCGCCAGGCTACCGAGCGAGGCCCGGCCGCGCAGGGCCTGGCGCCAGTCAGTGGCAGGGATCTCGGTCGGGACGGGTGCGGCAGTCGTCACGCGGCCTCCTGGGCATCGGCGGTTTGGGAATGACGGCCGTAGAGGGCCAGGAACAGTTGCAGTTGCACGCCGATCGCGGCACCGAAGATGAACTCGAACCGGGTGTGATAGGTGACAATGTGCAGGGCCGGGGAGACCCTGATCCGTTGCCGGGAGACCACTGCGTAATCACGGTCGCACAGGCGGCGTTTCGTCTCCTCGAGCCCGCCCGCGAGATTGCTGGCGTCCTCTGCCCAGACCGCGAACGTCTGCAAGTAGCCCAGCAATTGAGCAAGTTCTCCTTGCCGGCCCCAGGACAGCGGTTTGCGGGTGCGCGTCTCAAATGAACTGTCGATATAGACCCGCGTGGACAGGACGATGCCTTCACGGCGGCGCTCGACGACCGCCCCCGGTCGCAGGTCAAATTCGCCGTCGATGCAGCACGCGGCCTTGCGGTAGGCCAGTGCAACGCCCTTCTCGCCGCCATAGTCCTGTTCCAGTTCGCGCCACAACGCCGCGGGATCGAACTGCTCGGGGCGAAAGACGTCACCCCGACCCGCGCGGTCGGCGCACGCCTCAGTGACGAAACGGGTTTGGAAATCACCATAGGGAATGCTCAGCGCCGGGCACCCGGTGGGCGTGAACGCCTCATTGGCCATGCCGACCAGGCGGGCGACGATCGCCGCGGCACGTTTCGTCAGGTCCGTCCGGGACTCATAGGTGTCCTTGGAAAAGGTTTGTTGGGAAAATGCTTCGATCGCAAGCTCACTGGCCTCACGTTGAGCGAGTGCGTTGGATCGCGCATCGAATGCCCGTCTGGCCGCGACATACTCGCGCCAGAGGTCAGCATAGACCTCGCCGGGATTCCTATTCATTTCCCACCCCCTCTGAAGCAATCAAGTGCCATGCCGTGGTTCGCGCCGCCGGCTTGCGAACGACAAACGCATCAGCCGTCGAATCGGCGCGCCAGCAGCGCGTGCTGCGATGAATCCCGCCCCAGCGCATCCGCGTTGATGCGTGCGCGATCACGGCCGTCATCCCCTCCATGCGCTTAGTCGGCCTGGACGAACGCCGCCACACGGCACGCTATCAACTCCGGAACTCCAGCGATGGCCGCATCGACCGCACGCTGTACAATCCCTGACAGATCAATCTGCGTGAATGCGTCGCGCAACTTTTCGGCCTTCTGCTCATCCCACTCACTATCGGCGTCGAGCGGTTCATCAGCCCATAGATGGACCGTGGCAGAAGCCCATCTTTCGCGGGGTTTCGGTGTTTCACTCATGGCGGATACTCCAGGAAACTGATCTAAAAGACGAAGTCCAATTGTTGCCCAGTCGCCGGAGCCGTAGGCAGGTGACCCAAAGCGGTTTCAATGGCCCGTTGGTTCGCGTAGAACACCTTGTCCGCTAGGGGCCGCGGACAACCCATATAGGCCCGTCCTTTACGGACGCTGAAAAACGCTCTATCGGTGTCGCGGGTCGCGGTGTGCCACTCATAGCAAACTCAGCAATAATGAAAGACATAAACCATGGGGCGTAGCCTAGCAAGAACGGTGGAAAACGTAAAGCGGAAAGCTATATATTTTCATCGCCATTGACGCTATTTTGCGGGCCGCTATAATGGCAACTATGGCGGGTAGCTACACCGCTCCAGGATGATCGAAATTCTTGGATCAGACGCGTGGAACAGGGAAGTAACGGTGCGGAATGGTTCGGCGAACAAACGAAAAGACGGGCGAAACCAGTGGCTAAGGATGCTGTTGGGTGGCGTGGAACGGAAACGTGGAACAGTGACGATGCGCAAGGCCGCTGGCGAAGGGGATGCAAGCCTGATGAAGGCGCTTTGCTGGCTGCGCAATGCCGACTGGGACTCTGGCGGCCTGGGGTCTGATATCCCACATCATCGTTTCTCGGTGTCCAGATACGACAATCTAATACGAGGCAGTAGATCGGCGAGTGATCCGTAATGAAAGCTGGAATTCCCGCCCCATCCGTAACGCCGCAGTTGGTCAGCGGTGGACCCTCCAGTCGTAGCCAAACCAAGGCCAAAGAGAGAACGCCATGACGCCTGAAGAACGACTCACCCCGCGGCAACGCGCCCTCTACGAAGCCATCAGCGACGTGAGCGAGGAGCGTTGGTGCGCGGGATGGTTGATGGGGATCGAGTACCAGTTATGGGCCGAACTTCACGACGCCGGCAGCAGGCAGGGAACGGACGAACGCGATGACGCACAGTTGGAAACGGTGCGTACCCTGTCCGACGCCGTCGGCGGCTGGATCATCTGGGCCGATGATCAGACCCACCCGGACTTGCCGACCAATGAGTGGGGGCCGCGGTTCGTGCCGCTGCCGGAGTGGTTGGCCATGGTCGCCGCCGAACGCCACGGATCAGCCCATGAGGCGGGGATTCCCCTGTGACCACGATGCGCGACCCGCTCGGCCAAGCCGCCCCTGGCTACACCGACGAACAACTGCGCGCCATCGAACACACCGGCGGCCACAGCCTCACCTACGCCGTGGCCGGCTCGGGCAAGACCCACATGCTAGTCGGCCGGGTCCTGTTCCTGCTGGAGCAGGGAATCCCGGCGGAACGTATCCGCGTGCTCGCCTTCAACCGTGAAGCGGCGAAAGAGTTCCAGACCCGGCTCACGGGCGTGCTGCCGACCCACCGCGCCGCGCCCAAGGTGTCCACCTTCCACAGCCTGGGGCTGTCGCTGACCGTGCTGTTCGAGCAGCAGGAACTGCTGCCGCGCCGCCACCTGGAGGCGAGCGAAGCCGTGGAGAAGAAGTTCGCCCGCGAGGCCGCCCTGGCGGCGCTGAAAGAGGCGGGCAGCGACGAGTATCCGAGCCAGGATGCGTTCGAGGCGTTTCGCGCCTTCATCGGACTGGTCAAATCTGATCTGCTGTCCGCGGCGGACGCCTTCCGGACCTTTGGTTTGCTGCCGACCTGTGCCTACTTCGTCCGGGCCTTCGCGCACTTTGAGCAGGCGCGCGAGCGCGCCGGCCTGCGGTTCTTCGCTGACCTGCTGTCGGACCCCGTGGCGGTGATGCGGGCCAACCCCACCGCGCTCGCGTTGGTCACCAACAAGCTGGACCTGGTGGTGGTCGATGAGTTCCAGGATGTCAGTCGCGTCCAGGTGGAGTTGCTGATCCAACTGGTGGGCACCCGGGCGCACCTGAACGCGGTGGGCGATGATTCCCAATGCATCTACGCTTGGCGGGGTGCGCGCCCGGAAATCATGGGGGAGGAGTTCGCGCAGCACTTCCCCGGGGCGACCCGCTACACCCTGTCCCGGACCTTTCGCTTCGGCCACCGGGTGTCGCTGGCCGCCGCCCAGTTGATCGGCCATAACCGCAACCGCATGGATACCCTGTGCGTCTCGGCGCCGGCCACGCCCGACACCGGCATCGCGGTGCTGCGCGCCACCTCGGCCGGGGATCAGGCGGCGGTGGTGGCGGCCATCGACGACTGGCGCCGTTCCGGGCGGTCGCTGCGCGAAGTCGCGGTCCTCGCCCGCCTCTGGGCCCAGACGCTGAGCCTGGAACTGGCCCTGCTGGAGCGCGACATCCCCTACGTCAAGGCGAAGGACGACCTGTTCCGGGTCCCCGAGATCGCCGGGCTCCTGGGTTACCTCCGCCTCGCCGCCGGCACCCTCTTCGCCGAGCCGCGCGCACGCGAGATCGTCCGCCACATGCTGTCGACCCCGACCCTGTGGCTCACCGCGGCGACCCTGGATGCCTTGGCGGATGCCATCGTGGAGGCCCCCGCGCAGGCCCCGGCCAGGCTCATGGCGACCGCCCGCCAGGCCAAAAAGCCCTATCACGCAACGCGGATCAGCGATCGTGCGCAACTGTGGCACGAGGCCCTGGGGTGGGCCGAGTGGCCGGCAGCCGATGCGCTGCGGTACTACGCCAGTACGACCGATCTGGTGAGTGCGTTCGCCACCGCGGCGACCAGCGAGGCTGCGGCCGAAAAGGAGTTGGCCTTCCAGACGCTCCTGGATTGGGCGGTACGCACCCGCACGACGGTCGGTGAGTTCGTCACCCGTATGGATGCGCTGCGCCGGGCGCGGGAGCGCTACGAGGCCGGGGGCGATGCCGTGCTCTTGTCCTCGATCCACCAGGTGAAGGGACGCGAGTTTCCCCTGGTCATCGTCGCCGGGCTGGAAGACGGGTTGTTCCCGTCGCGCCGCGCCAATGCCGAGGAAGAGCGGCGGCTCGCCTATGTGGCACTGACCCGCGTCCAGGAGCAACTTCTGCTGATCGTGCCGCCGGATGCGCGCTTCGATGCGGTGTGGCTTGGCACCCCCACCCGGGGACCCGCGCGGGCCAAGAGCCCCGCCAGCGCCTTCGTCTTCGAAGCCAATCTGCGCACCAGCACGGTACTCGGGGAGGCGATTACCCATCGGCTGTCCGGCGTCGACCACGGGGCACTCTTGCCGGCGGCGGCGCTGTCGGCGGCGCCGGTGCTCAACCGCTATCTCGGGGAAGTGGGGCTTGAGGAGCGCTATCAGGCGCCGGTGGAGCCACCGACGGCGCCGGTGTCTCCCGGTGACTGGGGCCTCAACGACCGGGTGCGCCACCCCTTCTTCGGCGAGGGCCTGGTGGTCGGCATTCGTGACCAGGACATCCTGGACATCAACTTCGGCGGAACCCGCCGCTCCATCAAATCGGGCGTCGTGGCCATGGAGCGGCTGTGAACGCTCTGGAGCCACATGCCGGAGGAACCGCCGGACTCTTTGATCCCGCCCTCGGCCGCCTGCCGAGCGCGGTTACCCACGCGCTCTTCCGCGGCGACGATTGGCTGGCGACCTCCGACCTGTCCATCACCACCGCACTGGAGGCCGCCGCGCCGAACACCCGGATCGCCTGGACCTGCGACTGGGCGGTCTTCCGGACCTGGGCACTGGGCCGGGCATCGGCCTGGTACCCGGACGAACGCGACCGCATCCGGATCCCGGCCCGGCCGGAACTGCTGGTGCGGTTCGTGACCGACATGTTGGGTGGCTACGATGGGGAACCGGCCCGCGCCCGCGCCACGGTGCTGCGCTACCTGAGCACCCTGAGCACGCTGCATCGCCTCCTGGATGCGCCCGATCCGACCAAGGCGGCGATGGTGCGCAACACGGTCAAGGCGAAGACGCGTGGCAGCGGCGGCCAGGACCAGGCGGCGCCGTTCCGCTGGACCGATGTTCTGGAGGCCCTGGCGGCGCTGACCCGTGACCCCGCGAACCTGAAGGGGCTGCGGGATGCCGCTCTGCTGGCGGTCGGCCACAACACCATGGCGCGCCGTGCCGAGTTGGTGGCCATCGATGTTGCGGACCTGGAGTTCACGGACGGCGACGGTGCCCTGGTGATGCTGCGACCGACCAAGCAGCGACTGGCGGCGGAGCCGGAGCCCCGGTATCTGGCGCCGCTGACCGCGGACCTGCTGCGCACCTGGATGGCGCGCGGCAACATTCAGTCAGGACCGGTGTTCACCCGCTTGCGCAGCAACGGCGGGCGTGGCCCAACCGCCGTGTTGCTGGTCACGGCGCAGCGCTTGAGCGCGCCGGAGGTCAACTCGGTGGTGAAACTCGCCGTGGCGCGGATCGCCATCATGAATGGCACTTTAGACGTGACGGGCAGCGACCGGCGCGAGGTCAGGCGGGCGATGCTGCGGTATGCGGCGTCCTTCTCCGGGCACTCGCTGCGGGTCGGCGCGGCCCAGGACCTGGCGGCGGCCGGCGTCTCGACGGCGGGGATTCTCCAGGCCGGGGGCTGGAAGGATGAGCGGATGATCCGGCGGTACCTGCGTAAGTTACGGGCACGCGAAGGAGGGATGGCGCAGTTCTTTGGGGCTGGTGCACCAGCGTGACGGATGCAGGATTCTTTCCTTGGTCTCTTCCAACGTTCCTCGGAGACGAAGAAACGAGGAAGCAAGGAAGCCGGGAAGTTGAGAAGGGAGGATGTGAAGTTCGCCGGGCGGGGCCAGGCGGATGTTGAGCCGTCCCCTCCTTGTCGCCTGGTGGAATGTTTCACCGTCTCGGACGAACGGGGAAGCGATGAAGCAACGAAGCGGTAAAGAGAGGAAGGCGGGAAGCAATGAGACGTGCCGAACTCAAATGGCGTCACCCTCGATCTGGCCGCGCAACGCGATGTCGCCGGCAGACGGCTTCAAAGGAACGGGCGTTCAGGGGAAGTGAGGAAGCGAGGAAGGAAAACGGCGATGCAGCCAAGAAGCAGGGAAGCGAGGAACCGTTGAAATCATATAACAAAGCTTGATCAACCAGGGGGTTAACCTGTGCCAAATGTCGTCGCCATCCTTAATCCCAAAGGCGGGTGCGGGAAAACCACCCTGGCCGCCCATCTGGCCCGAGCGCTGCACCTCAAGGGTCAGACGGTCCTGCTCGCCGATGCCGACGCGCAAGGCAGCGCCCGTGACTGGCACCATGCGGGCGACGGGAAAGCCGGCTTTCCCGTGATCGGCCTGGACCGGCCGACGCTCGATCGGGACCTGATCTCCTTGGGCGCACCCTACCAGTGGGTCTTCATCGACGGCGCCGCCAAGCTGGAGAAAATGAGCGCGGCGGCCGTCAAGGTCGCGGACCTGGTGCTCATCCCGATCCAGCCCTCGCCGTTGGATATTTGGGCCTGCGACCCGCTGGTCGAGATGATACAGGCGCGACAGACCGTCACGGACGGTATCCCCGCGGCGGCTTTCGTGATCACCCGGTCCAAGAAGGGCACCCTCCTGGCGCGGGAAGTCGCGGACGCGATCAAGATTTACGGGTTCCCGATCCTGCAAGGGGCCATCTACGATCGCACGATCTTCGCCCGGTCCATGGCCGACGGGTCGACGGCTATGGACGACGAGCCCACGGGGCCGGCCGCGTGGGAGATCCACCACCTGCTCAAGCAAATCCAGGAGGCGTTCGATGTCTGAACCGCGTTTGAAGGTCAAGCCCCGCCCCGGGCAATCGGCCGCAGGCAGCGGTACGCCGCCGGATCTGGTGCCGCTGACAGCGCTGGTCGCCGAGGAACCCACTGCGCGGCTCAATGTTCAGATCCCGGCGAAAATGCGCCAACAACTGAAGATTCGGGCGGTTCAGGAGGGGCGTACCGTTCAGGACTTAGTTAAGCAACTCATCCAAGGTTACCTGGCGTCCACCCACGAAGCGGTCAGGTAAGACCCGGACATTCTAGGAACACACGCGGCAGGGTAGGGCGGGCCAATCTGAGGCTCGGTTGGGGTATACCTATCCCGGTGAGGGTCAGTGAAGTCTCGATCATCGGTTCATTCTGCCGCATCAGGAGCCGTCGACTGCGGACAATGGGGCCGCGGATGTTTGTCAGTGTCCCGCTACGTGACCCAAAATGGGTATTCTCCGACTAGCCAGTAATCGCTCTTACGCATTAGATTCAGTGGCCAGCCCAATCGATCAGGTCAAGCGGTGATCATGTCGTCAATCTTGACCCTGAACGCTTGAGCCGGGCCAGTCTCCAGAACATCGTCATCACGGTGGCGGACCAGTGGAGCGCGCCGAGGACTGACGACGAAGCGGTGGGGCAATAAGCCCGACGGCGCTCCGCACACTGTGTGCTCGGTGGCGCTTAAACGTCGTATGCGGCGCTCGTGCAGGGTGTCGATAAAGAAATAATGTGAGAACAACGATGTCCAATGAAGCTGCGCATGTGCAAGTGAGCGGGAACCAGGGTTTCCCATCACTGGCTGAACCCGAGTCGCGCGCTCGACGCGCTGATTTCTGGGTTTTTCTCGTTATGCTGGTGCTTGCGCTTATAGGTGCTGGCGTGTCGCAGGTCGAGGACCGTGGTGGGTTTCTGTGGCTGTACTGGTTCGGCCTGATCCTGGTCTATGCCGGGATCAGTATAGTAAGGGCTTGGTTAAAGGCCAAACAGCAGGCACGGCCCGTGTGGCCGATGATTCGCACCGAGGTCCTTCACTGGCTAGGCGCCCTGATTGCGATCAAGATCATTCTTCTGTTCGAGGCAACCGGAGTCACGGACCGCGGGCCAGCCTCGGTATGGTCCCTCCTGGTTCTCGCCTTGAGCTGCTATCTGGCGGGGGTGTATTTCGACTGGACCTTCATGCTGCTCGGGGTCATCCTCGCGGTCATTGCCGTTGCGCTCGGGTTCCTGGACCAACTGTCGCTGTTCCTGGTCGTGCTGCCATTGGCCGCCGTGGCGGCTGCGGTCGTCTTTAAGCGCAAGTTCGCTTGAACTGCTCGAGCAACTGAGCGACGCCGCCGGTGTCGGGCGAGGATGAGCCGGCGCGGTGACGCGGGCGCAACCCAAGGCGGCACACCCCGCGAACGATCCGTCTGATGCGGCGCCTCCGTGCCAACCAATCTCGGGAGGGGGTCGCGTATCGCCCCCCCTTTTTCCATGACAAATCATTGAGGAGCCGACCGCCATGTCCGATATCGAATTCGCCCCGCTGCCCGCCGCCGAAGTCGCTCTGTTCGGTGACCTACAGAAGAACTGGGGCTGGTTACTCGCTGTCGGGATCCTCTCCATCGCGCTCGGGACCATCGGGCTCGGCGCCAGCTTCGGTCTGACCCTGATCACCGTGCTTCTTTTTGGGTGGCTGCTGTTGGTCGCCGGGGGCTTCCAATTGGTGGATGCCTTCGGCTGCGCGGGCTGGAAGAGCGTGCTGGGGCACGTACTGACCGCGCTGCTGTACATCCTGGCCGGGTACCTGATCGTTCAGGACCCGCTGCTCGCCTCACGCAGCTTCACGCTGATCATCGCCGGCGTCATGATCGCCGTCGGGGTGTTGCGCATCTGGATGGCGTTCCAGCACCGGGTCGCGCCGGGATGGATCTGGGCCGTTCTGGCCGGACTGCTGTCCATCCTGCTCGGCGGCATCATCATCGCCCAATGGCCGGTGTCCGGTCTGTGGGTGATCGGGCTGTTCGTGGCCATTGAGTTACTGCTGAACGGCTGGGCGGCGGTGTTCGTCGCACTGGCGGCGCGGCGTGCGGGTAAGATTGGCGCCGCGGGTGCCGCGGGTGCCGCGGCGGTCTGAGGGCAGGAGAACCCGGAAAGTGGGCGGGTCATTGAACCGCCCGCCCGCCCGCCCGCCCGGGTGGCGTTCGCCATCGATCCAGGTCCCAAACGGAGAGCGCCATGCACCGCCGCCTGTTGATCTGCATTCAAGCGATCTCGATGGCCACGCTCATCGGCGGCGTGTTCACACCGGCCGAGTCGGCACCCCAGACCCCACCTGAGCCGGTCCCAACGGCGAACCCGATCGACTACGGCCGGGACATTCAACCGATCTTCAATCGGCGTTGCATCGCCTGCCACGGGTGCCTGGGTTCGCCCTGCAACCTGAAGCTGGATTCCTTCGCGGGCGCGCAGCGCGGCGGCTTCGGCCTCAACCCCTATGCCAGCCACATCTCGGCCTATCCGCGCACTGATATGGATGCCGCGGCGACCCTCGCCCAGTGGCGCCAACTGGGGTTCTACCCGGTGGTCCCAGCAGGCCCCGCCGTCCAGCATTCTACGCAAGAGCACCTGGCCCAAGAGGATCTGGCCAAAGAGAACCTGGACGGCTCACTGATGTATCGCATGTTGGCCGCCGGGAGTGATGGTGCGCGGTTGATCAGGCCGTCGGAGCGGGATACGCGCAGGTCGTCGGCATGAATCGCTGGTGGATCGGCTGCCGGTCTATATTCATTGGCTCCAGACCAGCGTGGTTCCCTGGGCTCACGATCATTTCGGTTTCGGTCCAGCGACGTTCGAGCTGGAGTTATTGCATACGCGGCTGACCGAATATGCGCAGAAGATCAGCACGGTGACCATCAGTCTGGTGGAGTCGTTGGAGTCCTCTTCGACCGTGATCTTCACCTGGCTCGCCCATCTGGTGCTGATCCCACTGCTCACATTCTATCTGTTGCGCGACTGGCATGTCGTGCTGGCCAACATCCATGAACTGCTGCCACGCGCCATCGTAGATCACGTCAGCGACCTGACACGGGAATCGGATCAGGTCGTCGGGGCATTCCTGCGTGGGCAGTTCATCGTGATGGCCATGCTGGGTCTCTTTTATTCCGTGGGTCTGGCACTGATCGGATTGGAATTTCCGTTGATCATCGGGATGCTGGCAGGACTGGTGAGCTTCGTGCCTTACCTGGGCCTGATCACCGGTATTCTGCTCGCCGGTGCCGTTTCGATTCTGGAATTCCATAGCGTGCTTAGCATTTTTCCGGTCCTGCTCCTGTTCGGTCTGGGACAACTTGCCAATGATTTCTTCCTGACCCCCAAGCTGATCGGAGATCGCATCGGTCTGCACCCGGTGGCCGTGCTATTCGCGGTGCTGGCCGGGGGCTATTTATTTGGACTGGTGGGAATACTGCTCGCACTACCGATCGCCGCGGTCATTCGGGTACTGTTGCATGGCGCCCGTGATGCCTATCTGAGCAGCAGTCTGTATCGAGGTTGAGGAATCATTGCGGCCGGTGCCCGTCGGCAGCGCATGACGCGGCCACGGGCGGCCAGCGACCAGTACGATGCCCTCCTGCACCCGAGCGGGCTATTTTCTGGCGGACGACGGGTCAACGACCGTGTCCAGGCTCGACACGATCAACCGAGCCGGTGCCGAGGTCTTCAAGATCGCCATCGGCGCCATCCCGATGCTGGTGTTATCGCTAGGGGTACGGCGGTGGCCGGGCCTCCGTCGCTCGGTCAAGCACCACCCCCAAGGGTGCCAATAACTTCGCGGCCTTGGCGCGGCCCCCTAAGCATAGCCCAACTTTCATTGGCTGGGGCGAGCGCCCCGATCGATCATGACCGTTGGGGTGAGGAACGAACCCCAACATCTTTGGGACATGGATCAAAAAGGTTGGGGTTCGCAAGACTCATGCCCGAGATTGCGTTCGTTTCGACCCAAAGCGCGACGATTGCCGCGATCCGCGCCATTCGCGACACGCCGCGGTGAGGGTATGCGGTCGATCAGGCCGGCGGAGTGGGAGATTGCAGCAGCGCCTCAATCCTAGCGGCGGTTTCGAGCATGTCGACGCGGCGATCGAGATTGAACTGCCGAAAGTGACCGCTGGTCGTCGGCAATACCCAGTAGAGCCCGCGCGTGTCGCGCGCGACCCAGCCGCGTTTACATAGTTGGGTCAATTTGCGCCGCGTCGTTTCGTAAGGGACGCACAGACAGGACGCTAGTGAGTAGGCATTGAAGGCACGTTGCGGATTTGACAGCACGGTCTGCGCCGGTTGATCGAGCTTCAGAACCGAGCCGAGTTGCTCGCCGCGCTTGACGGCACCGGGTGCCAGCGCCGCGATATTGCGGTGGCCGAGCTCCCCGAGCAGGACGACCTGTAGCAGATCGCCGTCGAAGTGCGGTGCGAGCTGCAACAGATGCCGCACGTTGTAGCCGGTCAGATAGACCATGGCCGCCGCCATCGGCGCCCCGGTCGGGGCTGCGGGAACTGACCAGTGAATGGACTGGGGCAGTTCGTCGCTGCGGCACGCACGCATAGCGGCCAAGGCCTCGGTAACGCAGGCGCCGATCGATGCCGTTGCCGGGTCGGACAGCTCGCGCACACGTGCTGCCGTCCAACGGAAATCGCGCATACGTTCCGATCCGCCATCGGCCCACAGGTAGTCCGTGAACTTTGTCGCGACGCTCCACTGGCCCTCGGCGTCGCGCACGATCCAACCGAAGCCATCGAGCTGCTGGGCGGTACGCCGCAGCGTCTCGCGCGGGACGCCGGTCGCGTCTCCGATCTCGCGCAGCGAATAGCCTCTTGGGATCGGTCGCGTCTGCAGCCCCATGCTTTCCAGCACCACTGCGGCGGCGTGCGCGAGCGCTGGGTCGGGGTCGGCTAGCCGTCCGGCCAGCCATAGCAGGACCGGAAGCACCACCCATTCGGCGTGGCCGTCGAAACGGGCGCGCACCGCGTTGATCTGGCGCAGGTGATAACCGGCGGAAAGCAGCGTCAGGGGCAGCTCGACACGCTCCGCCGGCGATGGCGCCTCTTGCAGCCCGCGCGTTGCGGCAGACGCAACGAGTTCAATATCCCCTCCGGGACCATCGGCGTTGGCATTCATGGCGACTCCCGGCTGGATGAGCGGAGCTGTCCGGCCACTCACCGGAACGTTTCAAACGGTGGTGCCGCTTGTATTTATAGCAAATTAGTCGGGTATTAGTCAAGAGCCGGACGCGCGAGCGCGGCCTTGAATAGCCCCGGAGCGACACCGATCGCCCCCCGGTGGGTTGTCGTACCCACGCCAAAATACCACCACGGCGCGTTCGGCTCAGAAGTTCCAAAAGACCTGCGCCTGGAATGACGACCAGGGTTTAGCCGCGCCGTCCGGCGTCGCTTGCCGGACGGCCGCGCCCGGCCATGCGGATGCGGCCACGCCGAGGAAATAGAGGTTGCGCGAGATGGACCAGCGCGCGACGAGCTGTAACTCATGCCCCAGATCCTTGGAACTCAATTGCGAGAGGGCCGGATTGCCCCCGCGGTTATTGAACTCGTCCGCGAAATGCAGGAAATAGTCGAGGGTCAGATCGACTCCCGCCATCGGGCTGACATTGAAGCGGACGCGATGGCTGGCGCGGTTGCCCTGGCTCAACGCCTTGGCCAGCGAGATGCCCTGCAACCATTCCGACAGACCACCGGAAAACAGCGGATCGAAGCGCTCGTAACGGCTGCTGCGCGGGTCATCTCCGGAGAAATACGCATAGCGATACGATAGGCTTGGGTTCCATGGCCACGCGGAGGCCAGGTAGCCGAGTGTGCCGTAGCCGGCCCATGCCGACATCGGGAAATGCTCATTGGTCTGGTGCGCGACCTCGGTCTCGGTCCAGACGCCGGACAGGTGCCTGCGATCCGACCAGCGCAGATGCGCAGCCAGGGTCGTTAATCCCGCTCGCCCGAGCGGCGGCCCGTCCGGGACCAGGTAGCGTGTAGCGGATTGCGGGACCTGGATCAGGGTTGCGTCGCCGTAGAATTGTGGCGTGACCGTGTAGCGCAGGTTCGTTCCCGCCACCCGGGTATTGGACTCGATGGGCTCGTATTCGTTGGGATCGAGATAAAAGCCTTGCAGGGTCCAGCGCCCGATCGTCGCCTGTCCGAGCGCGGCGAAGTCGTGCGCGGTTCGAGGCGCCAAATAGACGCCCGGACGGGGACCGGCGTTGTATTGGGACCCGTATTGCGAAATCAGGAAGCCATCGTTGAGCGTGAAGTTCTGTCGGCCGATCGACATATTCCCTTTCATGCCCGTGCGTGGGCTGACATAGAGTAGGCCGGCGTAGAGGTCTTCGATGTTGGTCGTCCACCGGGTATCGTCCCGGAAGATGTCGCGCCCGGCGGACATGGCGGTCAGGGCGGTCGCGGCCCCGTAGAGGTAATAAGGCGAATCGCCGACCTGCATGGAGCCGCCCAACCCGTATTCCGCATAATTTTCGATCCAGGTCGCGCGGCCCCGAGTCCCGGCGCCCACGGCCGGGTCCTGGACGAGCGGATTGCCGCGTGTAAAGGTCGCGGGATTGCCGAACCAGGGATTGCCGTCGGTAAAGACCCCGGAGCCCCCGTTGAGGATCACCCGGACCAGGCTGCGATCACTGCGATAGAGGACGGGGAAGGGCGCAATCGCCCGTTCGGGAAAGACGCCGGAAGGCTCGGCCACGGCGGCCTCGCCAGTCTCTAGCTTCACCGTCACGACCAGCGCCACGGTGTCGGGATTGATGCGCGCCTGGAGGCGATAGGTGGCGCTTCGTACACCGGAGATGCGCCTAATGCGCAGCATCGCGCTGTCGGCGATCAGCTCGTTGAAGCGCTCGCCGGCGCCCATTCCGACCAGGTCGCGCGCCTGCTCGCCGAGGGATGCGTCCCGTTGGGGGTCGCCGGTCGAGCCCTGTAGATCGATCAGGACCTCGCTTAGGCTGACCCCTTGCGTATTGTCCAGCAGCCTGAGTGGACCTGGGCTTGCCAAAGGGGAAACGCCCGCGGCCGCGGCGCCGTCGCTGGTTCCGAAGACCGCGACCAGCAGGCAAAGTCCAACGATACGACGGGGAGTAAGTCGCGACCGGATCACTGCGGCTTCAGGCGTACCCGGGTACCGCCGCCGTGTACCTGGATCGTCTGACCGCTGACCCAGGCGCCGGCACGCGACGCCAACCACAGGAAGGCATCCGCGACATCCTGGGGCGAGCCGGCCCGGCCGGTCAGATTGTTCGGATGCGCGAGCTTCTCTTGTGCCGCGGCATCCAGCCCGGCATCGGCATAGCCTGCGGTCAGGACCGTGCCGATCAGCACGGTGTTGATCCGAACTTGCCCGGCGAAGTAGTGCGCGAGCCCCAGCATCATGTGGTTCATCGCGGCCTTGGCCGCGGAATACGGCAAGAAGTCGAAGGCGGGCAAGGTGCCTACCATCGATCCCGAATTGGTGATCGACGCGTTCTGCGCCTGCAACAGGAATGGTCGGCATGCCGCTGTCATGCGCAGTGCCGAGATGGTATTCAGCCGGTAGCTGTCGATCATTTCCTCGGCCGATACCGCGAGCGGGTCATCGACGGCGCGGCCCCAGCCCACGTTGTTAACCAGCGTGGAAATGCCGCCGAATACCGCGACGGTTTCATCGACGCAGCGCTGGATATCCGCCTCCACCGTCACATCGCAGCCGATGCCCTTGACCGCGCGCCCGGTCTGCTCGGCGATCGTCGCGGCGGTCGCCACGGCCTGGTCGCCGTTGAGGTCCGCGATCATTACGCCGGCACCCGCACCGGCGAAAGTCCTGGCGATGGCCTCGCCGATATTTTGGGCACCGCCGGTGACGATGGCGATCTGTCCGTCCATGCGAAAGTCGGCAAAGGGGTCGAATTGGACCATGCGCTCGCTCCGCTGCATATGGAATCAATGGGAAGACACTGCCGGGACCGGCACGATCAGTCGAGTTCCTGAACTCCGCCGCCGCTCACGGTCAGCACCTGCCCGCTGATCCAGGCCGCCGCGGGCGAACAGAGAAAGAGCGCCGCATAGCCGATGTCGATAGGCTCTCCCAATCGCTGCAACGGCGTACGCTTTAGCATCGCGGTCTCGATCTGGGGTGTCAATACGCTGCCGAGAGCGGCGGTACGGATCGCCCCCGGAGCGATCGCATTCACGCGGATCTGATCGGGCCCCAGGTCATAGGCCAGGTTGCGGGTCAGATGACTGAGCGCCGCCTTCGAGGAGGCGTAAGATGCCATCCGCACATTGGCGTTCTCGGCCGACATGGAGCTGATATTGAGAATAGCCCCGCCACCTGCCTTGGCAAGCTCCGGCGCGCCCAGTTGGCACAGCCGGAACACCGAGAAAACGTTGAGTTCATAGGCCCAGATGAAGTCTGCCAGCGGCATGTCGAATGGCTTTGGACCGCCCCCGCCGGCATTGTTCACCAACACGCTGATCTTTCCGAACTGGTCGAGTGCGGTCTGTACCAGGGCCGTGCGATCGTCTTCCACGGTCACGTTGCAGGCGAGGCCCATCGCCTCCCCGCCAGTGTTGCGGATGCCCTCGGCAACGGCTTGCGCACGGACGGCGTCAAGATCGCTTACCAGCACCGAGGCGCCGACGCCCGCCAAGGTCTCGGCGATGCTCTGGCCGATGCCGGCCCCGGCACCGGTGACAATGGCCACTTGGCCATCCATTCGAAATGCGTCAAGCAGCGGCATTTTAAAATCTCCCGTGACAACGGGCGTGGGTCGCCTTTACGGCGGCGGCGAAGCCCAGGCTATCAAAGTTACCTTGCGCGGCCAATTTCAATCCGCTTGGCCATGGTGATGGTTGTCGTGGTGATGCGATCGGCATACGCCGCGCGATTGATCCGATCATCGGCGAGTGCCGTGATCCCAGTTACCGTGGGGGTGAGATTAGCCAATGCGCGTCGGGATCGACAAGCGCTCGGTTACTCAAAATGGGGCAAGCCGTGTTATTGAGGGGCACCGCCCGTAGGCGACGGTCGTTGCGAGCCTAGCATCGGGGGAGAACCGGACGGGGCATTCAGGGACCGCTTCGCCATCCTGCGCAACAGCCTCCAGCGGTGGCCTTCTTCGACTGGATCAATGACTGGACTTTTCGTCAACCCAGATGCTCCCAGACCGCTTGTATGACGACGAACAGAAAGGCGGTCGAACAACCGAACATTAGAAGGCCACTGATGGCCATCAGGGGGCCGAAGATTCGCCAGGGCGGCAGCAGCACGACATCGCCATAACCGAGCGCGGTCATCGACGTGGCGGAAAAATACAGTCCCGCGGAGAAACTCGGGGTCAGCCCCGCGCGCCAGATCAGGAGTCCCCAGGCCATGGACTCCGCGAGATGGGCGAAGAAGAGCATGACGAAGCAGCCGAAGATAATCGCCTTGCCGGCGCTGCGGGGGCCGAGATGCGGTATGAGCCAGGCGCCATACCTCTGCATGTGCCAGGCGACTTCAAAGAGCAGACTGGCGTGGAAAAAGAACAGGCTCGCAATTAACAGCCAAGCCAAGGAAAATACAAGATACACATGACGTCCGGTGATGCCGCCAGCGGATGGCATGACTCAACGCACCTCTATTGGTCTTGACAGCAACCCACTGCCCCAGCACCTAATGGCAAGGCCCGCTTGTGCCGCCAGTCGCGCAGGGCCTCGCGGGTGATCGCGTTGCTGGAGGCGTACTCGCGCGCCTGCACGGCACCGCCGCGCACGGCCTGGGCCATCTCGGCGGTGAGCGTGATCAGGCTAAGGCCGCACCAACGCCAAGGTATGCTGCGCGATCATCAACTCCTCGTTCGTCGGAATGACCCAGACTGACACCCGGCTGTCGTCGGTCGAGATGCGCGGGCCATTGCCGGCATTGCCCGCTTCGTCCAGGGTCACGCCGAGCCAGGAAAGCGCACGGCAGAGCCCCGCTCGCACGATGGCGGAACGCTCGCCGATACCAGCGGTGAAGACGAGCGCGTCAAGTCCACCCAACACCGCGGTATAGGCCCCGACGTACTTGGTCATGGCATAGACGAAGTACTCGATGGCTGCGGCGGCGCGCGGATCGGTGCTCGCTTGGAGGTCGCGCATGTCGCTACTGATGCCCGACAGACCAAGCAGTCCGGAGCGCTCGTACAGCATCTTCTCCAGTGACTCATCGGTAAAACACTTGGTGCGCAGCAGGTAGAAGAGCAGGTCCGCCGGGACATCGCCCGAGCGGGTCCCCATCGGCAGGCCGGACACCCCGGCGAAGCCCATGCTTGTCTCAATGCTCTTGCCGTCCAGCATGGCGCATAGGCTGGTGCCGCCCCCCAGATGCGCGGCGATCACCCGGCGCGCCCCAGGGGCGTATTTGGGTACCTGCCGGCTGATGTAGTCATAGGAGATGCCGTGATAGCCCCAGTGCCGCGCCCCGGCGTCCAGCACGTCCTTGGGCAGGGCATAGACCTGGGCGACCTCGGGCATCGTGCGATGGAAGGAGCTGTCGAAGACGGCTACCTGCGGGAGTCCGGGAAACACCTCGGCGAGTGCCCGCGCCCCGCGCACCTCATAGGCCTGATGCGAGGGCTCCATGACCACGAGCGATTCGAGATAGTCGAGCACCCCGGCGTCGATCAGCACCGGTGACTCGAAGCGGGTGCCGCCGAGCACCACGCGATGCCCGGCGCCGATCACCTTCATCCCTGCGCTGTGGTGCTCGATCCAGCCGATGACGAACTGCAAGGCGGCGCGGTGGTCGAGTTCCTGACCCTTGCCCCAGGCATGCTCGTCCAGGGTCTTGCCGCTCGTGTCCTTGACGATGAATTGCGGGTCGGTCTGCATCCCGTCGATTTGACCGTGACTGATCAGGGTCAGGTCGCCGGGTCCGCTAGCCGCGTAGGCGCTGAACTTCAGGCTGGTGGAACCCGCGTTGAAACAAACGATGGCGTCGCTCATGGCCGGTCACTCCGCGGTTTCGGGGTTCAGGATGCTGGGATCGCGCGCCAGTGCATCGGCGTAGAGTACGGCGGCGGCGGCCGAGAAGCGGCGCGCGGCGGCGGTGTCGGCGCGGCTGGTGAGGATCACCGGCACCCGGGCACCCACTACCAGACCGGCGGTCTGAGCATCGGCCATGAAGGCGAGGTTCTTGTACACCATGTTGCCGGCCTCGATGTTCGGCACCAGCAGGACATCGGCGAGGCCCGCGACCGGGGACTCGATGTGCTTGATCCGCGCGGCCCCCAGGTCCACCGCGGCATCGAGGTCGAGTGGCCCGTCGACGATACCGCCGACGATCTGGCGGCGGTCGGCCATCTTGGCGAGGATCGCTCCGTCGAGGGAGGCCGGCATCTTGGTTCGCACCATCTCCACGGCCGCCAGGACGGCCACCTTGGGGACCTCGATGCCGAGGGCGCGGGCGAAGCCGATGGCGTTCTGGCAGATGTCACGCTTCTGGTCGGTGTCCGGGGCGATGTTGAGCGCCACGTCCGTGACCACGAAGCGGCGCGCGTAGGTCGGCACCGAGACCATGGCACAGTGGCTGAGCAGCCGGCCGGTGCGCAGCCCCGCCTCTTTCTGCATCACCGCGTGCAGCAGCACGTCGGTGTGCAGGCTGCCCTTCATCAGGGCGGCGACCTCGCCGGCGCCGGCCGCCGCTGCCGCCTTCTGGGCCGAGTCCTCGGCGCCGTCCGCATCGACGATGCGGCATTTGGTAATATCGAGATCCGCCTTCGCAGCGACTGTCTTGATCTCCGCTTGTGGTCCGAACAGCACCGGCACGATCAACCCGGCCGCGGCGGCCTCCACCGCGCCCGCCAATGCATCGGTGCTGCACGGGTGCACGACGCCGGTCAGCATGGGCTTTGAGCCCCGGCAGCGCTCGATCAGCCGTTCCAGCCGATGCTCGGCCAGTTGGCGCTGCTGCCGGGTCGTCGGTGCCAGTACTTCCAGGGTCGCGGTCGCGACGACCTGGCCCGCCGCGTCGGTGCACTGGCCGTCGAGGACGACGATCCCGTGGTCTCGCTTCTCTCGCACCAACAACCGCGCGGTCAGGGCGGAGTCGATCGGCAACTCGGCCTTGATCTGCACCGAGGCGGCACGGACGCAGGACCCAGGGCCCGGCAGGGCCGAGCCGACCAAACCGGTCAGGATGGCGGTGACGATCCCGGCGGCGGCCTGGTCTTCGCCGGGGCCGGCGACCGTGTCCGGATCGCCGAAGGCGGCGGCCCAGGCCCGCAGGTCGCCGGCCTGCAGGGTGCGCTGCATGGCGGCGGTGTCGCCCTGGGCAATCTCATCGAAGGTCTTGTTCACGAGCGTCTGCATGGTAATGACTCCAGTGCGGATCTGGGCGCAACCTGATCTGGGCGACCGGCTCAGCGCGACCCCGTGGCGTGCTGGCCGGCCGCCTTGGCGGCGTGGACACGGCGGAAGGCCGCCAGGGACGCCAGCTTCTCGGTCGGCACCGCCAGGACCTGCGACAGTCGGGCGAGGCGTTCATGCTCGGCAGGGGTCGCGGGGTCACCTGCACCGATGATCGCATCCAGTTGTTTGAGCAACTCGGCACGCTCCTCGGCCTCCGGCACGAGTGTCGCCAGGGCCTCCACCGCGCGTTCGCGCTCGCCGAGCAGCACGAAGAACTGGTCGCGCACCAGCGACTTGAATGCGTCCAGCGACAAGTGCATGAACTTCTGGCGCGCGGCGTTGAGCGCGAGTGCGCAACGCTCGTCGAGTGAGCGCTCGGCGGCGATGACGTAAAGCACCGCCCGCGTCAGGGCCTCGTCGAAGCCGCCGCTGTTGAGCTTGGCGGCGTAGGCCGCCGCTTGCGCCTCACGCGCCGCCAACACCTCCGGCGAGGTGCCTGGGAGTTGGCGCACCGGGGTCGCGGTGTTGAGCCCGAGCAGCCCCTGTACCAGCGGCGCGCCGTAGAAGCCGAAGAACAGCTGCTCAGCGAACTGGTCACGCGCCGCGCGGTAGGCGTCCAGGTTGGCGACGATCTGATCGGAGACCTGCTGCTGCAGCGCGAGGAAGGGGTTGTCGGGCGCCGCCGGCTTGCGGTCGGCGGACACCGCAGTGGCGAGCTGTTGCATGCCCTTCATCCAGGGGTTGCTGTCCGCGAACAGGGTGTAGCTCAGGCGCAGCGGGTTCATGGTGCGGGCGAACTCTGCCGCCGGGTGGCTGACCATTGCGCGCACCAGCGGCTGCATCATGGTCCGGTAGATCGAGTGGTTCAGTTCCGACAGCCGGGCCGCGGCGGCGAAGGCGCGGTCGTCCTCCTCGCTGTTGCGCCCCAGGGCGCGGATGTCGTCGAGCGAGCGGGCCTCGAAGCGGCAGATCCAGTCACCGGTCACGAAGCCGCCCGGGGGCAGGTCGGCCGGGCGCGGGTCGATGACCATCTCATAGAGACCGGGCGGTAGGCAGTCGATGACGTCCATCAATTGCACGAACTCCTCGTCCTCCTTGGCCCCGACCTTTGAGGAGACGAAGATGGCGAGGTGTCCGACCTTTTGGTTCAGGCAATAGACGATGGTCCGGCCGGTGGCGCGGATGTCATCGACGTCGCGGTACAGATCGAGGATCCAGCCGAGCGTCTGCTGGGGCGGACTGATGTTGTCGCCAAGCGAGGTGAAGACGATGATCGGGGAGGTGATGTTGCGCAGGTCGAAGACCTTGCCGTCGCTCGACTGCAACTGGTTGCGGGTCAGCTTGTCGCCGACGAAGAGGTTGTCGACCAGGAACTGGAGCTCGTCGCCGTTGAGCTGGATGAAGTCGCCCCACCACTTCTCGAACTCCAGGAAGCGCTTGGCGTCGGTGTCGATGTTGGCATAGACATCGTACTGCTTGCCCCACAGCCAGTTGGCCGGGTTGAGGTTGTCGAAGTTGAGGATCAGCCAGGTCCCATCGAATTTGCCGTCGCTGAGATCGCTGGTCAGTGCCGTCAGCCAACTGCCGCCGAGCAGACCGCCGGAATAGCGCATCGGGTTCTTGCCGTGCACCCCTTGCCAGTAGGAGATCGGCGAACCGGCGACCAGGCAGGGGCCGAAGAGGTCCGGCCGCAGCATGGCGACCATCAGCGTCTGGTAGCCCGCCTGGCAGTTGCCGATGGCGAAGGGGCGCGGGGCGTCGGGGTGCATTTCGACGATGCGCTCGAAGAACTTGACTTGGCCCTCCACGATATGCAGGAACTGCTGGCCGGGCTCGGGCGTGGCCGCAAATCCGATGAAATACACGGGGTGACCGGCGGCCAGAGCATCGCCGATCTCGCTCTGCGCCTTGAAGCCGCCGATGCCGGGGCCTTGGCCGGCGCGCGGGTCCACCACCACCACGGGGCGTTTGCGCGAGTCGATGATGGTCCCGACCGGCGGGACGATACGCGAGAGCGAATAGTTGATCGGCTTTGGCAGCGAGCGGCCACTGATCAGGATTTCGTGCTCGAAGCGCAGTACGGTCGCCAGCGGCTGGGACGTGATCTCGGCCTGCTCGTTGCCGCGCTCGCGCAGCAATTCGAGGAAGAGTACGCTACGCTGAAAGGCGTCGATCAGATACTCCGGCAAGGCCCCGTTGAAGGCGGCGTAAGGCGCCCCGTTAAAGGCGGCGTAAGGCGTTGCGAGCGGACTCACTGTCGCGGCCGGCTTTGACACTGGATCAGTTGCCATCTTGTACTCCAATAAGGAAGGTTGGGTTGACTGGGTCACGGACCAGGGCTGCGAGGGACGCAAGAATCGAATCTGCACCCGTACAGAGCGTCTGCCTTCAGAACTTTCCTGATATAGCTACCGGACGTGATAACCGGACGTAGGGGCGGGTTTCAAACCCGCCTCTACACCAAGGCTCTGTCTGGATATCAGGTACGAAGGCTATAACAGGTAGCGACTTTAGCCATTGCGAAACGCGAGTCAATGCGGCGGGTACTCAAAATGGGCCATATCGCGCGGGGTGCGCCGGCCTTCAGTGGTGACCAGGAGCCGTAACAAAATCATCATGATCGGGGTCCATCCTGCCTTGGCACAGGCATGCGCACGCACCGCGCGGATGAGCCTGTGCACTGGCCCATATTGGGTACTTGCCGGCTTGCCGCCGCTCGCAAGGGTGCGCTAACTTTGGCCATTCGCTGACACGATCACAGCCTATTCCGGTCGCGACCGTAGTCGCCTCACTGAATGAGACATTGCCGGTCGCTACCGGTCGCATCCCAATCAGCGGATGCGCCTGGCCGCGTCGATCAATGCGGCCAATCATCGAGTCGTCGGTTCACCGAGAGGATTGCACCCATGAGCGAAAGTGAAGACAGTGAAAAGATCGAGCTGGCCCGCTATCACCGGGAGCTCGTTGAGGACGTCCAGCATGTGCTGAAGAAATACCTCCGCATCATGGAGTGGGACGTGCCGGACGTCGATGATGAGGGCAAGGCGCGGGGCCTGGTCATCCAGGCTATCAAGTCCGCGCTGGCCGAGGTCGAAGCGAATCAGGACTAGCGGTCCCAAAACCATTGATTGGGGAGATACCATGACCACCCTCACTGCGGTTGCCAACGTTGCCCCCGACGACGCCGCCGCCACTGTGGCGACGACGACGCCTCCAGCCGTCGCCGATGCCTCATCGGGTGCGGCGGCGCCGACCACCCTCGGCCCGGCTGCCATCGCGGCCGAACTCGCCAAACTCGGGACCTCGCCCAAGGGCCTCACCGCGGACGAGGCCAAGGGCCGGCTGGAGAAGGTCGGCCCCAACGCTATCGTCGCCCATGAGGAGAGCCGCTGGGCCAAGCTCATCGGTTATTTCTGGGGGCCCATCCCTTGGATGATCGAGGCGGCGGCCCTGATCTCGCTGGCGCGCCGGGACTGGCCCGATTTCGCGGTGGTGACGGGGCTCCTGCTCTATAACGCGGCGGTCGGCTTCTGGCAGGACAACAAGGCGGCCAATGCGCTGGCGGCACTCAAGAAGGGCCTGGCGCTCAAGGCGCGGGCGCTACGCGGGGGTCAGTGGTTGTCCATCGATGCCGCCGAGCTGGTTCCGGGCGATGTGATCACGGTGGCTGCCGGCGAGATCCTGCCGGCCGACTGTCTACTGATCGACGGCGATTATTTGAGCGTCGACCAGTCGGCCCTGACCGGTGAATCGCTGCCGGTTTCCAAGCGCGTGGGCGACAGCGCCTACTCGGGCAGTATCGCCAAGCAGGGCACTATGACGGCGGCGGTGACCGCGACGGGTAACCAGACCTTCTTCGGGCGTACCGCCAAGCTGGTCGCCTCCGCGGGCGCCAAGTCGCACTCCGAGAAGGCGGTCCTGCAGATCGGCGACTTCCTGATCCTGCTCGCCATTGCGCTCGCGGTGGTGCTGGTGGGCTTCCAGGTCTATCGCGATGTCGTGGTCGCCGATGTCTGGGGCTGGGACACGGTCGGCGCCATCGCCCAGTTCGTACTGGTGCTGCTCATCGCCTCGGTGCCGGTGGCGATGCCGGCGGTGATGTCGGTGACCATGGCCCTGGGGGCCCTCGCGCTCTCCAAGGAGAAGGCGATCGTCTCGCGACTCTCGGCGATCGAGGAACTGGCCGGTGTCGATGTGCTGTGCAGCGACAAGACCGGCACCCTGACGATGAATCAGCTCAAGCTGGATGCCCCCATCCCCTATGGTACGGCCCAGCCCCAGGACGTGGTCTTCGCCGCCGCGCTCGCAAGCCTTCGCAACAGCGAGGATGCGATCGACCAGGCGGTCCTGCATGCCCTGGCCGACCCCAAGGCGCTGGATACCGTCAAGCAGACCAAGTTCGTGCCCTTCGATCCGGTAAACAAGAAGACGGTGGCGACGATCACCGACGCCCAGGGCCGAACCTTTGAGTACGCCAAGGGTGCGCCCCAGGCCATTGCCGAACTGTGCGGACTGGACCCGGTCACGCGCGGTAAGTACGACGGTCAGGTCAACGACCTGGCCAGCCGCGGTTACCGGGCGCTCGGGGTCGCCAACTCCGGCGACGGCGGCAAGACCTGGACCCTGATCGGCCTGCTCTCGCTGATGGACCCGCCGCGGCCCGACGCCAAGTCGACCATCGCGGAAACCCAGAAGCTTGGCCTGGCGGTGAAGATGGTCACCGGCGACGACGTGGCCATCGGCAGCGAGATCGCCAAGCAATTGGGCATGGGCGGGCACCTGCTGGTGGCCGGGGATGTCTTCAAGGAAGGCGCGGACCCGGACCAGATCCCGAGGTCCGCCGCCCAGGCGGTCGAGCGGGCCGATGGCTTCGGGCGCGTCTTCCCGCAGCACAAATACCAGATCGTCAAAGCCCTCCAGCAGTTGGGCCATCTGGTCGCCATGACCGGCGATGGGGTCAACGATGCCCCGGCCCTGAAGGAGGCGGATTGCGGCGTGGCGGTCAGCGGCGCTACCGATGCCGCCCGCAGCGCCGCGGCCCTGATCCTGACGGCACCGGGACTCTCGACCATCGTCAATGCGATCGTGGAGGCGCGCAAGATCTTCGAGCGTATTCGCTCCTATGTCTATTACCGTATTGCCATGACGCTCGACATCATGTTCGTCGTGGTCATGGCCTATGTGTTCTTCGGTTTCCAGCCGCTGACCGCCATCATGATCGTGGTGCTCGCCCTGCTCGACGACATCCCGATCATGACCATCGCCTATGACAATGTGGAGACCGCGGCGCGGCCGGTGCGGTGGCAAATGCAGCGCATCCTGATCTTCTCCTCGCTGATGGGCCTGCTCGCCATCGCACAAAGCTTCGGCCTGGTCCTGGCCGGGATGGAATGGATGAGCGATCCCAAGTTGATGGCCCAATTCGCCCTCGACCACCATCACCTCCAGACCATGCTGTTCCTGCAACTCGCCGCCGGCGGACACCTGTTGCTGTTCGTGGTGCGCACCAGGCGCTCGATCTTCGTGCCGCCCTACCCAAGCGCGCCACTGTTCCTGGCGATCGTGGCGACCCAGGCCGTTGCGGCCCTGATGTGCGCGTACGGCGTCCTGGTGCCGCAGCTGCCCTGGAGCCTGATCGGTATCGTGTGGCTCTACGTCCTGGCCTGGATGGTGATCATCGACCTGGTCAAGTTGGCCTACTATCACATCCTTGATCAACGTGAGCTGAAACAGGCGCCTCTTGGCCAGCCGATTGCCGGGGGGCAGCCGGCATGAACTACACGAAGAAGCTGATCGTCGAGCCGGGCACCAAGGTACGGCTGAAGCAATTCGATCCCGCATACCAGGGCAAGGAAGGCAAGGGCGATGCCGAGCAGGATGTGGACAAGGAGCTTGCGGCGGTCAAGGTCAAGCTCGGCGACCTCCAGCGCAAGATGTACGGCGACAATCAGCACTCACTGTTGATTGTCCTGCAAGGGTTGGATGCCGCGGGCAAGGACGGCGTGTGCTGGCACGTCATCGGCGGCATGGACCCCCAGGGCTGCAAGGTCCAGGGGTTCAAGGTGCCGACCGCGACGGAGGCCGCGCACGACTTCCTGTGGCGCATTCACCCACACGCCCCGGCCAAAGGCGAGGTGGCTGTATTCAATCGCTCGCACTATGAGGACGTGCTGGTCACGCGCGTCCATCAGCTCGTCCCGCGCAAGGTCTGGGAACGGCGCTATGACCTGATCAATGAGTGGGAGCGGCTGCTGGCCGTCGAGAACGGCACGACGATACTCAAGTTCTGCCTGGTCGTCTCTAAAGAAGAACAGCTCAAGCGCTTCGCGGAGCGGTTGGATGACCCCGATCGGCAATGGAAGATCAGCGATTCCGATTACAAGGAGCGCGAATTCTTCGACGATTACCTGGATGCCTTCGACGAGGCACTGGAGCGGACCTCGACCGAGCACGCACCCTGGTTCACCATCCCGTGCGACCATAAAGGGTTCCGCAACCTGGCGGTTGGCCACATCGTACTCGAGGCCATGGAGGCGCTGGACCTGAAATACCCCAAGCCGACAGTGGACCTCGACCAGATCCGGCGCGAGTATCATGCGGCGGCGGTTGAGGAGACGGGGGGCGGCAAGCGCAAGAAGGGCTGAGACAGGCCGATTGCTGCCGATCGTTCGGCGACAGCGACAGCGATTTTGCTCGTTGCTTAGGAGTTTGCGAATGGCAACAGCGACCACCACCAGGCGCGGATTGCGGTTGCCGGTAGCGGAATTCGACCGCTCGCAGCTGACCGCTCTGGTCGGGGCTGACGGCTTCTTCCCGGGGTTGGATGCCGTACTGAGCGCGTTCGACGCACGGCCATCCAGGGGTGGGGTTCCGAGTGGCTGAGGGGCGCATCCTGGGCCTGCATGGTTGCGCCTTCCCCCTCCTGGCCTTGAGCGGTGGCCTGCCGTTATCGTCGTTCCAGCCGGCCCTGATAGGTCCGCACAGCGGACCCTACGGTAAGGCCGCGATTCGTGGGGTCCGCTGTGCGGACCAGCGGCGTCGTAGACTGCCTCCGGGCCGGGATTATGATCAATGCCCGGTGGCGCGCACCGAGCCGTCTTGGGACAGACGGCGGTGTTTCCGTCGGCGCCGCAATCTGCGCCGGCCTCACCCATCCACGGCCGCGATTTCATGATGTATCGGCTGATCCACTGGGCTCTACGGCTCGGACTGCTAGCCCTGATCCTGCTTGCCGTCCTGCTGACGGCCCTGCGCCTGGCCCTGCCGCTCGCCGACCGCTACCGCGAACCCTTGGCCCAGGCCCTGTCCGCCCGGCTCGAGCGTCCCGTCAGCGTTGAGACGCTGCGGCTGCGCCTCGTCGGTTGGTCGCCCCAACTGGTGCTCGCCAACGTGACGATCGGCTCGCAGGGGGGCGGGGCCGACCTGTTGCGCCTGCACGCCCTGCAACTGGACCTGGACCCGTTCGCCTCCCTGATGGCGGGCGAGCCCCGCCTGAGCCTCCTCACCCTGGTCGGTGCCGAACTGGCGCTGCATCGCGCACACGACGGTCGGGTGAGCCTGGTCGGGCTGGGCGATTCGGGCACGGACGATCCGGGTGCGCTGGCGCTCCTCCTGACCGCGCGCGAGCTCGCGATTACCGATGGGGACCTGCACTTTGCGGACGATGCCCTGGGTGGGGCGCAGGGCCGGCTCGCGCGATTGAGTCTGCGGCTGCACAACACAGGTCCACTCCACCAGTTCGCACTCGCTGCCAGCCTGGCCGCCGCCGCGGCACCCGGGCCCGTGGCAGACCCGGTTGCCGCCCCGGTCGCCGTGCCGATCGAGGCGCAGCTCGCAGTGCGTGCGGACCTGCGGGGGGCGGCGGGCGATACGCGCCGGTGGAGCGGCGAGGTCTGGCTCAGCCTGGCCGGTGGCGATCTGGCCCCCTTGGTGTTTGCGAGTCTGCCCGGGCCGGGACTGGTGAGCAGCCAAGGGGTGCGCCTGGAGAGTTGGAATCAACTGGAGCAGGGGGAACTGCGCGAGAGTCTCAATCGGGTCGGGATGGACGGTGTGGTCATGCGCCGTCCTGCCGGACCCGATCCAGCCGGGGTCGCCACGACCGATCCCAAGGGCGATCCAGGCGGCGACACAGTGGGCACGGGACCGACAACGTCGCTGCCCCTGCTGGTGCTGGACCATCTCGACGGCCTGGTCCGTGTCACCCCCGATGACCCCGGTTGGCGTGTTGAGACGGCGCAACTCGGGCTGGCGGTAGATGGCGCCGGGGTCACGGACCTGGGGCTCGATCTGCGGTTGGCCGCGGACGCGCGGCCACTCGCACTGGACTTGGCGGTCGCCGACCTCGACCTGCAACTCGTCGCGCGGGTGCTCGGCGCCTGGCCCCGGTCACTGGCCCTGGACACGTCGGCAGTGGACCCGTACCGGATTGCCGCCCTGGACCCGCGCGGCCGGCTCGGGCGACTCGCGGTACGGGTCCGGCTGCCGCCCCAGGGGCCGCCGAGCTGGCAGGTGGCAGCCGACATCCGGGGACTGGGCCTGCGGCGACAGGGACAATGGCCCGGCGTCACTGGGCTCAACGCCATTCTGCGGGCGAATCAGGACGGGGGAACCGTCGGGTTGGGCACCAACGGACTGGGACTCGACCTGCGCCCGCGCCTCGACTCCATCCTCCAGTTCGAGCGCCTCGGCGGGGGGCTTACCTGGGCGCGCGGTCCGGCCGGCGGCTGGCAGGTCGCGAGCACCGAGCTGGTGCTGGGCAATCAGGACCTCACCGCGCGAGGGCACTTCACCCTGGATTTGCCAGGCGCTCCGGCGGGACCCGCGGACGCGCCGGAGACCGGCCCTGTCCTGGACCTGCAAGCGGGCATCGAGGACGCCGACCTGGCCCAGATTCGGCGTTACCTGCCGATCGCGGCGTCGGACACGGGTGCGGCCGGCTGGCTTGGCCAGGCACTGGTCGCCGGCCGTCTCCCGCGGGGCGACTTGGTGCTGCGCGGCCCGCTTGATCGGTTTCCCTTCCGCGCCGGGGAGGGCCGCTTCGAGCTCGACTTGGACTATCGGGACCTGGTGCTGCGGTACCTGCCCGGCTGGCCGCCGATCGAGGCCGCCGCCGGCGGGCTGCGCCTCGCCGCACAGCGGCTTGAGGTCCGGTTGGACCAGGGGCGTCTCTATCGAACCGAGCTGAGCCAGGGGCGGGCCGCCATCGCCGACCTCTGGAACCCGCGTCGGTTGTCGATCCAACTGACGGCCAGCGGGCCCTTCGCCGATGGGCTGCAATTCGTCCGCGACACCCCCCTGGACAGACCCCTGGGACCCCTGGCGCGTGCCCTGGAGGTCGATGGCCCTTCGCAACTGGTCCTGGGCCTGGATCTCCCCCTTGATGCGGCCGGGGCCTTGAAGCTCGACGGGCGCTTGTCCTGGCCGGGCCCCGCCGGCCTGCGCCTGCTCGGCACCCCGCTGCAATTGACCGCGCTCTCCGGCGACCTGCGTTTCGGCCTGGGTTTGGTGCAGGCCGACGGCATCCGCGCCCGGCTCTGGGGGGCGCCGGTCACGCTCGCCATCGGCACGGTCGCTGCCGGGGGCCCGCGCTCGGCAGCGACGCGCATCCAGGCCCGTTCCCGCACCGCGGTCGCGGCCTTGGCAGAGGCCTTTCCGTCCCCCTGGTGGCGGGTCGCAAGCGGCGACCTGGGCTGGGACCTGGCGGTCGACCTCTACACTTCCGGTCTCACCCGGGGCGCTCCAAGCCGGGGCAATACCACCCGCGGCGACCGTTCGGGCCAAAGTACGCCGTTCGGCTTCACGCTGCGCTCGGACCTGCGCGGTCTGGCCCTGGACCTGCCCCGCCCCCTGGGCAAGGCCGCGGCCCCACCGCGGCCCCTGGCACTGACCGGTGTGCCGCTTCCCGGCGGTGGGCTGGCCGTCAGCGGCAGTTGGGAGCCGCTGGCCTGGGACCTGGTCCTGGACCCCGACGCGGCGTCGCCGCTGCCGGCGGGCGGTCGGGTGACCCTGGGGGCGCGGCGGGCCGCGCCGCCGCCGACCTCGGGTCTGGTCATCGACGGGTCCCTCAAGGAGTTGGACCTGCCGGCCTGGCGCGGCTGGTGGGAGCGCGTTGCCGTTGGCCTCGGCGCTGGTCTCGGCATTGGCCGCGACGCGCCCGGAGCTCTCCAGCGGTCGCTGGGCCCAGTGTCGGCGGACGTGCGGCTCGCCCGACTCGATCTGGGTTGGGCCAGCCTGACCGACGCCCAGGTGCAGGCCGCCCCGGCGGCCGACGGTTGGGCCCTAAGCCTCAACTCGCGCCAACTGGCCGGCCAGGTCCGATTGCCAGCCGTCGCGACCGGGTCGGCGCAGCCGCTGGTGGTCCAGGTCGAACGTATCGACCTCAAGGCCCTGAGGCCCGAGCGGACGGCTGAGCGCGGCGCGCTGGGGGTGCAACCGGCCCCGACCGCCGCGGCGCTCGCGCTGCCGCGCCTGCCGGCCCTGGACCTGCGGGTTTCGGACCTGCGGTGGGGAGCGGCCGGGCTCGGTCATCTCGCGCTGGAGGTCCGCCCACACGGCAGCGGGATCGAGGTCGCGCGGATCGACTATGCAGGCCCGGGCGACACGCGGGTGACCGGGAGCGCCGACGCGCAGGACGCACCGGACGGCACCGGCAGCCACCTCGTCCTGGCCCTCAAATCCACCGACACCGGTGCCTTGCTGCGTGCCCTGGATTACGCCCCCCTGCTGAGTCCTGCCCTGGTGGATGCGCGCCTGCGGCTCGGGTGGGCGGGCGGTCTCGGGGACTTCGCGCTGTTGCAGTCGACCGGGCGGATCGAACTCGACGTGGGACCTGGGCGCCTACTGGACGTGAATCCCGGGGTCGGCCGGGTGCTGGGTTCCCTCAACAGCTTTCTCAACCTGTACAAATTGCGCCGCCGACTGTCCCTCGACATCGCCGACCTCTACGCCCGGGGGTTCGCCTTCAACCGCATCACCGGACGGATCGAGCTGGGTTGCGGCCAGGCGCGCGTGCAGACTTTCGAGATCGCGGCCAGTTCCAGCGACATCCAGGTCAGGGGCATCGCCGACTTGCGCACCCGCACCTACGACCAACTGGTCACCGTGGTCCCCAGCCTCGGCACCAGCCTCGCCCTGGCGAGCGGGGTGGCCGCGGGTCCGGAGGCCGGCGCGGCGGTCTATTTGTTCAATCGGCTCACCAAAGGCGCCCTCAATCGTCTGGCCAGTTACCAGTACCGCATCACCGGCCCCTGGGACCGGCCGGACATCACCCGGCTCGGCTGGTAAGGCCGGTGTGCCCGTATCGATGCACATATTGAGAAGTTGCGCTCAAGGTCTCGAATAGCGGAAGTCGGCCTAAGCGCTGGCCGACCTCCAGATAGGTCTTGGCCCATTCTGGGTAACCATCGAATTGCTTGTGCCCCCAACCGCCAATTAGCATCGGTTTTCGACAACCTGACCAACCGGAGACCGTCAAGTGAGCAATCTTATCGTAATATCGTTTCCCGATGAGCAGACCGCCTTCGAGCTGCGGGCGGCCCTTGCCAAGCTGCAACAGGAGTACCTGATCGACATGGACGACGTGGTCGTCGTGACCAAGGACGCCGCCGGAAAGATCAAACTCCACCAGGCCACGGACCTCACCGCCATGGGCGCGGTAACGGGTGGTTTCTGGGGCATGCTGGTCGGAATGCTGTTTTTCATGCCCTTCGTGGGTGCGGCCGTGGGGGCTGGAGCCGGCGCACTGTCGGGGCGCTTCACCGATCTCGGGATCAATGACGACTTTATGAAGCAGTTGGCCGAAAAGTTTCAGCCCGGCTGCTCCGCCATTTTCATCCTGGTGAAAAAGGTCACCCCGGACAAGGTTCTGGCAGCGCTGGAGCCATTCAAGGGCAAGGGCCATGTCATCCAGACCTCGCTGACGAAGGATGAGGAGAACGGACTCAAGGCGTTCATCGAGGCCCATCCGGCGGCGGCCCCGGCAGCTTGACCGCCCGCCGGGCGCGCGGCCCTGGTTCCTGGCTGCTATTGCCGGCGACACGGGCCGAACGCAAGACACAGGGTTACAATTTTATGCGTGCTCTCTGCCTGCTTGCAGGCGTACTTTCAGTCCTATCGGCGACAGCATCTTCGATCCGTTTGCGGACAGCGCGCTGCTGTTCAACATGCTAAAGGATTCGTTGAAACGAGGAGATGACCACCGCTCAAACCTCCTGGCGATGAAGAAGGCGTTCCTCGGCGGCATGCTCCGCGACATCCTGGCCGACCATGCGCGCTCGCTCGCCGAGTTTCCGCCGCGCCAATCGGGCGGGACTTTGACGCCAAACTGGACGAACCCGGATTGACCGGCGCGACCGCGCCAAGGAGAGCCCAATGGGCCAATCATCCACTCATGCCCTGATCTTCGCCGGGGGGCTGTTCCTCGGGATGCTGGTGCTCCTGGAGGCGGGGCGTCGCATTGGCACTCGGGGCTCGGCGCGGGAAGCGGAACGATCACGGCAGGGCGTCGGCATGCTGGACGGTGCCGTGTTTGCCCTGCTGGGATTGCTGATCGCCTTTACGTTTTCCGGGGCGGGTACGCGTTTCGACGAACAACGGCAACTGGTAGTGGTGGAGGCCAACGCTATTGGCACCGCCTGGCTGCGCTTGGATCTGCTTCCCGCCGGCGCGCAGCCGGCTCTGCGGGAATTGTTCCGACGGTACCTGGACTCGCGGATTGCCACCTACAAGGAATTGCCCGATGTCGCAGCGGCGAAAATGGAACTGGCACATTCGCTCCAGCTTCAGGGTGAGATCTGGAACAGCGCCGTCGCGGCGTGCCGTGACTCCGGTGTCCAGTCCGCGCCCATGTTGCTCCTGCCGGCACTGAACCAGATGATCGACATCACCACGACGCGCGCTGAATCAGCGCTTCGGCATCCGCCCATGGTGATTTTCGTCATGATCGCGGCGCTTTCGCTGACGGCGTCGCTGCTGGCCGGCTATGACATGGCGGGCGGCAAGTCCCGCTCCTGGGTCCATATCTTCGGTTTCGCGGTGGTGACGGCAGTGACCGTGTATGTCATCCTCGACCTGGAATACCCACGGCTCGGTTTGATTCGCATGGAGAACTCCGACCAGGTGTTGATTCAATTGCGGGAAGGCATGAAGTGATTGTGGCCTGCGCGGCTGCGCCCAGCCCAATCATGATCGCCGGCTTGCAGCCGCCTCGCGGCGGGAGCTTCAGCAACTGCTGACCCTATACCGCAGTTGACTCAGGTGTCGTCGCTGTACTGGACCTGTCCCCTAGCCCTGTTGATGGCGCTGTTGATGGAGTTTCCGCCGATGAGACGCCTGTTGCTGCTGCTGTTGCTCTGCTGTATGGCCCTGTCGGCGTTGGCCCGCGACCCTTCCCATCCGCGCATTGGCCTCGTGCTGAGCGGGGGCGGTGCACGCGGGGCGGCCCATGTGGGTGTGCTCAAGGTCCTGGAGGAGCTGCGCATCCCGATCAGCGTCGTGGTTGGGACCAGTATGGGCGCACTGGTGGGCGGCACCTATGCCAGCGGCGTTAGCCCGAGGGAGATGGAGCACAGCCTGACGACGGTCGACTGGGACAAGCTCTTTGTCGATGAGTCGCCCCGGGAGGATTGGCCGATCCGCCGCCGGGAGCAGAGTTTGAATCCTAAGCTCGACTTCAGCATCGGCGTCAATGACGGCAAGGTCAGTCTGCCCAGCGGTGCCCTGGCGGGGCAGAAGGTGGAGATGTTCTTCAGTCAACTGGTCAAGAACGCGGACGGGATACGCAATTTCGACGAGTTGCCGATCCCGTATCGCGCCGTGGCGACCAATCTGGAGGATGGCTCCATGCGGGTCTTCGACTCCGGACCCCTGCCGGAGGTGATGCGCGCCAGCATGTCGGTCCCAGGCGTCTTCGCGCCGGTCCTGTTCGAGGACCACATCTATGTGGACGGCGGACTGGTCCGAAACCTGCCCATCGACGTCGCCCGCCGGATGGGCGTGGACCTGGTCATTGCGGTCAACCTGGGGGGCGGTTATCTCCCCCGCGACCAGTTGGGGTCGGTGGTCGGGGTCATGGCGCAGATGGTCACGATCCTCACCGAACAAAACGTGCAGCGGTCGCTCAAGGAGTTACGCCCAGGCGAGGACGTGTTGATCATACCGGAGCTGGGCAACATGTCCTCCAGCGACTTCAACGGCGCCGCGAAGGCGATCCGCATCGGCGAGGCCGCCGCCCGCAAGGCAGCGCCGCGTCTCGCGCACCTCAGTGTCAGTCCCGAGGACTATGCAGCCTGGCTGGCCAGCCGCCCCCGCGCCGTCCCGGACCGGGCGCCGATCACCAAGGTCGACATCCGCGGCCTCACCTACGTCAATCCCAAGATCTTCCTGCCACTGGTCGACCACCAAGTCGGACGACCACTGAACCGCCCGGTACTCGACAAGGATATCCAGCGGCTCTACGGCCGGGGCGACTTCCAGAACATCAACTACAACCTGGATCGGCAGGGCGGCTCCAACAGTCTGATCGTCAATGCGCGCGAAAAGCCTTGGGGACCAGGCTATCTCACTTTCGGGCTCGGCGTCGCCTCCGACTTCGAGGGAGACAACCGCTTCGGCCTGCGCGGAACCTATCGTCGCACCTGGATGAACAGCCTGGGCGCCGAATGGTATACGACCACCCAGATCGGCAACGTCGCGGACTTCTACACCGAGTTTTACCAACCCTTCTCGGTCGAGCGCTCCACCTTCATCGTGCCCAGCCTCGGGGCGGTGAGCGCCCCGCTCAACGTCTTTCAGGACGGCAACCGGGTCGCCGTCTATCAGTTGACCCGCAGCGCGCTGGGTCTGGACTTGGGCGGCACTTTATTCGACGGAAACGCGGAGGTGCGTATCGGCGCGGTCCTTGCCAACGCCTCAGCCGAACTGGATACGGGTGACCCCAGTCTCCCCACCAGGACGACCAACGAGACCGGTCTGCGCGCCTCCCTTGTCTACGACACCCTCGACAGCGCCTATGTGCCGCGGCGCGGTAACCGCCTGACGCTGGACCTGCGTTCACCCCAGTCTGCCCTGGGTGCCGACGTCAACTTCAACCGCGCCGCGGGGCGCTGGGACGGCGCCTTCGCGTTCGGCGCCAACACCCTCGTCGCCAGTGCCGAGGCCGGCAAGGCCTTCGGCGGCGACATGCCCTATTACGATCAGTTTGCCCTAGGTGGCTTTCTCCACCTGTCCGGCTACGCCAACGACGAGTTCCGCGGCAACCAAGTCGCCTTCGGCTCGCTCACCTATTACCGGCTGATCAGCGCCCTGCCGCCGCCGCTGGGCCGCGGCATCTACTTCGGCGCCTCGTTGGAGGTCGGCGAACTGGAGGACACCAACCCGCTGGTGACCAAGCCCGGCACCCGCTTCGGCAGCAGCGTCTTCCTCGGGGCCGATACCTGGCTCGGCCCCGCCTACTTTGGCCTGGGCCTGGGCGGAGACGGGAATACCACGGGTTATCTGATCCTCGGGCGACCTTGAACTGAGTGTCCGCGCGAGCGTTTCCGCTACGGGCCTGACGGCATCTCGGGCGGCCCATTTTGGGTATTCATGACATTGACTGCTTCAGGTGTTGCCGGGATATTTGACACAGGCACTGACGATCAGTCACATCAATGCAGATCGCCGGAAACTTACAGAAGGCGGCTACTCTAAAGTCGGCTGGCAGAGAGGCTTATGACGCTCCCGAGCAGAATGGAGCGCTGTCTCTTACGCCTATAAGAATGACTCACCATCAGGCGAGAACTTTCGATTAGTCGCGTCGGCGCAGGCGATCGCGGGAAACGCCATCTGAGCCCAGTATACCGACGCCAAGACGGCGGAGAGCAAAGCGAAGAAGATCGCGGTCAAGGGCGACTGAATCCAGCCGTCAACCTGACCGACGCGCCCTTCCCGGCGCTGGAGTACGACCGGATCGGGAAGGGCGATGCCGGCCGCGGCCTCACCGCCTGACCTGCCGTCGCGCGAGCGCTCGCCCAAGGCGGGCACCGAACCTGACTCGAGGAGAGAAAGACATGAGCAAAGTCATCGGTATCGACCTTGGCACGACCAATTCCTGCGTGTCGGTCATGGAGGGCGATCGGCCCAAGGTGATCGAGAACGCGGAAGGGTCGCGGACCACCCCCTCGATGGTGGCGTTTGGAAGCGATGGAGAGGTCCTGGTGGGGCAGGCCGCGAAGCGCCAGGCCGTGACCAACCCCAAGAACACCCTGTTCGCCATCAAGCGTCTGATTGGGCGCCGGTTCGACGAGGACGTAGTTCAGCGGGACATCGGCATGGTCCCCTACAAGATCGTGCGTGCCGACAACGGCGACGCCTGGGTCGCGGCCAACGGCACCAAGATGGCGCCGCCCCAGGTGCAGGCGCACATCCTGCAGAAGATGAAGAAGACCGCCGAGGACTATCTTGGCGAACCGGTGAAGGAGGCGGTGATCACGGTCCCCGCCTATTTCAACGACTCCCAGCGCCAAGCGACCAAGGACGCCGGCCGGATCGCCGGTCTCGAGGTGAAGCGTATCATCAACGAGCCGACCGCCGCGGCGCTCGCCTACGGGACGGACAAGAAGCGCGGGGATCAGAAGATCGCCGTCTACGATCTGGGCGGCGGCACCTTCGACATCTCCATCATCGAAATCGCGCAGGCGGAGGGCGACCACCAGTTCGAGGTCCTGTCGACCAATGGCGATACCTTCCTCGGCGGGGAGGACTTCGACAAGCGGCTGATCGATTTCCTGGCCGACACCTTCAAGAAGGAACAGGGGATCGACCTGCGCGGCGACCCGCTCGCGATGCAGCGCCTGAAAGAGGCGGCGGAGAAGGCCAAGATCGAGCTGTCGTCTGCGGCCCAGACCGATATCAATCTGCCCTACGTCACCGCCGATCAGACAGGCGCCAAGCACCTCCATGTCCAACTGACGCGGGCGAAGCTGGAGGGTTTGGTCGCGGACCTCATCGAGCGCACCGAGGGGCCTTGCCGGCAGGCACTCGCCGATGCGGGGCTCTCGGCGTCGGACATCGACGAGGTGATCCTCGTCGGTGGGCAGACGCGCATGCCGAAGGTGCAGGAGCGCGTCAAGGCGCTCTTCGGCAAGGAGCCGCGCAAGGACGTCAACCCCGACGAGGCCGTTGCCGTCGGCGCCGCCATTCAGGGCGCGGTGCTCACGGGCGCGGTCAAAGACGTGCTGCTGCTCGACGTCACACCCCTGTCGCTGGGGATCGAGACCCTGGGTGGGGTGATGACCAAGCTGATCGAGAAGAACACGACCATCCCGGCCAAGGCGACCCAGGTCTTCAGCACGGCCGACGACAATCAAAGCGCCGTCACGGTGCACGTGCTCCAAGGCGAGCGCGAGCAGGCGAGCGCCAACAAGTCGCTCGGCCAGTTCAACCTCGAAGGTATCCCGCCGGCCCCCCGCGGGATGCCCCAGATCGAGGTCGCCTTCGACATCGACGCCAACGGCATCCTCAACGTCTCCGCCAAGGACAAGGCCAGCGGTAAGGCGCAATCCATCGTCATCAAGGCGTCGAGCGGACTCTCTGAGAAGGACGTGCAGCGCATGATCAAGGACGCCGAGGCCAACGCCGTGGAAGACCGCAAGTTCCACGAGTTGGTCGAGGCGCGCAACCGCGCCGACGCCCTGATTCACGCCATCCGCACCACGGTGAAGGACCTTGAGGGCACGCTCGCAGCGGCCGGTAGAGACCGCATCGAAGGGCTCATCGGCGACCTGGAAATGGCCATCAAGGGCAGCGACGCCAAGTCCATTGCCGCCAAGACCCAGACCCTGGAGACGGAGGCCGGCAGGCTCTTCGAGGCCGCGCGGGCCGCATCCCAGACTGGGAACACCGGTCGGACGGAGCGCGGGGGCGACGACGATGTCGTGGATGCCGAGTTTGAAGACGTCAGCCCGGGCTGAAACGGCAATGATCTTAGTCTGCCCCCATTGCGAGACGATCAACCGGGTGCCGAGTGCGATGGGGCTCGCGCAGATCCTGCAATGGGTCGAGATGCACCTATGACGCGCCGGTCCCGTTTCCGCGCTCGATGGATCTGATGAAGCCCGGCCTGGCCGGCAGGCAGGGCTGAAGGGCAAGCGGGTGCTCGCCCTCGACATGGGCGCCCTGATCGCTGGCGCCAAGTTCCGCGGCGAGTTCGAGGAGCGGCTCAAGGGCGTGCTCAACGACCTGGCCAAGCAGGAGGGCCAGATCATCCTGTTCATCGACGAGCTGCACACCATGGTCGGCGCCGGCAAGGCCGAGGGCGCCATGGACGCGGGCAACATGCTCAAGCCCGCCCTTGCCCGCGGCGAGCTGCACTGCGTCGGGGCCACGACGCTCGACGAGTACCGCAAGTATGTGGAGAAGGACGCCGCCCTGGAGCGCCGGTTTCAGAAGGTGCTTGTCGACGAGCCAAACGTACAGGACACCATCGCAATCCTGCGGGGCTTAAAGGAGCGCTACGAGGTCCACCACGGGGTGACGATCACCGACCCCGCGATTGTCGCCGCAGCCACCCTTTCGCACCGCTACATCACCGACCGCCAGATCCCGGACAAGGCCATCGACCTCATCGACGAGGCTGCGAGCCGCACGGGCGCATGCCGGAGCTCGAGCGGCGCCTCGTCGAGGCCGAGCAAGCGGAGCAACAGGAGACCACCCTGCTGCGCGACAAGGTCGCCGAGGAAGAGGTCGCCGAGGTCGTCTCCAAGTGGACCGGTATCCCCGTCTCCAAGATGCTCGAAGGCGAGCGCGAGAAGCTGCTGCACCTGGAAGAGGATCTCGGCAAGCGCGTCGTCGGCCAGGAGGAGGGCTACGACGAGGGCGGCTATCTGACGGAGGCCGTGCGCCGCCGGCCCTATTCGGTACTGCTGCTCGACGAGGTGGAGAAGGCCCACCCGGACGTGTTCAACGTCCTGCTGCAAGTCCTCGACGACGGCCGCCTCACGGACGGCCAAGGGCACACCGTCGATTTTCGCAACACGGTCATCGCCATGACCTCCAACCTGGGCTCGGACGTCATCCAGCGGACAGCCGGAGACGAGCGTTACGACGAGATGAAGAGGGCGGTGATGGAGATCGTCGGCCAGCACTTTCGCCCCGAGTTCATCAACCGCGTCGACGACACCGTCGTCTTCCACCCGCTGCAGCGCAAGCAGATCCGGCGCATCGCACGCCTTCAGGTGGACATCCTCGCCCGTCGCCTGGGGATCAGGGGATAACCCTGCAGATCACGGATGAGGCCCTGGACTTGCTGGGCAATGTCGGCTTCGATCCTGTCTAGGGCGCCCGGCCGCTCAAGCGGGTCATTCAGCAGCGCCTCGAGAATCCGCTGGCCCAGGAGATCCTGGCGGGACACTTCGCGCCGGGAGATACCATCCATGTCGAGGCCGAGCGAAGCGAGCTGATCTTCACGGCGACGCGTTGAGCGCCATCATGCCCGAGCGCTCCAACCGCGCCTTAAGCATCCCGCGGTAACCCGGCATCATCGTCCCATCACTTGACCGGCACGACCGGCGGCGCGCGCCAGCGGCCGTCGCGAATCGCCTCGCTTGGTTCGTAGGTGCGGAACGTCAGGCCGAATGGCCCGTCCGGCACCGGCAACCAGTTGCTCTCCAGATCCTTGCCTGGCGAGTCGTGTTGCACATAGATCGTGATGCCACCGTTGGGGCCGCGCGTCAGCGACGGCAGCATCGGCGAGTTGATTGCATAGCGCTCGAGCGGGTTCGCGTACAGGAGCTTCTGCGCCGTGTACGCCGTGATCGACCAGAAGGCGCCGACGGGCGGCAGGTCGCCCTGCGCGAAGTGGATGCTGTAGCGCTTCGTACCATCGAAGGGCTTGCCGTCCACGTCCGCCTGCCAGCCGACCCCGAGGAACTCCTCTTGCGCGTTGCCGAGGATACCGAGCATCGCGCCGGTTGCGCGCGTCAGATCGTCCTGCTTCAAGAACTCGCGCGAGCCGAACAGCTCGGACGATGAGCGCACGCGCAGCGCGCGCTGTTGCATCTGCCCGAGTGCCTCGCGCATGCCATCGACGACCGCCGACTGCAGCGGCGCGGGCGGGTCAAAGCGCCGGCCCGCTTCGATGCCGATCCGCGCGAGCCGCGCGCGCAAGTCCTGTTCGTCGGCGAGTACCGGCATAAACTGCATCATCCAGTCGAGCACGGTATAGAACTGGATGCTTGTCGGGTCCTTGCGCAGGTCTACCGGCGCGACGAGCGGCGGCAGCGGATCCGGCGGCACCGCCTGCTGTCCGATGTACTCGGCTAGTGTGCGGACCTGGAAGCGGTCCTGGATCGCGTGGACATTATTCAGGTCGTCGGGCCGGAAAAGTTGCGTGCGGAACAGCCCAAGCGCCAGCGTCGTCGTCGACAGGAAGACCTTCTTTACTCCCTTCGGCTTCGGTCCCGGCCAGCCGGGCGGCGCCACCATGAAGTCGCCGCCAACGTGCCCGTTCGTCCGGGGCGAGACATAGCCGAGGATGTAGGTATAGAGGTCGAACAACTCGATAGACATGTATCGGTTTGCGGCGAACGGCGGCACCGTGATGATCACCGGCCCCTGGCGGAGGTCGAGCCACGCGTACGAATACGGGGTATCGACGTTTGGCGAAATCGTCGCGGTGTCTTGCGGTGTGGCGACGTTTCGGAAATTGCCGACATTGTTCAGTGGCGCAAGGAATAGGCCCGACTTGGGGTCCAGCGCCTGCTCGTACATGATCCGGTAGAGGTCGACCGTGGGGTATCCCCAGACGTAGCCGATTGAGGCGATGGTGGTCACGTCCGCCGGCGAAAGAGACGTCAGGCCGGCGCCGTGGACGGATGAGGCGTCCGCGGGAGCGCCAGCCGTGGTGCCAAGCGCAGCGATCGGCGGTCCCGCCGCGACGGCCGGAGACAGCAAGCTCAGCGATCCGACGACGTTCAGTGCCACGCCAGTCGCGCGGACGCGTAGCGTCTTCAAGTAAGTAGCAGGCATTGTTAGAGGCAGGCATTGTTGGATATAGGAAATCAAAGCCAGCGCGAGCCCAGGACTGCTCCCCGGCGAGCTGGAAAGCTAGCCGATCTTCCCGACCCCATACAACGGGAGCGATACCCAGAATGGGTAACCGATCGATTGTGTCAAAGAGAGCGCCTCAGCTAGCTTGTGTCCCCTCTGGCGAGGACAAGACCGGCAGATCGACCTGCACGCGACGATTAGCACTGAAGTTGGAGTATGCAATGCAGAAGCCGAGACTCGGCGCAGGTGTGGCCTGCGCGCTGGCGCTATCGCTCGCGGGGGGCGCCGTGGCGCAGGAGCCGCCGCTGATCGAATCCTATCGGCTTGACCTCGGACCGGCGCAGATCGCGCAGGCGCATGCGTGGACGACGCGCGCCATCGCTTCCCAGGCGTACCTGATCGGCCTGCCCGCCTTCATGAACCTCGCCCAGTTGGCCAGTTATCGGGCAGCGCGCCTCATGATCGCGCCGCAGGAGGAGCCGTTCGGCGGCTGGCTGTTGGTACGGGATTTCTCGACGCCGCGCACCACCACCGTCATGCCGAACGTCGACACGCTGTATGGCGCCGCGTTCCTGCGGTTGGACCGGCAGGGCCCGGTGGTGCTGTCGCTCCCGGCGGTTCGCGACCGCTACCTGTCGGTCGCCATCCTCGACGCCTATTTCAGCAATGTCGCGGTGCTCGGCCCGCGCACCATCGGACAGATCGCGGCGAACATCCTGATCGCGCCACCCGGCTGGGACGAGGCGACGCCGGAGGGAATAGACCAAGTGGTCGTGGTGCCGACCCCGGTCGCCACGCTGTTCCAGCGCGTGCGCGCGCGCAACGAGGCCGATCTGGCCGCGGCGCGCTCCGTCCAGGATACGATCCGGCTCGCACCGCTGGACCGATGGCGCGGTCCGGACCGCTCGTTCCCGCGCATCGAGACCTCCGCGGTCGACGGCGAGGCGCTGCATCGCCTGCGCGATCCGCTGCGCTTCTTCGAGGTCGTCTCGGACTACACCGCGCTCAATCCGCCGCCGCCGCCCTACCGGGCGCTGAGCGCGATGTCGAACGCGGTCGGCCTCGGCCCGGGCGGGCGGCTGCCCGAGGATCCGGCGCTGCGCGAGGCGATCACGGCGGGTGCGCGCGACGCGCAGCTGGCGATCAACGCCGTCGCTTCCTACGGCCCGTTCCGCGAGGGCTGGCGCGTGCCCGATCCACAGACCGGCCGACTCGGGCTCGATCCGCTGCGCCATGCGGCGACGCAGGTCACGCAGGTCGGCTCGCTGCCGGCCGACGAGGCGATGTATTTCGTCGCGGTGCGCGACGCGCAGGACCGTCCGCTCGAGGGGCGGCGGAGCTACACGCTGACCTTCCCCGCCGGGCAGTTGCCGCCCGTGGGCCAGGGCGGATTCTGGTCGCTCACCATGTACCGCGCGAGCGACGGACGGCTCGTCGAGAACCCGCTCGGCCGCTACCTCGTCGGCCCCGAGACACCGGGGCTGGCGCCGGCGCGCGACGGCTCGCTGACGGTCACCTTCGCCGCGGAGCGGCCCGCCGGCGTCCCGGAGGGCAACTGGCTGCCCGCGCCGCGCGACGCTTTCCTGGTCACGCTGCGCACCTACCTGCCGGAGATCGCGATCCGGGACGGCCTGTGGTTTCCGCCGGCCGTGCGGCGCATAGACTGAGCGGCGCCGCGCCCGGCCGGCCGGCCGGCCGGTGGAACTCGCAGGTCGGGTCGAGCGGGCCGGCGGGCGCGTGGAGCCAGTCTTGCCCTGAACCGTGACACCTGGGAAATTGTCGGCGTCTACATTGGTCGCCGCGATGCCGAGGCAGCACAGCCACTCTGGGCCTCTCTGCCGCCAGTCTATCCCTGTCCGATCTGGACGTATTCCCAGCGACGATCGCGCAGAGCTTCGACCTCCAGCAAAAAGTGGCGGCAGGGATGCCCGGACTCGCGACCAGCGCCGCGCCGGGCGCCGAAGTCGTCTTAATCGAGGCGGGCGCTTTGTTTAAGTGACTCGGACCCCGAGGGGTTCATCTGCCGCGGGGCGTGCATGCGTGACCAACGCAACGCCTAACTTCTGCGCTGATCGGATCGACGTAGAGCTTCACGTGACCGCGGTCCGGGCGGATCTGCGCTTCCCATTGCGGGTCGTCGTACTCGAGTTCCGCGATGACGCCGAGGTTGCGCCCCTCGATCGAGCGCGCGATCTGCGAAGCGGTCTTTCCGTTGGACGGCGGGAGGGCGTCCGAGGTATCTTCCGGGCTCGAACTGCGTTCCTCGCCGGTCTGCGGATCCACTTCGATCTCCCGGCAACCCTGACCGCCGGCCTTGCAAGCCAGGATCTCCCAGGATCCACTGCTGAAATCGGCGCTGAATACCACCTCGCCCGCGCGTTGCTCAATCCCTTGCAGGATCTCGGACAGCGGCTTGCTCCCAGCGGGGGGGCGACTGCCGGCCGTTGCCGGGGTGATCAAGGCCAAGGCAAGGGCCCAGCCGAACATCCAGTGAGTCGAACGCTGCAATTTCATGGATATCTCCTCAGGCATCCGTCGTTGACGCGCCTGAAACAGTGTTGGCAAAGGACTCGGATAACCATCCGGCCAACCCCGCCCGCGGGCTTACATTTCGATTAAAAATTTGCGGCACAGGACGCCCTGGCAGGAGGAGTCGACCATGACATTTTACGGTGAAACCGGCCTGCCTTGAAACAGCAATGTCGAGCCCTGGCTCTGACGCCGAGAAGTCCAGGAGCCTTATCGTGCTTCTAATACTCTTCTTCACCACCGTCGGCATCATCATCGGCTGGAATTGGACCCAACCCTCCTGGGCCAGCGCGTGGCAACAAAAGGTCGTGGGTACCTTCCGTTCGTTCACCGGCAAAGGGGGGAGTTTAATCTCCAGCGCCCGCCATTATACGGGCGACGACATTAGTGCCCGCCAGGGCCCCACGAGCGTGTGTGCAGAGTTGCCCCCCTGGCCTATATGCCTGGGGCTTTCCTCTCGGCGGTGGTCTTCCTCATGCGGCGCCCGGCCTGATGATCTACCGCTTCATGCACAACATGTATTATGCGAATACGCACGTCTTTACCGAGGAGGTCATGACGCTCGCCAGCGGCACCTCCTCGCCCCTGGTCTGGTTCTGTATCGACGCGGCAGCGGTCGATGACGTGGACTTCACCGCGGCCGCGGCCTTGCGGAATCTGCACGCGAGCCTGTCGGACCAGGGCATCCAACTGGTCTTTTCGCAGCTTGCCGACGACGTGAAAGCGGAATGCGACCGCTCCCACCTGACCGGTCTGATCGGGGCGGACGCCTTTTTCCCGGCGTTGGATGCCGGGCTGAGCGCTTACAAGACCAGACAGTCCAAGAGTGGGGCGCCGGGACCTGCATGGTTGCGCCTTCGCCATCCCTAGTTTCTCCTCCAGTCTCTACCCGATATGTATTCAAGCCTGACCCGTTTGGCTTGGAGCGGGAGATTGCAGAAGCGCCTCGATCATGGCGGCGGTCGCGAGCATGTTGGCACGTCGATCGAGATTGAACTGTTGGAAGTAATCGGCGGCATGCGGCAAGACCCAGTAGAGCCCGCGCGCGTCGCGTGCGACCCAGCCACGGGTGCACAGTTGAGTCAATTTGCGCCGCGTCGTTTCGTATGGGACGCCGAGGCACGATGCCAAGGAGTAGGCATTGAAGGCGCGCTGCGGATTGGTCAGCAGGGCCGCGCGCGGTTGATCGACCTGCAGGACCGCGGCAAGTTCGGCGCTGCGCGTGGCGGCACCGGGCGCCAAGGCCGCGATATTGCGGTGGGCGAGTTCACCGAGCAGGACGACTTGCAGCAGATCGCCATCGACGTGCGGCGCGATGTGCAGAAGATGCCGCAGGTTGTAGCCGCACAGATAGACCATGGCCGCCGCGAGCGGCGCCCCCGCCAGGGTGGCGGGAATCGCCCAGTGGACGGACCGGGGCAACTCTTCGCTGCGGCACGCACTCATGGCGGCCAAGGCCTCGGTAACGCTTGCCCCGCTCGACGCCGTTGCCGGGTCGGACAGCTCGCGCAACCGCGCCGCGGTCCAACGGAAATCCTGCAGCCGCTCCGACTCGCCATCGGCCCACAGGTAGTCCGTGAACCGCGGGGTGACGCTCAGTTGGCCCGCGGTGTCCTGCAGGATCCAACCGAAACCCGTGAGCTGCCGTGCGGTACGCCTTAGCGTCTCGCGCGGGAAGCCGGTCGCGTCCCCGATCTCGCGCAGCGAATAGCTTCTCGAGATTGGTCGCGTTTCCAGCGCCAGGCTTTGTAGCACCACCGCGGCGGCATGCGCAACCTCTGGATCGGGATCGGCCAGCCGCGCGGCCAGCCACAGCAGGACCGGAAGCGCCACCCGCTCGGCGCGGCCGTCGAAGCGGGCGCGCACCGCGTTGATCTGGCGCAGGTGGTATCCGGCGGCAAGCAGCGTCAGGGGCAGATCGGACGGCACCGCCCCGGATCGCGCCTGGTCCAATGCGCCGGTTGCGGCAGACATTTCAGGTCCAGCGTCCCCTCCGGGGGGATCGTCGGTGGTATACATGGCGAGTCCAGGTTCGATGAGCGGACGAGCCGGCCATCGGCCGGGACCTTGCCCACGGGGGCTCGACTGGCTGGATAGTACCTGAACAATGTTGTCGGAGAAAGACGGATAGACGAGCACGGCCGCGAACCGCCCCAGATGAAATCTCAGGCAGGCAAATTCTCAGCGAAGCCCCTGATCGCACGCCAAGCGCACTGCGCGCTACGTCTGGCGTCAAAGAGTAGTTGGGGGAGCGGCAGGCAGCACGCCTGGCGGCCGGAGAGGCGCACGCCGGTCTCGCAAGAGGCCGTGCCGCCGACCAGGTACGGTAGGCCGCGGGGAGTGCGGCGATAACGTCGTGGACCTGGGCGGCCGGCAAGCGGCGATCAAGTCGGCTTGACCAATGGCCGGTCGTCCAGCTTGCCGATTGGCAGGGGTGCGTCAGTAGGCGGTCCAACCCCCGTCTGTGGCATAACGCGCCCCGGTCAGGTTGGCGGCCTCGGCCGACAGCAGAAACAGCATCACGGCCACCTGCTCCCAGACGGTGGCCGGACGGTGTTTGCTATCCACATAAGCAAGGATCGACTGGGTCTTGATTAATCCCATGTTGTCGCCTTGGCCCGCGCGCATGATCTCCGCGACCAACTGCCCGGCGCGCGCGACCATTGGCGTATCGGTCGCCGCCATGTTCACCGAATTGACGCGGATGCCGTAGGGGGCGTAGTCGATGGCCGCGTTCGCGGTCAGCCCGTTCACCGCATGCTTGCTGGCAACGTAGGCCGGGTTGCCGGCCAGCCCGGTGAGTCCGGCGATCGAGGCGACGTTCACGATGGCGCCGCCCCGTCCCTGCGCCACCATCTGGCGCAACTCGGCACGCATGGACTTGAATACGCCGCCGGCATTGATAGCGAACACATTGTCCCAATAGGCGTCGGTGGCCTGGTCGATGGGTGCGAACACCAGCGGCTTCTGGCTTGCATAGTCGATCGGCTCGCCCGAGTAGACGCCGTCCATGACCCCGGCATTGTTGATTGCCAGATCGACGCCGCCGAACCGCTCGACGGCAAGCGCGACCACGCGGTCGCAGTCGGCCGTGTTGGCGACGCTGCCGACCGTGAATGCGATCTTGCCGCCCTCGTTTTCGATCGCTGCGGCCGTTTGACTGGCCTCATTGGGCAGCCAGTCGATCCCGACCACATTGGCACCCTCGCGCGCCGCACGGATGGCCGCCGCCTGGCCCATCCCGCGCGCAAAACCGGTAATGACCAAGGTCTTGCCCTGGAATCGGCCCGGGATGAAATAGGCGGGATCGGGCGGTGCGATGGCCACCCTGCCGATGCCTCCCCCGTCATCCCCCCGGTCGGCAACGGGCGTAGCAGCCGCCCCGAGTGGGTCGGCCCCAATGGTCTGGGCAACTGGGATGGCAGCGGCCCCGGCGGCCAGCCCCTTGAGCAGTGATCGACGATCCATAGTAAGTCTAACCCTTTACCCTTTAGTAGTTGACGAGGGCGAGCAGCATCGCACTGACCCAGGGTGTCAGATGGCCGTCGACGGCGCCGTCGACCCCCGACAATGGACCGGTGATGGCGATACTGCCCTGGAAATAGAGATGGCGCGTTGGATAATACTTGCCGGTCAGGTTCAACTCCCAGCCAAGCGTCCTTCCGGCCAGTTGCGCCAAGGTGCCGCCGAGGTTGTTCGTCTGGTCCGCGTTAAACAACCAGAGTTGCGGCACGACCTCCGTCGTCCGCGATGGCCGCAACTGTACCTGAATGCGCTGGGCAATGACGTTGCTGTCCTGAAACATATTGTAGTGGTTGATGCCCTGTACCCATTCTTCCGGCGTTCCCCCGGACAGCAGCGGGTCCCAGCGCTCGTAAGTCGTCGTGGCGGGATTGTCACCGCTGAAGTAGGACAACCGATAGCTCAGCGACGGACTGAACCGCAGCCCGGCCAGGGTGTAGCCGCCCTCGACATATCCGGCCCAGGCGCGCATCGGGAAGCTGTTTACATGATTGATTTGATACCCCAACTCGGTCTTCGCATAAGGGCCGGCGCCGCCCGGTGCCGTCGGCAGCCAGGACAGGCGCGCGTCGATGACCTCAAGGCCGGCGCGGGTTCCGGCGGCGGAGGGCGTGTAGTAGCCGTAGTCCGATTGCGGAACATAGAGCCAGGTCAAACCCCATTGTCGGGCGGTACCCAGGCCGGCATCGATATTGACTCCGTTGATGATGGTACGCGAGTCGATGGCGGGGAGTTCGTCCGGATCGAGTTGGAACGTCTGGATACGCCAGGTGTTGTAGCGCGCCTCTGCCAACAGCAGATTGTCGGCCGCCCAGCGGGGATTGAGTTGCAGCCCAGCGCGATCAAATCCATTCCCGGCGGTAATCCGGATCAGCATCCCGTCGGCGATCTGGAATGGCTGGCGGCCGGCACTCAGATTGAACACCAGGCGCGCCCCATCATTCCAGGTCTTGCCGAATATCAGACCCGCGTAGGCGTCCTCCAGGCCACCGTAGGTGCGCGGTTCATTGGTGAACAACTCGCTGCCGACGGAGCCGCTTTGTAGCCAGGACAGGCTGCCGTAGGCATAGACCGAAGACGTGATAGGGCCGATACCCTGGATGCCGACCTCGGTCGCGCCTTCGGCCCAAGGCGCCCAGCCCGCACCGGCGGGCTTGCTGGCTAGTGGATTGGCACCGACGAAGGCGCCGGGTTGGCCGTACCAGGCATTGTGGTTCGCGTACGCCAGACCGGACGCCATGAGTTTTACCTTGACCAGCGAATCGGCGCCCTGATGCAAATTCGGAAATGCGGGCGCCCTGGCGGACGCCTTGGCCTGATCCGAGACGGTCACTCTGACCTCGATCACGACGCCGCCCGAGTCGCCGGGCATCAGCTCGGCCTGCGCATCGCCGACCCACGGTTCCGACTTCAACTTGCTCAAGCCCCAGTCGAGAAACAGGTTCCGAAAGGCCGTGCCGGGAAAGAGATCGAGCGCGCGGCGGACGCGATCTTCCAGTGCGGTCCGGGTTTCGCCCGATTCCGGCTGGGGAATCAGCGTAATGCGGACCGCATCGATCCGCAGCCCTTGCCAAGGATCGCCGGCCATTTGGGCCATTGCCATCTCGCACACCAAGATCATGACGACGAAGCAAGCAATGCCACTAGGGATGCCAGGCCGACGCAGCACCAAACCTCCGAAGCTCGCGAACAGGTGAAGCATTGAAACGAACGATGAAAGCCAGCGGATTGAGTCAGACTTGTGCCGCCGCCGTCGCGCCGGCCACCCGCGCGAGGCGCTCCCGCTCCAGGCGGAAGACGCCTTCGTGCACAACGGCGAGCACGACGACGCCGAGCACTGCCCAGGCGGAGCCGCGGGTTGCCGGGTCGGCGGCAAACTGCACGAGCATCAGGACCAGGGCGGCGACGCAGAGGACCGCGGCCAGCAGACTGATCCAGCGGCGGCTGCCGGTCTCCACTGCCAGCTTGGCGTTGGCGACGTTGACCGCGGCATAGACGATCAGGAAGCCCCCGCTGGTCGCCGCCGACAGCGCCGTGAGGTCGAGCAGGTTCACCGCCAGCAGCGCGACCACGCCGATCAGCAGCATGCTCGCCACCGGCTTGCCCCTGCGGGTGCGCGCGAACACCGGGCTCATCTCGTCATGCTGGGCCAGGGTCTGCGGGAGTTGCTCGGCACCGAAGAAGTCCGCGTTGACCGCTGAGGCCGAGGCCGTGACCGCGCCCAATGTCAACAGCGTAAAGCCGAATTTGCCCATGAAGGCGGCGGCCGCGGCCGACAACGCGAAGTCGCGCGCCGCCGACATCTCGGCGAACGGCAGGTGACCGATCGCGACCAGGACGGCCAGCACATAGATGACGACCGTGGCCAGAACGCTGCCGTAAAAGGCGATCGGCAGGGTCCGCCGCGGGTCGCGGATGCGGTCGGAGGCGTTGGCGATGAGCTCGAAGCCCTCGTAAGAGAGGAACACGGTCATGCCGCTCGCGACGATCGTCATCCAGGGTACCCATTCGGCGGGGCCGAGCCGGCTCCAGTCCGGCGTGCCGAGCGCAAACCCCGCCATGATGAAGACCGCCAGGACGAACAGTTTCAGCGTATTGAATACGGCCTCCGAGCGCTGCATCAACCGGGTACCGGCGAAATTCACCAGACCGATGACGATGATGGACGCCGAGGCGATGACGTAGGTCCAGAAGTCCCGCTCCACGGCAGGGAGGTACTGCACCGTGTAGGCCGCGAGTGCGCGGGCGTAAATCGCCATGATGGCGACGTAGCTCAGGATCAGCAGGACGTTGATCGACGCAGGTAAGAGCCCGATACCGAAGCCGTGACGCACGAAGGCTACGGTGCCGCCCGGCCCCGGATAGCGCAAGGTCAGGCGCACATAGGAATAAGCGGTGACGAGTGCGATCAGGCCGCCCAACAGGAATGCGATCCAGGTCGCGCCGCGCGCGCCCACCACCGCGAGCCCGAAGGTGGCGAAGAAGCCGCCCCCCACCATGCCGCCGATACCGATCGACAATGCGCCGCCGATACCGATCGTGCCGCCGCTGTGGTCTGATTCGCTCATGCCATTTATTCGTGCGCTGTAAATCGTTCAGGTCATCGGTGCGACCGGTAGGCCGATCTTGCCATGGATCGGGATGGACGACAAGCACGAGAAAGGGAATCGATTTGCGCAAGACGCAAGGTGCCGTAGGCACAATAGCGTATAGGCGGGTGCGCATCGCCGTGCTGGCCCATTTTGGGTAGCGACGCCCGCGCTGAAGACTGCAACGACACATCCGGGGTCTGGCGACCCAAAAAACCAACGACGTTTGGCGCCAAGTAAATGATGCAGAGAACAAAAGTTCCAAGGGTATGGACCTGTGCAGCGGTGATTTCGCGGGTCAGAACAGCCCGGGGCACTGGCCCATTTTGGGCAGTCCCGGCCTTGTCAACGCCGACCTGGACTTGCTTAACTGACCCACGAAAAAGTCGTTCGCTTGCGGTACTCGATGATTGTTGTATTCATCGGGCGGGGCGCGCCGATGCCGGTCGAAACACTAAAGAGGACAAACATCATGGGTAATACGCGGTCAGATGGTCGTTCCGCCCTGCTCGATTCACGCTTCGGCTCGCAGGCGGCGGGTCGCGTGGCACCGGACCAGGCGTTTCCCGCGACTGAAATGCGCGACGACATCGCCTACCAATTGATCAGTGACGAGCTGTTCCTCGACGGCAATGCGCGCCAGAACCTCGCGACCTTTTGCCAGACCTGGGACGACGAGAACGTCCATAAGCTCATGGATCAGGCGATCAACAAAAATTGGATCGACAAGGAAGAGTATCCACAGTCCGCGGCAATCGACCTGCGCTGCGTCAACATGGTAGCGGACCTATGGCATGCGCCAAAGACCGGCGGCCATGCCACCGGGACCAATACGATCGGCTCGTCGGAGGCGTGCATGCTCGGCGGTATGGCCATGAAGTGGCGCTGGCGGGCAAAGCGTCAGGCCCAGGGCAAACCCACCGACAAGCCCAACTTCGTCTGCGGTCCGGTGCAGGTGTGCTGGCACAAATTCGCTCGCTATTGGGATGTCGAGATCCGCGAGATCCCGATGGAACCGGACCGGCTCTTCATGGACCCAGAGCGCATGATCGCCGCCTGTGACGAGAACACCATCGGCGTGGTCCCGACCTTCGGCGTCACTTATACCGGCAACTTCGAGCTGCCGGGGCCGCTGCACGAGGCGCTCGACCAGTTGCAGAAGGCAAAGGGCCTGGATATCGACATGCACATCGACGCGGCCAGCGGCGGCTTCCTCGCGCCTTTCACCGCGCCGGAGCTGGTCTGGGACTTCCGGCTGCCGCGCGTGAAGTCGATCAGTGCCTCCGGTCACAAGTACGGGCTCGCCCCCTTGGGCTGCGGCTGGGTGATCTGGCGCGACGCCGCGGCGCTGCCGGAGGACCTGGTGTTCAAGGTGGACTATCTGGGCGGCTCGGTCGGCACCTTCGCGATCAACTTCTCGCGGCCGGCCGGGCAGGTGATTGCCCAGTATTACGAGTTCCTCCGCCTTGGTCGTGAGGGCTACACCAAGGTTCAAAGTGCCGCCTACCAGGTTGCCGCCTACATTGCCGACGAGGTAGCGAAGCTCGGGCCTTATGAGTTTATCTGTACCGGCGATCCCCAGACCGGTATCCCGGCGGTGTGCTTTCGTATCAAGCCGGGCAGCGACCCTGGCTACTCGCTCTACGACCTCTCCGAACGGCTGCGGTTACGCGGTTGGCAGGTACCGGCCTTCGCATTGAATGGCGGGGCGAGCGACATCGTCGTGATGCGCGTGATGTGCCGGCGCGGTTTCACCATGGATATGGCGAGCCTCTTGATGACCGACTACCGGGCGGCACTGGCGTTTCTCGCCGCGCACCCGGCCGCGCAGCTCGCGGCGACCGAGGGTACGGGCTTCCACCACAACTAGGCGTGATCAGGCCGCGCGCCGCGGCGCGCGGCGGTCAACGCCTGCCGTTACAATTCACAAGTCCATAGGGGGCTGACCATGGCCACTGCAGAACCGGGCAAGCTCGGCATCGCACAGAAGGCGACGCTGGGCGTATTTACCCTCGCAATCATGAATGTCACCGCCGTGGTGAGCCTGCGCGGTCTGCCGGCCGAGGCCGAATACGGCTTGACCTCCATCTTCTATTATCTGTTTGCCGCGGTCTTCTTCCTGATCCCGGTCTCCATCGTTGCGGCCGAGCTGGCGACGGCTTGGCCGCAAAAGGGCGGCGTCTTCCGCTGGGTGGGCGAGGCTTTCGGGCCGCGGTGGGGGTTCGTCGCCATCTTCCTGCTGTGGGCCGAGTCGACCATCTGGTTTCCGACCGTGCTCACCTTCGCCTGGGTGTCGCTTGCCTTCATCGGACCCCAACAGAAATGGGACCAGGCACTCGCCGCGAACAATATCTATACCATCATCGCGGTGTTGGTGGTCTATTGGGGAGCGACCTTCGTGACGCTGCGCGGTCTCAAGGCGTCATCCACCATCAGCAAGTGGGGTGGGATGATCGGCACCATCGTTCCGGCGGCGGTCCTGATTCTGGTGGGCATCCTGTATTTGTTTCAAGGCAAGCCGTTGCAGATCCAACTGGGGTGGGACAAGCTGATCCCCGACTTTACCAACTTCGATAATCTGGTGCTGGCCGCCAGTATCTTCCTATTCTACGCCGGCATGGAGATGAATGCAATCCATGTCAAGGAGATCGACAATCCCAGCAGCAACTATCCGAAGGCGATCCTGATCTCCTCGATCCTGACCGTCGTGATCTTCGTGCTCGGGACCCTGGCCATCGGCTTTATCGTGCCGAACAGCCAAATCAACCTGACCCAGAGCCTGCTCGTCGCCTATGACGATTTCTTCCGCGTCTTCGGCATGCCTTGGGCGGGTTCGGTATTGGCGGTGGCGCTGTTTGCCGGTGTCATCGGCGGCGTGACGGTGTGGGTGGCCGGTCCTTCGGCCGGACTCGCCGTGGTCGGGCGCGCCGGCTATCTGCCGCCCTTCTTCCAGAAGATGAATAAGAACGGGGTGGCAAGCAATATCCTGATCGTGCAGGGACTGATCGTAACCTTCCTGGCGATCATGTTCGTCATCCTGCCTTCGGTGCAGGCGGCCTATCAGATCCTGAGCCAACTGACGGTCACACTCTATCTGATCATGTACCTGCTGATGTTCTGCGCGGGTATCTATCTACGCCACACGGAGCCGCATACAGCGCGCCCCTACAAGGTACCGGGAGGCGAGGCGGGTATGTGGGTCTTTGCCGGGGCGGGGCTCGTCGGTTCGCTGATCGCCTTTGTGCTGTCATTCGTCCCGCCGTCGCAGATCTCGGTGGGCAGCCCGACGACCTATGTCCTGATCCTGATCGCCGGTAATCTGTTGTTCGTCGCGATCCCGCTGGTCATCTATGCCGTGCGCAAGCCGCACTGGAAGAACGCGGAGGATGCGGCTGATTTCGAGCCTTTCGGCTGGGAGTTGGAAGGCCGGCATCCGGGCACGGTCCAGAAACCAGCACCGGCCGCCGAGACCGCCGCCTGAACACTGCACTGGCTTATGCTCATGACCATCGATACCCACGCCATCGCCGCCGCCGTCAAGGCGGCCCATGTCCAATACGCCGCCGCGCCGGGCGGCGCCAACGCGAGCTATATCCCTTACCTGGCCTCGGTCCCGGCAACGCTCGCGGGCGTGACCGTGGTCACGATTGACGGCCAGGTCTTCGAGACGGGCGACACCCGCTACGAATTCGCCATCGAATCGATCTCCAAGATCGTCACCCTGGCGCTGGCGCTGGAGCAGTACGGAGCCGATGAGATCCAGAAGAAGATCGGTGCCGATCCGACCGGCCTGCCGTTCAACTCGGTGACGGCGCTGGAACTGCATGGTGATCGTCCGATGAGTCCCTTGGTCAACGCCGGCGCCATGGCGACGGTGAGTCTGATCAAGGCGACCGACGCGGAGGACCGCTGGGCGCAGATCCTCGCCATGCAGAGCAAGCTCGCCGGGCGCCAGATCACGCTGTCGGATGAGGTCAACCAATCCGAGCAGACGACCAACTTCCACAACCGCTCCATCGCGTGGCTGCTGTACTCGGCCAACACCGTGTACAGCGATCCCATGGAGGCGTGCGATGTCTATACGCGGCAATGCTCGACCCTCATCACCTGCGCGGACCTGGCCGTGATGGGCGCGACCCTGGCCGCCGGCGGTGTCAATCCGCTGACCAAGGAGCGGGTGCTCACGGCGGATAATGTACCTCACATCCTCGCCGAGATGACGATGGAAGGGCTCTATGACACCTCCGGCGACTGGGCCTACACGGTGGGCCTGCCGGGCAAGAGCGGCGTGGGTGGCGGCATTCTCGCGGTGGTGCCCGGGGTCGCAGCCGTGGCGGGGTTCTCGCCGCCGCTCGACCCTACCGGTAACAGCGTGCGCGGCCAGCTCATGGTGGCGCACGTCGCCAAGGCCATGGGCTGGGACCTCTACCACGTGCCGGGCAGCGGAGGGGCGCCATGAGCATTCCCGGCAGTGAAGCGCCGCGGGGCGGTGCGGGCGGCCCCGCTCGGGCCATGTCGGTGTGGAGTGTCGCGGCACTCGGCATCGGGTCGATGGTTGGCGCCGGCGTCTTCGCCCTGCTCGGCCAGGTGGCGCTGCTGGTGCACGGGGAGACCTGGATCGCCTTCGCGCTCGGCGGGGTGGCGGCGCTCTTCTCCGGATATTCCTATGCACGGCTCGGCGCACGCTACCCGAGCCGCGGCGGCATTATCGACTATTTCCACCTCGGACTCGGCCCGCCGCTCCTGGCGCGCACTCTGTCGATCCTCTATCTGGTGACGCTTGCGCTAACCGTGGCGATGGTGGCAAAGGCCTTCGGCGCCTACGCGGCGCGGATCTTCCATGATCCGCCGACCCATCTGGAGCGCGTCGAGGCCTATTCCACCGGCATCGTCGTGGTGCTTGCCGTACTCAACATGGTGGGATCGGCCGCGGTCGGGCGGGTGGAACTCGGGCTCGTCATCGTCAAGCTCAGTATCCTGGGGCTGCTGATCGCGGTCGGGGCGGCCACCCTGCACCCGGCGATGCTCGAGGTCCACCGGCTACCGGACCCAAATGCGCTGCTCGCGGCCGTCGGGCTCGCCTTCTTCGCCTACGCCGGCTACGGCATGATGGCCAACGCCGCGGCCGATGTCCCCAACCCGGAACGCAGCATGCCGCGTGCCTTTGCGCTGGCCATCGGGGTCGTGCTCGCGCTCTATGTCACGCTCGCGCTGGTGGTGCTCGGCAATGTCAGCCCCGAGACCCTTGCACGCTATGCCGATACCGCGGTCGCCGAGGCCGCCGCCCCGATCCTCGGGCATGCGGGTTTCGTGCTGGTGTCGGTCGCGGCGCTGCTGGCGACGGCCTCGGCGATCAATGCGACGCTCTACTCGATCATCAACATCACGCATGGCATGGGTCAGCGTGGCGCCTTACCGGCCGTGTTGGTGCGCCCGCTTTTCGGCCAGGGCACCACCGGACTGCTGGTGCTGCTCGCGATCATCCTGGTACTCACAAATTTCCTGAACCTCAACGCCATCGCCAGCGTCGCAAGCGCGACCTTCCTGGCGTGCTACCTAGCGGTTTTCGTCGCCGCCTGGCGGTTGCGCCAGGAGATCGGCGCGTCCGCCACGCTGCTGGTGATTGGCTTCGCGATTATGGCGGTCGTCTTCGGCGCCTTCATTGCCAGCTTGGTGCAGGGCGGCCAGCTCATCGAGCTTGGCATCATCATCGCCGCCTGCCTATTGAGCGGGGTGCTGGCGCTGCTGGGCACGAGCGGTGATGCGGCAGCCCCCGCGCCCGGGGCGACCTCGGGCACTGCGAATTGAGCACGACGTCCGCGGACACTCCTGTGACCATCACCGCCACCCAGACCGTCGTCGTGTTCGTGAGCCTGCTGGCGATGTTCAGCCCGCCGGCGACACTCGGGGCCGCCGCCGCGATCCTGAGCGGCGCCCCACGCGCCGTGCAGCGGCGACTGGCCTGGGAGATCGGGCGCAACTATGCGCTGGTGCTGTTGCTCGCGATCTGGCTCGGCCGGTATCTCCTGCTGTTGTTAGGAATCTCCTCGGGCGCACTCACCGCCACCGGCGGGGCCGCGTTGCTCTATCAGGGCCTGCCGTTGATGACGCGCGGTGCCAAGTCGCCGGAGCCGCGGCTGGAGGCATCCAAAGACAGCGTGGCCGCCGGGAGCTCGAACTGGGATCAGCTCGCCGTGGTGCCACTGCTCTTCCCGGTCACCATCGGCGGCGGCACGATCGCCGTGGTGATCGCCGCCGCGGAGCGGTATCCGACCCTGCCGGATCTGGGCGTGTTGAGCGGCGTCATTCTGGCGATGGCCCCGGTCGTCGCCCTGACCTTCCTCGCGGCGGGGCCGGTGAGCGGGCGGCTCTCCACCGGCGCGCAGGACGTGCTCGCACGCTTCTCGGGCATCGTGCTGGTCGCGCTGGCGACGCAGCTGCTCGTCGAGGGTCTGACCGGTCTGGTGGCGGCCACTCCGCTGGGCGTCGCCATCCTCGGCGCCCTGCACCGATGAAGCCTTAGGTCGCACTGCCGCACGCCTTGACTCGCCGAGTTGCGCTGTGCAGACCGGCGCCCGACCCCTTGCAACGGATACCACCAGCGGAGACCCAACGCCATGACCCTGCACCACCGCCTCGTCCCCGACCTTGCCGCGGCCATCGCCTTGGCCCTCTGTTCGGTTTCAGCAAGGGCTCAGGACGCCACCGGGCAGGCCCCGGCGCTGGGCACGACCGACGTCTCCGCTGTCGGCAAGATCGGCCGTGTGCACGACCACCTGCGGCGCGCGACGCTGTGGCAAACCCTCTCCGCCGACCTCAATGGCCTCTACGGCGACTATTCGCGGTTCAAGACCAGAACCAAGGCGCAGACCGGTCTTTCCTGGTCGATGGCGGCGAGCTACCTGCAACAGTGGGGCGAGCCCAACGGCGGCTGGCCAGCCGGTCAGGTACTGGCGACCCCGGGCATCAACTGGGAGCTGTTCAACAGCAAGACCTTCGGCGAGGGGTCGATTCAGGTCGCCTACACGATCGTGCGTTACCCGTGGCGCCAGACCGCCGGGGACGTGACCGGAAACCTGGGGCTGATCACGCCGATCAACGATTTCCCCGGAACCCAGAATACCTTCGCCCAGCTCACCTACACCCAGGCGTTTCCGGGCAACAAGGTGCTGGTGTCGGTCGGGCAGTATCCGTTCTACAACTTCGATGGCAATCAGTACCTCGCCGACCAACAACAGAATTTCAATAATTATCTGTTCGCGCAAAACGGCACCTCGACTTACCCGATTGCCGGCCTTGGCGCCTATGCGCAGATCAACGCGACGAGCACCATTCAGTTCGCCGCAGGCTTCCAGAATGCGGCTGACATCATGGGTGAGAACCTCTCGACCAAGGGGTTCGGCGACGGTGGTTTCGCCTGGTTCGGCTATGCGCAGTGGGCGCCAAAGTTCCGCGGCCTCGGCCCCGCACAATATTCGGTCACCTATTACGATGTCCCGACGGTGCCGTTGCAGCCGACCACGAGTGGCTGGTCACTGAACGCCGTCCAGAACCTAAACGACACCTGGGCCCTATTTGGCCGCGCCAACGGCGCCTGGGCCTATGTCACGCCGATCCGTAACTCCTATGCACTCGGCGGCGCGATGAATAACCCGCTCGGGCGCAGCCCGACCGACCAGATCGGGTTGGCATTCGGCTATAGCGAGGCCGCTCCGGCCCCGACCACCCCGGTCGGCGCGCGCAACGAGAAGGTCATTGAGGCTTATTGGAGTTGGACCTTCTTCCGCGGACTGCTGCTCACGCCTGATGTGCAGTACATCTCGGATCCGGCGCTCGCCCCTAACCGCGACAGCGTCTGGGTGCTGGCGCTGCGCGCCACGCTGATGTTTTGAGCTGTTGCGCCGGGGGTTTACCTATTTATTGTTACCGGAGTCGAGCGTTATGGCCAACAGCGACGTGATACTGGATCTGACCGGGGATATGGAGCGTCTCATCAACGAAGGCCAGGGGCCGGAAGCCATTATGTGTGCACTCTATGACCTTGCCTGGTCACTGCACCAGAGTGGGAATGCCGATCGCTTCGCAATCGGCGATGGCATTTACAGCCTGCGGGATTTGAAACGGATTCAGGACCAGGAGGAGCATGACGCCTTCATCGAACGGCATAGCAACTGCGCTATGATGGCCGGACGCGGATGACCGGCCGTGGCCCATATTGGGTATTTCACGGCTTGCCTCCGACCCCCGGCCCGCGATACGTTGAGCCACCCTCTAATCGATTGCGTCAATCCGAGTACAAGCAGCTCGATAAGAGGCGGTAGCCGGCACAGCGATTCATTCAATGCGCCCCGATGTCCTCCCAACTCATGACCACCGAAGGCTGAAACATGAAAGGCAAAGTGTTTATCAAGACGATGGCGGCCACGCTCGTCGCCGCGACCCTGGGTCTGGCCAATGTCGTACAGGCCGATACGCCGCGGACGGTGCGCAACCCCGGGCTGATGCTCGCCGAAGCGTCCCATGCAGAACACGGGGTCGTCAAGCTCTCGGATGAGGGCTTGCAGGCACTGCGGGCAATCTATGCGGCGCGGCTGGCCATCTTCGAGGGCCTGCCGAAGGAGGCCGAGAAACTTCTCGCAGAGGCCAAGACGGCGCTCGACGAGGCGGCGAAGACGGCCGAGCACCTCGCTTTCAAGTCGACAAGGGCGAACACCGGCACCTTGATTCCAATCGATGCACAACTGTCCTTAGCGGACAATTTGGTCTTCTCCCCGGAGAAGGCGGCGCAGATCGCAAAGGTCAACGGGCACCTGAAACAGGGCGAAAACAAGCAGGCGGTGGAGGTCTTGCGCGAGGCCGGGGTCTATCTCAATCTGACCGCCGTACTGTTGCCGCTCGAACCCACTGTCGGCGATGTGGAAAAGGCCGCCAAGCTGATCGGCGAGGACAAGTTCTACGAGGCCAACCTGGCGCTCAAAGCCGCCGAAGACGGTGTCATTGTCGACTCGCAGAGCTTCCTGGAATGGTTGGAGACAGAGGCTGCGCCCACCGCCAAGGGATGATCCGACGGGGCGCACCCGCGGGATCAGCGCCGCCATCATTGCCCGGGATTGCTGCCTATCCGAGTGGCCGCGGTCTGCTGACCGCGGTCGAGTGGCGCGCGCTGAGGCGGTGTTTCTCGGGAATCCGGCTGCCCGGTATGGAGCGCGGAGGGTCGCAGGGAGTCGGGCGCAGGTCCCGCGGGATGAAGCGGACCTGCGCCCTGCCCTGGCGCGACGGGTGGTTTAGCCACCGGGCGATATGGCGATGCTCCATCGCGCGTGCCAGCCAAGCGCCGTCTGCGCACCGTGATGCAGGAGTTGATGTCTGTCGCCGCGCGCACGATTGCCCGATTGCCACTGGCCGGCGCCTGAAACTGGCTTTCGGTTACGGTGGCCCAATCATCCCAGTCTTCCCGCGCCTCTACGGCCAATTGGCCGCACCCTAAGGTGCTACCGCAGGCCACTGCCCGCGTCACCGCTGCGCTTCCCCCGCGGCGGAACGTGCTGATTCTCCGGCATACTCCCAAGCGTATTCGCGGCGTATTCCGAGACCGGCAACGGAGGTCCCGCGAGCCTTTCTGCCACTCTTAGGACCCCAATTGCGCCGACAAAACTCAGGCTATTAGGCTAGGCCCTCGCGAGAATCTTCGGACAGTAGTGATACCTTGACTACAATCCGGGTTGGCCTCGCGTATGACTGGTCGGCTGGCATTTCCTCTCCCAGGCGGTTTGGCGCCCCTTGCGGCGAGAATTCATATTCGACGTCGACCACTTTGCCCGATTTTCCACCCGTAAGCCGGATGCTCTCTCCCACCCGCGGGATAGACTGCAAGGCGTCGAACTCCACATGCCACGTTTCCCCGGAAATTTCCAGGGCCAAATATTCGGAGTCCAAGCGCTTGAGATCGTCGTTCTTGCTCATCGAACTTTCCCCCCCAGTTGGCCGTTCATTTAGAGTCACATGAGAATAGATGCGTAGTAAGCATAACCGGGAAAGAATTCGCCGTCTAGCAGCCTGTCGGGCTTTCCCACGGTCAGACGGCGGGCGCTTCGGCAGAATAGAGCCCGATCGCTTGAGCCGCGCTGTCGGGCCGCAGTTGTCGCCAGGTTCGATCGACCTCGGCAGTCCGACCCGCACTGGGATTGGCTTGTTGGAGGTGGGTGGCGCGCGAGAACCCGTCAACCGGAATGTCAATGAAAATGAGACTCGGGGGCATCGGATTTAGTGTTGCTCTGGAGGCCCCTGAGGGGCAGTTGAGTTAGTGGCTGGCAGATCGTCACGCGGTGCGCCCGCAGGGTGTCGAGACATTCGCCAGGGGGGTACGGACGGACGCGCCGGGTCCGGGGCGCAATCCGTTCGTGACGCGACTTCAAATAAAGAGCATTCCCAGTGGTGCTGCTGCAGGACACCTACCACCCGCATTATCCCTGCGATCCAACAGGACCAGATCGCACAACCCGGGAACCACTGCTGGCTCGTGCCGGCCCCATTTCCCGCATTCCCCCCATAAAACCGAACTTTCGGCACTCACACCCATCCCCCCTGATCGGGCACCCTGACGGCACCTTCACAGCCGGTCCGGGTCTCCGTCAATGCGCTTCTCCAGGTTTTCAGGGCTGCTCGCCGCGGCACTACTCGCCGCGCCGCCCTCCGCCCTCTGGGCCGAGCCCGCCGCCACCCTGGGCACCATCCTGGGTAGCAGCGACACCGCGATCCGTCGCATGGCCCGGCTGCCGGTGGGCGGCCTCCAGGCGGTCGAGACCACCGACGGGCAACTCCTGTTTATCTCCGACACCGGGCGCTACGTGGTCCGGGGCAACGCCTACGACCTGTGGCACGGCGTGGCCTTGACCTCGCTGGCCCAGGCCGAGGAGCTGGCCGGGCGCATCGATCTGAAGCACCTGAAGCTCGACGTTGCCGACCTGGGTGCGCTCGATCTGGGCACGGGTCCGGAGGTCGTGGCCTTCGTCGACCCGCAATGCCCCCATTGTGCCGCCTTCTTCAAGGATCTGGCGTCGTTGACGGACCGCTATCGGTTCCGGTTGATCCCCGTGCCCATCGGCGAGGACTCCCAGTCCGAGGTGCTGGCCGTGCACTGCCTGGCCACCACCGACCGTGCCGCCGCGCTCGCCGCACTCCTGGAACACCCGACNGACGTGCCGGCGGCGACGGGCACCTGCGGACAGCAGACAGCGCAGCGCACCTTGATCACGGCCCAGATGTTCGGGGTGGGAGGGACCCCCTTCGTGATCGCACCCGATGGACGCCTCCATCAGGGCCGCCCGAATGACCTCGCCGGGTGGCTCGCCGGCACCCCGACGGCAGCGCCCAACGCTGGTGAGGGCGGGCAGTGAGCCGCGTCGGCTGGTGCTGGCCGCTCGCCCTGTTCCCGCTGGCGGTGCTGCCAGGATGCGCCAGCGACAACGCGACCTTCGCCTGCCCTGGATTCCCCAGTCAGCCGCTGTGTTTGCCCACCTCGGCCATCTACCGTCTGACGGACGGGGCCGGCCCACCGCCCGCCGCGGAACGCCGCCCGAGCACCATCACCACCAGTGGGAGCTTCTTATGAAACGCATCAGGCGGGTCGTTGCACTGCTCCTGCTGGGCGTCCTGGCCGGCTGCGCCACGTCCCAACCGCCGGGTCCCAGGGTTGTCGGACCGGATCAACGTCCGGCGCAATTCGCCCCGCAGCGCGTCAGCAGTTCCAAATTTAAGACCATGATGTTATGAAGGGCTCTTCAGAGCTGACTGGAGAGTTCCATGGTAACTTCCGCTGCGGCCGAGTTGCCGCTGTTGACGGCGGGTGTCATGATCAAACAGATTCGCGACACCTTCGACGGCCTACGCGACGTGCGCAAGGGCGGCAACAATCAGCGCTACCTGGTGGCGGACGCGGCGCTCAGTGCGTTTTCCGTCTTTTTTACCCAAAGTCCGTCGTTCCTCGATTATCAGGTGCGGATGCAGAAGGAGCGCGGGCGTAACAATGCCACGTCGTTGTTCGGGGTCCATCAGATTCCCTGCGACCAGCAGAGCCGCAACCTGCTCGACCCGGTGCCCCCGGAGGAACTCGCGCCGCTGTTGATGGACATCGTGGAGGGACTCGGCCGGCTGGGTGCACTGGAGACCCACCGCACCCTCGCCGGCGGCTTCGCGGTCGCACTGGATGGGACGGAGTACTTCTCCTCAACCGCGATTTCGTGTCCCAACTGTTCCAGTCGCACCCTGGCCAACGGTCAGACCCGCCATGTCCATAGCGCCGTCACCCCGGCGCTGGTCGCGCCGGGCCAAGCGACCGTCTTTCCCTTGCCCCCGCGTTCGTTACGCCGCAGGATGGTCACATCAAACAGGACTGCGAACTGGCCGCCAGCGCGCGGTGGTTGCCGCAGTGGGCGCCACGGCTCGCGGCGTTAGGCCCGATCACCTTCCTGGGTGATGACCTGTACTGTCACCAGCCCTTCTGCGAACAGGTCCTGGCCCAACACGGCCACTTTTTGTTCGTGTGCCTGCCCCAGTCCCACCCCACCCTCTATGAGTGGTTGGCGGACTTCGAACGCCAGGGTCCGTTGCCGCGCGTGGTCACCACGCGCTGGACCGGTACCCAACGCCTCACCGATACCTATCGTTACTTCCATCACCTGCCACTGCGCGACAGCGCCGATGCCCTGTCTGTCGACTGGTGCGAGCTGACCACGACCGACGCCGCCGGTCGGGTGCTCTACCGTAACAGTTGGGCCACCTCGCACCAGGTCACCGCCGAGACGGTGGTCGCGATTGCCGCGGTGGGCCGCAGCCGCTGGAAAATCGAGAACGAAAACAACAATACCCTCAAGACCAAGGGCTACCACTTCGAACACAACTATGGCCATGGCAAACAGCACCTGTCCGCTGTGCTGGCAACCCTGATCATCCTGGCCTACCTGGTCCACACCGTCCTCGACTGCCTGGACCAACGCTATCGGGCCGTGCGTGCCCTGTTACCCTCGCGCCAGACCTTCTTCGAACACCTGCGCGCGCTCTCGCAGTATCTGCCTTTCGACTCCTGGGATGACCAGTTTGACTTCATGCTGGAGGGTCTGCGGCCGGCTTCGCGCAAGCCCCGAAGCCGGCCAAATACGGGGTAGGGTCAAATTTGGAATTGCTGGCAGCGCGTGTCGTTCACCAAGCTGGCCGTCTAGCTCGCGGCCTGGGAGGAGGACAAGGGCGATCTGCACGCACCGGCGACCGTGTATGTGGAGGTGGAACCGCCGCGCTGGAGCGACGCTGCCCCATCCACGACCGCGCGGCTGCACGTGGAGTAACGCACTACCAATGGCAAGGCGACTTCGATCTTGATGCCAGGGGTGGTCGATGAAGTCGTTGGCGAACAATCTCCCGCATTCCCCCCCTAAAACCGCACGTTCAGCCCTCACGCCCCGCCCCCCCCATCCGGCACTCTGACGGCACGCCAACTTCCCGTCGAAGCACTCGCCGATGCGTCTCCGCCGTCTCTCATTGCTCGCCCTCGCCGCCGCGATCCTCTCGCCGCCCTGCGCCACGTCGGCCGCGCCCGCCACCACCGGGGCCGGACCCCTGGGTGACGGTCCATCGATCAGCCGCATGGCGCGGTTGCCGGCGGGGGGCATCCAGGCGGTGGAGACCACCGATGGACAGCTCCTGTTCATCACCGACAACGGGCGCTACCTGTTCCGCGGCACCGTCCATGACCTCTGGAACGGGGTCGAACTGACCTCGCTGGTCCAAGCGGAGCGCCTCGCCGGGCACCTTGATCTGGCACGGCTGAAACTCGACCCGGCCGACCTGGGCGCCATCAATGACGGGGCCGGCCGCGAGGTGGTGGTCTTCGTCGACCCGGACTGCGAACACTGCCGCGCGCTCTATGCGGACCTGCCGGCACTTACCGACCGCTACCGGTTTCGCCTCGTCGCGCTGCCGATCGCCGCGCCGTCGCAGTCCGTGGTGCTGGCCCTGCACTGCCTGGCGTCCACCGATCCGGCGGCCGCCCTGCAGGCCCTCTTGGCGCACGACACCCAGTTGCCCGCGCCTCAGGGGACCTGCGGGCAGGGGACCGCCCAACGCACCTTGGTCACCGCCCAGATTCTCGGTATCCGCGGCACCCCCTTCCTGATCGCACCCGATGGGCGCCTGCATCAGGGCCGGCCAGACGATCTCGCCGCTTGGTTGGACGGCGGGGCCGGGGAGGGGACCCCATGACCGGGTGGTCTGCCCAGTGGCTCCCCCGGCCCCTGGTGGTTGCGCTCGGGCTCGCGGTGAGCGCCTGTACGGGCGGCAACGCCACCTATGGGTGCCCGGGACTTCCCGGCCAGCCGCTGTGCCTACCCCCTTCCTCCATTTACGCCCTCACCGCCGGCCAGGGGCCGCCGCCGGCCGCGCAACGCCGCCCGAGCACGCTCAGGAGCGCGCGCCGCCCGCCCTGCTGCGCCGACGCGCAGGCCCAAGACGGCGCGTTTGGCGAGGACACCGTTCGCACCACCACCACCGGGGAACCACCATGACACCGACGACCCGCTTGGCCATCGTGTTGCTCCTGAGCGGTGGCGCCCTTGCCGGCTGCCTCCCGCCGGGCGCCATGCCAGCGACCGTGCGCTCGCAGCCCGTCGACCAGCGCCCCGCCGAGTTCACCCCCAAGCGGCAATCCGCGACCACGATGGCGGTCTGGCTCGCCGCCTGGGAAGACCAACGCGGCGACCTGCATGCGCCGTCCACGGTGTACATCGAAGTGGACCCCACCAAGTGGACCTATGGCGACGCGTCGGCGCCGTCCCGGACCACGGTGCTGCGGCCCCTGCAAATCGAAACCCGCGCGGCGCCCCTCACCACGCCGGGCGATGCCGGCGCTGCGGCCCCCCTGCCACTGCCCGCCGGGTTCCCCATCGGGGCCGGCCAGCGTGGGGTCTGACCCGCCGTCCAACCCGCAACCCATTCCGTGGCCTGGGCGACGCCTGGGCAATCGGCCGCGCCGGCAGCGACCGGCAGTTCCACCATCAAGAGGTCATAAACGTCATGTTTTCCGCAGTCATCAACCCCCGCCCGGCACCGCCGATCGGGCGTCATCAGGGCCGCATGCTCATCCTGCTGCTGGCGCTCACGGTGGTGCTGCTCGCGCCATCGCTCACCTGGGCCGGCACCAGCGGGTCGGAGTTCACCCCCCTCTATACCACCCTGACCGGTTGGATGACCGGTTATCTGGGCCGCGTTATCGCCGCGATCTTCATCATCGTCGGCCTGGTGGCGGGGGTGACCAAGGGTTCGGTGATGGGGTTCGTGATGGGCATCGCCGCCGGGACCGGGCTCTTCCTGGCCCCCAGCGTTATTGACGCCACTGTCTCCGCCACCCTGCCGCTGCTCTGACCCCAAGAGCCTGAACCCACCGGCCTCGCGGCCGAGACGTGACGGGCAACCGTCAGTTTTCAAAAACCATGCGCCATGCAATCACCGTCACCGCCGCCGTCTGGTCCGTCCTGCGACCCCTGTCGCAAGCCGACCGCGACCGCACGCTCAGTGACGCCCTGACGCGCGGTCGCACCACCGCGCTGCGCGTGCAGGTGCGTGACCCGCAGGGCCAGGCGTTGGCCCCCTGCAGTCAGGCCCGCGCCCGCCAGCTGGTCAACCGCGGACGGGCGCACTGGGTACGCCAGCATCCGCCCGTCATTCGCCTCGATCCCTTTATGCCGGCCGGAGAAGCCCCGTGAGTGCCCATCATTTTACCGGCCAACGTGCCGCGAACCTCTTCCCGGCGCTCGCCTTCGACCCGGAGCAGCAGCTGTTCCTGCTCGATGACCGCTCCGTTGGCTTCGGCTACCTCTGCGAGCCGCTGGCCAGTGGTGATCGCGCCCAAGCCGATCGTCTGTCGGTCCTGATCAACCTGGACTGGCCGCCCGATACCCTGATGCAGGTGATCCTCTGGACCTCGCCGGATTTGGAGGAAAAGCTCGCCCGCATGCAGGTCTTGCGCCTGGGGCATGGGGATGATTTGCTGCGGGCCTCGACGCGGCGGCGCGCCGAGTTCCTGCGCGCCGGGGCGAATGCGGCGCTGGGTCCCGGCAGTGATCTGCGCCTGCGCGATCTACAAGTGATCGTCACCGTCAAGCTGCCGCTGGCCGAGCCGGTCCCCACGGCGCACGAGACCCGTGAGGCGACGGAACTCTACGCCACGGCCTTTCAAGTGCTCCACACCGCGGGCCTGCGCCCGGTGCCGCTGAGCGCCGACCGCTATGTGCGCCTGATGGCGACCCTGCTCAATTGGGACCCGCGCGCCGGTTGGCGCGATCGGATCGTCCCCGAATGCGATCCCCATCGCCTCATCCGCGAACAATTCCTGGACCTGATGCACGCGGTGGAAGTGGACAGCAAGGGCATCAACCTGGGCGGCCACCGGGCGCAGACCCTGTCGGTGAAGCGCTTCCCGGACCGCGTGGGCTTCGGCATGGCGGCCCGCTATCTGGGGGATGCGCTGTCGGGCTCCCGCGGCATCCGCCATCCGGTCCTCATCACGCTCAACCTGCGCTTTCCCGATGCCGAGGCGGCGCGGGTGAAACTGACCGCCGGCCGCCAATGGGCCAACCACCAGGCCCTGGGTCCGCTGTCGACCTATTTGCCGGCGCTGGCGTACCGCCGCCAGGGCTTCGAGACGCTCTTCAAATCCCTGGATAACGGCGACCGCCCGGTGCACTGTTACCTTGGCCTGGTCCTCTTCGCCCCGCGGGAGGAGGCGAACGCCGCCGCCTCGAATCTGCGCACCTATTGGCGTGAGCTGGGCTTCCAGGTCATGCCCGATCAATATTTCGCCCTGCCGTTGTTTCTGCACTGTCTGCCGTTTGGGGCGGACCGCGATGCCATCCCACACATGATGCGCTACCGCACCCTGGCGGCCAGCCACGCCACGGCGCTGCTGCCGGTGTTCGGCGACTGGAAGGGCACCGGCGAGCCGGTGCTCAACCTGGTCGGGCGCAACGGTCAGCTGATGGACGTCAACCTGTTCGACTCCCTGACCAACTACAACGCCGTGGTCGCGGCCTCCAGCGGCTCGGGCAAGAGCTTCCTCGCCAACGAGATCATCGCCACCAACCTGAGCGTGGGCGGACGCTGCTGGGTGATCGATGTCGGGCGCAGTTACCAAAACCTGTGCGAGGCCTTCGACGGCCAGTTCATCGCCTTCACCCAGGAGACGCAGATCTCGCTCAACCCGTTTGATCTGATCCGCAACTGGGAAGAGGAGGCGGACGTGATCGCCGCCCTGGTGACGGCCATGGCCGCGCCCACCGAACCCTTGAGCGACTTCCAGACCGCCGGGATCAAGCGGGTCCTCAAGGAACTGTGGGACAGCGTGGGCCATGGCATGACCATCGATGCCATCGCCCAGGCGCTGGGTGCGTGCGACGATCCGCGGCTGACCGACGTGGGGCAGCAACTCTACCCCTTCACCACGGCAGGGGAGTACGGACGCTACTTCCACGGGCGCAACAGCATCGCCTTCGACAAGGATCTGGTGGTGCTGGAACTCGAAGAGCTGAAAGGCCGCAAACACCTGCAACAGGTCATCCTGCTGCAACTGATCTATCAGATCCAGCAGGTCATGTACCTGGGGGACCGTGGCCAACCCAAGCTCGTCTTCATCGACGAGGCGTGGGACTTACTGACCCATGGCGATGTCGCCAAGTTTATCGAAGCCGGGTACCGGCGCTTTCGCAAGTACAACGGGGCAGCGATCACCGTCACCCAGTCGCTCAACGACCTGTACAGCAACCCGACCGGGCGGGCGATTGCCGACAACAGCGCCCACACCATGCTGCTGGCGCAACCGGCCCATGCCATCGACCAGCTGCGCGCCGAGAACCGCCTGCCGATGAGTGAGGGCGGGGCGGAACTGCTCAAGACCGTGCACACCGTCCCCGGCGCCTATTCCGAGATCATGCTCCTGACCGATCGCGGCGCCGGGATCGGGCGGCTGGTGGTCGACCCCTTCCGGCGGCTCTTGTACTCGACGCGCCCGAGCGATGTGGCGGCCATTCGCGAGCTGCGCGCGCAGGGGTTGTCGGTCGCTGACGCGATCAACCGGCTGCTGGAGGGCACCGCCGATGACCTCGCCTGAGCCGGCCCCCATCACGGCGGCGCCGCGCGGTCTGGGTCTGGGCCGCGTCGTCCTGAGCATCGGCGTCCCCCTGATCGCCTTGGTCAGCGGCTATCTGGGTGCGCACCTCGCCCTGCGTCCCGTGGTGGCGGCGCTCGCGACCCGCCCGCCGGTGCTCATCCTCGATCTGGCGCAGGCGGTGCGCGGGCTGGCCCCGGCCCAAGTCGATGCGGTCATCACCCGCCACCGCGCCATCGCCCATCAACTCGCCCAGGGGGGCGTGTTGGTGCTCGATGCCCAGGCGGTGCTGGAGGCGCCGCCGACGCTGGTGCTGCCAGCCCAGAATCAGGAGCGCGTCCAATGACCATTGCACCATCGCACCCGCTGGTGACCAGCCGCTTCTGGTGGCGCGCGGGTCCGAGCCTGCTCCTCCTGGCCGGGCTGGGGGTGTATCTGAGCGCGCGCTTTCACCTCGGCATTGATGCGCAGGTCCATAAGTGCCTTCCGCCCTCCAGCGTCTGGCTGATCGACCGCCACGATCGGCGCCTCACGCGGGACACGACCGTCGCCTTCGTCGCCGGCCGCACCATGGCGCCGTTCTTTGCGCCCGGCCAGATCGTGATCAAGCGCCTGGCGGGAGTCCCCGGCGACCGGGTCGCGGTGACCCCGCAGCGGACCACGGTCAACGGCGTCCCGGTCGGGGCGGGGCTGGCACTGGCGTCGACCCTGCACCGCCCGCCGTCCGCCTTCGTCCGCGAGGAAGCGCTCGGGCCGGATGCGCTGTGGATGATGGGCGGGACCGACGACAGCTTCGATTCCCGCTATTGGGGGTCCCTGCCGGGGACGCAACTGCTTGGGAGGGCCTATGCCATCGACTAAGTTCGCCATGGGGTTCGCGGGTCTCCTGCTCGCGCTGACGTACGGGCCAATACGTGGCCCCGCCGCCGACGATCTGGACGGTCTGAGCGCCATTCGCGATCAGGCCGCCGCGATCGAGGCGGGTGCCGGTGCGGTGCAAGCGCCGTCGTGGCTACAACCGGCCGCGCCATCCACCGACGCGACCGCGGGCGACGCCCTTGGCCGTGATGCGCTGGCGCGGTATGGGCAGACACCGTCCGCCGTTGCGGCCTGCGACGGCCTGGGTCAGTCTTGCGGTACGCCGCAGACCCCGCGCTCCCCGGTGGCCGGCACCGACGCCGGACTAGACATCGTCTACACCGTCTTCGTCTCGCGTTCCCTGGGCGCCGCGGCTCTGCGTACGATCTTCGCGTCTGCCCGGAGCCCGGACGTGCGGATCGTCCTGCGCGGCGTCCATCCGGGTGAGCCGATGATGGATGCCATCCGCGACATCCAAGCCCTCCTGAAGGATCTGGACCCGCTACCGAATGTCGCACTCGATCCGACCCCCTTCCGTGACGCGGGGGTCACCGTGGTGCCCGTCATCATCGCGCGCGACGCCACCGGCGAGTTGGCTCGGGTCAGCGGCCTGTCCGCACCCGACTGGCTGCGCGCCACGCTGCGCGCGGGCACTCGTGGGGATTTGGGGGTGCGCGGACCCGTGGCCGCGATCAGCGAGCCCGACCTGATCGCGGAGCTGCAGCGCCGCCTGGCGGCGTTGGATCTCAACGCGCTGCGGGAGGGCGCCATCGGGCGCTACTGGCAACGCGCCACGTTCGCGTCCCTGCCGCTCGTCACCGTGGCCCGCGAGCGCCGCATCGATCCGACCATCACGGCCAGTGCGGACCTGCTGCTGCCGGACGGGACACCGCTGATCCATGCCGGCCAGACCGTCAATCCGCTGGAGCACCTGCCCTTCACCCAGCGTCTGGTGGTTTTCGACGCGTCCGACCCGCGCCAGGTCGAGACCGCGCGGCGTCTCGGGCAGACCGCCGGGACGCAGCGCCCATTCTATCTGGTGACCGCACTGGAGCGCGCCCGCGGCTGGGAGGGCCTGCGCGCCGTTGAGGACCAACTCGATGCTCCGGTCTATCTGCTGACCCCGGATGTACGGACCCGCTTCGCCCTGGAGCGCGTGCCGTCCCTGGTCGAAGCCCGCGGGCGGGTGTTCGTGGTCAGTGAGGTCCCCGTCAACCAGTCACCGGAGGTGCCGTGATGGCCGCACGCGCGGTTGCGATGAGGCGGTCGGCCCGCGGGGTCGTGCGCCCACTGCTCGTTCTATTCCTGACGGTGTTGGGCACCGTGCCGACATCCGTGTCCGCAGCCGATGTCGATGCCGGCTGCCCAGACGCCCAGGTGTTCTCCGGCAAACTGCTCACCGACATCTGCTGGGGCTGTTTGTTTCCGGTGCGCATCGCCGGGTTGCCCATCGGCGGCGGGACGATCCCCGCCGGGGCCTCGGACCAGCCGGCGTGTCTGTGTAACGACACCGCGGGGCTTCCGCACCCGGGCCTTACGATCAGCCTGTGGGAACCGGCCCGGCTGGTCGAGTTAACGCGGGCGCCGGGCTGCTCCCCCACGCTCGGGGGTATCCGCCTGCCGCTGGGCAGTCGGCGGCTGCTCGGAACCTCCGGTAAAAGCGAGCATGACGCGAGCGATGGCGCCTTCCAGAACTATCACTGGTATGCCTTCCCGCTGCTGATCCTCCTGGATCTCTTCTTCGATAGCCGCTGCAACCACGACGGCCTGGTCGACGTCGACATCCTCTACCTGTCGGAGCTCGATCCGACCTGGAACAACGACGAACTGGCCTTCTTCACCAACCCCGAGGCCGCCTGGCTCGCCCAGCCGGTGGCGCTGGCCGCGTGCCTGGGGGATGCCGCCGCGGCCACCGCCGGCACACCCATCGATGCATTGTTCTGGTGCGCCGGCACCTGGGGGAATCTGTACCCCTTCAGTGGTCACCAAGGGGCGTCCGGGTCGCCTGCCCGCGCCACCAGTCTGTCGGCGACGCGCGCCTTGGCGGCCCTGCACCGCCGGGGCTTGGCCCGCCGTACCATGGGCGCGGATGCCGCCTGCGAGGCGCCCATTGATGTCTTCATGAAAAAGAGCCAGTACCAGCTCTCGATGTTCTATCCCCTGCCGGAAACCCAGCGCGCCCACGTCATCGGTGAGAGCCCCTTCCGGTGGGGCGAGTGGCGCAATATCCCCGGTCCCGGCGAGGACCATGTGTACCTGCTGTGGCGCTGGATGGATTGCTGTGTCGCCCTCTTCTAAGCCCGGACCCCGGCGGTGGTTGACGCGCCTCCTGGCAGGTCTCGTGAGCATCGCCGTCGTGTGGGTCCCCTGGGCCTTGGTCTGGGGCGATGACTTTCGCGCGGCGGCGCAACATGGCCAGGCAACCGGAGAAGGGGCACGCGGTGCCTTCGCCGTGCCGACGACCACGGGCGACACCCTGCAACTGATGCCCGGAAAGGCGAGCGGCGATGTGTCCTATAGCACACTGTTCCCCGGTGCGCAGTCCGGCAGCCCCAGCGATTTCAGTGCGCTCTTCGGCAACCATGCCGGGACCCTGATCCAGGGCCAGCACGCCCAAGCCACGCTGTTGAACGACCCCGCGGCCACCGGCGGGGCCTATCGCACCCTGCGCGCGACCGTCGACCGCTCGCGACCGGATATGCGTATGGACCCCCTGTGGTCCCAGACCGACGAGGTCATCACCAACTTCGCACAGATCAGCCGAACCTTCGCCGACTGCTCGCTCAGCACCACCTTCACCACGGGGGAGCGGCAGGCGCATGTCCCGGAGTACCGGACCTGCGACCGTCTGGAGGATCACGCGGGGGCCTGTTCGGTGTTCCATGACTACACCATGATCGCGTTGGTCACGGCCTGGGGCGGGGCGACGGTCCAGTCGTGCGGGAGCGGCTGTACCCAGATCAGCTATCGCCAGGCGGACACGCCGCATGAAGACATGGGCACGAACTATCCGGCGTACCGCGCGCCCCAGACCTTCGGTTACACGGTCAGCGACAGCAGTCGAATCACCAGCGCGTCGGTCGCCGTCGCGCCGCGCGCCCCGTCCGCGTTGGACTTTCAGATCGATCAGTATACCGAGCGTTACAGCGTGGCGTTCGATGGGTATGCCTATGCGGATACGAGCACGGCGTCGTTTGATGCCGTGAACCGCCCGGCCATCACGATGGAATGGACCGCCAATCTCAAGGATGGCGCGTCGTTCACCGTGGGGAACGACTATGCCTTTCGCACCACCGGGCCGCGGCAGTGGTGGCGCGCCTCCAGTGCCTACACCGTGACGGTCACCCTGCGGCACGCCCCGCTGGTGCAGGAGCGCGGCTGGTCGAACACGCCGTCCTGCGTCAAGATGGCGACCGCGCTGGCGGCCAATGGGGGCTTCTGCCAAGGCAGCATCACCTGCCGCGGCGCCCCGCCCCTCGACGCCAACGGGTGTTACACCAGCGGCGGCACGAACGTGTGCCCGGGGGACTTGCAGCCGTCGCCGATCCCCGGCCAAAGTCCGTTCTGTACGCAAGTCGAGGTGGCCGCCGACTGCTCGGGCTTCAACCGTGGCCAGATGGCGTGCTGGACCGACCCCCAGGGCAATCAACAGTGTCCATTCAACGAGGGGAACAATCCGACCGACTGCACGGCGCTGGAGCAGAATCCGCAGTGCGGGTTCATCAAGTCCGCCTGCGTCGAGGGGGCGCAGGATGCCAACGGGCACTGCTACCTCCACGAGGAAACCTGGGACTGCGGGGCGCTGGCGCGTATCCCGGTGCTCGATCGGCAGTCCACCATGAACTGTGCCGGGCCGGTGCGCTGCATGGGGACCGATTGCGCCAGCTTCCCGAGCGAGCAATCCGCCGATTTCGCGCAGGCGGCGGCGACGCTGCAGGCCGCCCAGATGGCCGCGTCCGATATGCAGTGCGATCCCGGGGGCGACTGCGTGGTGTTTGCCGGCGAGGCCGCGGAGTGCAAGCGGGCGGTCGGGGGGATCGTCAACTGCTGCAAAACGCCCGGGACCACCAACCTGTCGGATTACCTGGATCTGGTGATCGGCATGAGCAAGATCGACCATGCCCTGCTGGCGATGGATCATCAGAATGTCGTGCGTGGCGCCTGGGAGACACTGCGCGGTCCGGTGGCCTCGACCTGGAGCGCGGTGCAGGAGACCTTCACCAGTGCGGCGAACACCCTGATGGGTAATGTGGCGCCGTCAGCCACCGACGCCGCCGCCAAGGTCGCCACTGAGGGCGTCTCCCAACTCATCATGCAGCAGACCGCCGAGTGGGCCGCGCAACTGTTCGGTGACGCCGCGGTGAATCTGCTGTTCTCCACCACCGCGGGTGGCTCCGCCGTCGTCAATGGCGCCGTCCAAGGGACGCTGCAATTGGGGGGCGGGGCGGCGATCCTCGGCACGGTGCTGGCGGTGGTCATGTGGGCCTATCTGATTTATCAGATCGTGATGATCCTGATCAAGCTCATCTGGACCTGCGAACAGGACGAGTTCGCGTTGGGGGCGAAACGCGAGTTGAAATCGTGCGTGCGCGTCGGCGGGTACTGCAAGTCGGATGTCCTGGGCTGGTGCGTGGAGAAACGCGATGCCTACTGCTGCTTCACCACCCCACTGGCGCGGATTCTCCAGGAGCAGCTGCGCCCGCAGTTGGGGCTGGGCTGGGGGGAGCCCAAGCAGCCGGACTGCGCGGGGCTGAAGGTCGCGGACTTCGGCCGCGTCGACTGGAATCAGGTGAACCTCGACGAGTGGCTCGGGATCCTGGTGCAGACCGGCCATTTCCCGACGTTGGAAAAGCTCAACATCGAAGACCTGACCGGCATGGGCAGCGCGTTGGCGGTGGACGGTCAGCGCCCGAACGCCGCGGTACGCTCCACGGCCCGCGCCGATGGACTGTCGGGCGATCAGGTGCGCCATGATGCGGAGCATGATGCCTGGGGCGCGACCTTGCCGGCGCTCCCGGGGACACGGCCGCCGTGACGCGGGTGCGGCGCGCGGCGCCGCCGAGTTGGCCGCGGTGCCGACCAACGGCTGACCGGTTGTCATGTTTTCGTGGTAAGCGATGATGACGCAACAGCAATCAGGCGGCGTGGGGCGCGCCGCTGACCGGGTTATGCACAACGATTGTGGATAAGTTGCCGGAGGTTCGGTCTGGGTCTTCGCCACGGTGCGGAGCGCCGCCCTGGTCACGCCCCAACAGACCATCCATCAGCGGGCCTGGTGGCGGGCGTTCCGCCAGGTCGCCGCCAAGCCCGTGGACGGTGTGATCGTGGGTCGCCGCGCCGCAACCATTCGTGCGGCGGTCGAACGCGACGATCGGTCCCAGCGTCGTGGACCGGGGGTTCGCGCAGGCCGATATCGTGTTGTTGCGGATCCCCACCGGCCGCGGCGACGACCAGCGCCAGCGCGCCGCGCGGGTAGCCGCGGTCGCGGGCGGCGCGGCTTAGGCCGCCGCCTCCGGTCCGGCATCCTCGACGTCCTGATCGACGACGACCAACCCCTCGCCCGTTTCGGCCTGCACCTCCGCCGCCTTGCCCTGGCGGTCAGCGGAGGCGCGGGCGCGCCGCTCCAGATTGATGATCTCGCGGCCGATGCGCAGCAGGCGCACGCGCCACGCGAAGCAGCCGTTGACGCGCTGCTTGCTGGTCAGGGCGCCGTTGAGCCACAGGGTATCGATCATGATCATCAATTGATCGAGCGACTGAATCAGAGCCGTGTATTGGGCCATCTGGGGCGAGTGAACATGGACGGTCAGGGTGCGCGGGGCCTCATACCGCGGGACGCGGGTGACGCCACGCTGGGTGCGTAATACCGTCAGCTGTTCCTGTTCGCTACTCATCGCCTGTGCGAACGAGTGGATCAATTCGTTGACGATCGCCTCGACCTGATCCATCTCATCATCATCCCCGATGATGCGCAGGATCACGTCGATCGCGTAGAGGGCGGAGGAAACACGGAATAGCCCGCGGTCGATCAGGCGCTGGGCGTGATCGGAGTGGACGGTGATGTGCTCATCGAACACCGGGCGGCTGAAGCGGCGTCTGGACTCGGGGCGGGGGGTGGCCATGGGTGGTTGCGGAACCTCAAGCAGTCGATCGGGACCCCAGGGTAGGGCGCCGCACAGCGCGGCGTAAGGCGCTGAAGGTGTCAAAAAACTGGGCCTTTGCGGGAGGTTGCCGGGGCGCCTTGGGCGCCGGCGAAATCGGTTGCAAAGTGCCGCGCGCCGCGCTACAAAGGGACGACGGCGCTAGCTGGGCGCTCGAGAAAAACAGCCATATCGAGTTCGATCCCATCTCACAGCGCCCGCGGAGCCGCCCGGAGTGCGCCTTGCGACCGCCATACAAGACGCATTGACCGCGGTTCTCTCTCAATCCCTTGCAGCGCTTGACTGCGTGCGGCGGGTTCTACGTTTCAACCCAACGGTTCGACGCGGCACCGCTGACGGCCATCAGCCGGCGGCGCGATCAGCGATTCCCTTGTCCCCTGCGATTCTTGCCACACCTGCGTGCCTCTTGGTGCGCAGCGGACAGGTGAATTGTGCGTTCTCCCTGCGTGAGAACGGCTATGACGCTAGCTGGGCGTCTTACAAAAGCAGCCAAACCGATATCGAAATCTACCCCACCGGGGCATCACTGCCCCAGTGGGTACATGGTGCCCCTCCATGTCCCGTCGGAGGAAAATCATGTCCAGTCGAGGCGTCAATAAAGTCATCCTCATCGGCAATCTCGGCAACGAGCCGGAGGTGCGCTATACGCAAAGCGGCGATGCGGTGGCCAATGTCAGTATCGCTACCAGCGAGTCCTGGAAGGACAAGAATACCGGTGAAGCTCAGGAGCGCACCGAGTGGCACCGCGTGGTGATCTTCGGCAAGCTCGCCGAGATCGTCCAGCAATACCTCCACAAGGGTTCCAAAATCTATGTGGAAGGGCAACTGCGCACCCGCAAGTGGCAGGACAAAGAGGGACAGGACCGCTATACGACCGAGGTCTACGTCGATCTCAGGGGCACCATGCAGATGCTCGACGCCAAGCGCGCGACCGAGCCGAACGCGGCTGGTGCGTCGGTTCCTCGCCCGACGCGCAACGAGCCCCCACTGCCTGCCCAGGACAGCGGTATGCCGTTTGAGGATGACATACCCTTCTGAGTCAATGATCTAATCGCTACCCCACATCCGCGGGAGACTCATTCTCCCGATTGGAGAGGTGTGTCTCCTCGGGTTTCCGACCCTCTGGGAGACACCACGTGACCGATCTATTGATAGCTTTCTTCGGCGGAATCGCGGTTGCCGGCATCGGGTTCATACCTCTGTGCCGCCGGCTCCATGATCGAATGGTACCGCAGCAACTGCGACCACGGGACTGGTCCGCCGAGTTCGACGAGCCTGCTTACTTGCGCTCGACCCTCGCCCGACCCGTCATCAAGAACCGCCGGCTGTGGGACATGCTCGCGCAGTTCCATCAAGAACCCGCCGAGTAAGACCCCCGGCCATGGATGGCCCGCGACAACCCGACTGAACCCTCCAGGGAGCATACTGACTCTCTACGGGGGTGGTGTGTCTCCCTGGGGTGCACCCGCAGGAGACACTCATGACCGACTTCTCGACCAAGGTCTGGGCAGAAGAGCGCCAGATCGTCGTTAACGCGATGCATTTCACGCTCGTCATCGCCCTCGACGACCGCAATGACCCGCCCTGGGAACAGGCAGACGGCCACGGGCCGGTATCGGACTGGACCCGGCGCGAGAAGCGCCCCGGCGAGCGAGTTCTTCACCGGGACCGCACCTTGCGGCGCTACTACGACGTGGCCACGGCCCAGCGCATCGCGCTGCGTGAGCGCTGGGGCGCGCACCGACCGCCGGTCGGGCGCCCCCGCGTCGCCACGCGGCTCCACGGCGCCACGTGGTGCGACCGCGCAACGGTCGCGCGGCTCCAACAATGGCTCACGGCGCGCTTCGGCACCAAGCCGCCGAGCGTGCGCATGGTCGCCGCCCAAGCGGTGGAGGAGGATTTCCAGTACCTACGTGCCTGGTGCAACAACGCCTGGGGTTACCTCGGCTACACGGTGACCTTGCTCGATGAGGAAGGGCGCCCGACGGTCGAGAACGACGCGTGCTGGGGCTTCGAGTCCTGCGACGACTACATCCTGAGTGCGGCGAAGGACGCCGCTGCGGTGATCGCGGAGCGCGTCCGCACGTCACAACACGAGGCTGTCCGAGCCGAACAGCGCGCGATGTTCGATGCATGGGAGATGGCCTGCACGTAACGAAGTTCAACCAACGCCGGCCAGGCCGGCATCAAAGCAACCCCTGGGGAGCATACCGACTCCCTAAGGGGGTGGTGTGTCTCCCCGGGTCGTCAACCCGACGGAGAAAAACACCATGGCCAAGAGAAACAACACAAATCTGGTGCCAGTCAACGGTACCCAAATCGCCGACCGGCTCGCCGTCCCGGCCGCCGCGCTCGCCGAACTCGGCCTCGACGCCGGAACCTGGAAGGTACTCACCGAGAGCATCTTCCCATCGGCCAAGACCGCGGAAGGGGTCTTGCTGGCCGTTCGTTATTGCCAGGCCCGTGGCCTGGACGTGATGAAGCGCCCCGTCCATGTGGTCCCGATGTGGTCGAAGAGTCTCAACCGCGAGGTGGAGACCGTCTGGCCAGGCATCGCGGAGGTCCAGATCACGGCGGCCCGGACCGGGCTCTGGGTGGGGATGGACCCCCCGAAATTCGGTCCGGAACGGACCCGTGCATTCCAGGGAAAGTCCTGGAATGAAGATGCGCATGGGTATGACAGCTACGAGGTAACGGTCATCTATCCGGAGTGGGTCGAATTCACCGTCTACCGACTCGTGAGTGCGACCCGTTGTCCGTTCACGGAGATCGTGTTCTGGGAAGAGACCTATGCCCGAATCAAGAAAACTGAAATGCCCAACGAGATGTGGCAGAAGCGTCCGCGCAGCCAGTTGATCAAGTGCGGCAAGGCGGCGGCGTTGCGCGCGGCGTTCCCGGAAGAGGCTGGGGAATACACCGCTGAAGAGATGGAGGGCAAGGCCATCGAGGTCGAAAGCACACCGTTGCATGTCCAGGCCAGGGTGAGCGAGGCAGACGCGGTGATGGTCCCGGCGTCCAAACTGGACGGCGAGTCCAAAGCGGCGCCAGCGACGACCCGACTTCCGGTCAACGAGGCTGCGAAGGATCAGGCCCCGGCACCCGACGGTGATCCGACCGTTGCACCGGCGGCTGAGTCGCCGCATGACGCGGAGCGGGAGCAACTGCTCGATGATCACATCAAGGCACACGTGGCGGCACTCATCGCAAGAGCCCTTGCCAGCGGCGCCTGGGGTTCCGCCGAAGAGTATGCCCGGACGCGCTTTAGCGGCGACCACCTGGCCTACGCGCTGCGGGAACTCGGCAAGGCCGCTGCGGCGGCAGTCGCCAAGGCGCGGGCAGTGGAGGCCAAGGCCGCCTGAGTGCGGCCGTTCACCAAGGACGGCGACTGCACGCCCATTCTGAAGTCCAACCCATCCGGGGCACCTGCGGCCCCCTGGGGACCGGGTGCCCCTTACGTTCAGGAGCACCAGACGATGAGAGTCATCGACATCCGCCAGCGCAGCCCCGAGTGGTTGCGCTGGCGCGAAGGCGGCGTCACGGCCTCGGAGGGCGCCGTGATCCTGGGGCGCTCGCCCTACAAGACGCCCTGGCGTCTGTGGGCCGAGAAGACCGGGCTGGTCCGCCCGGAAGACCTTTCCAAGAACCTCTTGGTGCAGCGCGGCATCGCCATGGAGGACGAGGCCCGCCGCGCCTTCGAGCAGCGTCACCGTACCTTCGTGCTACCGCTGTGCGCGGAACATGCGCAGTTCCCAGCCATCCGCTGTTCGTTTGACGGGATCGACGACGAGGGGCATCCCGTGGAGCTGAAGGTCCCGTGGCGCACGACCTTCGCTGAGTTGGTCGCCACCGATGAAGAGGCCGCGACCTTCAAGCTCTACTGGGTCCAGGTCCAATGCCAGATCGCCGTTGCTGGTGCGCCCAGTGGCTGGCTGGTCTTCGACCCCTGCCTCCGGGGACAGCCGCCCTTGGAGTACCAGATCGCACGTGATGACAGCTTCATCAACGGGACCCTGATCCCCGGTTGCCTCGCCTTCTGGGAGCGCATCCAGAAAAAGCGGGAGCCGCCCCCCGACCCGGTGCTGGACATTTTCATCCCCCAGGGTGAAGACCTTGCCACCTGGGCCGTCCTGGCGCGTGAGTACCGGGAGCTGGCCGCCGCGAAGGCGACACTCGATGCGCAGGTCAAAAAGGCCAAGGCCAAGATGGACGGGATCGAGGATCGGCTCGTCCCCTTGATGGGTGCTTTCCTCCTGGCGGAGACCGCCGGGATCAAGGTCCTGCGCTACAGCCAGCGCGGCGCCATCGACTATAAGGAGGCGTTGGCCGAGGTCGAGCCGAACATCGAACCGGCCGAGTTGGAGCAGTACCGCCGTGCCTCCGCCGAATGCGTCAAGGTGACCGCGCTCAAAGAGGACAAGGCGACGGTGCCCTTCACGGCGGCCCCGGTCGAGACTCCCGGTCAGGAGGGCGAAGCGCAGCAGGGCTTCTTCTTCTGACCGTGCCCGTGGACACCAGCCCAGGGATGGGCGGGGCCCGCACAACCGCCGCACCACCGACACCCCGGGCCCCGGCCCGGCGGCTGTCCCGTAGGGGCTCTTCACAAGAGCGTCCCTAGTGGACAACCGGATTGCGCTAGGTCCATGTCGGACCTGGCCATGACGCTAGCTGGGCGTCTCATAAAAACAGCCAAACCGATTCCTCATCACACCCCACCCCGGGAGACCTGCGCTCCCTCCGGGGGACCGGTGTCTCCGCGGGCGCCAACCCCCTCGGAGATAGAGCATGGCAACGACCTTGACACAACGATACGAGGTGGCGACCACCTTCGGCGTGCAGGCCCGTCCCGGCCTGGAAGTCCTTGGGTTCGCCGACGACACCCACCCCCAGATCCCGGTGCGCAAGCCCTATGTATTTCGCAACGAGATCCTGCGCGATGTGCTCGCCTTTCTGCACGACGTCAGCGGGGACGGCATGTTCCTCACCGGTCCCACCGGATCGGGCAAGACCAGTCTGGTGACCCAAGCCGCCGCCCGGCTCTGCTGGCCGGTGCAGTCCGTCACCTGCCATGGCCGGATGGAACTCAACGCCCTGGTGGGCCAGTTCATCCTGGTCCAGGGCGAGACCCGCTTCATCCACGGTCCCTTGTCGGTCGCGGCACGCGACGGACACATCCTGATCCTGAACGAGAGTGACCTGATGGACCCGGCCGAACTCGCCGGGCTCAACGACATCATCGAGGGGCAGCCCTTGGTGATCGCCGAGAACGGGGGTGAGGTCATCCGGCCGCACCCGAAGTTCCGGGTGTTCGCCACCGGCAACTCTGTGGGCGCGGGGGACGGCTCGGGCCTCTACCAAGGGGTCCTGCGCCAGAATCTGGCCTTCATGGACCGCTTCCGCGTGGTCCAGGTGGGCTACCCGGAGCCGGAGATCGAACAGCAGGTCGTCCAGCAGGCCGCGCCCAAGCTCCCCGTGCTCATCATCGACAAGATGATCCAGGTCGCCGGAGAAATCCGGCGGCTGTTCGTGGGCGACCACGAGGGCGGCGGTCCGGAGCTGACCGTCACCATGAGCACCCGGACCCTGGTGCGCTGGGCGCACCTGTCGCTCACCTTCAAGGGCGCCCCGCAGGTCTTCGCGTATGCCCTGACCCAAGCCCTGACCGCGCGGGCGGAGCGGGACCAGAAGGAGGCGATCCACCGGATCGCCGCGGATATCTTCGGCGACTACTGGGAGCCGAAGCCATGAGTGGGAAGACCTATGCGCTGTTCCGCTTCACCCATCCGGATGGCACTGCCAAGGACTGGGCCTACGCGGAGATGGGCAACGGCGCCGGCCTCTACGAGGTCCGTTGGGGCAAGGAGGGCCACTTGGTGCAAAACCAGGTCGGTCTGACCCGGGCGACCATCAACAAGCGCGAAGCCGAGAAGCTGGGCAAGGGGTACCGGTCCGTCGGGCAGGTCCTGATCGGCAGCGACGGGGAGGTCAGACCCGTGCCGTGGCGGCAACCGTCGTCCCCGGCACCGCAACCCCTGCCTAAACCCCAACCGAAGAAGGTTCCCATCGACCTGGCCGCCCTCTTGGGCGGGTTTGAAAACGGGTTCTATTTCTAACCGACTCACCCAACCGCCAACCGCGGCGCCCGTCTCGCCGCAGGGCGGCGTGCGCGTCGCGATTTGGCAAGGCGCAATCATGCACGTCATGCAGAGAATCACCGACCAGCTCACACTGGTCTGTCTCGATGTCCGCATCTGGTCCGGCCGCAAGAAACTGCGCGCCGAGGACCTGAAGTTGGGAACGGAGATGCCCCCCGAGGAGCTGGTCTCCCTGGGGTCAAAAAGGGTCTGTAACCCCGAGGCGCTGCGGGTGTTCCACCGCGTTAAGAAGGCCGCCGAGCGGGCCTGCCTGCTCGTCGGTACTCGGTTCCTGGGCGGCTTTGCCGTGGCCGCCGAGCACGCCGAGGCCGTCGCCGACAAACTCGACGCCCTCAAGTCGGAGTTCGACGCCGAGACCGGCAGCTTCCTGTCCGGGTACAACGCGGCCCTGGAAGACTGGATCACCAGCCTGCCGCAGTGGGAGGCCCCGATCCGTCGGGCGATCGAGCCCGTCAATGTCGTGGGCGGTCGGATGAAGTTTGGCTATCAACTCTTGTTGGTTGGGCCGGCCGAGCGACCCGGAACCCTGGAGGAAGAGGTCCAGGGTCTGGGCGACAGCATCTTCGCCGAAGTCGAACAGATGGCACGGGAGCTTGATGAGAGCTTCTTGGGTAAGGAGAAACTCCACCGCCGGGCGCTTGGGACCTTCGTAAAGATCCGCGAGAAATTGGCCTGCCTCGCGTTCGTGGACCGGCGCATCCAGCCGGTCGTGGACAGCATCGACGACTGGTGCGCCCGGCTGCCCCTGGAAGGGCCGATCGAGGGGGCGATGTTCAACGAGGGATATGGACTGGCCATGCTCCTGGGGGGCGCCCAGAAGATGGCTCGCCATGGGGCGGGGCAGTTGGCGATCCAGCATGGACAGACATCGAGCGACCAGGACGATGCCGTAGAACCAGGTGCCCAGTCGCCGGCAACCGCGCCGAAAGCGCCCGTGATCGCGTCTGCGATGTCTTACGAGGAGGATCTGGACGCCGTCTTTGGGATGGCCCCGCCCGCGGTGGAGACCATGGGCGAAGACCTCGAACCGTTGGCTGTGGCGGGTGCCATGGACGTGACCGACCGAGTCCTTGAGGGCCTGGTCGATCTGGCCCGTGGACCAGTCCAGCCGACTGAGGAACTGGCAGTGGAAGATCAGACCTTCTTCTTTTGACCAGCACGCGGTCGAACACCCCGGTGTTCAGACCGACTTTCATAACCCCCTGGGGCGCCTGTCGCCCCACCGGGGTCGGTGCGCCCCGTTTGCAGTGAGGAGCGCACCATGCAGAACACGATCCATAACGCCCTTCCGATCGTTGCGGCCGCCTATGGCCGCAAGTTTGGGGTCCAGGTGCAAGTCGGGGGAACCCGGGCCTTGACCAATGGGAAGACCATTCGGATCCCGCACATCAACGACAGCCCCGTCGCCAAGACCCTCGCCTGGGGTTACCTGACCCACGAGGCGGCCCACGTCCGCTATACGGACTTCACGGCGTTCAGCGAGACGGGGAGCCAAGGCGCGCTCGTCAAGCACGTGATGAACGTCCTGGAGGATGTGCGGATCGAGGCCGCGATGATCCGGACCTACCCCGGGACCGCGACCACCCTGTGGGCGGTCGAGGCGTTTCTGATTCAAGAGGGACATAACCGGCCAGTGCAGCCAACGGACCAACCCGTTCAGATCATGGCGGGGTTCGTCTATACGCACTGTCGTCGGCGCTTCCTGCGCTGGGATGGCCTGGATGCCATGGCCCGCCAGGATGAGCAGGTACTGCGCAAGACCTTTCCCCCGACTTTTGTCCATCGGCTGCTGGGGCTTCTCACCGAGGTGCCAAGCCTGGACAGCACCAGGGCCGCCGCCGACCTGGCCCAGCGCATCGTTGCGTTGATCCAGGAGGAAGCGCAGGAGCCGCCGCCGCCCTCGCCGGGGTCCGCTGAGGACTCGAACGAACACGACGACCAGGAAGACGACGGCGATGATCAGCCCCCGCAGAGTCAAGGCGACGATGCACAAGCCGGTGGCGCACTGCCCAGCGAAAACGACAGTGCTGCTGGAAACGGGTCCGATGAGGACGCAGACACGGGAGACGAGGAGGGCGCCGGCCCTGGCGCCGGGCCGTCCGGTGACAGTGGCGAGGACGAAGGTGAAGGGTTCGATGGGAGTCAGGATCAGCGCCCCGGGACGAGTCACGACGCCGCTGAGGACAGCGGCCCCGCCGAGCACGCCGGCAACGGCACCGGTGACGAAGGCGACGACGGGCGCGAGGCCCTGCAGGCGGTGCTCTCAGCCGGGGAAAGCGATCTGCCGGAAGACCCCTTCCAGGCCGTCACTGAGGCCCTGAGCCGGCAGGCGACGGGCCACTCAACCCTGCTGCTGCCCATCCTGGAGAACTACGAGGGCCACGTGCTCCAAGGCCAAACGGCACTCGCCCGGGTGCGGTCGGAGTCCGCGAAGCTCACCGCCCGCCTGCAGGGGTTGGTGCAAGCCCACACGATGACCCAGACCAGGACGGTCCGGCGTGGACGCACGTTGAGCGCGAACCACCTCCACCGGGCCGCGGTCGGCGACGATCGGATCTTCGCGCGCAAGGATCGCCGCGCGGCACCCAACACCGCGCTGCACCTGCTCGTGGACCTCTCGGGGTCCATGCAGGGCTATCAAGATCAGATCGCATTGGATGCGGCAATGGCTCTGGCGCTGGCCTTGGAACCGATGCGCGGTGTCTCGTGCGCCGTCACGGCGTTCCCGAGCCGTTATGGGTTTGCTGATCAGGTCACCCGGATCACCTCCCATGGCGACCGCCTGCAGGCGCGTGCGGGTGCGTTCGTCCAAGGCGGGCGGGGCGGTACCCCGATGACCGGCGCCCTGTGGTACGCCGCGGCGGACCTGCTGGCGCGCCAGGAGGAACGCAAGGTCATCATGACGCTCACGGACGGTGGCCCCGATGATTGGAGCAGCACCAAGGAGATGGTGGACCGTGCCGGTGCGGCGGGGCTGGAGATGATCGGCGTGGGCATTGCGACCCAGGTCGCGGGTCTCTTCCCGGTGGCCATTCGGATCGAGACCATTGCTGACCTCAAGGGGCAGCTCTTCGGGATCGCGGAACGGTTGCTTCTCGTGTAAGAACCGATAAGCCAGAGAGAACCAGGTTCGGCAGTCCCTTGCGGACTGTCCGACCTGGTTCGGGAGGCGTGCTGGCCATGGGTTTTCCCGCTCGAAGCGGAAGAACGCATCGCCAGCATGACTTCTTCGGTTCTCCATGCGGAGACCGAGATCACCGCCAGCTGGGCGGAATAGTAAGAACAGCCGCAACGACGACCAACCCGCAACCCCAACCGGGAGCATGGCTCCCCGCGGGGTGGCCTGTCTCCTTATGAGCATTAGAAAACATGAATATATCCGAAGAGATCGCCGGCCATATCGCCACGGCCGTGCGGACCCTCGCGACGACGGCGAGTAGTCACCTGGGTACCGACTGCATCTGGCACGCCATGGCCTGTCAGCACCTACTCGCCCGCGAGGGCATCGACGATGCGCGCCTGGTGGCTGGCTATGCGGCCTGGCGCGTCGACGGTCATGACCCCGGCGCAGTGGTGTGTCACCACGTCGAAGGCTCCGCAGTGGCCGCCGGCTCCGGAGGATTCCTGTTCCATGCCTGGGTTTCCTGCGGGAACCAGGTCTTTGATGCGACGACCTATCAGTTTCGCGGGAAGCTGGCTGAACTCGATGCGGCGGACGGCGGGCGGACCACGGTCACCTGGTGCCCGCAGTTCCTCCTGGTGGACCGCAAGGACTGCAAACCCTGGCGGTCGGTACGCGACGGCGTGCGCGCCGGGCTGTTCTGTTACGAAGCAATTCCGACCATTGTCGAGCAGGTTACCAGTCATCCCGATACCCAATTGGATGCTGAGGGGATCGCCCTGCTGGAGCAGGTGTATGAGCGCGTCAAGGACGGGAACAAGCTCGTCGTGATCGGCCCGTGTGGCGTTGCTGCCACCGAATAACGTCAAACCAGTTCGATAACCCCCACGGGGAGACAGCCTCCCTGATCGGGGAACGTGCGTCTCCCCGTCAGCCCAATGAGGTGAGACGTGAGCAATAACAACTGCCAGCACGCCTGGCGTCCGCAGGATGACCCGGACCCGCTCGACTATGACCAGTCCATGGCTGCCGGGGTCAAGCCATGATCGTCGCCGCGCACGAAGCCAAGGGCATCGGCTGTCCGCTACGCACGATCAGCCGCCGGATGACCATGGATGAGCTCACCGCGGTCTATCAGCCCGGTCAGCTTGGCAACGGCACCATTCCCACAGTCTCCACTTTTGCGCCGTGCCTGCATGAGCAGTGCATGGCGTGGCGTTGGGAAGATCCGGGAATGGATTCGCGCAAGATGCCGGATAGCTATCGCGCAGATGACGGACCCAGAGGCTATTGCGGCCTCGCCGGGAGCCCTCTTAGTCTGCTCTGAATCCACGTTCAATCAATCCCACCGGGGAGGCCGCCTCCCCGATGGGGAGCGTGCGTCCCCCCATGTATGCGGAGAGACACATGACACCAACGAACGGGGCCGAGACCATGGATCGCCCCCCGGCCCGCTATTGGCTGCTGATCATGGAGGGCGATCTGGAGCCCTGCGTGATCGGTCCCCTGGACGAGCCCGATGTGCTCGTCAGGGCGAGGCTGCATCGCGCCAGCGACTGTTCCGCGGGAGACGGCCTCTATGCGATCTCCCTGGATGCAGAGGGAAACCTGCGCGTCGAGACCTTCGCGTATGCCGAACTTGAGCCGCAGGAATAGCGCCGCCCACGACTGCTAAGCCCACGGGCCGCACGCCCTAGCGCGGCTATGCGACCCAACTGACCCCCATGGGGAGACTCGTTCTCCCTGCGGGGGAAGGTGCGTCTCCCCGATTTGACTAATCCAGGAGACCATCATGGCCAAACAACTTTCCCTATTTGCAGAGGATGCGGACGACGCCGACCGCCGACCGGCTCTGTCGCGCACCGACCGTGATCTGGTGGCGAAAGCCATTCGGTGTCTGGAGGCGGTGTATCTGACCAAAGGAGACTGCCTCACCAGTCCGAAAGAAACCCGCGACTACCTGAAGCTGAGACTCTATGGTCTGCCCTATGAGGTGTTCGTGTGTCTGTTCTTGGACAATCGGCACCGGGTCATCCGTTACGAGGAGTTATTCAAGGGCACCATTGATGGGGCAAGCGTGCATCCCCGGGAGGTCATACGCCGGGTGATCGAGACTAGCGCCGCGGCCGTGATCTTTGCCCACAACCATCCCTCGGGGATTGCCGAGCCTAGTCAGGCGGATCTTCGTATCACGCAGCGGCTCAAGGACGCGCTCGCCCTGATCGACGTGCGGGTCCTCGATCATCTGATCGTCGGCGAAGGGGATGCCACCTCGCTTGCTGAACGGGGATTGCTCTAACCCGAAGTTCCCGCCTGGAAAACGCGATATTCGACTGATATTTCAATATTTTTCGAAAAATTTTGGTGCAAATGCCTGGCTACATCTCGATCGCCTTGATCAGCGCCAGCGCCTCGCGTTGCTTGGCGTT
>NZ_KB902451.1 GCF_000379525.1 Lamprocystis purpurea DSM 4197 | reverse complement strand
GAGGATACGGGCCGGCAAGACGCTCAGCAGAATGAGCGACGAGGAGGACAGGGGAGCGGACCGGCCGCGGCCGGTCCGTAAAAACAGGGACGCCGCGCGCAACGGCGCGGTGTCATGCGCATTCATGCCGACGCCGCCGCCGCGCCCTCCTTGCGCCGGCGCCGCTCCAGTTCGGCCGCCGCCCGGACCGCGCTCGACAGCGGGGCGGCTGGTGCTGGTTCGACGGCCGGTTCCGGCGCCACCTCCGCCACCAACACATACCCCGGAATCCGCACGAACCGCGCGGCCTCATCCGCCGTGAGCGGGTCCGACAGCATCCCGCCGTCGGTCGGCGCGAACCGCACCCCGCTGATCAGCGTGCCCGCATTGGGCAGCGTGCACAGGACGCGCATCACGCCAGGTCCGGCAGCGCCGCGGCGGTCAGCGCCAGCGCCGCGGTGTTGACGTAGGTCACGGCAATGCCGGTCGCGTCCAGCGCCGTGGTGCCGCCCACGAAGTTGGCGCCGCTGGTGTTAGTGACCACGATGTAGCCCACCCGCACCTTGTTGGCCGACACCGCGGCCAGGGCGGCGACGGCCAGGTCTGCCGTCGCCACATCGGCGGTCTTGGTGGTCGTGGTCAGGGTGCCGGCAGAATCCATCTCGAAGGCCCAGGCCGCGCTCTTGGCGGTGGCCAGGGTGCCGACCAGGGCCGCCATGTCGGTGGCGGCCGACTTGGCGACGGCAACGCCCGAGATCATCGCCGCAAAGGCCCCGGTGGACTTCACCAGGACCCCGGACGCGGCCTTGATGGCCAAGGTCGGTGCCGTGGTGAGATAGGCGTTGGTGGTCTTGAGCGTCACCACATCGGCCCGCAAGGCGTTGATGGTCGTGATCAAGGACGTGAGAAAGTCCCCCAGCGGCAGGCGCGCCAGGGTCGGCGATTCGCGGTTCAAGGCCGCGACGATGGAAGGCTGTACGATCGGCATGGGGAGGTAGTCCGGGCAGGGTGTTTCAATCCGCGCCCGGCCGATCGACCGGGCGTACCATCAACGAGACGGGCTTACCCGAACGGCTTCCAAGCCGCGTTGGTCGGGACGATGTTCTTGATCACCACGTGATGCTGGCGCTTGCTGATCCGCAGATACCCCATGTGCAACAGCGCCCACGGCACCGTCGCCGCCGCCGTCGGATACAACTGGAACTCGGTCAGCGGCAGCATCTGCCGCCAGGTCATGGCGGTATGCACCGGGCTGAGATTCAGCAGATAGGCGCGACTGGTGCCGGGGATTTCGCGGTTGGTATCCACCCAAGTGGTGGTCGCTCCGGCCTTGGCCACCTTGGCGACATACCGAAAATCGGTGGTCGCGTTGGTGCCGTTCAGGCGGCTGCGGTAGATCACATAGCCGGTTTCGGTGCCCGCCGCGCTGGCCGTGATGGTCAGCGTCACCTTATCGCCCGCGGCGACCGCCACCTGGGCCGACTTGACCACCACCGACTCACCGAACTTGTTGATGCCGGTGACCGCGTAGTAATAATTGCCCGCCTGGCCGGCCGCGAACTTGCTCGACACCTCGGCCGCCGCCACTCCGGCCACGGATACCGGCACGAAGGCGTTGGCGGTCGCGGTCGCGGAGAACGCCACCTCGAACGGCAGTTGAAAGTTCTCATCGCGGATGTAGATGTCCCGCGTCACCGCCACATCCCCCTGCGAGGTGATGATCCCGCGCACCGGGGTCCCGCGCTGGCTGGCCTGGCCGTTGGGCAGCGCCAC
>NZ_KB902450.1 GCF_000379525.1 Lamprocystis purpurea DSM 4197 | reverse complement strand
CTGACGACCGCGGCCAACCGGCCCTTTATCCGGCGCTTCCTGGCCGCGGTTCCGGTGGCGCAACGCCCGGCCTTCCAGGCGGCCGACGGGGACCTCTCGCAAGAAGGCATCACCCGGCTGCGCAACGCCGTGCTCTACCGCGCCTATGGCGACTCAGACACCCTGGCGCGGATGGTCGAAAGCTCGGACCCCGGACAGCGCAATGTGCTGGCGGCCCTGGTCAAGCTCAGCCCGACCGTGGCACAGGCGCGCGACGATGCGCAAGCCGGCCGGCTGCATGATCTGGACGTGGCGGCGGACATCGTGTCGGCAACGGCCACACTGGCGAAGGTGCGGGCGGACAAGACCTTCGGCTCGGTGGATGAGTACCTGCGTCAAGGCGGGCTGTTCGGTGATGCCATTTCACCCGAGGCGTCGCTGATCCTGCGTCACTTCGACAGCAATCTGCGCAGCGCCAAGGCCATCGGCGCCTTCCTGCTGGACTATTATGAGGCGGTGCGGGCGGCCGGCGACCCCAACCAGGGATCACTGTTCGGCGACCCGCCCCCCGATAAAGCCACCTTGTTGAGACAGACCCATGAGCGTCACCAAAAAGACCGCCAAGCCCCCGCGCAAGACGACCTCTTCAAAGCCCGCGGTCAATCCGCTGATCGCCCTGATCCAGCAGGCCGAGCGCGATCCGCGCGTGATGGCGGGGTTGTTGGCGGCGGTCAAGCAAGGCCAGCGCTAGGCCGGGGGCCGCGCTACCTGTTCTTTAAGGCCATCGCGCCCGGCACCAAGGGCCGCATCACCGACCTGTTCGCGCAGGAGGTGCAACACCGCGGGTACACCGACACGCACGGGCACTATCACGCCCCGCATCAGCAACGCCATCACGTCAAGGGACCGGACGCGGACGCGGCGGACCCCGAGCCCGCGCCTGACCCCGCACTGACCGCGCTGCTGAAGCAGTACGCCGGGGATGCCGAGGTGACGCCCGCGGAGTTGGCCGAGGCGGTGCGCCAGTACCGGGCGGTGGAGGCCAAGTACCGCGGGACGCCGGGGTGGTTGAAGGCGCCAAACGGACAGCCGACCCGGCTCAATGAGCGGCAGTGGGTGCTGGCGCGGACGCCGAATTTCAAACGGTGGTTTGGAAACTGGCAGTTCGATCCGGCATCACCAGTGACCGTGGTCCCCGTGCGCGGCGACGAAATACCGGTCGCGCTGGACGATTCGGCAGCGTTGCGCAAGTGGCTGCTGTCAAGCCCGGACTTCAAGACGGCTACGGTCAATCGCAGTAACGACGTGCCAATCGGCTTCTCGACGCGCGGCCTAAAAGACTCACTCAAGCGCAAGGGGGAGGCGCAACGTTCCGCCTATGCGGTCCTGCGCTCCCTGGTGGAAACAGCACATGCAGTCGATTATGCGCCCAGTGATCGCGCGGAGATCGCCGGCCAGGATATCTATGTTGGTGCGCTGACACTTGGCGGGCGACTGTATGCCGTGCGCATCAAGGCCGATGTGCGCCATGACCGATCCACCGCCTACAAGGACCACAAGGCAGCGTTGGTCGAGCATCTGGCGGATATCGAAATAACGCCTGCCGTGAACAAGGGCGGCACCGATGGTGCTCTTGGCTATCCGGCTGCTACCGGCCCTACACGGTCAGGCGTTACCGTGAGTCTAGGCGATCTGCTCGGACCCGACAAGCCCGCCGCGTCCCAGGTGCGCGACCCCAACGGCGAGCCGCTGGTGGTGTATCGCGGCCAGGTGCAGCCGCCTGGCCCGGCC
>NZ_KB902449.1 GCF_000379525.1 Lamprocystis purpurea DSM 4197 | reverse complement strand
TGTGCGGCGGCGTTGCTCATCGTGGGTGCAGGATGATGGACGATGCGGTGACGCTGGAGGGGCGGTTGGTCAGCGGCTCGGGTCGATCAGCACCTGGAATGCGGCCTCCAGGGCCGCGTCCTCCCGCTGTTCGGCCTGGTCGCGCAAATGCACGTGGCGCTCGTCGTAACGGCGGCGCAACTCGGCGATATTCTGTTCCGCCCGCTCCTCGGCCTTGGCGATGAATGACCGGTGCAGATCGGGAATGCGGCTGGTGAACCGCTCATTCTCGGACTTGGCGTCCGCCACCGCCTGTTGGATCAGTCGGTCCTGCTCGAGTTCGGCCTGGCTCGCAAGCGTCTCGGCCCGCAATTCGGCGGCGAGCAGGCGTTGCAGGGTGTCTTCCATCGTGGTTTCCTCGACCAATGGGCTACCACCGCATACCTTACGACAAGACCCAGGAAAATGCGCGTGTGATCGCCGTGGTGTGCTGTCGGATCAGGTCCCGGTGGGCGGGTGGCGACCAGTCCACGGCCGGCTGCGCGTCAACCGCAGTCCGGCGGCGGCTCCGGCGCTACCCCGGTCCCCAACGATTGTTCGAGGCAGGACAGGAAATCGACAGTCATACGAGCCGTGACGCCCCAGAGCGTTTCGCCGTCGTAGTCGTCGAAAAAGACCAGCGCGCGCGCCTGCGGGTGGTCCGGGTGGGGATAAGGACGGATGCGGCGGTGGGCGTGCTCGCCGAGCCAGGCGAGCGGGATGCTGAAGATCCGGGCGACCTCCCGTGGGTCGGGTACCAGGGGTTGGGGCCAGGGGATGCAGCCGACCACGGGGGTGACCAGAAACCGGCTGACGGTGAGCATGGGTCGTAACTGTCCAAGGACGAGCACGCGTTCCGGGACCAGTCCGATCTCTTCCTGTGCCTCGCGCAGCGCGGTGGCGATGCAGTCGGGGTCTCCGGCTTGTCGGCGTCCGCCGGGAAATCCGACCTGCCCGCTGTGCAGGTCATGCGCGCGCTCAGCACGGCGGATGAACACCAAGTGCCAGGCACCCTGCAACCGGTGAAGCGGCAGCAGGACGGCCGCTCGCTCCGCCGGTTCGCTCGCGGCACCGGCCAGTTCGGCGACAGGTCCGCGGCGGCACGCCGCCGGGAGCAGGCGTGCGTGGATCTGGTCGCAGGTGAGGCGGTCGAGAGTGAGGGGACTGTCCAACCTGTCGATCCGATCGAGTCGCGCTGCCGTTTCAGGTCGTGCTCGTGGTGGCCGCGCGAAGGCCGTCATCCGCCATCATTTGACGCCCGCGCTGCCGCTTGCCGGCCCGCATCGGTAATTCGTACCTGACATTCTGCGGTGCAGTGAGGATCGAGCGGGTATCGGGGACCGGCAGCATGGCGAGAACCTTGGTGTTTACGGAGACTTGGCGTTATTACTTAACCCGATGCGGCAGACGCTGTCAACTCGATTTAAGCTTGTACACTTTTCAATAACAAGTGCGTGGCGGCGCGAGGTGCCTCGTACCTGGTGCCCGTCTCGAGTTCCGGCGAAAGAGAAGTAGATCACGGCACGGCTGCGCTACGCAAAGTAAGGTATCAAGTGCGGGGTCTGTTAAGTCCCGCGTGCGGGCAGTCGCTTAACAATTGCGATCGAAACCCGTTGGTGGTGCTTGACTCATCGGCTCGCGTGGCGCAATACGACCGCTGCGCGGGCGCTGGCGTGACGGGTGCTGACCTATACCATAAGAGAACTATATCATGAGGATGCATCACCTGCTAAGTCGTTTTATTTATTCGCTATCGTTCATGTCTATCGCGACTTCGGTCATGGT
>NZ_KB902447.1 GCF_000379525.1 Lamprocystis purpurea DSM 4197 | reverse complement strand
TTTAACGTGATCGCCGGCGCGCAGCGCCGCGTTCATCCGGTTCGTCAGCTTGAGCAGCGCCCTGTCCAGGTCTGTCCGCGTGGTCTGCGGGTCTTGCAATTGCTTCGCGATATCGGGCGCAGGGCTTTTTGGCTTCGCTGCCGCGGCCTCATCCTTTGCGCTGGCCGGGGCGCTTGCGGGCTTGGGCTTGGCCGCGCGCTGCCGCACCTCAGCCGCGATCTGATCGCCGATGTGACGACTTGCGCCCCCGCTGCGCTTGGTGGCCCAGGCGCGCACCGTCTGTAAGTCATCATCCGACATCGGCTTGAGTAACGATGTGATGTAGTCGCCGCCGCGGGTCACGTTACCAAGGTCATCGACCATGGCGATGAACGGAGCGAGGATTTTGCTGTCCTTGCCCGCCCCGGCCCCCTGACCTACACTTGCAGTTGGCTCCGCTCCCGCCGTATCGCGCATACCAGAGCGATCCGGCGCGTAGGCAGCACTGGCGTTGACCGCCTTGCCGCCATCGGATGCCCCCGTCTCCATCTGTCTCCGCTTGTGATCGATGTAGCGCTGAGCCGTCGCCACGGCATCTTTCTTGGTGTCCAGCAGCGCCCCCGCAATCGCCGCCCGATCGGCCGGGGTTGAGCCGATGAGGGCGCGGGGTGCGGCGTAGCCTTTGAGGGGGATGGATGCGCTTGCGGGCTTGGGCTTGGGAGCGCGAGCGGGCTTGGGGGCCGGAAGCGCAACCCCAAGCTCTTTCGCCCTGGCTTCCAGCTTCGCTATTTCGCTGGCTCGATACTCTTTGCCGAGGTGACCGGACAACAGGTCGCTTGACAGGCGCTTATGCTCTCTCGGGATGCCTTCGCGTTCTTTCTTTTCGTCTTCTTTCTGCCGTGCAACTACACGCTCGCGCCGTTGCGCTGCTTCCTCGGCAGCGAATCGCGCGGACTCTTGCGCGGCCTTTTCATGCGCCGCTTTCATGCTGCTGATGGACGCTGAAACGCGGTCGCTACTCTCCAAATCGTCGGCATCGTCAAGCCGCTTAATCTCGGCTTGCAGCGCATCATAGGCGCGCGCCTTTGCTTGGCCGCTGACCTTGATGACATGACCAATGCCCATGGCGCCGATGTCGACATGCTTCGCGTGATTGTCATTCCACCACGATTCAAACGCCTGCTTCGCGATTTCAGGCGTGAATCGATCCTGGTTGTTCTGTAGTCTCGGGGCTCGATCCTTGACGAAATCGGCCAGGATCGCGTCTGATTTGTCGCCAGATGGACCAGGCTTCTCCGCCGCCCGCACAATCTTCACCGGCTTTTTCCCGACGGTGCCGGCCGCTTTCCTGCGCTCGAAATCGTCTTTCACCTGGGCCGCTACCTGCCGCGACAGCACCTCGCGCTTTCGCTTCAGGTTGCCGTGGATCGCTTCCATCAGCGCCTTCTTGCTGCCGAAGTCCTTTGCATCGTGCTCAGGGTCGACCAGAAACAGCCGGCGCGCCAGCGAGTGAGAGTCATCGGAGTTCAGGTCGTGGAAGGCGTGCAAGGCTTCACGCTGCCGCCCATGCGCAAGGTGGTGCAGGACATGCTCTTCGCGATGCGACATGTGGGCAAACTCGGTCCGCCCGCGCTCGGGCCGCTTATCCTGGTAACTGTCGACCCAATGCCGTTGGCCGGTCTTGGCGTTCAGCCGGTAGTGGCCGTGGATGTAGGCTTTGACCAGGGCGTGATGAGCGGGGTTGGGAAAGATCAATAGCATGGGCATGGGTGCGGTCTTGCGTAGGGGGTTGAGATGGTCGATACTGAACGTTGCAGCCGCCTCCGCGTGAGGTGATGTCTGGCCGCTACCAAGTGCTGCAC
>NZ_KB902446.1 GCF_000379525.1 Lamprocystis purpurea DSM 4197 | reverse complement strand
TGCGGATGATCGATGACTTGCAACAGCCGCCCCAGAGCGTGGGCGCGATCGGGATCGAAACCCCTCTTTCCGGTTTTCTGCTGGCCCCCGATATCGGCCGTGAAGGCATGAGTATTGTCAGCATCAAACCGCACCTTGATCGGGTACGCCTTCCCGCCCGAGTGAACCGTCAAGGGCAGCGTCTTCCCGCCCAGATGCGCCCGCCAGTACGCCCGCGCTTCATCCAGCGTGGACAGGCCCGCGCTGCTGGGCAACACCGGGGCGCCAGTTCCGGCGCTACCTCCTGAGCCCGGACCCTGGGGCGCCTGCTTGACGTGACTTCCGCCGTGCTCCGTGCCCCACCAGCCGCGGGCCTTGGAGAAGAACAGGGCGCGCGGTTGGTGGGGTTGTGTGCTCATGGGCGTTAGTGTGGCGTCACGACAGGTGTCAGGCAGCGTCCCGGCGCTGATACTCCTCCGCATACCGGTCGACGCGCTCCCACAGGGAATCCTTCAACTCACGATAGGGCGTCCGCCGCTGGATTAGTTGCGCCAACAACTGGTCCAGGTCGAACTTCAGTTGCTCAACGTGACGCAGCATGGGTTCCGGCATTTCCTTGATCTTGTAGCCGTAGCGCAGGGTTATCCGCCGGGCCACCGAGATCATGATGCCCTTGAGACTTTCGGCTTTTGGACCATCGCCGTTTTCGTCCTGATACCCGGCCAGGCTCGACACGCGATCCGTGAGCGCCTTCTGGGCTACCGCCTCCGCCGACAGGGCAATCTCGCGGCGGTTGTGCTCCACCGTCAAGGCGGTTGACTTCTTACTCATGGTCGAACCCTCCGGAGATAGCCAGACGTATCATCTCAGCCAGTTGGTCGATTTTCTTCGCCCCGTGCTCCCACTCGCGGCGAATCTCCTCGGGGGGCGCCCCGCAATGGGCCGGGTCGAAGGCGTCACTGATCAGGACCGCAATGGAGTTGATCAGATGGTCAGCCTCTACGATCCGGGGGCGGTGACGGGCAACCGCCTGGTTGGCTTCGGTCAACGGCTCCAGTTCGCTCTTCAGGAACGCGATGCGCTGCTCCAGCGACACCAGTTGGGCCTCGCGCGAGTCGAGGGTGGATTGCTGCTCGCGCAGCTTGTTGGTGACGCCCCGCTGGATCGCATCCTCGCGCTCGTGCTTGAGGCTCTTGATGGTGTCCTTGAGTTTGTCGGCCTGTTCCTTGGAGTGCCGAATCTCGGCTCGGGCTTCCATGACCTTGGCCTGAGCTAACCGCTCGGCTTCCAGGGCGAGGGTGCGGCGCAGCGTGGCGGCTTCAGCCTGGGCCGTCTCGGCCTTCTGTTCGGCAACCGTGCGCGTCTTCTTTTCGCCGATGGCTTGTTGGCGCCAGGATTCTTTTTCCTCTTGGAGTTTGTCCACGGCTTCCTGAACCAGCCGGGCCGTCAGCTTGCGACCGTCCTCTTCGGCTTTGGCGGTCGCTTCGGCCCAGACGGTGCGGCGTTCTTCATCGGTAAGCGGGGCGAGGGGGCGAAGCTGGCCTTCTGGGATTTTTGATACAATTGTATCATTTCCGATAGAAAGCTGAACTTCGGCCGCCCTTGCCAGTTGATTCAATCTCCCAATCGTGACGCCGAGCACCGATTCGCCAAACGCATCAAAAGACTCGAATCCTTTAGCCTTCCATCCTTTCTCTTCACGGATCTTGAGAAGATAGAACCGCTGGTCAGATTCAGATTTCTGAAAGAGCTTGACGTAAAGATCGCACTCCTCTGCGGTCATCTCGTAGTTGGCGCGGATGATGTCCATTAATTCCTACCCTTGCGGATGTTGAATATCTCTTTTTTCACTTGCCAGTCGGTCATGCCTGCTACTTCTCGGAAAATAGCTTCTACGTCACACGACTGAAGACAATTAGCCGAGGATTGGATAGCGGTATTGGTCCGCCGGGCTTCGGCCTGGGTCATCTCCGCGAGGGCGATCTGGTCGGTTGGGGGTAGGGTCATGTCGCTCATACCCCCACCTCCG
>NZ_KB902445.1 GCF_000379525.1 Lamprocystis purpurea DSM 4197 | reverse complement strand
ACCCTCTGGATTGGACTCCAGCGCGCTGCCGACTTCGTGCTGGCGATGGCGGCCCAGCGCGGTGTCGGGGAGGGGAGATATGGGTAATAGTCAGGGCCTTAGTGAGTGTGTAAGTATCTAATATGACCCGCGTATTCGTGCCACCATTTACACTTGTGCCCCAAATGCTAATTATGGGCTTGCTGCCAGATTGATCGCCTATATTGTGCTCCACCCAAAGGTTTGTGTCGTCTTTGAATGCAACTTTTACACCTGAGGAAGTGATGCCATCGCCATACGATCCGACGGATGCTACCCCGTCTCCAAACAACTGAACAAGACTCTGCACGATCTGTTTTCTACAGGGTGGTTGAAAAATGCGCCAATAGAATCCAACTAATTACGGTGACAGTTTATAAACTACGGTGAAATTACGGTGACAGTTTACTAAAAGCAAATAATATGACGTTACTTCACGTGCCTATTGGCGCCAACCTTGATCGGCAGCAAGGTGGTTGCGTTCAAGGCCCATCCGCATTCAGTGCATTTAGTAAACTGTCACCGTAATTCCCCGATTAAGTCCAGCGGGCGGCACAGAATCTAATTGAGCCTGGCCCTGAAGTATCCCCTAGAAAATCCCAATAAAAACAGAGGTCTGGAAAGCATTTTTCGATCTGTCGATGCGTGCAAGAGGTTTTACTGCCACACTGGTATAAGGAGAACCCCACAGGACGCCCCTCATGCATGTACCCACATTATTGCGCTCTTGGCTCGGTCAGTCGCTGGAATTTATCCACGCCACGCGCCTCGCCGCACTCTTTGACATGGTGGAGGCCTGCGTCACCGGAGCGGGTTTGTCTATCACCGCGGTGGGACGACGCTTGGTCGGCCCGACGACGTTGAAGCACAAGATCAAGCGCGCCGACCGCCTGATCGGCAATCCCCACCTGCATCGCGAGCGTACGGCGATCTACGGCGCCCTCTGCCGCGTGACCCTAGCCCGGATCGCCGAGCCCCTGATCCTCGTCGACTGGTCGGATCTCAAGGCTGATCAATCGTATCATTTGTTGCGCGCCTCGATCGCCGTCGGCGGCCACCCCATGACCCTTTACGAAGAAATCCACCCCCGCTCCCTCTTGGGTAATCGTCGGGTTCAGGCACGCTTTCTTGGGGTTCTGGCGAACATGATGCCGCCTGGAAGAGCGCCCATTGTCATCGCCGATTCAGGCTTTCGGGTGCCCTTCTTTCGTGCCGTCGAATCCCTTGGCTGGCGCTGGGTCGGACGCCTGCGGGGACGCGACTTCGTGCGCCTTGACGGCGATTGGAAATCTGGTAAGCTGTTGTTCCCGAAAGCAACGATCAAACCTGTTCGGCTTGGTATCGGCGATTGGGTGAAAAGCAACCCATTGTCGGTCGTGATGGTTTTGGTGCGCCTGCGTAAGTGCGGTCGTCATAACAAGACCGCCTTCGGAAGTATCGCGCGCTCGCGCAAAAGTCTCAAGGCCGCCCGGAGCCAGCGCGAGCCCTGGCTACTGCTCGCCGCACTCCAATTAGGCCATTTGACGGCGAAGACGATCGTGCGTATCTATCGTCAGCGCATGCAGATTGAAGAAGGCTTCCGAGACCTGAAGAGCCTCTATTATGGCCAAGGCTATGAAACGAATCGATCGCGCGATCCCAAGCGCCTCGCCATTCTCGTACTCATTGCCGCGTTGGCCGCTTTTCTGTTGTGGATGATCGGTGCGGCGGCCGAGCGCAAGCATCTTCAGTACGGCATGCACGCCAGCAGCTCGAAGCGCCGGGTCTATTCTCTTCCGTTTCTCGCGATGCTCATTCTCAACATCACGAAAGTGGAGATCGACGCATCCGAATTTCTACCGCCGGAAGAAGTGATCGCTCAATTCCACCAGGCGCTATTGACAGAATGACAAATGCAGGCAAAATTCGTGGGGATACCTCAGAGCCTGGCCCCTTTTCCCTCCCTTTTCCCTCCCTGCGGGCGCGGCTGTCCGCGGGACAGGGTTGTTGAGAATAATTCTCAAATGGGCGCCCCGGCGACCCGATTTCGCCGATGCTCGCCAGGAAAT
>NZ_KB902444.1 GCF_000379525.1 Lamprocystis purpurea DSM 4197 | reverse complement strand
CGCTGGCTGAAGTTCTTCACCGAGGCGGAGCGCCTGGACGCGGACGCCCTGCCGGCCTGGATGCAGACCCAAGAGATGAGGCGAGCCATGAACACACTGAAGGCCTTCTCCGAGAAAGAACACGCCTACCATGCCTACCAAGCGCGGCAGGACTATCTGCGCGAACAGCAGAGCATCCAACTCGAATTCGACGACTTGCGTGCGGAGGTCGAGCAGGCGCGGGCGGACGCGGAGCAGGAGCGGGCGGCGAAGGAGCAGGAGCGGGTGGCGAAGGAGCAGGCACGGGCAGACGCGGAGCAGGAGCGAGCCGCCAAGGACGAAGCTTTGGCCGAGATCGAGCGGCTGAAGCGCTTGCTCGCCGACCAGCCGGAACCGTCTGACCCCGAGACGCGGTCGTGATGTCGTGATCTCGGCCTGTCGTCAATTTCTGGTTCCGCAGCAAACCCGGTCGAGTACCCGACGCGGAAGGGCAAAGGGGGTCGGAGCCTGAGGTATCCCCACGAACTTGACCGAGAGATCAGTAGGTTAGCGGAATCCCGGCGTCAGGGCCTCTGCCAGCCATTCAAAGCGTCTCTATCTCGCTGATAGAGAGAGTTATTTCGTGGGGATACCTCAGGGTCGGAGCCCTTATGCCTAAGCAAACCATGGGTAGTAGCGCTTTGTGGTGCCTAGCTCATCAGTATGTCGGACATGAAATAGCGGGATGTGATGAAAGAGAAAGTTTACCTCGACTCTACGATTCCAAGCTATTATTTCGATGAGCGCGAATCGCTGAGGCAGTTTTCTGAAGTCACGAGAAAATGGTGGTCAGAAATGGCAGACCAGTATGATCTCTATATATCAGACGCCGTACTGCAGGAGCTAAATACTGGGAATTATCCCAAGAAGACAGAAATTATCTCACTGGTGTCAACAATTCCGCTATTACCTTTGACGTCGGATCTTGAGCAGGTTGTCGAATTCTACATAGCGAATTACGTTATGCCAAGATCTCTCGTAGGCGATGCAGTTCATCTTGCATACGCTAGTTACTACGAAATCCACTACCTTCTTACGTGGAACTGCAATCATCTGGCAAATGCGAACAAGCGCAAGCATATTCGAGTCATAAATGGTCGGCTCGGATTATCGACGCCAGAGCTTATTACCCCCCTTGAACTGTTCAGCGAGGAGCAATACCCATGATTGAGTCGGAAATCTTAAAAGAAAAGCACCGAACCCAAGTAGAGCTATCAAACGAAAGCGCTTCGATTCATGAGTATTTTGTTCGTTCTCACGCCGCGGCGATGGAAATCGCAGAGTCATTCGGATTCTCTTTGCAATACGCTGATTTACCAAGAAGACAAGGAATGAAAACCCGGATCAGCCTTAAGCAAACTGACGGCCAGAGCAAATGAATGGTGTCAGGTCTTGTAATCACCCATGTGTGAATGCAAGACCCGACTGCACTCTACGAGACGCGGCAGGGTCGTCAATTCCTGGTTCCACAGCAAACCCGGTCGAGTACCCGACGCGGAACGCGCGTCGGTTGGTTCCGCGCGGAATGCGGTCCGCGCAGCGGACCCGGCTGAGCCGCCGGTGCCTCCCGCCGGGCGCGGTTCCCCGGAACCGCGCCCCTTGTCGCACCGGCGACGCCTGCCTGCACTGCGATGATGCGCCATCCCATCGATCCCAAGGTTGACTGTGGCGGGCGAGGGGGTCAGTTCTCGCCTTCTTGCATGTTACAGTGCGAGAACTGACCCCGCCGCCTACGCGAGAACTGACCCCACTGCCCACGAGCCTTCGCCCACGCTCCACGCCGCGCCTTGGCCGCCGTCGGCATCTGAATTCCAGGCACCGGCGCCGCCCAACCGGCCCAGCGGAGGCTCTCGCTCGCACTCGCCCGAGAGATTTCGACACCGCGTACTCGGTTCGACACCGAAATCGCGCTGTCCAGCCCCCCGACTGTCCGTCGCAAGCAGGTTTGCCATTGCCGGCTCCGTGCTCGTGTCCTTTCGGCAAGCCTGCATGAATCCCACGCGCGGGTCCGGTAACGTGGGAGCCCCGCGTTCTTGGCGACCGGAAGGCCCAGCGTGGCCG
>NZ_KB902443.1 GCF_000379525.1 Lamprocystis purpurea DSM 4197 | reverse complement strand
TGGGGCACAGCAGCGCGACGATCACGCAAAATCTGTTCTTGGGCGGCGGCACGCCGATCAACATGGGGCTGTCTGCCACCAATGATGCGTACCGCAACCTGGTTGATCTGGACAGCGCCACCAGCGTGGTGACGGTCCGTCGCAACACGGTCTACACGCGCGGCGCGGCGGCAATCTCCGGGATCTTCATCTGGGAGGGTGAGACCTCGTACCACGGCGGGTCCGTCACCATCGCCAACAATCTCGTGGCGGAGTGGAGTTACAACCCGGTCATGGGCATGGCCAGCGACGACTACCTGATCGGGCAGGTCTTCCCCAACAGCGTCGACTGGACCGATTACACCTGGTGGTGGAACGACACCGGCGGGACCTTGGAGCCGTACTACTCCATCACGATCACCGGCAAGACGGCCGGGGCCGATCTGGGGTTCGGGCTGCATGATCAAGAGGGCGACCCGCATTTCAAGAACAAGTCCGCGCGCGTCTTGACGATGGACGCCTATCTGCAAGGGACGCCGGAAGGCGATGAGATGCGGGCCTTGAGCGAGTTCAAGAAGCGCAACGAGAACGTGTTCGGCGAGGTCTACATCGCGCAGTACAACGTGCCGGTGGCGCTGAACTATCTGCGCGCGGCCTTCACGCCGATGAATCTGGCGCTCAACGATAGCGGGCTCGACGGCGAAGATATCGGCGCGATCGATATGACCAGTCTGCCGGCGGTGCCCAGTGCGCCCACGCTGGTGTCGGGCACGGTGACCAGCTTGACGCTGGAGTGGCCGGAGCCGCCCGGCTCGGTGGTGGGCGACTATGACTTGCAGTATCGCCTGGCCGGGGAGGCGGACTGGACGGACTACGCGATCAGTTACATCGAGTTCCTCAAGAACCTGCAGAACTACGCCAAGACCACGGCCACTGGGCTGCAGACGGGCGCGAGCTACGAGTTCCGGGTGCGCGCCGGCAATGGTTTGGGGTACTCGGCGTGGTCGCCGGCCAGTGCGGCGCTGATCGTGATGGGGCCGCCCGGCCTGCCGACCGGGCTCAGTGCGCTGGGGCTGGATCGGTCGGCGCGGCTGGCCTTCACGGCACCGGTCAACACCGGGGGTGTGGCGCTGACTGGTTACGCGGTGACCGTCAGCCCGGGCGGCATGGTGGTGCAGGGCACCGAGAGCCCGCTAACGATCCCCGATCTGGTCAATAGCGTCTCCTACACCTTGGCGCTGACTGCCAGCAATGCTGGTTATACCGGCCCGGCAGCGACCATTACAGTGACCCCGCATGAACCGCTGCCGCCGGCGCCGCCCGAGTTGCTGACCCTGCGCCGGGCGCCGGGCGAGGCCTTCGACTGGCAATATCAGTTCGCGGTCGCGCCAACGACCCCCGGCGAGACCTGCATCGAAGGGCAGCACGCCTGGGACGATACCTATCTGTATGTCTGCATCCCCGGCGGGCGCTGGGTCTATGTGCAGCCCAACAAACTGTGGTAGCCGCCCAGTCGTGACAGCAGAATCAGCGTCATGCACCTGGACCCCGCCGCCTTCAACGCGATGCTCAACGATCTGGGCCAGACCGTGGACTGGCGCCGGGCGTTCGCCTGCCCGTGTCGCAATCCGCACTCCGGCGGGGCGTCGCCATCCTGCCCGCACTGCCATGGGCTGGGCACCTATTGGGGTGATCCGGTGGCCTGTCGGGTGGCACTCAGCGGCCAGCAGGCCCAGCGCGAATGGGCGCAGTTCGGTCAGTGGGAGAGCGGCGATCTGGTGGTGACGCTGCCGGCGGATTCGGCCGCCTATGCGCTGGGACCGCTGGATCGGCTGACGCTGCGCGATTCCAGCATTGCATTTACGGTCATTGTGCGACCGGGCGAGCCGTTGCGCGGGTCCGTGCTGACCATCAGCAGCGTCACCTGGTTGGTCGCTGACGCCTTGATCAGCGCGCCCGCGCTCCCGTTGGTCGGGGTGGACGGGCACCTGATCTGGCCCGCTGACGCTGACGCCCCCGCGGATACGACTATGCTCGCCGTGAGTGGCCGCAAACACCCGGAGTATTACGTGTTTCCAACCCACCCGCAGGATCGCGCCCACCAGGGCGGCGCGCCCTTGCCGCGGCGCGTGGTGCTGCGGCTGTTTGATTTATTTGGGAG
>NZ_KB902441.1 GCF_000379525.1 Lamprocystis purpurea DSM 4197 | reverse complement strand
GGCAGCATTCGCCTCGGATCAGTTCAACAGCGATTCCTAGGGCCGAACCAGCACGATGGCATCGTAGGCCGGCAAGGTGACTTGCGTGACGGCGGCGCCGTCATTGACGGGATCCTGTCCGGTGCCGCGGATGCGCTGGAAGGTGCCGCCAAGATCGACCGTCCGTGCGGTCGGTGTCGCATTGACCACCACCACCGCGTTGTCGAAGTCGCGCCGGAACACATCGGCATTGCCGGCGAACAGGTACACCGAGTCAACCCACACATCGGTGCTCTCGCGGCCCACGTTGAACTTCACCTGGAAATTGCCGGTGCGCGGGGCGGTGAACGTAAACACCTGCCGGCTCCACTGCGCGGGGATTGTCATCTGTTCGGTTTCATCGCCCACCGCGACCTGGATCGTGCGGATGGCGCTGGACTTCACGGCGTAGGCCAGCGTGTACTGAACTCCGCTCTGGAGGCTCAGCGTCGGGCCCTTGGCGGCTGCGCCGCTTTCCGCCTTCGCGTAGACCTGCTGCGGGCTGATGTGGAGTGCACCCGTGCCGTCCATGCGGTTTTGGGCAGCCGTATCCATCGTCACCGAGACATTGGTGCCGCTCCAGCCGGTCAGGTTCGTGTCGAAATTGCCGTTTGTCAGCAGATTCCGCTCGGGGGCAAAAACCGCCTGGTCATAGATGCGAGAACGCGGCCCCAGCGGGAATCCCATCCAGCCCTTGTGCTGGCGCACCTGTGCCTCGTTCGCCGGGTTCGAGGCGATGGCGCGGCCGAAGGTCGGCGAGCCGGGCACCACGTCGACAGCATATTCGTCCCACCAGGGATCACCCACGCCGGTATTATTCTCCTGCGCGTAGTAGCCGTCGTCGAGTAAGGTCAGCCCCAGGCTGAAGCGGAACGGCGCATTGCTGGTGCCGCGCTTATTGTAATACGTGTAACGCAGCGTCGACACCCGGTTGATGGTTTGTGAATAGCGGGGCCCGATATTGCCGTGGTGCATCAACATGCTGTACTGTGACAACCGGCCGTCGAGCTCCCGGTAATCCGGCGCCGTATCGCCGATGTTGCGCTGTGGCCAGGCTTCCATATCGTTGCCGTTCAATGAGGTGAAGCCGCGGGACTCGGTCATTCCACCGACGATCAGCGCGTTCGGTATACGCTCGCGCAAGATGGTATAGAAGTCATCCAGCCCCTGACCCCAGAGGTTCACGCCGGTGGGGGAGATGCCCTCGTCCAGCACCAGGTCATTGTTGACATCCGGCTTCTTGTTCCAGGCGTCCATAATGAAATGGAAGTCCGTGTCGAACATCACGCCGGCGATCTTGGCGGTTGTCGCCTTGCCGTTTTGATCCTTGTTGTAGTTGGCGGCCAGCCATTCGGCCATGACCTGGTTCATGCGTTTGCCGCTGGCGTCCAGCGGACAGGTGGTGCTGTGGTTGTAGACCCAGATCTCGGGCTCGCCGGCGTCGCCATTGCCGATGACATGCTCGGCGAGGATCGCGCCCGCCGGATGCGATCGGGCGGTCGATTTCATGCCGCGATTGCTCAGGGTCAAGGTCTTGGTCGCGGTGTTCACCGCGGTGACGCGCGCATGTTCCGCATTGAGGAAGGCGCCCGCACCACCGTCATAGATGACGATATAGCGGCCGGCGGTGAACCGACTCGGGTCGGAGACCTGGACGGAGGTCGTGGTGGCGGTNATGGCGCTCAGCAACGNACTGCCGGGGGCATAGAGCCAGTGACCGGCATAGACCTCACAGCCNGTGGTGGCAGGGCCGGTGCCGTTGAAGGGCATGCCGCTGCCGAAGGCGCAGGGGTTTGNATCNCCATAGCCCTGGTAGCCGAACGGTGAATGGATACGCAAGGCCGCGGTATCCGGATTGATCGCCTGGACTGTTGCCATCCAACTGAAGCGGGACGACTTCGCCTCGATCACGTCATATTTTGAGAATTGCTCGGCAGTGCCGGTGACCCGAATCGGGCCGGTGGTGATCCGGGGGAACGGCCGCTCGCCCAGGTCGGAATCAACTTCGGTGTCCACACTGTCGGTGGTATCCGCGTCTTCCAGATAGGGGAGACTGCAAGGTCCCATGGTCTGCAGATTCACGGGGGAGATGACTGGTGTCCGACTCGGTCCGACCAGCAGGTTGCCGGTCGGCGTCGTCACATTCACGCACACCTGCGCCGCGGACGGGAACTTGAACGTGAAGACATCTTTGGCCGTGCCTTTGGTAAGCAAATTGAATTGGATGGTCGACGGATCGCTGTTATCCAACTGATCCGTGCCCTCAATCGACGATCCGACGACGGAGTCGGCGGCCTGCGTCCCCGTCACTGTACCGATATAGGTCAAATCGGTTGCACTGCGCCCGCCGGTCACCGATAGCGTCCAGGCTCCGGTCGCACAGTTCTGCCACAAGAACGTCGCGGCCCCGGTCGCTAAAGTGTTGGGCGGCGCCCCGCAGGTGTCTACCGCGGCCCCGGCAGTACCAATGATGACGCCATTGGTACCAACCACTACCCCAGCGAGCATCAGCAGTTTCATGGCATGAAAAAGCCGTGTGTGCTGGGCTACGCGCTGTGAAGGTGTATTGGAGGTGGAGATCGGCTGACGGGCTTTCATGAAAGTCCCCTCTGAGGAGTTGACTGAACGACAATGTGCCGACTGCTGCCGGCAACGCTCTTGTTGCGTCGCGATCGGCGAATTCTGTGCCCGCCGTTGACTGAACTATAAGGGAGGCGCCAGGCAGTGGACGTGAAGCGGGTCGCATTGCTTCACATCAAGACTTTCATGGACTGACTAAAGTGTGATCCCGTCCACACATTGTTATAAGTACGTGATTTCGGCTTAAGCGTTCGGTTGAGGTTGTAGCTGGACCAGGGCCGCTGAATTGCGGTGCCGACCGGCTAACACGCCGACGATGTCGGCATCGGACACGGCTATCCTGAATTGTCTATGGTCGGTCCAGACGAGTATTGCCGTATGAACCCATCCAGTCTTGTCGCTTCCTGGCGTCCGTCTGACCACGCTGGCCACCCTCGCCACGATGCCGGCGGTCAACGCCACCCATCGACGCGATCGTTATGTGCAGGTGATCGATCGGGGTTATCTGATGCGTGACACATCCGGGCGTGCCGTTCGGATGATCGGTGCGATGCAGGAGATCACCGAACAACGGCGCGCCGAGCGGGAAATCCAGTCGCTGACCGCGCAGCTCGCCCGCCTGATGGGGGGTGAGGCCGGTGCGCAGAGCGCGCCGGGACGCGGCAGCCTGTTCTGGTTTACGGTGCGTCTGGATCGTGGTCTTGGGGTGACTCCCAGTCCCTCCGACGCGCCGCCCAACGCGGACGATGCCGAGGCTGCCCTGCGGCGATGTCACGCGGGTGCACGGGTACTGCTCGTCGAGGACGAACCGATCAACCGCGAGGTCGCCTTGGAACTGCTGCGGGAAACCGCACTCACGGTCGAGATCGCCGAGGATGGACGCGAGGCGGTCGAGAAGGCGCGCACGGCGGACTTCGCACTCAGGTTATAGCATTCGGACGTGATAACCGGACCTAGCAGCCTGTCGGACTTAGCCCCTAGGATAAGGGCATGAGTCAACAAAAAGGCTTTTTGTTGCTCCACAATCTAACGTAATGTGATTTCCGCGAAAAATCCAACCCGTAGGAGCCCGCTTGCGGGCGACGGGTGGGGCACAATGACGCGATTCCGGNAGGTCACGTCGCCCGCAAGCGGGCTCCTACGGAGCTTGATTCTTGATAGCGTCTTATTCGGAAATCGCCTAAAGTCCGACAGGCTGCTAGGGGCGGGTTTCAAACCCGCCCCTACACCTAAGGGTCTGTCTGGATATCAGGTACGAAGGCTATAACCATCGAACAGCGGCGTTGTCGTTGTCGATCAGTCGCGCGGCAGTTGCTCCACCCGCTTGCGAAAGACCCGCATTTCCTTGGCGGCCTGGATGTCCCCCTTGCGTTCCGCGGTGGCAATGCCCTGATCGAAAGCGTCGATGGCCTGAGGGTGCTGTCCGAGCGCGGCGAGCGCCTGGCCGTAGAGCTTCCAGGCCGCGGAGTAGTCCGGGTCCTGACGGACGGCCAAGGCCAGGTGCTCGGCGGCCCGGTCGGGTTGCTGCGCCTTCAGGTAGGCGTTGCCCAGCCCATAGCGCAACAGGGCCGAGTCCTGACCGCGGGCGAGCATGGCTTCGAAGTTGTCGATGATGGACATGGGTTACCGCCGCTCTTTGATCTCCACTCCCAGCGACCGCAGCTTGCGGTACAGGTGAGTCCGCTCCATACCGGCCTCCTTGGCCATCTTGCTGACGTTGCCGACGTGCTTTTCGAGTTGGTAGTCCAGGTAGGCTTTCTCGAATTGCTCGCGGGCCTGACGCAAGGGTTGGTCGAAGGACACCAAGCCTTCGAGTGACTGCGCCTGCGCCGGTGCCGGGGCACCGAGTGCGCTTTCAACCTCCTTCTGGCTGATCTCATCGCCGGCACCGAGGATCAGGAGGCGCTGCACCAGATTCTTGAGCTCCCGCACATTGCCCGGCCATAGATAGTTGCGCAGGAAGTTCTGGGCGCCGACGCTGAAGCGGCGGTAGGGCAGCTTCTCGTGGGTGGCAAAGTAGTCGAGATAGAAGTTCAGCAGGTCCGAGACATCTTCGGCGTGGTCGCGCAGGGCCGGGATGTTCAGCGGGACCACGTTCAGGTGATAGAACAGATCCTCGCGAAAGCGGGCGGCCCGGACCTCGTCTTCCAGGTTGCGCTGGGTGACGGCAACGATCCGGACATCGATCGCCACCGGTTCGGCACCGCCGACGCGCAGGAAGGATCCGCTGTCGAGCGCACCCAGCAGGAGTGACTGGGCATCCAGGTCCATGTCCGCGACCTCGTCGATGAGCAGGGTGCCGCCGGCTGCCTTCTCCAGGTTGCCGTAGTGAGTCAGGCCGCCTTGCTCACTGCCGAACAGTTCGCGCGCGGCGTTGCCGCCGGCCAGGGCCGAGACGCTGAGGTCCACGAAGGGGCGATCCCGGCGGGCGCTCTGTGAATGGAGGTAACGGGCGAAGGTCTCGCGGCCGCTGCCGGATTCGCCGGTGATCATGACCCAGGTGTCATGGGCGGCGATGCGTTTGACTTGTTCGCGCAGGCGCTGCATCGCCGCGCTGCGGCCCACGGGTTCCTGCACCTGGGGGGTACGGCGCTTGAGCCCGATGTTTTCCTGCTGCAGCTTCTCGGCCTCCAGGGCGCGCTCCACCGTGAGCAGGAGTTTGGCCATGGACAGTGGCTTCTCCAGGAAATCGTAGGCGCCGAGCCGGGTCGCCTCGACCGCGGTCTCGACGGTGCCGTGACCGGACATCATGATCACCGGACAGGGCAGGCCCTCGTCCTGGGACCACTCTTTGAGCAGACTGATGCCGTCCAGATCGGGCATCCAGATGTCGAGCAGGATCAGATCGGGCCGGCGTTCACGCAGGGCCAGGCGCGCAGCGTTACCGCTCTCCGCGCCGCTGACCCGGTAACCTTCGTCCTCCAGGATTTCCTGGACCAGACGCCGGATGTCGGGTTCGTCATCGACGACCAAGATATGGTTAGCGCTCATGGGTCTGTCTACTCGCCTCGTTCCTTATGCCGCCGCGTGCGGACTCGCTTGCCAGACCGGCAGCCGGACCCGAAGGATCGCGCCGCTGCCGGTGTTCTCGGCGATGATCATACCGCCGTGCTCCTCGATTATCTTCTTGACGATGGCCAATCCCAGTCCGGTGCCCTTCGACTTGCTGGTGACATAGGGCTCGAAGGCGCGATCCTTGATCTCGGCCTCAAAGCCGGGGCCGTTGTCCGCGACCTGAATCAGCACCTGGTCACCGCCGGACGCGCCATTGCAACTGCCGGGTTGGGCGGCCGCTTGCGGGTCGTACCGGCAGGTGCTGATGTCGATCCGCGGGTCGGGTCGCCCCTCCAAAGCCTCCTGCGCATTCTTGATCAGATTGTGGATCACCTGGCGCAGGCGCAGCGCATCACCACGGACCATGACGCCGGGGGCGCCGAGGTTCAGCGTCAGGGCCCCGGACCCCGCGCTGCGGTAGAGGTCCATGACTTCCTGGACCAATCGGTCGAGCACCAGCGGCTGCTGCTCCGACTTGGGGGAACGGGCATAGTCCGAGAAGTCGTTGACCATGGCCTTCATGGCCTCGACCTGCGCGATGATGGTGCTGGTGGAGCGGTCGATGATCTGGGCATCGGCGGGCTGCGCCTTGGCCAGCAACTTGTGGCGCAGCCGTTCGGCGGAGAGCTGGATGGGGGTGAGCGGATTCTTGATCTCGTGCGCCAGGCGCCGCGCGACCTCGCCCCAGGCGGCATTGCGCTGGGCGCTGATCAGCGTGCTGATATCATCGAAGACGACGACATGCCCGCGTCCCGCGCTGCCCGGCAGCGGCAGGGTGCTGCCCCGGCACATCAGCGTCTGGCGCCCTTCGCTGCGGGCCAGACTAAGTTCCTCGCGCCAGTCCTGGCCTGATTCCAGGTGAACGCGTACCGCCTCGGTCCAGGGGGCGAGCCAGGGTTGTTCCTGTTCGAGGTCGCTCAGGGTCCGCTCCGCGCCGGTGCGGACCTCCAGGTTCAAAATTTGCCGGGCGGCCTGGTTGGCGGTGCGCAGATGTTGGGCGTCGTCGAAGGTGACCACCCCGGACGACAGCCGGCCGAGCACCGTCTCCAGATAGTTGCGCTGGGTTTCGACGGCTTGTTGACTGCGTGCCGCGGCATCGCGCGCCTGGGCGATCCGCCGCGTCATGGTGTTGAAGGAGGCGACCAGAAAGGCCAACTCGTCGTCGTGTTTGGGCAGCGGCAGTTGTTGCTCATAGTCGCCCGCGGCGATGGCGCGGGTGCCGCGGGCGATATCCGCCACCGGCGCCACCAGGCGGCGGGCGGTGTGGAAGGCGGCGATCAGCGCGGCCATCAGCCCGAACAGGAGCACCAGCGACAGGGTCAGCGAAAAACTGAACTTGAGTGAACTGCGCAGATAGGCGAGTTCCGTGTAGCGGTTATAGGCGGTCTCCAGACCCTCGGAGAGTTCCGAAATCCGGCTCGAGGTGGGGAAGATGGCCTGCATGTACATCGGCCGGCCGCTCGGATCCTGCACCAGCACCCGGATCACCAGATCGTCACTTGGCCCGGTCTCCAGTCCCACATAGTTGTTGCCGGCCCGGACCTCCTGCTGGATCGCCCGATCGCCGAAGCTGGGAACCAGCTTGGCCGGGTCCTGATTGGCGGTGCCCAGGACCTGACCACCGGCCGCGAACACGGTCAACTCCTCGGCTCCGGCGTGACGGCGCATGCTGTTCAGGGCCAGTGCGATGGCGGTGGATGAGCGATCCTGGATGCCGGAGAGCAGCGCCTCGACATACTTGCCGAGCACCCGCTGATTCAGATCCAGCGAGGCCTGATTCAACGACAGGGCATCCTGCATGGCACGGCCGAGTTCCACGTCGAACCAACTGTCGATTCCACGCAGCAGAAAGCCCAGTGAGAAGTAGTAGACCACGCCGACCGGCAGGAGCGAGATCAAGGCGAACAGGGTGACGATACGCAAGGTCAGACGCGAGCCGGCCGCCTGGCGCCGGTAGCGGCGCACCAGCTTGATCACGTTCACCGCCACCAACACGGCCAGGACCAACAGCCCGGCCAGGACCGCGAACAGCAGTGGCACGAAGGCACGGCTCAGTGCCTCGGAGTTCTCGATCGCATCGCGCATCAGCACCAGGGCGACAAACAAGCCGACGACCAGGGCCGCGACTGGGGCCATACCGAGGATGCGCAGATTCATTGCCGATGCATCAGGCTTGTGAAGGCTGCAGCGCTAAGGCGTCAGCGGCCATTTGGTCCAGCCGCTGGCGAGTTTCCAGGCCGGGCGCAGGTAGGCCATCGGCCGCAGCGGCAGGGGCAGTTCTTCGATGTCCAGCGACACTTTGATCTCGACGGCGTAGTTTTCCCCGGCGGTCAGCCGCCGTTGTTCGACCAATTGCAGGTCTTGGATTTCGCCCAGCGCGGTCATGGCGGCTTCCCGGGTGACGAAGGTGCGTCCCGAGGTGCCCGGCAGCCGGTAAACCTCGTAGGTTTCGGAGAGCGGCTTGTGGCGGATGGCGTAACGTACCTGTTGGTCGGTGACGCTGTTCTCCCAAATCCAGGCATTGCTGCGCCGGACTTGGAGGTGCACCAGAATGGTCAGTGGGACCCCGTTGGCCAGCGCCTCCAGCGCCTCCGCCGAGAAATCGAAGGCGAGTGTGGCGTCGAGGGTGTAGGTGCCGTCGACCAGGCGGGTGTGCACCTGGGTGACACGGAATTCCTGGGCCAGTACGCTGCCGACCAGCAGCAGCGCCAGGAGCGGCCACCACCAGCGTCCCGGTTGGTTGAGCGGGGCGCGCCACCGCGGCCGGCGACATCGACCCGCGCCCACCAGTCTCATGGGGCGGTCTTCTCGATCAACGCGAAGTAGAAACCGTCGCTGCCGCCGGGGCTGGGTAGTAACTGGCGCCCGTGGGTGCGGGTCCGGCCCCACGCGGCCGCCTGGTCGGCCGCCGGCTCGGGCACCAGCGGACATTCGCGGGCCTCCGGCCAACGACCGAGAAAGGCGGCAATCTGGTCCTGGTTTTCGGCGGCGAGCAGGGAGCAGGTGACATAGAGCAACCGCCCGCCCGGTCGCAGCAGGGGCCACATCGCGTCCAGGATGCGTGCCTGCAACGCACAGAGTTCGGGGATGTCCGCGGCGCGGCGCAACCACTTGATGTCCGGATGCCGCCGGATCACCCCGGTGGCCGAACAGGGCACATCGAGCAGGATGCGGTCGAAGGGCGGCGTCATCCAGTCGCCGTGGGGTGCGGCGGCGTCGGCGCGTGCGACCGTGGCGGTGAGCCCGAGTCGGGTCAGGGTCTCACGCACGCTGTCCAGGCGGCTGGTCTCGCTGTCGATGGCGACCAGGTCCAGGGCATTGCCGGCGCGCTCCAGCAGGTTGGCCGTCTTGCCGCCCGGCGCGGCGCAGGCGTCGAGCACGCGGCTGCCGGGTGGCGCATCGAGGATCTGGGCGGCGAGCTGGGCGCCGCCGTCCTGGACCGAGACCAGGCCGGCAGCGAAACCGGGCAGCGTCTGGGCCGGCACCGGCCGGTCCAGGATCAGTCCGGATTCGGTGGCGGGGATCGGTCGCGCGGTGATTCCGGCCGCGGCGAGCAGACCCGCGTAGGTCCGCCGGTCGACGCGGGTGCGGTTGACGCGCAGGCTCATGGGCGGGCGGGCGTTGCTGGCGGTGACGATGGCCTCCCAAGCGTCCGGCCAGTCGTGACGCAGCGCGGTGAGCAGCCAGTCGGGGAACAGCCAGCGGGCGCCCGGCAGCGCATCCGCCGCCGCCAGCAGTGCCTCGCGTTCACGCAGGAAGCGCCGCAGCAGGGCGTTGACCAGCGCGGTCTTCTCCGGCTTGCCGATCAGCCGGACGGCCTCGACGGTGGCGGCGACCGCGGCATGGGGCGGCGTGTCCAGCACCGTGAGCTGGTAGAGCCCGATCAGGATCACGGCCTCCAGGTCGCGGTCGCTCGGCTTGACCGGGTGATGCAGCAACATCCCCACCAGGGCCTCCAGGCGCGGCAGGCAGCGCAGCGCGCCGTAGATCAACTCCTGGGTGAGTGCGCGGTCGGCCGGCGGGTGGGGCAGGGTGGCTTGGGTGAGAACGCGCGTCAGGGACTGTCCGCGGTCGCGGACCCGATGCAGTGCGATCGCGGCGGCGGCGCGTGCGTCGGCACCGTCATTGGTGCGCGTGGTGCCGCGGGGCCCAGCGGGTTGGCCCCAGATTGAGCGCTCGCCGCGCCTGGCGTCGTCCCTGGGGTGTCCGCGATCGGACTCCCGATGGGGTGGTCCGGCCCGCTGCGCGCCGCCGCGCTGTGGGGGGCGGTCACGGTCCGGGAGGCGTTGCGGCCAGGGGTTGGCGTCGGCAGCGCGCGGCGCACCACCTGCCGCCTCGGGCTCCTCGGGGCGACGGTCGGGCGAACGGTCGAGTCCGCGGTCGGAGGGGGGGCCGGAACGCCGCTCAGCCAAGGTGTACGCCATCCATCGTGCGGGCATTGAGGAAATCGGCGGCGTCCATGGGGCGCTTGCCGGGCGGCTGCAGCCGGGTGATCTTCAGGATGCCGTCGCCGGTCGCGACGGCAATCCCCGTGCGGTCGGTGGCGACCACGGTGCCGGGTGCGTCGGCGGCGCTCCCCGCGGTGTCCGCGGTGTCCGCGGGTGCGACGCGCTCGGCCGACCAGATGCGCAAGGGTTCCCCGTGACACCGGGTTTGGGCCACCGGCCAGGGGTCGAAGGCGCGCACCAGACGTTCGATGGCGGCGGCCGGCTGAGTCCAGTCGATCTCGGCTTCCTCCTTGGTGAGCTTATGGGCATAGGTTGCCGACGCCGGGTCCTGCGGCTGTGCCTGGCGGGAGCCGTCGGCGATGCCGGGCAGGGCCTCGTTCAGCGCCTGGGCGCCCAGGGCGGCGAGCCGGTCGTGCAGGCTGCCGCCGGTCTCGCGGGGCGCCAGCGGGATGCTCAGTCGGTGGTAGACCGGACCGGTATCCAGTCCGGCCTCCGTCTGCATGATGCAGACGCCGCTCGCGCTGTCTCCCGCCAGCACGGCACGCTGGATGGGGGCCGCACCCCGCCAGCGGGGCAGCAGCGAGGCATGGACGTTGATGCAGCCCAGACGCGGGGCGGCGAGCACGCCGCGCGGCAATAACAGACCGTAGGCGACGACCACCATCAGGTCGGCACCGAGATCGCGCAGGGCCGCGACTGCCGCCCGGTCGCGCTTGAGCGATTCGGGTTGGCGCACGGCGATGCGGTGCTTGAGGGCGAGCAGCTTGACCGGGCTCTGCTGCAGCGTGCGCCCGCGGCCGGCCGGCCGGTCGGGCTGGGTGTAAACCGCGGCGATATCATGGCCGCCCGCGATCAGGACCTGCAGGCAGGGTACAGCGAACTCGGGTGTTCCGGCGAATAGGATACGCAATCAGATGACCCGCCGCCGCGGTTGTTCCGCGGGTTTGTTCTGGCGCTGGCCCTTCTCGAGTTTGCGGCGGATGCGCTGCCGCCTCAGGGCCGAGATATGGTCGACAAAAAGTTTCCCATGCAGGTGATCGATCTCATGCTGGATGCAGACGGCCAGGAGCCCGTCGGTGTCGAGTGTAAAGGGTGTGCCGGTGCGGTCCAGCGCACTGACCCGCACGGCCTCGGCGCGCGTGACCGGCTCATAGAACCCGGGGACCGACAGACAGCCCTCCTCCATCTGCTCGATCCCGCGGAGTTCCAGGATCTGCGGGTTGATGAGACACACGGGTTGGTCGTGCTCTTCCGAGCAGTCGATGACAACGATCTGCAACGGGATGTTGACCTGAATCGCGGCCAGTCCGATGCCGGGGGCCTCGTACATGGTCTCGAACATATCGGCGACGATCCGCTGGACCCGCGCATCGACCTGCGCCACCGGCGCGGCCTGGGTGCGCAGTCGGGTGTCTGGAAAGGTGAGGATATCGAGCTGTGCCATACCTGAACTGAGGTCGAAGCTGGTTCCGCGGGCGCATGGGCCATCCGCGGGGGTGAAGTTGCCCGCTTGGTTGCTGGAAGCGCCGCGGTACCATGCGCTACTATCCGATGCATACTACACGCCTAATGGGGTCGGGTGAATCTGGAATCGACCCCGCCGGAGGATCCATGCCCGCTCACTTTCCCACTGTCGTTGGTCCGGCTCGCGTTAGCCCCCGCGTCCGTGCTCGGTTTCACGCGGGCGCGGCCTTGGCCCGTCGGGGGCTGGTGCTGCTGTTCGCAGCCGCGCTCCTGGTCGGCGTGACCGCGGCGCAGGCGGTTGAACTGCTGCCGGATGCCCCTAATACCTACCAGGTGAAAACCGGCGACACCTTATGGAGTATCGCCGGCCGCTTCCTGCGGGACCCCTGGCGCTGGCGCGACGTCTGGCGCTCCAATAGCGACGTCGGCAACCCCGACCTGATCTACCCGGGCGATGTGCTGCGCCTCACGATGGTCGATGGCCGGCCGCGGATCAGCGTCGATCGCAGCGGCGCGTCGGACGCCGGCTACCAGGGCGGCATGCGGGTGGTCAAGCTCCACCCGCGGGTGCGGGTCAGCTCGCTGAAAGATGCGGTTCCCACCATCCCGATCGCGTACATCGGCCCTTTCCTGACGCAGCCTTACGTGGCGGAGTCGGATCAGGTCAAGCGCGCGCCCTATGTCGTCGGCTTCCCGGACGAGGGTATCGTGGCCGGCATCGGCGACACCGTCTATGTGCGGCGGATCGACCGCGCCGCGCCGGACCGTTTTCAGATTCTGCGTCCCGGTGATGCCTTGCGCGACCCCAAGACCAACGAGGTGCTGGGCTACGAGGCGACCTTCGTCGCCAATGCGGCGCTCGAACGGGTCGGCGATCCCGCTAAATTGCGGGTATTGCGCGCCGAGCGTGAGGTCGCCATTGGTGATCGCGTCATCCCCGCGGCGCTGGAAGAGACCCTCTCCAATTTTTATCCACGGCCAGGCCCCGCCGGGCTGCGTGGTCAGATTCTGAGCGTGTTGAACGGGGTGAGCCAAGTGGGTCAGTATGATGTGGTGGTCATCAATCTCGGCACTCGCGAGAAGTTGGAGTCCGGTCATATCTTCGAGATTTATCAAGGTGGTAACAAGGAGCAGGACCTGGTTCGTCGGGGTGGCTACAACTGGAATTGGAAGGAGGAGACGCCCTTGTCCGGCGCCTTCTGGTTCGGCAATGACTGGACGACCCGCCGCTGGCGTGCCAACGAGCCGGATGCCAACACGCCGCTTCCGCCTACCACCGATATGCGGCGGACGCGCAGCACCTTCATCCATCCCTTCGAGCGTTCCGGTGTCCTCATGGTCTTTCGTACCTTCGAGCGGGTGAGCTTCGCCATCATCCTGGACGCCACGCGGCCGATGCGCATCAACGACAAGATCGCCCCGCCGCCGGCCTGAGCCCGTTTGACCTCCCTCGACGCGTGGCTGACGCTGACGGCGGCCCCTGGGGTCGGGCCGCGGACCTGCGCCCGGCTCATCGCCCACTTCGGCAGTCCGGATGCGGTGGTGGCGGCCAGGGCCGGCGCTTTGGCCGAACTGGGGCTGCGACCTGACGCGGTCACGGCGATCAAGCAGCCGAACCGCGACTGGCTCGGCGCGGTCCTGGCCTGGGCGGCGCAGCCGGATGCCTACATCCTGGCCCGCGACGATCCGCGGTATCCACCCTTGCTGGCCGAGATCCCGGATCCCCCGATCCTTCTCTATGTCCGCGGGGATCCGCACTTGCTGGCCGAGCCCCAGGTGGCGATCGTCGGCAGTCGCAATCCGACCCCGACCGGACGGGAGATCACCCGCGACTTCGCCAGCCGCCTGGCAGCCGGTGGGCTGGTCATCACCAGCGGCCTGGCGACCGGGATCGACGGCGCCGCCCATGCGGGTGCGCTGAAGAACGGCAAGACGATCGCGGTGCTGGGCACGGGTCCCGACCAGGTCTATCCGGCCTGCCACCGCGATCTGGCCAGGCAGATCGCTGAGCAGGGGGCGCTGGTGAGCGAGTTCGCCCCCGGCGAAGGGCCGCGGGCCAGCAACTTCCCGCGGCGCAACCGCATCATCTCCGGGTTGTCGTTGGGCGTCCTGGTCACCGAGGCGGCGTTGCGCAGCGGCTCGCTCATCACCGCCCGTCAAGCCGGAGAGCAGGGTCGCGAGGTGTTCGCGGTGCCGGGCTCGATTCGCAATTCGCTGGCGCGCGGTTGCCATGCGCTGATCCGCGACGGCGCGCATCTGGTCGAAGACCCGGCAGAGGTGCTGGCCGAGTTGAGCCCGCTGTTGCGTCGGGCCATGGCGGATGGCGTGATCGATAGGCGCATCGACGCTGCTGACGTCGGGGGTGACGCCGCGGGCAGCGGCCTGGACCCGGATTACCAGCGTTTGCTGGCCGCACTGGGCTTTGACCCGGTCGCCCCGGACGTGCTGATCCGCGAAACCGGGCTGCCCGCGGAGGCGGTGTCGTCCATGTTATTGGTGTTGGAGTTAGAGGGTCATGTATCATCCGGTGCCGGAGGCTGTTATTGCCGCGTCCGGGAATGACTCCGCAGCGGCGTTCACCGCCCTGTCCGCGGGCCTGGCCCGCGGGTTGCCGGGCGGTTGCGCGGTGGGACCGCGGGCCGTCAGCGGACCCTCCCGGCGTGACCAGTCGATCTGCATCGGTGCTGCAAGCCGACCGCGCCGAAAGGAGCACGTTCCAGTCAGCCCGCGGGCTGGCGCCGTTCACTGAGGTTGGTTGATGTACGACAGCATGGTTGATGTCCTGATCTATCTTTTCGAGAACTACATGGATGGTGAGGGGCAGCCCCCGGTGGACCAGGGTGAGTTGGAAGACGAACTGAGCCAGGCCGGCTTCAGCGCGGGCGAGATCGCCAAGGCGCTCTGCTGGCTCGACGAATTGGCCGAGGGTGCGCAGACCCCGTCCTATCATGGCCACGCGGCGGGGTCCATGCGTGTCTACGCGGACGATGAGTGCGCCAAGCTGGACGTGGAAGGGCGTGGCTTCCTGCTGTTTCTGGAGCAAAGCGGCATCCTCGATCCGGCCAGCCGTGAGTTGGTGATCGAACGCGCCCTGGCCATCGATCACCCCCAAGTCTCGGTGGATGAGATCAAGTGGGTCGTACTCCTGGTGCTGTTGAACCGTCCGGGCCGTGAGGCCGCCTTCACCCGGATGGAAGACCTGGTTTACAACGAAGCACCCGAGTATCTGCATTAGTATGAATCTCGTCATCGTCGAATCGCCTGCCAAGGCCAAGACCATTCAGAAGTACCTGGGCCCGGACTTCGATGTCATCGCGTCTTACGGTCATGTGCGCGATTTGATCCCGAAGGAGGGGGCGGTCGACCCGGAACATGGGTTCGAAATGAAGTACCAGATCATCGAGCGCAACGAAAAGCACGTCCAGGCAATCGCCAAGAAGCTCAAGGATGCCGATGCGCTCTATCTTGCGACTGACCCGGACCGCGAGGGGGAGGCGATCTCCTGGCATCTTTACGAGTTGCTCAAGGCGCGCCGTCAGATCGGCAAGAAGCCGGTGCATCGCGTGGTCTTCAACGAAATCACCAAGCGCGCGGTCCAGGAGGCGGTGGCCAATCCGCGGGAGCTGGCCTACGACTTGGTCAACGCCCAGCAGGCGCGCCGCGCCCTCGATTATCTGGTTGGCTTCAATCTGTCGCCGCTGCTGTGGAAGAAGGTCAGACGCGGGCTTTCGGCCGGGCGCGTGCAGAGTCCGGCCCTGCGGCTGATCTGCGAGCGCGAGATCGAGATCGAGGCTTTCGTCCGGCAGGAATACTGGTCGATCGAGGCCGATTGTGACCGCGCGGCGCGGCCCTTCATGGCGCGCCTGATCGAATTCGGCGGCGCCAAGGTGGAGCAGTTCACCATCACTGACGGCGACCGGGCGGCCGTGGTCCAAGGTGCCCTGGAAGCGGCCGCCGCCGGGAAGCTGCGGGTCGAACAGGTCGAGCGCAAGCAGCGCAAGCGCAACCCGGCCCCGCCCTTCATTACGTCCACGCTGCAGCAAGAGGCGGCGCGCAAGCTCGGCTTTACCGCGCAGCGCACCATGCGCGTCGCCCAGCAACTCTATGAGGGTGTGGATGTCGGCGGCGGCGCCGTCGGTCTCATCTCTTATATGCGGACCGACTCGGTGAATCTGGCCCAGGAGGCCGTGGCGGAGATCCGTCTCTATGTCAGCGAGCGCTACGGGGCGAATCACCTGCCCGAGCAACCGCGACTGTACAAGACCAAGGCGAAGAACGCCCAGGAGGCGCATGAGGCGATCCGCCCTACGTCGATCCTGCGTGAGCCCAAGGAGATCAAAGCCTTTCTGAGTCCGGAGCAGTTCCGGCTCTATGAGTTGGTGTGGAAGCGCACGCTTGCCTGTCAGATGGCGCATGCCCTGATCAATCAGGTGTCGGTGAATTTGAGTGCCGGGACCGGCAACACCTTTCGCGCCACCGGCTCGACCGTGGCCGAGCCGGGATTCATGCGGGTCTATCTGGAGGGTCGGGACGACACCAGCACCGGCGATGATGACGAGGACAGCATGCTGCCGCCCATGGAAGTGGGGGATTTGGTCGATTTGCTGGGTATTCGGTCCGAGCAGCATTTCACCGAACCGCCGCCGCGCTTCAGTGAAGCAACCCTGATCAAGGCGCTGGAGGAGTACGGGATCGGCCGGCCGTCCACCTATGCCTCGATCATCTCCACCTTGCAGGATCGCGAATACGCGGTGTTGGACGCCAAGCGCTTCAAGCCGACCGATGTCGGGCGCGTGGTGAACAAGTTTCTCACCGAACACTTCAAGACCTATGTCGATTACGATTTTACGGCGCGGCTCGAGGATGAACTGGATGCGGTGTCCCGCGGTGAAGAGGAATGGGTACCGCTGCTCGAGAATTTCTGGCGGCCCTTCAAAGAGCGGATCGACCATACGCAGGAACACGTCAAGCGCAGCGACGTGACCCAGGAGCGCATCGATGAGTTGTGCCCCAAGTGCGGCGGTCCGCTCTCGATCCGGCTCGGGCGTAACGGGCGTTTCATCGGCTGCACCAATTATCCGGACTGTGACTACACCCGCGATCTCAACGCCGACGGGGCCGAGCCGGAACCGAAAGAGGTCATCGAGGGCCGCGTTTGCCCGGATTGCGGTTCGGTCCTGGAGGTCAAGAACGGCCGCTACGGCAAGTTTATCGGGTGCAGCGGCTATCCAAAGTGCAAGCACATCGAGCCGCTGGAGCGTCCGGAAGACACCGGCGTGGCCTGCCCAAAGTGCGGTAAGGGCACGCTGCAGAAGAAAAAATCGCGGCGCGGCAAGTTCTTCTACTCCTGTTCCACCTACCCGAAGTGCGACTACGCGGTGTGGAATGAACCCATCGCCGAGCCTTGCCCCAAGTGCGGCTGGCCGGTCATGACGCTCAAGACGACTCAGCGCAAAGGGGCCGAGCGGGTCTGCCCGCAGAAAGAGTGTGGTTTCAGCGAGCCGGCGGAGGCGGCGGACACGGCTGCGGACGCGTAGCGCTAGTCCTCGCGGTTTCAATCTCCGGAGCGCCACGTTAAACTCTAGGGCTTTATTCCAACTCCGAGAGTGCCGTGGTCCTGCCCGAGCCCGATTTTCGCCGCATCAAGCGCTTGCCGCCCTATGTCTTCAATATCGTCAACGAGTTGAAGGCCGAGGCACGAGCGCGTGGCGAGGATATCATCGACTTCGGGATGGGCAACCCGGATCAGCCGACGCCGCAGCACATCGTCGACAAGCTGATCGAGGCGGCGGCGCGCAAGGATACGCATCGCTACTCGGTGTCGCGCGGCATCCCGCGGTTGCGCCGGGCGATCTGCAACTGGTACCGCGACCGCTACGACGTGCACCTGGACCCGGATGCCGAGGCGATCGTGACCATCGGTTCCAAGGAGGGTCTGGCCCACCTGGCGCTGGCGACCATGGGGGCTGGCGATACCGTGCTGGTGCCTAATCCAGCCTATCCGATCCATCCCTACGGGTTCATCATCGCCGGGGCCGATGTGCGTCATGTGCGCCTGACTCCGGACGTGGATTTTTTCGAGGAGTTGCGGCGGTCGATCCAGGACTCCTGGCCAAAGCCGAAGATGCTGGTGCTGAACTTTCCCGGTAACCCGACCACGCAGTGCGTGGACCTGGAGTTCTTTCAGCGGGTGATCGACATCGCCGGGGAGTACGGCATCTGGGTGGTGCATGACCTGGCCTACGCGGACATCGTGTTCGACGGCTACAAGGCCCCGTCGATTCTCCAGATTCCAGGCGCCAAGGACATCGCCGTCGAGTTCTTCTCCATGTCCAAGAGCTATAACATGCCCGGCTGGCGGGTCGGTTTCATGTGCGGTAACAAGCACCTGGTCGCGGCCTTGGCGCGCATCAAGTCCTATCTGGATTACGGCACCTTCACCCCGATCCAGGTGGCCGCCATCGCGGCGCTCGAGGGTCCGCAAGATTGTGTGCGCGAGATCGCCGGCATGTATCAGACGCGTCGTGACGTCCTGTGCAAGGGGCTGCACGAGGCCGGCTGGGAGGTGCCGTCGCCCCAGGCCACGATGTTCGTTTGGGCGCGTATTCCTGATTTCATTCGGGAGCAGTTGCGCGCCGAGATTCCGGACGGCGCTTCGCTGTCGCTGGAGTTTTCCAAGCGTCTGATCGCGGAGGCGCGGGTCGCCATCTCGCCGGGAATCGGTTTCGGCGAGTACGGCGATGACCATGTGCGTTTCGGTCTGATCGAAAACGAGCATCGCACCCGTCAGGCGATTCGCGGCATCAAGGAGATGTTCCGGCGCGAGTCGCGTGCCGGGGCTGGAGCTTAGGCGATCGTCCACCAACTGAACGTAGAGGAGCATGTATGGAACCGGTCAAGATCGGTCTGTTGGGCTTAGGCACCGTCGGCGGCGGCACGGTCACCGTACTGACCCGCAATGCCCGGGAGATCGCCCGCCGCGCCGGTCGCGATATCGAGATCGCCCATGCCGCGGCCCGCGAGTACAAGCGCGAGGGGATCAGCGGGCTCGATCAGATCGGCCGGATCGGCGACGATGCCTTCGCGGTGGTGGACGACCCCGAGATTCAGATCATCATCGAGTTGATCGGCGGTTACTCCCCGGCGCTTGAACTGGTGATGCGGGCCATCGCCAACGGCAAGCACGTGGTGACGGCCAACAAGGCGTTGATCGCCCGCCATGGCAACACGATCTTCGCGGCCGCGCGTGAGCGTGGTGTGATGGTGGGTTTCGAGGCGGCGGTGGCGGGCGGCATCCCCATCATCAAGGCGGTGCGCGAAGGACTGGCGGCCAATCATATCGAATGGGTGGCCGGCATCATCAACGGGACCGGCAACTTCATCCTGACCGAGATGCGCGACAAGGGCCGCAGTTTCGCGGACTGCCTGGCCGAGGCGCAGGCGCGCGGCTACGCCGAGGCCGACCCGACCTTCGATGTCGAAGGTATCGACGCCGCCCACAAGCTCACCATCCTGGCTTCGCTGGCATTCGGTATCCCGCTCCAGTTCGAGCGCTGTTACACGGAAGGTATTTCGCGCATCGAGTCTCAGGACGTTGCCTATGCCGGGGAGTTGGGGTATCGGATCAAGCATCTCGGGATCGCCAGGCGCAACGCGGACGGGATCGAACTACGGGTCCATCCCACACTCATTCCCCATCGGCGGCTGATCGCCAACGTGGACGGCGTGATGAATGCCGTGCTGGTGAAGGGCGATGCGGTCGGCCCGACACTCTACTATGGGGCCGGTGCAGGCTCCTTGCCGACGGCCTCCTCCGTGGTGGCTGACGTGGTGGACGTGGTGCGTGCGTTCACCACCGACCCCAACAATCGGGTGCCGCACCTCGCGTTCCAGCCGGATGAACTGGCCGATACCCCGATTCTCACCATGGATCAGGTGGAGACCGCCTATTACCTGCGGCTCACGGCGCTGGATGAGCCCGGGGTCATGGCCCGCATTGCCAGTATCCTGGGCGAGCAGGGCATCAGCATCGAGGCGATCCAGCAAAAGGCCCCCGGCGAGGGTGAGACCCATGTGCCGCTGGTCATGCTCACCCAGCGCGTGCGCGAGGGCCAGATGAACCAGGCCATCGCCCGTATCGAGGCCTTGGCGTCGGTGCAGGGGTCGGTGATGCGGATTCGGGTGGAGACCCTTGCCGGCTGACCGCCCCGTGTCCGCGCTGGTCGGCGGTCTGTTGCCGGGTGAGTTCCGTCTCATTTGCCCCGCGCTCTTTGCCGCGCCGCCGGGGACGCTTGACCGCACAATCCGCACTCCGGCCCTGGACCGCGTGCTGGCCCGCGCCGACCGCGCGGCGACGCCAGCCGCCGACCCCCTGGAGACCCTGGCTGCCGCCTTCGGTTTGACCGTCGCCGCGTCGTCCACGGCAGGGGTCCGTCAGGTCGGCGGGATGCCGCACGCCGGCGCCGGGAATGGTCAGTCCCCGGCTGCGGCGGGCGCGCTGCACCAGGCGCCGGCGGTCACCGGGCTGCACCGCGATCTGCCGTCTGCCGCCCTGTGTCTGCTCGCCGACGCTCCCGCATGGGCGCGCGACGGCTGTTGGTTTCACGCCGACCCGGTGCACCTGCGTCCGGACCGGGATCGGCTGCTGTTGTTCGCCGGACCGGCGTTGGCACCGCGGGCGGATGAGGCGGATGCACTGGTTGCCGCCTTTAATGCGCATTTCGCCGGCGATGGCCTCTATCTGATCGCCGCCCGGCCGGATCGTTGGTATCTGCGGGTTGTCGAACCCCCGAACCTGCGGACTTGTCCCCTGTATGATGTCGTTGGACGCGACCTGGACGCCTGCCTGCCGAGCGGCCCCGACGCCCGCGCCTGGAACCGGTGGCAGAACGAGGCGCAGATGCTGTTCTACGGGCATCCGGTCAATCAGGCGCGTGAGACGGCTGGCCGGCCGGTGATCAGCGGCGTCTGGACCTGGGGTGGGGGCGTCCTGTCGGCAGTGTCCGGGGGGCCCGCGTTGACCATTGCCGATCATCCGCTGGCGGTTGGTCTGGCGCTGGCGGGCGGCGGGGCCCGGCGGGGGCTGGACGCCTTGGATTGCGCCGCGTGGCGCGACGCGACCGGAACCGTTCTGGTGTTCTGGGACTCCCTGTGGCAGGCGGTGCCGGCGGGTGACGTGGACGCCTGGCGCCGTGGGCTCGATGCCTTGGACGCTCTGGTCGCGACCCTATGGTCCGAGTTGGCGGCCAAACGGCTGCGCCATCTTACGATCGACGACGGGAGCGGCGATCGTTTTACCCTGAGCCGGGCTGATCAGCGCTGTTTCTGGCGCCGCCGCGGGACACTGGGCGACTGGATCGTCCGGCGGTCGGACCCGGATCGCCGATCACGACCCCCGGCACAGCACGCGCCGCGCTAGATTCGGCGGCGTCTTGGAACAGGTCGATTCACCCCAATCTCCTGCCGGATTTGGGGATATCTCAAGCACACTCTTCAATTTTTAGGAATACACAATGGTTGATTCAGAATCCGCGAAACGACTGGACCTGGCCTCAAAGGTCACCAAGGTCGTCACCCTCTACGATCCCCGGGTCTGGAAAGAAAAAGGTCTTTGGTGGACCGTCGGTCTCTTTCTGGTCACCTATGTGCTGGTCATCTTCGTTCTCGGGATGATCTGGTCGCGCTCACCCGGCCCCTTCGACGTGCGCGAGGAGGCGCTGCTGCTGACGAACAACGACCCGGCCAAGCTGGTCGACGGGACCGCCACGGTGGTGGCCGCCATCCGGATCGCCGAGACGCTGCTCGACAAGCCCGGGGGTTACCTGACCAACGATATCACCCCGCCTGGTATCTTGCTGGATAATATCCCCAACTGGGAATTCGGCGCATTGACCGAGTTGCGGGACCTGTCGGATGCCTTGCGCAACGATTTCAGCCGTGCTCAGTCGCAGTCGATTGAAGATAAAGATCTGGCCGTGGCGCAGCCCCAGTTCAATTACAACTCGGACTCCTGGATTCTGCCGTCGTCCGAGTCGGAGTATCGTAAGGGTATCGCTGCCCTGTATCGCTATTTTGGCCGGCTCACCGACAACAAAGATCTGGATGGCCAGTTTTTCGCGCGCGCGGACAATTTGACGGCCTACCTCGAAGTGGTCGAGAAGCGGTTGGGCAGTCTGGCGCAGCGTCTGTCGTATGCGGTCGGGCAAAACCGTCTCAACACCGACCTGGCGGGTGACCCCAGTGCGAGCCAGGCCAAACCGGTTTCCGAAGAGAAACAGACGAAGACTCCTTGGACGGAGATCGACAATGTCTTCTTTGAGGCGCGCGGCTACACCTGGGCGTTGCTGCAAACGCTGCACGCTCTGGAGATCGATTTCAAATCGGTGCTCACGGACAAGAATGCCCTGGTCTCGCTCAAGCAGATCAACCGGGAATTGCGGAACACCCAGAATACGATCTGGAGTCCGCTCATCCTCAATGGCACCGGTTTCGGACCGATGGGCAATCACTCGCTGGTGATGGCCTCCTATATCTCGCGTGCCAATGCCGCAATCGGCGATCTGCGGGCCCTGCTGCAACGGGGCTAACCGGCACTGTCCGCACCGGCCGCCAGGGGGTGGCCGGTGCCCGTGACCGATTCGCGCACCTTATGTCGTTGTCGTTGTCGTAATCGTAATCGGAGAAGCGATTCACTTCGGGCATGAGCAACTCCGTTTCTCCGTGAGTGATATTTTTTCCGAAAACTGGGCCAAGGCATGGCCTGAGCCCTGTTCCTATCCCAACAACCCCCCCATCCGCGCTCTGTCGGTTTGACGACAAGCGACCCTCGGGCACTGCCAAGAGTCACTGAAAAACAACGTGCTGGAGTCGGAGCAAGATCTGGCACAAGCATTGCTAAGTGTTCCCCAGAGTCAGTTTGAACCCAGCGGGCCGGGGCGCCCGCGATTTCTGGAGGCACAGAATGGAGCTGAAGGTCTCGGACCACAGTGGATCCGCGTCGGCCGTTGCCGGCGGCTGTTCTGCGAGCGGCTGCGGCAGCAGCGGCGATGCACTCGCGCACCTGCCGGAGCATATCCGGGCCAAGGTTCACAACCACCCCTGTTATTCGGAGGAGGCGCACCACCATTATGCGCGGATGCATGTGGCGGTTGCTCCAGCCTGCAATATCCAATGTCACTACTGCAACCGTAAGTACGACTGTGCTAATGAGTCGCGTCCGGGCGTTGTTTCAGAGGTGCTGACCCCTGATCAGGCGGTGAAGAAGGTGATTGCCGTTGCGGCGCATATCCCGCAGATGACGGTGCTCGGCATTGCCGGACCGGGCGATCCACTGGCCAACCCCGAACGGACGCTCGAAACCTTCCGGCAACTGACGGAAAAAGCCCCTGATATCAAGCTCTGTGTCTCGACCAATGGGCTCGCGCTGCCGGACTGTGTCGATGCACTCTGCACCCACAACATCGATCATGTGACCATCACGATCAACTGCGTAGACCCCGACGTGGGCGCCAAGATTTATCCCTGGATCTTCTGGCAGGGGCGGCGGATCAAGGGGCGCAAAGGGGTGGCGATCCTGATCGAGCAGCAGCAGAAGGGGCTGGAGATGCTGGTCGCGCGCGGGGTGTTGGTGAAGGTCAACTCGGTCCTGATCCCCGGCGTCAACGACGAGCACCTCAAGGAGGTGAGCCGCGTCGTCAAGTCCAAGGGCGCTTTCCTGCACAACGTGATGCCGTTGATCGCCGAGCCCGAGCATGGGACTTTCTTCGGCGTCATGGGCCAGCGTGGTCCGACCCATGATGAGCTTCAGACCCTGCAGGACGCCTGTGCCGGTGACATGAATATGATGCGTCACTGCCGCCAGTGCCGGGCGGACGCGGTGGGCATGCTCGGTGAGGATCGCGGTCACGAATTTACGCTCGAGAAGATCGAGACCATGGACATTGATTATGGCCGGGCCATGGAGGAACGCCGCCAGGTTCACGCGGCGATTGAAGCCAATCGGGAGGCTCAACGCAAGAAGAGCGGTGAGACCTTCATCTCGATTACCGCCCTCAAGGCCCGGCGTCGGGAGACTCCGCCTGCTCTGATCGCGGTGGCGACCAAAGGGGGCGGCGTGATCAACCAGCATTTCGGCCACGCCGCCGAGTTCCTGATCTACGAGGCCAACGACCAGGACGTGCGCTTCATCGGTCACCGTAAGGTGGACCTCTATTGTTCCGGCGGTGAGACCTGCGGGGATGCGGAGACGGCCTTGGCGAAGACGATCCAGGCGCTCTCCGGTTGCGCGGCGGTGCTCTGCTCGAAGATCGGCTATGAGCCCTGGGGTGCGCTCGAGGCAGCGGGGATTCAGCCCAACGGTGAGCACGCGATGGAGCCGATCGAAGACGCCGTCGCGGCGGTGTATCGCGAACTGGCGGCGAGCGGGAGCTTGGAACGCGCGACGCCGGCGCCGCTGCGCATGCGCGCCTGACGCCATGTTCGAGGAGACTGACTGATGGCATACCAGATCGTCGAAGGCTGTGTGAATTGCTGGGCTTGTGCGCCGCTGTGTCCGAGTCAGGCCATCTATGAGGCCAAGCCGCATTTCCTGATCGATTCTGTCTTATGTACGGAATGCGCAGGGGAGCATCCCGATCCGCAGTGCGCGAGCATCTGCCCGATCGAGGGCGTCATTCTGGATTCGCTCGGGGTGCCCTTGAACCCGCCAGGGTCACTGACCGGCATCCCTCCAGAGCGCCTGGCCGCGGCCAGAGCCGAGATCCAGGCGCGTTGAACCCCAGGTTGATATCCATGGCCACCCAAACCCTTCCGACACCGGCGGAACTGGTCTTCTACGAGAAGCCCGGTTGTGTCTCGAACGCGCGACAGAAGGCACTGTTAGTGGAGATCGGACACTGTCTGGAGGTTCGTAATCTGCTGACTGAGCATTGGGTGCCCGAACGTCTGAGGCCCTTCTTTGGTGACTTGGCGGTCTGCGACTGGTTCAACCCGACTGCGCCGCGGGTACTGAGCGGGGAGGTGCGGCCGGCGGACCTCAGCGAGGCGGGCGCGCTCGCGCTGATGGTGGCGGATCCGCTGCTGATCCGGCGGCCGCTGATCGAAGCCGGGGAACTGCGCTCCTGCGGATTCGCGCCTGGTCCTTTTCTGGACGCTCTGGGTGTGGTGTTGGACGAGGGGGTCGACCTTCAATCCTGCTCGCGTCTCAGTCAACTGGCGGATTGTTCGCTGCCGGTCTGCCCGATACCGGGTCTGACCGTCCGGCCGGTGGCGCTCGGGGTTGCCGGGTGAGTGCCATGGGTAAGGAATGCCGGGATGCGACCGGGAATCCGGGCGCAGTGGAGATCGCCCCTGGTGTGCATTGGATCGGCGCCCTCGACGCGTCCCTGCGCACCTTCGATATCATCCTGCGCACCGCGAATGGCACCACCTATAACGCCTTCCTGATTCGGGGTGATGCCGGTGTGGCGGTGGTGGATACGGTGAAACTCGAGTTTTCCGATGAGTTTTTTCGCCGGCTGGAGTCGGTTGCCGACTATAGCGAGATCCGGGTCATTGTTCTCAATCACCTGGAACCAGACCACAGCGGTGCGCTGCCGGAGTTGATGCGCCGGGCGCCGCAGGCGCGACTGTATATCTCCACGCGTGCCACGTCGATGCTCAAGGCCGTCCTCAAACCGAAGGATGCGGATCGCCCTTTCGAGTATGAGACGGTTGGCACCGGCGACGAGGTATCGCTCGGCAACCGGACCTTGCGGTTTCTGCATACCCCTTTCCTACACTGGCCTGATACGCAATGCACCTATCTGGTTGAGGACGGGGTGCTTTTCTCCGGCGATGTGTTTGGTTGCCACTATTGTGACAGCCGCCTCTACAACGATCGGGTCGGGGATTTCCGCTTTTCTTTCGATTATTACTATGCCCATATCATGCGGCCCTTCAAGTCGCATGTGATGGACGCGCTGAAACTGATCGAGCCGCTGCGCCTGAAGATGATCGCGCCGACGCATGGACCGATTCTGCGCGATCGGCCGCGGCGCTATGTGACGCATTATCGGGAACTCTCGACCTCCAGTCTGGTGGATCAGATCGATAACGACGAGCGTTCGTTAGTGGTCTTTTACATGAGTGCGTACGGCAGCACGGCCCGCATGGCGGAGGCGATCCGGGCCGGGGCCGAGGAAGAGGCCGGAGTACGGGTTTCGCTCTATGACTTGGAGGGCGGTGAGACTGAACCTTTCGTGGACCTGATCGAGGAAGCCGACGCCCTGGCGTTCGGTTCACCCACCATCAACGGCGACGCGGTCAAGCCGGTATGGGATCTCCTCTCGTCACTCGCGGTGGTCAACCTCAAGGGCAAGCTCGGTGCCGCCTTCGGTTCCTACGGCTGGAGCGGCGAAGCCGTCCGCATGATCGAGGACCGGATGCGCGGTTTGAAGATGCGCGTCCCGGTGGCCGGGCTGCGTCTCAAGCTCATCCCCACCGATGAGGAACTTGTCGAATGTCGGGTGTTCGGCCGCAAGCTCGCGGCTGCCCTGGTGGGTGGCGAGCAGGGTCGAGTCATTGATTTCTCGGAGTTGGGGTGAGCAAGCGCCCGACGACGAGCGGCCAGCCGACCGCTTTGGCATTGCGGCACGATTCTTCCATTTCCATCAATCAACCAGGAGTCTGAAACCATGGCAAAAGCCAAAATCACCTTTGAAGATATCAACCAGACAGTCAATGTCCCGGCCGGGACCCGGATCATTGAGATCTCCGAAAAGATCGGGGCCGGGATCATCTACGGCTGTCGGGAGGGCGACTGCGGCACCTGCATGACGCATGTGATCGAGGGCTGGAACAATCTGACCGAGCCCTCGGTGCTGGAAGAGAAGGTGCTGCGCGAGAACATGGCGAACCGGCATGACCGGCTCGCGTGTCAGGCCCAGATCCTGGGTGATTGCAAGGTCAAGCCGGCCTGATCGCCGGTATTCCCATCAATACACACCCGTTGCCGGAGTAGAATTATGGCACTCGTTACGTTTTCAAACCCTGACTATAAGGATAAGACGGTCTATGCCGTGGCCGGAAGCCACACCGAGACCCTGCTCAAGCTGGCCAAGGAGCATAAGGTCCCAGTTCATCATGATTGCCAGGATGGCGAATGCGGGAACTGTGTGGTGCGCGTCACGAGTGTGGACAACAAGAACCAGCGCATGGGCGGTCTGCTGACCGAGAAGGAAAAGGTGGTGCTGCGCCAGCTCGGGAAGATCAGCAAGGAAGACATCGACCAGATGGCAGTGGACGACATCCCATCCGAATGGCGCCTGGCCTGCCAGATGATCGTGCGTGACGAGGACCTCCTGGTGCAATACTGAGCAGGTCTGCCCCGGTCGTCGACCCATTCCGTCGACCCGTTCAACCAGTCGAGCAGAGCCGATGTTTGTTTTGGAACTGACAGCTGATCTGTCCGGGTCCGAGTGTTCGGCCGACGCGCTGCAAGCGCGGGCGGTCGGGGCCTACGTGGGGATGGCCGTGGGGGACGCCTTGGGCGCCACGGTCGAGTTTCTGACGCCGCGCGAGATCCATGAGCAGTTCGGTATTCATCAGGATATTCGCGGCGGCGGCTGGTTACGGCTGCGTAAGGGCCAGGTGACCGACGATACCGAGATGAGCCTGGCCTTAGGGACCGCGATCCTGGCCGAGGGGCGGGTGGAGGCAGGGGCCGTGGCGGCCGCTTTCAGCGAGTGGATGCGCGGCAAGCCGGTGGACATCGGTCATACGGTGCGCCGCGGCATCTCCCAGTACCGTCTGACCGGTGCGACACAGATGCCGGAGAACGACTACGATGCGGGCAACGGCGCCTGTATGCGGTCATTGCCAATCGCGCTGTGCACGCTGGGTGCCGAAAGCAGTCTGGTCGCTCAAGCCAATCGTATTCAGTCCCATACGACGCACCATAGTGCCGTGGGCGACACCGGGACGCTCACCGTCATCCGTATGGTGCAGGCCGCCTTACTCGGGGGCGATATGGGCCATCTCAAGGGTTTGGCCGAGGCGCTGGTGGCGGAGCAACCCCTCTATCGCTACGACCGGCGGCGCATGGAAAACCCCGGTGGTTTTCTGGTCGAGACCCTGCGGGCCGTATTTCAGGCACTGTTTGCCACCGACACCTTTGAGGGCGCGCTGATCGATGTGGTGAATCGCGGCGGCGATGCCGATACCACGGGCGCGATCCTGGGGATGATCGCCGGTGCGCTCTATGGATACGACGCCATTCCCCGACGCTGGCTGACGGCCTTGGAGCCTAAGGCGGCAATCGCCTGCCGCGATCAGGCGCGGGCCTTGCTGCGGATGTCGCCGCATTGCATGATGAAATGACAAGTGGACATGTTTCGCTGACTAGCGAACGATTTCTTGGGGTGGTGGTTTCTTGATCCGTGCGGTTCCCTTCAGATGCGCGGCGAGTGCGCTGTCCATGGTGGTGGTATGGCGCGCGAACCAGGCGGGGAGTTGCTGAGCCACAAAGGCCCTGGTCGCGTCGATGCGCCTCCCGTCGAGTGCCTGACCGAACGCATCCAATTCGCCGCGTAGCCGTGCATGTTCGTCCATGTGCTCTTGCATGGCCGGGAAGCCGCTCTGACGCATCAGCACCTCTTCATTGGCGAAGTGGGCGTGCGTGTGGTTGACGAGATCGGGATAGAGATAGGCGAAGGTGGCGTTGCCCGCATCGGCCATGCGGTTGAGCAGTTCCACCAGCTCACGATGCACATGGTCCATCGCGGGAATGCCAAGCAGGAAGCGGGACTCGAAATCGAGAATCAGGGGCATGGCATCTCCGGGTGCGCCGTGTTGACTGCCCCGCGGGCCGCGCGACGCGCGCCCGACTGGTGGCAACTGGATTCGTCTTGGTGTCTCAGGAGCCGATCTGCGGGCGGGTGTCGGCGTCGCCCGCTGCCGCGCGCGCCCCGGACTGCGCCGCCGCCAGCAGATCGGGGATATCCGCCGCAATGATCTCAATCCCCTGTCGGTCGCAGAACCGCTGTTCTTTCTCCGAGGGCTCCGGGATCAAGGCCCAACCGGCCGGCGCGCCTGCGCCGTAGATGATATCCGACATCACCATCCGTTCGGTATCCCGTAACAGACGCAACCCCAAGAAAACATACTGCCGGCCCTGCCGGTACGACTTGACGAATGACGGGATGGCAAAGCCGCCCATCAGTTCAGTGAGATAGTCCACGTAGTCGGCGTCCGAGGCGATAAAGACGGCATCCGGCAGCGGGCTGCCCATGGGTTTGAACAGCACCGGCAGCGTGGGATCGACCGCCTCCTGCGCGATTTCACGATAGGCGGCGCCGTCGTAGTGGTCGATGCGGAAGCGGTAATCGGTCCCGGCAACGCGGCTGATCCCGCGCACCAGGGTGTGGGGTACTCCGGCGTAGGAGGTCTGGAGTTGGGTGTCGCGGTTGGTGTCGATGACATAGCGCGGCAACAGGGAGGCGAGCCAGGCGTGGAGCGGGGCGCGGGTCCAGGTGCGTTCCGCATAGGTCGCGTTCAGGAAGCGGGTGATGGCGCCCCGCCCGCGTTTCAACTCGACGTTCATGGCGGCCCGCGGAAACTCCCACATGAGCTTTTCCGACATGGGTTTGCCATTGTTCATCGCGAGGATCAGGCTGTCGCTGTCCGCAGGCATCGGTTGGCCGGTGGCCGTGTCGGTCGCGCCGGTCAAGGCGCCGGGGCCGAGATAAGGGACAATGTCACCGCTACGGATGCCTTGCGCCAGTGTATGCAGTTGAGGATTCACCGGGGATTTCCTGTTTTTTGCTATTGTGGATTGTGAAATCACGCAAGACCGGTGCCAGTAATGTCGAACGACGTGCTATGTCTTGATCGCGCCGCTGCCCGGCGTCTGGCTGACCCGCTCTTGGTCTTGATCTCAGAGAGGTAAGGCGCCGCTGCGAGTTGCTTCTTCTGCGTGCCTGCGTGTCGCTGTGAGAGGATTTAAGACAGATGGGTCACGCCATGGGCTGAGGTGTCTCGCAGGTTACTTGACGTGCCTTGTCGCTTTTATTACAGGCGAGAACCAGGTCCAGGTCCGCAAGCATCCTGCGCTTGAACCGCGTAGGATGTATCAGGCCCACGCGTGGCGAGCCGGCGGCAGGCATCGCGGCGTTGATCGGGCGAAGCCATCCGCCTATCCGACTCCCGGCTTCCGAGCCCTTTTGCAGACCCTGTTCCACATCATGCGCTTTGACGTCAGCAACGACCAGATCAAACGAGCCAACGTGCCTCACGAGATCTTTCTGACCAACCTGATCGGCAACCACATTCTGATCACCGTTGGCGCCGGAGGTCTGGCGGGGTCGTTCCCCTGGGTGATGGCGATCATCCCCGCCATTTCATTCAGCCTGTTGGGTTACATTCTATGGCGGGCCAATCGGTCCAAGGCCAGCGACCCCTGGTATGTGATGTGTCACTGGCAGGTGTGCGCGCGCCGCAGTCGCATCTTTCTCTTCATGCTGCTGATGCTGCTTGTGTTCCTGGTGCTCGGCTGGGCGGCGCATACCTATGGCGGAATGATGAAGGAGGCGGTGATCGCCCTGGTCGTCGGAACCGGCATCCTGCCGGTGATGGTCACGGTGCTGGTGCTGGTTATCGTGGAATCCGACGCACTCTATCACGCCAACCAGGCAAAATTGCCGGCCTGGGTGGTCGAGCGGTTCCCCAACCCCGAGGCGCGGATTATTCCCGAGGAACGCTCGGCGCAACATCACGAAACCTGAGTCGAAGGCGATCCGTATCACATCCTATGCCAGCTCGCGCGGCCTTGATCGTCGTTCCGGCCAACGACTGCCTGTCCGCAAGTCGCGTAGCGACTGCGTGGGAGCGGCGTCCCGCCGCGACGGGGCCGGGCGCGCAGCCGCAGCGTTCGCGGTCACCGCGACACCGCATCGCGGCGGGACGCCGCTCCCACGAGGGACTGTCATCTTCCGGGGTGGCTTGATGTTCTTTCTAGGGCCGTTGCTCGATGTGGCCAGGCGCGTATGAGGTCATGATGTCGAAACCCTGGTGGGCACCTGCTCCGGTCTCGCGTCTGCTGTCGGACCTGATCACGGCGGAGGTGTCACGGTTGCGGCCCGGCCTGCTCGGGGTGCGGCGCGCGCCGGATGCGTGCCAGGGGCGGGGCGGGCAGGGGGGCGCCGGCTTGCATTCGGATCTCGGGGCGCTGGGTCTCGACTCGCTGGAGTTCTTGGATCTGGCGACGGCCGTCGTGGTCCAGTTTCACCTGCACGAGACCGGGCTCGATGATGCCCTGATGGCGGACGCTCGATTGGATCATTGGGTGGAAACGATCCTGCGCAGTCGGGCGCGCTGGGATGAGGCGATCAGCTTCCAGACCTCGGGGTCCACCGGCCGGCCGAAGATCTGTACTCATCGGATGGCTTTTCTGGAGCAGGAGATTGCTTTCTTTGCCGACCGGTTGCACGACCGGCGACGTCTCCTTTGCGCCGTACCCAGTCACCACATCTACGGCTTCCTGTTTTCCGTGATGCTGCCGGCCACCCTGGGCATCCCGGTGATCGACTTGCGTGACGCGCTGCCGGGCAGCGTGTTGCGACAGGCCCAGCCGGGGGACCTGCTGATCGGCCATCCGACTTTTTTTGACTTGGCGACACGCGGTCCGGTCTCGGTCGCTGCGGATATCGTTGCCGTTTCATCCACGGCACCTTGCCCCGAACCGGTCTGGCGGCGGCTCGGCGAGTCGGGGTTCGCCGCGATCATCGAGGTCTATGGTGCCTCGGAGACGGCCGGCATCGGTGAGCGGACGGCGCCGGATGCGCCTTTCCGGCTGTTGCCGCAGTGGTTGCGCGATAGCAGCTCAAACACACGCATCGCCCGCCTGTCCGCGGTTGGCGAGGCGGTGCTGACCGAGTTGCCGGATCAGGTCCAGTGGGTCGATGACGACCGCTTCCATGTTCTGGGACGGCGCGACGGCGCGGTGCAGGTCGGCGGGATCAATGTGTTTCCGCGGCGTGTCGAGCGTTGTATCCGCGAGCATCCGGAGGTTGCTGACGCACTCGTGCGTCTGGCCAGTGCCGAGCAGGGCGGACGGCTGAAAGCATTCGTCGTTCCAGGTGCTGGGTGTGCCGATCCGCAGCACCTGCCCGAGCGGCTTCACGCCTGGCTCGCCGAACGCTTAGCGCCCGCGGAGCGGCCCCGAACCATCACCGTCGGTGCGCAGTTGCCGCGGACGAGGCTCGGTAAGTCGACGGATTGGGATTTGCAGTAGGGTCCGCTGTGCGGACCAACGACCCGGCAGCCAACGACCTGGCCGGGATGATGATCAAGGCTTGATCGCTAACCACGCGGTCGCAAGCGCCTGTTCCGGCGGCACAGGACGTGACCAGAGATACCCTTGCCCCCAATCACAGCCGAGCTCGGTGAGCAAAGTCAGTTGCCGTTGCGTTTCGATGCCCTCGGCCACCACCTCTTTACCGATGGAATGCGCCATCGCGATCATGCCGGCGACCAGATTGCGGTCGCGCGGCGTCTCGACGCCGCGAATGAACTCACGGTCGATCTTGAGGCTGCTGATCGGCAGTTCACGCAGATAGGCCATAGAACTGAAGCCGGTTCCAAAATCGTCCAGCGACAATTTGATCCCTCCCTGATCCAGGATCTGCAGCGAGGCCTTCACGCTCGGTGTCATACGCAGCAGCAGGGATTCGGTGATCTCGATTTCGAGCAGATCCGGCGGTACGTCCGCCGCGTGCAGGTCCGCCAGCAACCGTCCTGAAAAAGAACGGGCCTCCAGGTCGGCGGCCGAGACATTGATGGCGAGCAGTGCGCCTTCGCTATCTTGTTCGAGCAGTTCGCGCAACAGCCGGATGGATTGGCGCAGCACGGCGGCCGTCACCGGGCGGATCAACCCGTTGCGCTCGGCCGCCGGGATGAAATCGCCCGGCATGATGAGATCGCCGGCCGCGGTGCGCCACCGTGCCAGCACTTCGAAACGTCGTTGCCGGCTCAGGGCGGCGATCGGCAGCTGCGGCTGGAGCAGGATTTCGATCGCGTCCATGGGCGACCGGCCGAGGATGGCGCGGTCGATTTCCAGCCGTTTCAGTGCCTGTGTTTCCAGGTTCTGATCGAATGGACGCGCACAGTTGCGGCCTTCGTCCTTGGCCCGGTAGAGCGCCAGATCGGCTTGCTTGAGCAGTTCGCCGGGGTCGGAGTCGGCGCCGCCGATGGCCAGACCGAGCGAACAGGTGATGGAGAAACTGTCGCCCTCGACGGTGATCGGCTGGCGCAGTGATCTGACCACCCGGACCGCTTGCGTGAAGGGATCATCGTCCGGCTGTTGCGGCAGCAGCAGCACGAATTCGTCGCCGCCGAGTCGGGCGGCCAGCCCATCGCCAGGCAAGACCGCGCTGATCCGCTCGGCCAGTGCGCACAGCAGGATATCGCCCTTGTCATGGCCAAGGGTGTCGTTGATGGTCTTGAAATGGTCGATATCCAGAAGCGCGACCGAGAAGGTGCGGCCATCGTGCCGACTCGACTCGATCGCCTCGGCCAGTGCCTCGCGGAAGCGTTCCCGATTCGGGAGTCCGGTCAGGGCGTCATGCAGGGCGCGATGGCGCATCTCCTCGCGTGACTGACGCAATTGGTCGCCTTGACGCGCCAGCGACTGGGCCAGCCGTTTGAAATGCGCCGCATTGGCGACGATCACTTGCTGGATCAGATTTTTCAGCGCCAGCCCGGTGGCCAGCGCGACCTTCGACCAGGGCCGCGCGTGATGGGTCCGTTCTTCTTGCCAGACCGTGAAGACTCGGTTCGGCCAACCGAAAGGACGGTCGCTATCCCCGCCGGAAAACGGCAGCGAGGCCGGATCGGCGCCCCAGTTCACGGCGTAGTTGGTGCTCCGGCGCCCGAACACCAGGATGTCCTCGCGCCGTTCGTCGACGAAGATGACCATGACACCGGCCAGCCGGTGCGGATAGATCGCGGCCGGCTCGAACTCGCCGGAGAGACAATCGGTGCTCCAGACGGGTCCGGGACGGGTTTGCAGAAAAACGAGCAACGCCGCGGTCGCGTCCGCCGACAAACCAAGGTCGTGCCCGATGAACAGTGGTTGGCCATGATGGTAGATCTGCACGGCGTCGGCGCCGATCAGGTCGCGCAGCAGTTGCTCTTTGCCGATGAAACTCTCGGGAAAGGGCTGCTCGATGTCGATCTCGCCGACGATCCGGTTGACCTCTGCCATGCCCAGTTCGCTGGCGTGATTGTGTTCGCGTTCCTCGACCAGGGCCAGCCGGGTCGAGAGCCAGCCGCCCAGTTCGATCAGCCGGCGGCGCGCATCGGCGGTCACCGGATGCGGGGCGCGATGATGAAAGATCAGCAGTCCCCAGAGTCGCTCTTCGAACATAAGAGACAGCGACATGGAGCCATTGACCGCAAAGCGTTTCAGATAGTTGCGGTGAGTCGGCGACTGGGCGCGCAGATGGGCGATGCCGATATCGATGGTGTCGGGGGCCAGTGTTCGGCTCAACAGCGGGACATCGGAGTGATCGCGGCTGGGGGCGTAGCGCAGCGGCGTTTCGCGATAGAGCGCACGCGCCTGGCGCGGGATGTCGGTCGCCGGGTAGCGCAGCCCCAGGATCGAAGGCCAGGCATCGGGCAGCAGACTCTCGGCGATCACGACCCCGTCGTCCTCGGCTTCGAACCGGTAGGCGACCACGCGCTCGAAGCCGCTCAGATGGCGTAGCGCCGCGACGGCCGCGCCGCAGACCTCGACCGCATCGGCGCAAGCGTGCAACCGCTGCTGAAAGGCCTCGACATCGAAACCGCGCAGACGCTCATCCATCGCCATTTCGCCGCAGGGCTCGACCTCCAACAACAGCCGATTGCGCCAGCGATGCAGTCGCACCTCGAGCGGCAGTTTGCCCATGGGTGCCGCTACGCGGAAAAAAGACGGACGAAAGGCGGCGGCGTCCGCGCCCGCCCCCAGACACGCGTGCAGATCGGCAGCGCCTGTCGTCAGGGCCAGACTCACCGGCGCGCCGAGCAATTGCTCTGGGTCCAGCCCGAGATACATGCCCGTGTTGGCGCTGCAGGCATCGATCTGCAACGTCTTGGGGTCGAGCACCAGCAGGCAGCCGAACGGCTGAATCAGGCCGCAGGTCGCAATCGGTTCCGCATCGCACTGGGAAAAATCGAACGAGGCCGCGGACAGACCGGCCATGGTTTCGCAAAACTTGCCGGAGATCAGGTCATAGGCCGCCTGTTCGTTGCGCGGGGGCAAGCGGCGTAGCGGCTCGACGACGATCCAGAATTCGCCCGGACGGTTGGAAGCGCGCATCGCAATGCGCACCTGCACCGGTCGCATCTCGAAATCGAATACGAACTCGAAGGTGGTGTTCAGGTTGCCGGTCAAAACTCCCCGGCGGAACCGTCCGTAGAATTCAGGAACGATGGTGCAGGGCGCCACGTCCGAGAAGAAGTTTCGCCCGATCACCGCCTCCGGTTCGCGATTCGTGATCTCGGCCTGCGACCGACTGTAGAAGAGAATGATCCCGTCGGTATCGACCCGGATCGCTCCGCAGGGCAGTTGGTTCAGTTGCTCCTCGGAGAGGGCGTCCAAGTGCTGAGGGTCGTGCAGGTCGATCGCGTCGTCGAAGTTCATGGATTGGTCGAGTCTGGTTAGCCTGTCGGACGCATCATCCAAACCGGCGTGTACTCCGTCGGCTGGCGGAGCAGTGCGCGCAATAGCGTATCGTTCTTCAGTGTGGACATGGAGATCTTCTAGGCTGTCACAGGGTTTCGATTCGATCAAGCGCTTGGGCGGGTGGGCTGCACGCGCGATGATCTGGTTGGTCCACCCCGCTTCACAGAGACACCTTCATTCGGCCTTGACGACCGGCGCTGCCAGCCAGTCCGGCAACTCGCGCGTCCCTGCGTGTTCGATGATGTACTGCCGGATCAGTTTGCGAACGACCTGCGAGGGGGTAACGTCTTGTTGCGCGCAGATTTCCTCGAAGATCCGCTTCTTGACGGGATCGATCAGGATCGTAAGGCGGGCGGTACGGTTTTCCATGGGTCGTTGGTTAAGGTGTTTGATGAGTGTTAGATGATACTTGCATTATCATATAAATACCATGTAGCATCAGTTTCAGACAGTACAACAAACGGCTATCTGCGTGTCTGTAGAGTCCGCGGGCTCCGGTTCGGACAAGCGTCAGGAGGGTCGCGATCATGTTCACCCTGTTGCGTTCGTTAGTGGTCACTTGCAGCGGAATAGAGAGAGCAAGTAAACGAGGTGTTCAATGTTGGAAAATATTCAATCTGCGATCCTGCTGAAACTGATGGACGGCGGAGATACCACAGTCAGTGAGACGGCCACATGGCCATCCGCCCTGCGTGAGTCACTGCGGATCCTCGTGTGGGATTTGTATGTGGTTCTGCGTGAGGGGCATTACGAGATCACACCCGAGGGCATCATCGAGTTGCGGAGACTTCAGCGTCTTAGGTAGGGTCCGGCATCGCGCTCTGCGCTATCCCGGGCGATATAGGGAACCGTTCACGACGAGTGTTCCTGTCGATTCTCACCCTACCGCGGAGGGACCTCCTTGCTCGCCAACCCTGTCCACCATCGGCACCCCTATCCCTTTTTCACCGTGGAGCCGGCATTTTCGCCCGCGGTCTGTGCTTGTCTGGAGGGGCTCTTCGATCAAGATCTGCCTTGGCGTGCGCATGGCGGCTCATTCTACGAGGTCCGCAATTGCGACCTGACCGAGCGGATCGACCCGAGCTTGCTCGCCGCGGTGGTCGAGCGTATGCGCATCCTGACCGGGCTGCCGCTTACCGCACGGGTCGCGGTTACCGCGCAGACCATGGCGCCGGGCCAGCGGATCGGGGTCCATAGCGACCGGCCGCTGGTGGGCTTCGAGGCGGTCCGACTGGTGGCGCAATGGAACAGGGGTTGGCAGGCGGAGGATGGCGGTGTCCTGCAGGTGCATGATGACGCGGCCGGTACCCGTGTCTGTGCGTCTGCGGCCCCGCGGTTCAACAGCGCCTTGGGCTTCATCATGCATCCGGGTTCCTACCACTCGGTGACTGAAACGGCCAAGCCCAGGCGTACGCTGGTCTTCAACTTCTGGCATGTCGGCAACAGCCCGGCGCTGGGCGATGCGGTGAAAGCGCTGTTCGCGCACATGCAATTCGGCGAACTCCCGAGCCTGCTGGACCCGATCCGCGTCGAGGCGGAGCAGTCCCTCCCGGAAGAGCACACCTACCGGGCACTGGTCGTCGCAACCGCCCTGCAGCGGTGGGGTTTGCCGGAGGGGGTCATCCGCGACGGCTACCAGGCTGCCGCCTTTCCTGCGGAAGCGCCGGGCATCGACTCAGCCGCCGCGGCCGCCATTGCCCTAGCCCAGTGGGCTGCACAACTGTATGTTGATGACTTTGATCTGGCGCACTGGCAGCGGTTGAACGTCGCTTTGGCATCGCTGCGATCGACTGACCGCGCGTCGCTTGCGGCCTTTTGGGAGATCGCTTTTCCCGGTTCACGTGGGCCATGATCACGGGTGATCGCTGTGGCTGGCCCGGCGATCATGGCCCACCGGATAATAGTCCTCGTCGAGAATTTCCGACTCGCCATACGGACAGACCGCGGGAAAGGTCGTACTGGGCAACTGGCTTTCTTTGCTGGCCAGCGCGACGGCATCCGCATAGGCTTCAGCGATGATCTCCACCAGGATCGCCCGCAAGCCTGGGGTCTTTTTCAGGCGCTTGGCGATCCGGTCGCGCTGTTCGATGATGGTGGAGCGCCAACTCCGGCCGTCGAACTCGCGCCACTTATCCGCCAGCTGCGGCAGTTGATAGTCCCACTTCAGCAGGTGGGCCAGCAGAATTGTCAGGCGGTTCTCCAATTCGCGCTGCTCGCTCTTACCCATGTCATCGAGCTCTTCCAAGAGGTGCGCCGTATCGAGCGCGTCATAGTTGCCGCTGCGCAGTAATTCGGCGTTACGCTGCGCCCAGGCCGAGTAATCGGTGTGGTACAGGTTGCTGAGTTCAGTCATGGCATCAACTCTCGGGCCTCGATCAAGATTCCGGCCACTTGGGCTCGCCGGGTGCGTCGTCAGGCCATCCTGGCCTGACACGGTCAGGGCTGGAAGCCCTGACTACGCACGCCGTTGGCCGGGATTACGATCAAGGCCAACTCTCGGAAGAGTCGGCTTGCGGCTACTTCGCCGCCAGCGCATCCAGCGCCTTGGCCGGGATGATCTGCCCGTTCAGCGCCGCATCCTTGGCCGAGCGCCCATAGGCCACCGCCATCAGGGTTGAGTAATAGACCACCGGCATCTGGAACTTGGTGCCGTAGGTCTGGTTGATCTGATCCTGGTAGACCTCGACGTTCATCTGGCACACCGGACAAGGCGTCACGATCAGGTCGGCGCCGTGGTCGTAAGCCGCCTCAATGATGCCCTTGACCATCTCCTGGGACTTCTCCGGTTCCGAGAAGGCCAGTGCTCCGCCGCAGCATTGGACCTTCTTTTCATAGTCCGGAATGGAGTCGCCGCCGAGCGTCTCGACCAGCTTGTCCAGGTATTTGGGGTTCTCGTAGGACTCGCCGGCGATGCCGAATGGGCGGTTGGTCTGACAGCCGACATAGCCAGCGATCTTGATGCCTTCCAGCGGCTTCTTGACCCGCGCCTTGAGTGCGTCATAACCCAAGTCTTCGATCAGCACCTCGGCCATGTGCTTGATCGGTGTTTCATTGCGCAGCTTGAGACCGGCTTCGGCCAGTGCCGTGTTGCATTCGGCCAGCAGCGACTGGTCCTCGTGCAGCCGTTCGGCGGCCTCGCGGGTGGACAGCCAGCAGGCGGCGCAGGTGGCGACGATGTCCTGACCGGGGTGATGCTGCTCGCTGAGCGCGATGTTGCGTGCCGAGAGTGTGAGCCGCGGCAGTTCGCCGCCGCCGGCATAGCCGATGGAGGCGGCACAGCAGTTCCAGTCGGGGATCTCGTTGAGCTGGACCTCCAGCTCCTCGCACATGGTCTGAACCGAGATCAGATAGTTGGATGAGGAGGCGCCCTTCTGGGAGGAGCACCCGGGGTAGAAGGAATATTCGCGCTTGGCCATGGATGGGTCCTCTACTCAGGCGCCCGCGGGCGGGCCGTTTTGGGCAATGCGGGCATCTTCCAGTTCCTGCGCTTTTTTCAGCACCTTGTGGAAGCCGGCCAAGTCCTTGACGGCATGGCCGCCAAAGGCTTCCTTGGGGTTCATCCGCCCGGTCTTCATCATCGCCATGCCGAGCTTCTGGTTCTTGAGCGCGACCTTGATGCCATCGCCGAAGCCGTTCATGAAATAGAGCGCGAGGCCGAGCTTCAACTCATTGATGCGCCCTTTGACCATCAGATTGTCCCAGAACATCTGGGCAAACTTGGCCGTGGGGTTGGTCTTGGGCACCAGACCCAGACGCTTCGCATAGTGCGCCAGACCGTGCATGATGTGGGTGATCGGCAATTCCCGCGGGCAGCGCACGATGCAGTTGTAGCAGGAGGTGCACATCCACACCGATTCGGACTGCAACACCGCCTCGCGCTTGCCGGCGCGAATCATCATAAAGATCTCCTGGGGCGGATGCTCCCAGAACTTGCCGAGCGGGCAGGAGCCGGAGCACACGCCGCACTGCATACACATCTTGACCCATTCACCCTCCTCGACATTCGCTTCAACCTCCTTTAAGAAGCTGTTGCGATACCGCTCGATCATCGCCGTATTCAGTTCGCCCATGAGACGCTCTCCGCAAATTTGTTCTAAACCTGAAATAATTCAAATTTTTACTAAAATTTGAATGGGCTCATGCCGATCCGCGTGATGGTTTCGGCCATCTCGTTGAGGATCGCCGGGGCGCGTTTCAGGTCGGTGATGGCAACCTCATGGACCGCCACCCGCTCGGTTTCCAGGTTCAACTGGGTGAGGGTGTCGCCGACCTTGGAGAGTCGCTCGGCCGCCATCGCGGAACCGCGCACGAAATGACACTGATAGTCGTCATCACGGCGGCAGCCCATGAGCACAATGCCGTCATAGCCGGAGTTGAGCGCATCCGTGACCCACGAGAGGCTGACCGACCCCAGACAACGCACCGGGATGACGCGCGCGAAGGGGGTGATGTGTTCACCCGATTGCGCGGCCATGTCCAGCGCGGGGTAAGCGTCGTTTTCACAGGCCAGACACAGGATGCGCGGCTTTTCGGAGAACTCGTCCGGGACATCCACGGCCTTGAGCTGCTGGCCGACGGTGTCCACCGAGTAGTTGTCGAAGGAGATGACACGCACCGGACAGGCGCCCATGCAGGTGCCGCAGCGGCGGCAGCGCGACTCATTGAACTGCGGGTAACGCTGCTCGTCCTCGTTGATGGCGCCGAACGGGCATTCCACGGTGCAGCGCTTGCACTGGGTACAGCCTTCCTTGCGGAAGCGGGGGTAGGAGAGATCGCCAACCCGCGGGTGAGCGGCGGAGCCGCGCGCGGCGTTCTCCAGTGACTGAATCGCCTTCATGGTGGCGCCGACCGCGTCGTCCATCGCCTGTTTCAGGTCCATCGGGCGGCGCACCGGACCGGCGGCATAGATGCCGGTGCGGCGGGTCTCGTAGGGGAAGCAGATGAAATGGCTGTCGACGAAGCCGTGCTTCAGGTGCGGCAGGTCCGTGCCCTGGCGGTAGTCGAGATTAAGGATCGAGGGTGGGGCGACCGCCAGCGCGGCGCGGGCAGCGGCCTTTTCTTCCTCGGTCGGGGCCTCGTCGACCGCAAGCTGGGCATAGGGGTCGGGGCCGGTGTTGGGCACCTGGCCGGTGGCGAGTACCACCAGATCGCAGACCATCTCGGTGTCTTCGTTGAGGATCAGGTCTTTGAACTTGACCCGCAGGTCGCCGCCCGCGGCGACGACCGCGGACGCCTGGCCCTTGGTGAAGGTGACCATGGCCTGCTGACCGGACCGATAGAAGTCTTCACCGGCGGCACCTGGGGTGCGCAGGTCGTCGAACAGGATGGTGGCGTCGCAGCCCGGGTTCTGCGCCTTGAAATACATCGCCTGTTTGATGGACTCGGTGCAGCAGAAGCCGGAGCAGTAGGGCAGATGGCCGGCGTTGCTCGAACGCTGGCCAGCGCACTGGATGAAGGCGACGGACTTGACCGCGCGGCCGTCCGACGGGCGTTTGATGACGGCGCCATTGGCCTGCTTGGCGAGCCGTTCGAACTCGAAATTGGTCAGCACGTCCGGCGTCGTGCCGTAGGCGAACTCGGGGAGTTGATTGGCATCGTAGGGCTTGTAGTCGGTGGCCTGAACGATGGCGCCGAAGTTCTCGGTCAGGGTGCGGCCCGACTCCATGCTGAGGTCGGCTGAAAAACGCCCCGGCGCGCCGGACGTTTTGGTGATCTTCGCGTTCAGGTGCACCGTGATGCGCCCGTTGGCCATGACCTGTTCGATCAGGTCATCCAGGCCCGGGTCCTCGGGTTGGGGCAGGTCGACATCGTTGCCGCCGGGCACATCGAAGGCCGCGGCGCGGAAGGGGACGCGCTTGTAGAGATCCTTCCAGACCCCGCCCAGCACCGGTTCGTCACACACCAGATGCACCGGGTAGCCGGCCTTGGCCGCCTCGACCGCCGCGGTCATGCCGGTCATGCCGCCGCCCACCACCAGCAGGGTCTTGTTCAACTCCTGCTCGCCGGACGACTCCGGTACGGTCATGAACTTGATCTCGGCCGCCGCCATGCGGATGTAGTCGTCCGCCATCTCCTGGGTGGTCTCCTGGTGCTCATCGCCTTCGGGACGCGCCCAGATCACGCCCTCGCGCAAATTCGCGCGTGACATGGCGACGGTCGGAAAGCTGAAGGCCTCGACCTTGGAGCGCCGCGAACAGGCGGCGATCATGATGTGAGTGGCGTTGCCCGCATCGATGTCGTCCTGAATCAGCTTGACGCCCTCGGCGCCGCACAGCATCGGGTGTTGTTTGACGCTCGGCAGTTTGCCCTCGCGGGTCGCCACGGCCTGGAGCTGTTTGGCATCCAACCGCTCGCCGATGCCGCACCCGGTGCAGATGTAACCGGCTAGTTTTTTCTCGGCTGCCATGGCTTAAACCTCCGCTCGGGCAACGCTGTTGACGACCTGGATGGCGCGCAGCGCCGCCCCGGTGGCATGTTGGACCGCCCGGTTGACATCGAGCGCATCGGCGGCACCGCCGGCGGCGAAGACTCCGCCATTGGCGCTATCGGTCTCGATGAAGCCCTCGCGGTTGAGGACGATGGGCACCGGGAAACTGGCCGGGTCCACGGAGGGCTCCATGCCGATGGCGAGCACGACCAGGTCATGGGGTTCGGCGAACCGCTGGTAGCCCTCGGTGTCCACGCCATGGACGACCGGACTGCCGTCTTTGTCCTGGGTGATGGAGGCCGGTTTAGACTTGATGAACCTGATGTTCTGGTTGGCGCGGACTTTTTGATAGAAGTCCTCGAAGCGGTCGATGGCGCGCAGGTCGATGTAATAGACGTTGATCTGCGCGTCCGCGCCAAAGGCGTCGATCACGTAAGTGCACTGCTTGAAGCTCGCCATGCAGCAGATCCGCGAGCAGTGCAGCAGGTGGTTGCGGTCGCGCGAGCCGGCGCACTGGATGAAGGCGACTTTCTTCGCCTCCTTGCCGTCGGAGGGGCGCACGAGCTTGCCGCCCGTGGGGCCGGTGGGGTCGGCCATGCGCTCGAACTCGACGCTGGTGATGACATTGGCGAAGCGGTCGTAGCCGTAGGGCTGGATCTTGGCCGCGTCGTAGGGCTTCCAGCCGGTCGCCCAGATCACCGCGCCGCAGGGGAAGTCGATGGTTTCTTCCTGCATCTCGAGATCGATGGCGTCGTAGCGGCAGGCGGCCTTGGCCCGCTCGGCGTCCGGTGTGCCGATGATGGCCGGATCCAGGACATAGCGCGCCGGGTGCGCCATGCGGTAGGGCAGGTAGGCGCCCTTGCGCTTGCCGAGTCCGTAGTTGTACTCGTCGTCGAACTCCGCCGTGACCGCCTTGGCGCAGTCACCGCAGGCGGTGCAGTTGGCGTTGACATAACGGGGGGAGAGTTTGACGGTCGCCGTGTAGTTGCCCTTCGCGCCCGTGAGTCCGGTGACCTCGGCCATGGTCAGGATGGTCAGGTTGGGGTTCTGCTTGGCGCGGCGTTGATTGATTTCCAGCCCGCAGGTTGGAAAACAGAGCTTGGGGAAATACTTGTAGAGCTGGGAGACACGGCCGCCCAGGTAGGGACGTTTCTCGACCAAGACGACGCGTTTCCCGGTCTCGGCGGCTTCGAGCGCAGCGGTCATCCCGCTGATGCCACCGCCGACCACCAGGATGGTCTCGTTGGTTGCGACAACTGCCGTCATGGAACTTCCTCCGTCTTCGCGGACAGGGCAGGGGAACGACGGTAGCGGCGCGTGGTGCGGGCGGTCGTTCGGGGGTGTATCGGACCTTGCCGGGTCCGAATATCGGAAGTCGCTAAGATACCTGCGCAACCGCACGGCGGCTAGGGCGGGGACCAATTAACTCCATCGCAATTTTCGATGGTTTGATAGAGCGGTGTTATCACCTTCCGACCTGATATCCGGACAGACCCTTGATGTAGGGGCGGGTTTGAAACCCGCCCCGACGTCCGGTTCTCACGTCCGACGGCTATATCGCCTCAGGTTTTTGTTGCCAAGCCGCGATACCAGCGCCAGAACAGGATGATCAGGCCGGCCGTGACGACCAGGGTTGCCCCAAGCACCCACGGATTGAGCTGACGGATGACCACGAGGATGCCGTGCAGGTTTTCGTCCAGATAGTAAATTCCGAGGGCCCAGGTGCCCGTCCACAGGGCGGCGCCCAGTGCGTTGAACAGCGCGAAGCGCGGCCAGGGCATTTCCAGAATACCCGCGGCGATGCCGTTCAACTGGCGTGGTCCGTCGAAGAACCGGGCCAGGACGATCAGCCAGCCGCCCCAGCGGGCGAAACCCGCCTCCACCCGTTCCAGATGCCGGTCGCTCACGCGCAGCCGGCGCAGCAAGGCGCGCCCGCCCCAGCGTCCGATCAGGTAGCCGAGGGTGTTGCCGACCGTGGCCGCCAGGAAAGCCGCCGCCAGCAGCCAGCCGATCTGCAATTTGTGGGTGGTCGCCGCGTCGGCGGCGGCGGCCATCAGCAGGGTTTGGCCAGGCGTCGGGATGCCGACCCCCTCCAGACCCACGGCCAAGGCGACTGCGCCGTAGCCGTAGCGGTCGAGCCAGGGCTGGACCTCGGCGATCTCGTGTTTGATCTCCTGCGTCACGCGGCGGGCGAGCGGCTCGGCCGGCGCCGTCACTGCCGAGACAGTGTCCGCAGGTCCAGTGACCAGCGGGATGGAAGCCGGTGCGGCGGTTGCCGCGGCACCGCTCGCGCACCCGACCAGGAAGAGCCAGGTCAGGGTCAGGTGAAAGACCAAGCGGATCGTCGGGCTGTGGTTGTGCATAATTCGGGTCACCGATGGTCAATGCCGCCTGCGCAGTGCGGCAGGCGAGGCGTCTCTTGTTGGAACACGATGTTATCCTGGCTGCCGGCAGTGCGCTGCTCCTGATCCATACGCTGGGGATCTTGTCCGCGATCCATGCGGTGGCCGGGGTGCGCACGCCGCAGGGCGCCATCGCCTGGGCGGTGTCCCTGGTGACCTTCCCCTATCTGGCCCTGCCGCTGTACTGGATCTTCGGCCGCGACCGCTTTCAGGGCTACCTGGACCCGTTGCGGGCCCTGACCCTGGCCGGGGCGGATCAGCGGGTCGCCGGTTTGTTGCGGACACTGGCGTCGGTGCGGGCCGAACTCCCTGCCGAACGCGCCGCGGAGTTGGACGTGCTCGCGCAACTCGGCGGTACCCCCTTCACCAGCGGCAATGTACCGACGCTGTTGGTCGACGGGGACGCCACCTTCGCCGCCATCTTCGCCGCGATCGAGTCGGCCGCACGCTGCTGTCTGGTGCAGTTCTTCATCGTCAAGGATGATGATCTGGGCCGTCGGCTGCAAGCACTGCTGATGCGCAAGGCCGCCGCCGGGGTACGGGTCTACCTGCTCTACGATGAGATCGGCAGCCATGGGCTGCCCCGAGCCTACCTTGCCCCGCTGCGTGCTGCCGGGGTCGCGGTGTCGGCCTTCCACAGCACCCATGGTCGGCGCAACCGCTTCCAGCTCAATTTCCGCAATCATCGCAAGATCGTGGTGGTGGACGGTCACACCGCCTTTGTGGGCGGTCACAACGTGGGCGATGAGTATCTGGGCCGCGGCCCGCTGGGCCACTGGCGCGATACCCACCTGGGTTTGCAGGGGCCCGCCGCCCAGGCGCTGCAACTGGTCTTCGCGGCCGATTGGTACTGGGCCACCGGAACCAGCCCCGAGTTGATGTGGGGACTGGCGCCGCCGCCGGACCGCCCCGGCGAGGCGGTCGCCGCACAGGCGGTGCTGGTCTATCCCACCGGACCGGCGGACGACCTCGATCGGTGCTCGATGTTCTTCCACCAGGCGGTTGTCGGGGCGCGGCGCCGCGTGTGGATCGCCAGCCCCTATTTCGTACCCGATGCCGCGGTCTTTGCGGCCCTGCAACTGGCGGCCCTGCGCGGTGTGGATGTGCGTGTCCTGCTTCCCGAGAAACCGGATCACCTGCTGGTCTACCTGGCGTCCTACGCGTTCCTCGCGGCGGCGGACCGCACCGGTATTCAAATCTATCGATACCAGGATGGTTTCACGCATCAGAAAGTCGTGCTGGTCGACGACGCGGTATCCAGCATCGGCAGCGCCAATCTCGACAACCGTTCGCTGCGGCTCAACTTCGAGATCACCGCGATCGTGGTGGATCGGGGCCTGGCCGCCGCGGTGCACGAGATGCTGGAGGAAGACTTCCGGCGGGCGCGTCGCGCCGGCGCGGCCGACCTCACGCAACGGGGGTGGGCCTTCCGTTGGGCGGTGCGCGCGGCGCGGTTGCTGGACCCGATATTATAGCTGCCGAGGCGCGCGGCACTTCACCCTGTCGACGCTTGCTGCTAGTATCCGCCCCGGTTCGGGCCGCGCTGCCGTTACGGACTCTGCAAGTCAACCAGAGCCTGATGCAGCGCATGCTCGACATCGGTGATCTGACGATTTTCACCACCGGCGATCAACCCGAATTGGCGATGCGCGGTCTGCCGAACCCCGAACGGATCCGCTCGCTGGTGCAGGGCCGGGGCGCCTGATCCAGCGGCTCCAGCCGCCGGGCGACCCTGGTCTCGACCACGGCGCCGACGTCAGGCGATTTCAGTCAATTCCGGCAATCGCCCGGGTGCGCATTCAGCAACCCCTGATCCGCTCGATGCTCCGCTGCATCGCTTGAGTCGGGCACACAGAGGCATACCGCATGTTCGAATGGATCGCGAGCCCCGAGGCCTGGATTTCGTTGGTCGTCCTGACCGCGCTCGAGATCGTTCTGGGGATCGACAACATCATCTTCCTGTCGATCCTGGTGGGTCGCCTGCCGGCGGTACAGCGCAACCGGGCACGCATCCAGGGGCTGGCCCTGGCGATGATCACCCGCATTGCGCTGCTGCTGTCCCTCGCGTGGATGATGCGCCTCACCGAGCCCATGTTCACCATCATGCCGGAGTTTGCCGCGACGCTACAGGACGTGCACCTGCGTGATGCCCTGGCCGTCTCCGGACGTGACCTGATCCTCGTCTTCGGCGGCCTGTTTCTGTTGTGGAAGAGTGCCGATGAGATTTTCGACAGTCTCGAGGGGGATGAGCACACCTCCGAGGTGCACGCCCCCTCCCGTTACTGGATGGTGCTTGCCCAGATCGCCATCATCGACATCGTGTTCTCGCTGGACTCGGTGATCACCGCGGTGGGGATGGCGCAGCATGTGCCGGTCATGGTGATCGCCATCATCATTGCAGTCGGGGTCATGATGATGGCCGCCAAGACCATCGGCGATTTCGTGGAGGCCCATCCCAGTATCAAGATGCTGGCCTTGAGCTTCCTGATCCTGGTGGGTGTGGTGCTGATCGCCGAGGGCGTGGGGCAGCACATCCCCAAGGGTTACATCTATTTCGCGATGGCCTTCTCGGTGGCGGTGGAGATGCTCAACATCCAGGTGCGCAAGCGGCGCGCGGCGGCGCTGGATCCGGTGCACCTGCGCGGGGAGCCGCATGCGGCCGCGGATGAGGGCGTGAACTGAGGGGCTGCCGGTCGTTGTCGTTGTCGTAATCGCGTTGACGATACCAGCGGGGGCGCGCTCGCGCCGCGTCGTTTCGCGGTCCTTAGATCATGAATCGAAACGCGAGAGTCATAACATTCGGACGTGATAACCGGACGTAGGGGCGGGTTTCAAACCCGCCCCTACACCAAGGGTCTGTCTGGATATCAGGCACGAAGGCTACACTCAGACGTAGGGAGTCTCGCAGGACGCCGCGGCGACATGATGGCGATCCGCGTGCCCGGCGGGGCCGCGATGGCGGAACAGCAGGGCTTCGGTCTGGCGCAGGCGGCGACTCAGTTCCCGCGCCAGATTCATCATGATCAGGGTGAATGATTCAGGATCGGCCGCGTAGAGCTGATAGAGCAGGGCGTTGCCGATCCCCAGCGCGAGACAGTCCTCGGCCGCACGCACGCCGGCGCTGCGCGGGTAGAGGTCGATCAAGGCCATCTCGCCAAAGCAATCGCCAGGTCCGAGTCGGCCGATGACCTCCGCCCGTTCCCCAAGTGCGCGGTGGACCTCCACGCGGCCCGAGCGCAGCACGTACATGGTCTCGCCGCGATCTCCCTGACGGAAGAACCAGTGTCCGGCCGGCGTGATCACCCGCTCGGCCCGCGTATTCAGGTAGTCCAGTGCCCGGTCAGGGACGGCGCCGAAGATGGGCATGTCGCGCAGCAGGGCCAGTTCATCCGGCACATTCGGGACTGCTTGGTTCGAACCGGACGTCGCGGCGTTGCTCGGCATCGGTGTCTCCTGGTCAGACCGGCGCTACGCAGGCGCCGCGCGGCCGGCGTTCAGCGCGGGTGACCATTGCTGTCCGCCGGGGCCGTCAGGTGTTCGCGCAGCCAGTCCCGGATCTGATGGGTGGAGCGCGCCCCGCTGAAACGTCCGCGTTCCTCGCCGTTCTCGAACAAGATCACGGTCGGGAAGCCGCGCAGTGAATAGCGGCCGGCAAGGCGCATATTTTCGCCCTCGTCTACCTCCAGTTTAGCTAGCCGGATGGCGCCGTCCAGTTCCTTGACGACGCGCTCCAGGTGGGGCGACAGGGCATGGCAGGGTGTGCACCAATCAGCCCAGAAATCGACCAGGATCGGGTGCTGCCGGGAGGCCTCGATGACCGCGGACTGAAACCGGGTCAGGTCGGTGTCGAAGATCGGGGGACTGGTATCTGATTGAAGCAACATGCGTGTTCTCGGACTATAACCAACCAACAGCCGATTGTATCAGCACCACCGGGGGGCGGTGGTCGTTCTCTCCCATTGCGGATGGGTTTCGACCCGCGCGGCCCAGTCGGCGCACTGCCGCGATCGAGCGCGGATGTCGGTTGCCATCGCGGACGGGGACGACGAACCTGCTTGGACCCAGGCTGCGTCTAGGCTATGGTAGTTGCCCCGAGCGGCGGGGGCCGTTCGCTCACCATTTGGAGATTGCTGATCATGTCCCTACTCGACACGCCGCGTGCCGGCTACCCCCTGACCCGCATGCGCCGTATGCGCCGCGATGCATTTTCGCGGCGCCTGATGTGCGAGACCACGCTGACTCCCAATGACCTGATCTACCCGGTGTTTGTGCTCGAAGGCACGGGCGTCCGGGAGCCGGTGGCGTCCATGCCGGGGGTGACCCGGCTGAGCATCGACCTGCTGGTGGCCGAAGCGCGCGCCATTGCCGCACTGGGGGTTCCCGCCATGGCGCTGTTTCCGGTGACGCCGGCGTCGGCCAAGTCCGAGGATGCCCGCGAGGCCTTCAACCCGGACGGCCTGGCCCAGCGCGCGGTGCGTGCCGTGAAGGACGCGGTGCCGGAGTTGGGGGTCATCACCGATGTGGCCCTGGACCCCTTCACCACCCACGGCCAGGACGGGCTGATCGACGAACAGGGCTACGTGGTCAATGATCCGACCGTGGACGTGCTGGTCCGTCAGGCGGTCTCACACGCGGAAGCCGGGGCCGATGTCGTGGCACCGTCCGACATGATGGACGGGCGGATCGGCGCCGTGCGTACCGCCCTAGAGGCGGAGGGCTACATCCACACCCGAATTCTCGCCTATTCGGCCAAGTATGCCTCCAGTTTCTATGGTCCGTTCCGCGACGCGGTCGGGTCCGCGGCGAATCTGGGCGGCGGCAACAAGTACACCTATCAGATGGATCCGGCCAACACCAACGAAGCCCTGCATGAGGTGGCGCTGGACCTGGAGGAAGGCGCCGACATGGTCATGATCAAGCCGGGGATGCCGTATCTCGACATCGTGCGGCGGGTCAAGGATCAGTTCGGCGTCCCCACCTTCGTCTATCAGGTCAGCGGCGAGTACGCGATGCTCAAGGCGGCGAGTCAGAACGGCTGGCTCGATGAGCGCGCGGTGGTACTCGAGGCTCTGCTCGGCATCAAGCGCGCCGGGGCCGACGGGATCCTGAGCTACTACGCCAAAGACGTAGCGCGCTGGCTGGCCGAGTGAGTTCAACCGCACCATGACAGACCGCTATGCCGTGATCGGTTATCCGATCGCCCACAGCAAGTCGCCGCTGATCCATGCGGCCTTCGCCCGGCAGACCGGACAGGATTTGGAGTACACCCGGATCTTGAGTGCGCCGGACGCGTTCGCCGACACCGTCAGGTGTTTCTTCGGCGATGGTGGGCAGGGACTGAACGTGACGGTGCCGTTCAAGGAACCGGCCTGGCGGCTGGTCGATGAGCACAGCCCGCGGGCCGCGACCGCGGGGGCCGTCAACACGCTGATCCGCCTGCCGGGTCGGGGGCTGCGCGGCGACAACACCGATGGCGTTGGGCTGGTCAGGGACCTGACCGGCAATCACGGCTTCGACTTCGCCGGGCGGCGGGTCCTGCTGCTCGGGGCCGGCGGTGCGGCCCGGGGCGTGCTGCGCCCGCTGCTGGAGAGCGGACTGGCGGAACTGGTGATCGCCAACCGCACCCTGGACAAGGCCGCCGCGCTGGTTGCCGCGGTCGCTGACCTCGAGTCCGGCGGCGCCATGGTGCGTGCTTGTGGTCTCGCGGACCTCGGCGTCGCGGACCGTGGCCCGGTGGGCTTCGATCTGATCATCAACGCCACCTCGACCGGACTGACCGGCGCGGTGCCGTCCATCGCGCCGTCGGTGCTGGCGCCCGGCGCCTGGACCTATGACATGGTCTATGCGGATACCCCGACGCCCTTCTGCCGCTGGGGTCTGGCCCAGGGGGCGGCGCGGGCCATCGATGGGCTTGGGATGCTGGTGGAACAAGCCGCCGAGTCGTTTTTCCTGTGGCGGGGGATACGGCCGGAAACAGCCGCGGTAATCGACCTGCTGAGGTCCGGCTGAGCTTTGCAACGCTCGGAGGGTTTTTGAAACTGTAAACCGCGCCAGCTCCAGCAATCGTCGAGTCTGCCGGAGCCGATCCCATCCAACAACATCGCATACCGCGCCGGGCGCGGTTTAGGATCAAAACGTATGGAGTTGCTGCCAAAGACCGCCGTACTCGGCTTGGGTTTGATGGGTACCGAGATCGCCTTGCGCCTGCAGGCGCAGGGGGTCGCGGTCACCGGCTGGAATCGCGGTGCCGAGCGGTCGCAGGCCGCGGCCGCCGCCGGGCTGGCGGTGGCGAAGGATGCCGCGACGGCCATCGGCGCCGCGGATTTAGTGCTGCTGGTGCTCAGCGATGCCGCCGCCATCGAGGCGACCCTGCTCGCCCCGCCCGCCGCCGCGGCGTTGCACGGGCGGCTCATCGTGCAGATGGGCACCATCGGCCCGGAGGAGAGTCGCGCACTTGCCGCCCGGCTGGATGCCCTGGGTTGCCGCTACCTGGAGGCCCCGGTCCTAGGCAGCCTGAGTGAAGTCCGGGACGGTCGGCTGATCATCATGGTCGGCGGCGATGAGACACTGTTCGCGCAGTGCCGCCCGGTGCTGGAGCGGCTGGGGGCGCAGCCGCAACGGATCGGCGCCGTCGGTCAGGCAGCGGCGCTCAAGTTGGCGCTGAACCAGTTGATTGCCGGGCTCACCGCCACCTTCGCGCTGAGCCTGGGTCTGGTGCGCGCCCAGGGGATCGACGTCGATCAGTTCATGACCCTGCTGCGCGGCAGCGCGCTCTATGCCCAGACCTTCGACAAGAAGCTCGACAAGTACCTGAGTCATGACTACGGGGCCGCCAATTTCCCGCTCAAACACCTGTTGAAGGACGTCCGTCTGTTCCGGCAGGCGGCCGCGCCGCTTGGGCTGGATACCGCCCTGTCCGACGCCATCGAGACCGCCTGCATCCGTGCCCAGGACCTTGGTCTTGGTGACCAGGACTATTCGGCCATCTACGAGGCCCTGAGTCGCGGGTGAGCCGGTCGGGTGGATCAGGTCCGCGGTCCAGTCGTGCCGGTCCGGGATGGGGCCAGGCCGCACCGTATCCGCCAACCGGCGCGCGTCGGCTGGTCAGGGTTGCTGCTGGCGCTCGGTTGCTGGTTGGCACCGCTCCCGGCCGCGGAGCAGACGCCGCGAACGGAGCCGATCGAACCCATCGACCCGGGCCGTTGGATCTCCCATTTATGGGCGCCTGTGGCCTCCTATGGCGGGCTTCTGACCGACGACGCTTTGGAGGATGTGGTGATCCTCGTACACCGGCGCGAGGCCTTCGGCGATGATCCACTGCGGCCATCGGGCAGCCGCGCATTGGCGATCTTCAGCCTGACGGACGCGGGCGTCTACCGTCGCGAGGTTCTGGCCGAGGACATTCTGCCCTGCGTCCAGTGCATGGGAACCATCAACCGTGATCCGGATGCCGTCCCCTTCGAGATCGACATCGCGGACCGCGAACTGACGGTGAGTTGGATCAGCAATGCGGACGGCTTGATCTATGTGCGCCTGACGCTCGCCTGGGACGCGCGCGAGCAGGCCTTTGGTTTGGTCGCCGACGAGGTAGTGCGAGGCGATGGACAGCGCGGGATCGTGTCCCGGCGTCTGCGTGACTACCGCGGCGGACGTGCGGTCACCGACGGCACAGCGAGTGACTTCACCCCGCGTTTCATCCCTGCCGAGCAGGTGAAGGCGGCGGATTACCGTTAATATCGCTATCGAACGTGATAGTCGGATGTAGAGGCGGGTTTAAAACCCGCCCCTACACCAAGGTGCGCAGGCGCTAACAACCCTAACCGCCGCGGCGCCGCGCCAGCACCCGCGCCAGGGCGGCGCGGGCGCGGTTACTCGGTACCGCAAAGCCGATACCGACATTCCCGCCGGTGGGACCCATCAGGGCGGTATTGATGCCGACCACCTCGCCGGCCAGATTGATCAGCGGTCCGCCGGAATTGCCGGGGTTGATGGAGGCATCGGTCTGGACCAGTTCGCCCAGCCGGGCGTCGCCCACGCCGCTGCGCCCCACCGCGCTGACGATCCCCGAGGTGACCGTCTGGCCCAGGCCGAACGGGTTGCCGACAGCGATCACGAAATCGCCGACTTCCAGCGTTTTAGAATCGCCGAACGCGAGGGGTGCGATGCCGACCGCGGGGATCTGCAGCACCGCCAGGTCGGTGCCTTCATCGGAGCCCAGCAGGCGGGCCCGGTAGCTGCGCCGGTCCTTGAGCGTCACCTCGATGGCGGTGGCCCCTTCCAGCAGGTGTTTATTGGTCAGCACATAGCCGCGTTCGCTGTCCACGATCAACCCGGACCCCACGCTCTGGCGCCGCTCGGTGTCGCCCTCCTCGGGCACCTCCATGCCGAAGCGCTCCATGAAGCGGCGGAAATCCGGATCGCTCAGCAGCGGGTTCTCCTCGATCCGCACCACCGCATCCACCGCGATATTTACCACGGCCGGGGTGACGCGCCGCATCAGCGGCGCCAGTGATGGATAGGCGGCACCGGGCTTGCGGAACAGGAAAGCCTCGCGCGACGACGGGGCCGCGGCCCGACCGCTGAGCGCGCTTAGTGTCTGCGCACAGCCGACGAGTGTTCCGGTCAGCGCAAGGCAGACCAAGAGCCGGCCGGCTGACCGGATGGCGTCGGTCGGTCGATGGAGCTTTCGCGGTCGCGACAGGCGCGGCACAACGTCGGGTTCACGCAAGATGACATCCTGTTAAACCGCGCCCTGCGCGGTATGCGATGTTTTTGGATCGGATCGGCCTCGGCAGACGCGACGATTGCTGGAGCTGGCGCGGTTTAAAGTCCGAAAAATATAAACCTTAAACCGCGTCTCCACCGAAGTTGGTTAAATCTCCAAAGCCGAACACAACATGAAAATCACGCATTTCGCGCTAGCAGCCTGTCGGACTTTAGGCGAATTCCGAATAAGACGCCATCAAGAATCAAGCTCCGTAGGAGCCCGCTTGCGGGCGNCGTGNCCTGCCGGAATCGCGTCATTGTGCCCCCACCCGTCGCCCGCAAGCGGGCTCCTACGGGTTGGATTTTTCGCGGAAATCACCTTACGTTAGATTGTGGGGCAACAAAAAGCCTTTGTGTTGACGCATGCCCTTATCCCAGGGGCTAAGTCCGACAGGCTGCTAGACGCGGTTTAGGGCTTGGGGACGTCGGCCTGCCGGCCGCGCACCCGGTCAGCGGACCAGGGCGCTTGCCACGCGCCGCCGCAGACCGGCATCCACGGGTTGATTGATCAGCAGGGCAAAGGGCGTCCAGGTGCCGTCGCGTCGGACATAGCCCGCATAGGCGCTGACACCGGTGAGGGTGCCGGTCTTGGCGCGCACCTCGTTATTGCCCTCCTGCACCGGCATCAGATCGCGGTTGGGTGCGAAGGCATTCATCACGTCCACCAGTTGGCGGGCCGAGAGCCGGTTGCCGCGCGACAGTCCGGCACCATCCTCGATCTTGAAATCGGCCCATTTGAACTTGCGGCGGGCAAACTCGGTCATGGCGCGCTGGGCGGCGGCGATACTTACCCGTCCCTTGCCCTGCGGGTCCGCCAGGCGCAGGAAGAGCGCATTGGCGACAAAATTATTCGAGTATTTCAGCGTCGGCGTCAGCATGGCCGCCAGGGTGCGGGTGTTCTTGTGCCGATAGACCAGCTTGGAACCACCCGGCATGGATGCGATCTCCTGCCCGCCGGAGACCTGGATCCCCGCCGCCTGAAGCTTAGCCACCAACAATTCACCGAAATAACCGACCGCCGTCGGCCGCTGTTTGAGATTCACCCGCTGGGTGCCGGCTCCGCCCATCTTGCCGAAGCGGCGGGCGGTGTCGGTCAGCGGGGTCTGGGGTTCGGCGCTGGACACGGTTGCGCCGCTGCGGATCAGATTGACCGTATTGAAGTTGGCGGCCAGGGCCGTCACCGGCGCATCGTAGGGATTGTTCGAGGCCGACCGGCCGGCGATCTCGACATCCTTGTCGAAATAGCTGTCGTCCAGCCCGATGCCGGTCACGCGCTTCACGCCGGCGGACTTGAGCCCCTGGGCGATCAGGTCCAGTTCTTCCGAGACCAGATAGGGATCGGCGCGTCCTTTCACCCAGAGCCGGCCCTGGCCGTCCTGGTAGAAGTCGGTCTCGAAGTGATAATCGCGTCCCCAGGTATCGATCGCCGCCAGCGCGGTCAGCACCTTCATGGTCGAGGCCGGCATCAGCGGCAGATCCGGGTTGTGGGAAACGGCCGCCTTGCCGGCCTCCTGCACCAGCAGCCCCGCCTTGGGCATCCCCTGCACCTGACTCACGGCGTCGGCGCGGGCGGGGTTGCCCCAAGGCAGGGCGCACAGGGCCAGCAGGCCGCTGAACAGCAAGGAACGCAAAGGGGGCAGGGCGTGCTGGGCTGGGCTCATGGGTCTCTTCGTCCGGTCACCGTTGGAGGATGCAAGCCGGTTAGGATAGCCTAAACCGCGTCCGGCGCGAAATGCGTAATTTTCATTGTGTGTTCGGCCTTGAGGATTTAACCAACCTTGGTGGAGACGCGGTTTAAAATTGATGCTCTTCAACACTTTAAACCGCGCCAACTCCATCAATTGCCGAGTCTGCCGGGGCCGAGCCAATCCAAGAACATCGCATACCGCGTTGGGCGCGGTTTAGAATCCAAAACGACAACGATTGTGTTCAACCTGAACGCGGACGACGTGCGTCCCCGCTTCCGAGGCCCGCCATGCACCGCCGCAGACTGCCGATCGGCATCCAGACCTTCGCCAAAATCCGCGCGGATGACCATTATTACGTGGATAAGACCGGTTTCATCCGGCAGTTGACCGACGAGGGCACGCACTACTTCCTGTCGCGTCCGCGCCGCTTCGGCAAGTCGCTGTTGATCGACACCCTGGGAGATCTCTTTGCCGGCAACGAGGCGCTGTTTCGGGGACTGCTGATCCATCCGCACTGGGATTGGACGACCCGTTATCCAGTCATCCGGCTCAGCTTCGGCGGCGGTCTCGTGCACAGCCGGGCGGCGTTGGACGACAAGATCCTCGAGACGCTCGACGACAATGCCCTGCGGCTCGGCCTGACGGTCGAGGCGCCGAGTCTGTCCGGGCGGTTTTCCCGGTTGATCCAGCAGGCCCATGCCGCGACCGGCCGGCGGGTGGTGATCCTGGTTGATGAGTACGATAAACCGATTCTAGACAATCTCACCGAACCCGACACCGCGCGCGCCACCCGCGACGGGTTGCGTGATCTCTATTCGGTCATCAAGGACAATGACGCCCATGTCCGTTTTGTGTTCATCACCGGGGTGAGCAAGTTCAGCAAGGTGAGCATTTTCTCAGGGTTGAATAATCTGAACGATATCACCGTCGATACCGCCTATTCGGCACTTTGCGGCTATACCGAGACCGATGTGGAGACTGTCTTCGCGCCCGAACTTCCCGGTCTGGACCGGGACGCGATTCGCCGCTGGTACAACGGCTACAACTGGACCGGGGAGGCGGTCTACAACCCCTTCGATCTCTTGCTGCTGTTCCAGAAACGCGAGTTTCGCACTTGGTGGTTCGAGACCGGCACCCCGACCTTTCTGGTGGACCTACTCATGCAACGCGGCTTTTTCACCCCGAGTCTCGCGCGCCTGCGTGCCGACGAAGCCCTGCTGTCAGCCTTCGACGTGGATCATCTGGCCACCGAGGCGCTGCTGTGGCAGACCGGCTATCTCACTTTCACCGGCACGCGGCAGCTTGGCGCCCGACGGGAATACACCCTCGGCTATCCCAATCTGGAGGTCGAGAGCGCGCTGAACGACAGCCTGGTCAAGGCGCTGATCGGCCATCCGGGGCAGGCCAGCGAGTTGGCGAGCCGGCTCTACGATCTGCTGGCAGCGGCGGATTTCGCCGGTCTGCGCGCCCATGTCGACAGCCTGTTCGCCGCCATTCCGTATCAATGGCATACCGGCAATCCCATCGCGCGTTACGAGGGCTACTACGCCAGCGTCTTCTACAGTCATCTGGCCGCGCTCGGCCTGGACTTGACGACAGAGGACGCCAGCCGCCAGGGCCGGGTCGATCTGACCCTGAAATTCAACGGCCGGATTTGGCTGTTCGAGTTCAAGGTGGTGGAGTTGGAGCCGGCGGGGCGGGCTTTGCAACAGCTAAAGGAACGAGGCTACGCGGACAAATACCGGGCCGCGGGCCAGCCGATCCATTTGATCGGCATCGAATTCAGCCGCGAGCAGCGCGGGGTGGTCGGGTTTGAGGTCGAGACGCTGTAGGGCCTTCGGTGAAGTCCGGACACCTGTGACCAATCGGCTTTCTTCCATCGCGCCGTCGCTGTCGCTAGACTTAGCCTGAGTACCGCGGCGGGAAGGGGCATTCGCCCCGTCCGAAACGGTTGGATGCCGCCTAAAGGCTGTGCGCTTCTGGTTCATACAGGTCATTGGCTTCACTCTTGACGCTTGGCTCGTCGCGGCGGCCTTGATCATCGTTTCGGCCAGTGCCCGAACCTTACGCACTGGAGGTCGAGGCTTTACCGTGAAAGTCGCGCAGCGACCCTGTGGGAGCGGCGTCCCGCCGCGATGGGGCCGGGCGCATAGCCCTACCGTTCGAGGTCACCGCGGCACCCATCGCGGCGGGACGCCGCTCCCACGGGGGACACTTCCCCTGCCCGACGAGATAACAGTCGTGCCCCGCTGCTCAGGCCGTCCGCCGCAGCAGCGACTCGACCACCCAGCGCAGCGGGTCGGCGCGGCTTGGGAATACAGAGACGGCGGTGAGCGCGTCGGTCAACAGGTTGTTGGCCATTTCCTTGGCCTCGCTCAGGCCGACGACCGAGGGGTAGGTGGATTTGTCGAGTTCCTGATCGCGCCCGCGGGTCTTGCCGGTGACGGCGGTTTCGGCGATCACGTCGAGCACGTCATCCTGAATCTGGAAGGCCAGACCGACGCACTTGGCATAGCGGTCCAGGCGTTCGGCGTGTTCGACGTCCAGCGGACCCTCGGCGAGGATGGCGAGGCGCACGGCGGAGCGGATCAGGGCGCCGGTCTTGTGGATGTGGATGTGCTCCAGCATCACGCGGTCGAGGTGCTTGCCCTCGGCCGCCAAATCCAGGGCCTGGCCGCCGGCCATGCCGCGCGAGCCGCTCGCCTGGGCGAGGGCGGCGACCATGCTGACCCGCGCCGCGGCACTGAGGTCAGTTGCTTCGGCCAGGGTTTGAAAGGCGAGCGTCTGGAGCGCATCGCCGGCGAGGATGGCGGTTGCCTCGTCGAAGGCCTTATGGCAGGTCGGGCGGCCCCGGCGCAGTTCATCGTCGTCCATGGCCGGCAGGTCGTCATGGATGAGCGAATAGGCGTGGATCAGTTCCACCGCCGCGGCGGGCCGGTCGAGTAGCGCCGGGGCGACGCCCAAGGCCTCGCCGGCGGCGTAGCACAGCAGGGGGCGGATGCGTTTGCCGCCGTTCATGACGCTGTAGCGCATGGCCTCGTGCAGGCGCGTGGGCTCGATCTGCGGGGCGGGCAGGAGCTGGTCGAGCGTCGCCTGGACACGCGCGACGCAGCGTGCCCGAAAGGAGTCCAGTTCTGATTCACTCATGTGGGGTGCCGGGTGTCTTCGATGGAGTACTGAAGGGTTCGGGCTCGGCGTCGGGCCGGCCGTCGGTGAGGATGCGGACCCGCTGCTCAGCGGCCTCCAGGGCCTGGCGGCAGGCGCGGGTCAGGGTGACGCCGCGCTCAAAGGCGCCCAAGGACTCCTCCAGGGTCATCTCGCCCTTCTCCAGGGCGTCGACGATGGCCTCCAGTTCGCTCAGGGATTGCTCGAAGGGGGGCGGGGAGGTGGCAGCGGCTTTCTTCATTGGGTTTGCATCAGGGTTTAGAGCTACGGTAGCGTACCGCAGTTTGACGGTCAAACCGGCGAACGCCGCGTCTCCGTTATCATCCCGTTATCACGCCCGTTAGCACGCCCATATCACCCAGGGCAAACCAGAGGGACAACCGATCCGCCCATGACAGGCAATTACGACGCTTCAGCAATCGAGGTCTTGAGCGGCCTCGACCCGGTGCGCAAGCGCCCCGGGATGTACACCGACACGACCCGCCCTAACCATCTGGCCCAGGAGGTCATCGACAACAGTGTCGATGAGGCTCTGGCCGGCCACGCCCGGACCATCGAGGTGGTGCTGTACGCCGACGGCTCACTGGAGGTCAGCGACGACGGCCGCGGCATGCCGGTCGATATCCACCCGGAGCAGGGGCTGCCGGGGGTGGAGGTGATCCTGACCAAGCTCCACGCCGGCGGCAAGTTTGGCGGCGGCAGCTATAAATTCTCCGGCGGTTTGCACGGGGTCGGCGTGTCGGTGGTCAACGCGCTCTCCAATCGTTTGGAGGTCTGGGTGCGCCGCGCCGGGCACGAGTACCACATGGCGTTCGCTCATGGCGACAAGGCGAGCGAGCTTGTGCAACTCGGCACTGTCCCGCGCGGGCGCAACGGCACCCGGCTGCGCTTCTGGCCGGACCTCAAGTATTTCGATACCCCGAAGTTCGCGCCCAAGCCGCTGATCCATTTGCTGCAGGCCAAGGCGGTGCTGTGCCCCGGCCTGACCGTGCGCTGGCGCGATGAGGCGGCCGGCGAGGAACATGCCTGGTGTTACCAGGACGGGCTCCAGGACTACTTGCTCCAGACCCTGGGCGACTGCGAGACGGTGCCCGCCACCCCCTTCGTCGGCGATCTGGAGGGCACCAGTGAGGCCGCGAGCTGGGCCCTGGCCTGGGTGCCCGAGGGTGGGGAGCCGGTGGCCGAGAGCTACGTGAATCTGATCCCGACGGTGCAGGGCGGCACCCATGTGAACGGGCTGCGCAGCGGGCTCACCGAGGCGGTACGGGAGTTCTGCGAGTTCCGCAACCTGCTGCCGCGCGGGGTCAAGCTGGCTCCGGAGGATGTGTGGAACCGGTTGGTCTACATTCTGTCGGTGAAGCTCATCGATCCGCAGTTCTCCGGTCAGACCAAGGAGCGGCTATCCTCGCGGGAGTGTGCCGCCTTTGTTTCCGGGGTGGTCAAGGACGCTTTCAGTCTGTGGCTCAACCAGCACACGGCGGAAGGCGAACGCATCGCTGAACTGGCCATCAACGCGGCACAGGCGCGGCTGCGCGCCGGGCGCACCGTGACCCGCAAGAAGATCACGCAGGGTCCGGCGCTGCCCGGCAAGCTGGCGGACTGCACCTCCACCGATCCGGATCGCAGCGAACTCTTTCTGGTGGAGGGTGATTCGGCCGGTGGTTCGGCCAAACAGGCGCGCGATCGGGAGTTCCAGGCGATCCTGCCGCTGCGCGGTAAGATTCTGAACACCTGGGAGGTCGATCCCGCCGAGGTCCTGGGCTCCCAGGAGGTCCACGATATCGCCGTGGCCATCGGCGTGGACCCGGGCAGCGATGATCTGGCGCGGCTGCGCTTCGGCAAGGTCTGTATCCTGGCGGATGCCGACTCGGACGGTGCCCATATCGCGACCTTGTTGTGCGCCTTGTTTCTCAAACACTTCCGCCGTCTGGTGAGCGAAGGGCATGTGTACGTGGCGATGCCGCCGCTGTATCGGATCGATGTCGGCAAGCAGGTCTACTACGCACTGGACGACGGCGAGAAGAAGGGTATCCTTGACCGTATCGCGGCGGAGCATCTCAAGGGGAAGGTCAACGTGCAGCGCTTCAAAGGATTGGGTGAGATGAACCCAGCGCAGTTGCGGGAAACGACCATCCATCCGGACACCCGCCGGCTGGTGCAGCTCACCATCGAGACGGAAGATCAGAGCAGCGCACTCCTCGACATGCTGCTGGCCAAGAAGCGCGCCGCCGATCGTCGCGCCTGGCTTCAGGAGAAAGGTGACTTGGCGGAGGTCTAAAGATGTGGCTGAATTGTTCTGTCCGGGCTGAAGCGAAAGTGACCGAGGGCACAAAGTATGCATCCATTTCGATTTGCCCACGCTGAGGGCGCCGACTGGCGTGTGATCGCGGACGACTGTCTGGACCGGCTCGGCCCGATCCCGACTGGCGCCAATCTGGGTTTTCTCTATGTGACGGATTCGCTGGCGGATGAGCTCGGCGACTTGCTGGCCCATGTGCGCACCGCCACCGGGGTGCAGGCATGGGTGGGGGCGGTGGGCATCGGCATCTGCGCGACCGGGGTCGAATACTACGAGGAGCCGGCCGCGGCGCTGATGCTGGGTGAGTTTCCGTCTGACGGCTTCCACGTCTTCCCGAGTGTGGTCAAGGACCTGGATGCGTTCGATGCGCACAGCGCCGGGTGGATCGCGGCCCATCGACCGCTGCTCGCCCTGGTCCACGCCGACCCCGCGAACGGGGATACCGAGGACTTGATCAAACAACTTGCGCAGCGCACCTGCGCCGGCTTTCTGGTGGGCGGGTTCGCCAGTTCACGCGGCACCACCTACACGATCGCCAACGGCTTGCATCAGGACGGCATCTCCGGGGTACTGTTCGCCGAAGAGGTCGGGCTGATCACCCGTCTCAGTCAGGGTTGCTCACCCATCGGTCCGCACCGCACCATCACGGCCGCTCAACGCAACATTCTGATCACGCTGGACGGTCGGCCGGCCCTGGACGTGCTCAAGGAGGATATCGGCGAGGAGTTGTCGCGCGACCTGATGCGGATCGGCGGGCAAATCTTTGTCGGGCTGCCCATTCAGGGTTCGGACACCGGAGACTATCTGGTCCGCAATCTGGTCGGCATCGACCCCAACGAGGGCCTGGTGGCCGTGGGCGATGCGGTCGAACAGGGCCGGGAACTGATGTTCTGCCGACGTGATACGGCCACGGCCCGCGAGGACCTGGATCGGATGTTGCGTTCACTCAAGGGGCGGCTGCGGGCCCCGCCGCGCGGCGGGGTCTATTGCTCATGTCTTGGGCGCGGCGCCAATCTGTTCGGACCCGACTCGGCCGAATTGAAGCAGATCCGCGATACGCTGGGAGACTTTCCGTTGGTCGGCTTCTACGCCAGCGGTGAGATCTCCCAGGATCGCCTCTACGGCTACACCGGGGTCTTGACGCTCTTTACCTGAGCGCACCGCTTGCTGGTCGGGCCTGCGCCCGACCAGTAGCCGTCGGACGTGATAGCCGGACGTAGGGGCGGGTTTTAAACCCGCCCCTACACGAGAGTCTGTCCGGATATCAGGTACGAAGGCTAAGCGACTGTCAGCTCCCTGAGTGCCCGCGCTTCTTCATCAGGCCCATGATGAGTTCGGTGAGGATCAACTCCATCGCGTAGATCATCTTGCCCCCTGGAACCACCAGGGTATTGAAGCCGGTGATCATGGTGCCTTCAATCAGGCCCCGCAGTTGCAGCTTGTATTCCACGCTGGGCTTGGGCTCCAGGAAGTGGATCATCACCATGCTCTGGTCGAGCGTCGGGATATTGGCGACGCAGAAGGGGTTGGAGGTGTCGGTCAGGGGGATGCGCTGGAAGTTGATATGGGTGCAGGAGAACTGCGGCAGGATGTAGTGCATGTAGTCGTGCATGCGCCGGTAAATGTTGAACATCACGTCCTCCTGGCTATAACCGCGCTCTTTGGTATCGCGCTGGATTTTCTGCACCCATTCCAGATTGATGGTAGGGCAGACGCCGATCAGCAGATCGACCTCCTTCGCCATGTCGATGTCGCCGGCCACCACCCCGCCGTGTAGCCCTTCGTAGAACAGCAGGTCCGAGCCCTCGGGGATCGGCTCCCAGGGGGTGAAGGTACCGGGTTCCTGACCGAATTTGACCGCCTGCTCCTCGTCGTGGATGTAATGTCGGCGCTCACCCGTGCCGGTGCGGCCGTAGTTGCGGAAGAGTTCGAACTGCTTGTCGAACAGATTGCCCTCCGGGCCGAAATGACTCAGATTCGTGCCCTCGAGCTTGGTCTTTGCCAACTCCTCCTTCATCTGCTTCCGGTCGTACCGATGAAAGCTGTCGCCTTCCACGAAGGCTGCACGCGCGCCAACCCGGTGGAAAATCTTCTCGACCGCCTTCTTGACGGTGCTGGTACCGGCCCCTGACGAACCGGTCACTGCAACAATGGGGTGGTTTCGGGACATGGGGCTCTCCTCGATACTCTCGTTTTTTCCAGGCTTGGTTTGAGGTGCCGAGACCGGCTTTGGGTGTCACCCCGGTGCCGAGCGGGAGGCGGAGTCGCGGCCCATAGGGCAAGGCTTCGGGGTCTCGGTCGTTGTCGTTGTCGTAATCGAATCGAAAACCGATCGGCATCGGGCTGCGCATGCCCGCATTGGAATTGCTTCTGCGATTACGACAACGACAACGACAACGATTTTATTCGTTATTTCATTTATTTCCGACGCGTTACCTAATTCGCCGCAATCAACTCGCGTACCCGCTCGATCATCGGTTCCAGGGCGGCGGCTGCGGCGGGCGTCAGGGTGTAGTTTGAATACTCGAAGAAGGCGCCGGCGGCGGAGACCAGGTAAGCCTCGGGTTCATGCTGGTAGAGCGCCTGACTCCAGGCGAGGAGTTCCCGCGGATCCAGGAAGTGGGCCATGGTCGACATGGCCGATGCGTCCGGCGCAAGGCTGCGCACGCGTACCTCACCAGGCTCGCCCTCGACCGTGGCGTCGAGAAAGATCACCCGGTCGGCGGCGACGATGTCTTCCACCAACTCGGCGGTGAGGATATGGCGGGAGATGACGTTGACTCCCGCGGGCAGGGGGCCGGCCGCCAGGGCGTCCGCCGCCAGCGGGCCGATGGCGTCGTCGCCGCGGATGGGGCTGCCGTAGCCGATGATGAGGGTCTTGTGCTGGGTCATGGTTCTTCCTGCAAGTCCGTGCCGGCCGCGAGGAACCCTCCGTGGCGACGTGCTTCCGGCATCCTGCCGGAATGACGGTTTAGGATGCCTTTATCGCCGTCGGACGTGATAACCGGACGTAGGGGCGGGTTTGAAACCCGCCCCTACACCACGGGCTCGTCCGGATATCAGGTTCAAAGGCGATAACGTCCAATGGAACGCGGGACTAGCCCCGCGTCAACCGATCAACCACCTGACCCGCGGCGTCCTTGAGTTCGATCACCAGCGGCATTTGCCCGAACGCGTGTGAGGCGCAGGACAGGCAGGGGTCGTAGCAGCGGATGACGGCCTCGACCCGGTTCAGCATGCCTTCCTGGAGGTGATTGCCGTCGACATAGGCGTCCGCGACCTGACGGATGGCCTGATTCATGGCCAGGTTGTTATGTCCGGTGGCAATGATCAGGTTGACCCAGGTGATGAGTCCGTCATCGTCGATGCGGTAGTGGTGCATCAGCGTGCCGCGCGGCGCCTCGGACACACCGATGCCCTCGTCGCGGTTGCTGCGGGCTCGGGCGCGGACGCGATGATCCAGGATGTCCGGGTCCTTGAGCAGCCGCTCCATCATCTCGATGGCGAAGATGATCTCGACCAGCCGCGCGTAGTGGTAGTGGAAGCTGCTGGTGATGGGACCGTATTCCTGCAGCATATGGAACTCGGCCAGGGCCACGTCGGCATAGGGTGTTCCACAGGCTTCCGCGTTGTTGAGTCGCGCCAGGGGGCCGACCCGATAGACGCCCTTGGGATAGCCCATGGGCTTGTAGTAGGGGAACTTCATGTAGCTGAAGTCTTCCACCGCCTCGCCCACCAGACGCTGGTAGTCCACCGTCGGCACCATGTCCTCCACGATCCGCCCCTGCGCGTCCTTGATGCGCAGGAAGCCGTCATAGTGCTCGAGATTGCCCTTGGGCGTGACCAGGCTCATGAACATCGTGGGCCGGGTGCCGAAGTGGCTGGTCTCGTCCTTGAATTTGGGGACCAGTGTCTTGAAGAAGCCATAGGTGCGCTTGGCGATTTCCAGCCCCTCGGGCAGGAGCTTGAGGATGGCTTCGCGCTTCTCCTGGGTCAGGGCTTCGGCGACCCCGCCCGGAACCACCCAGGTGGGATGGATCTTCTTGCCGGCCAGGATCTCGATGATCATCTGGCCGATCTGCCGCAGCCGAATCCCGTCTTTGGCCAGGGCCGGGTCCTGACGCATGACCCCGAAGATATTGCGGGTGGCCGGGTCCGAGTCCCAGCCCAGCAGCAGGTCGGGCGAGGACAGATGGAAGAAGGACAGGGCGTGGGACTGGGTGATCTGGGCGAGGTTCATGATCCGCCGCAGCTTCTCGGCCGTGGGCGGGATGGTGACCGAGAGCAGGTGATCGCACGCCTTGTTGGAGGCAAGCACATGGCTGACCGGACAGATGCCGCAGGTCCGGGCGGTCAGCGCCGGCATCTCGCGGTAGGGGCGACCCTCGCAGAACTTCTCGAAGCCGCGGAACTGGGTGAGGTGAAACCGGGCATCCTCAACCTCGCCCTGGTCACCGAGCTGGAGTGTGATGCGGGCATGACCCTCGATGCGAGTGACCGGTTCGATGGTGATGGTGCGGCTCATGGGTTCAGTCCCCTTGGAAAATCGGTTGGGAGGGCGCGCCGGGTGCGCTACGGGTCACGCGGGTGAAGCCCCGCCCTCATTGGCCAGGGCGCGCGCGGTGATCTCGCGGTAGAGCGAGACCATCTGCGCGGCGATGTCATGGAGTTCCGGATGGCGGTCCCAGATCGCCTTATTGTTGTTCGCGTCGTCGAAGATCTCGTTCAGGAAGTCGATGTCGGACTGATCGAGGGCGCCGCCCGCGTCGACCTTGGTCTTAATGCCCAGGATGCGCGGCAGGCGCTGCGTGCGCATCCGGTCAAGCAAGACGACGAGGAGTCCGTCTTCGCTATTGGGTTCGTTAGCGGCCATCGGTCTTGGTTCCTCTGCAATCAGGCGCCGAAGCGGGTGACCCGACTGGGGTCGGGCGTGCGTCCCTCAATCAGCTCGTTCAGTACATAAAAGATGGCGTCGGCGTGGGGCGGACAGCCGGGAACGAACACGTCGACTTTCACGCAGCCGTGGATCGGGCGTACCTGCTGAAACAGCACCGGCACGCCCACGGTCGGCAGTTGCGGCTGGAGGTCGACATTCTCGCGGTAGGCCCGATCCATGACATCCGCCAGCTTGAAGGGGTTGCGCATGGCCGGGACATTGCCGTTGACGGCACAGTCGCCGAGGCTGATCAGGAGTTTGCAGTGTTTGCGGAACTCCTTCGCATGATGCAAATCCGACTCGGACGAGATCGATCCTTCAAGAATACCGACATCCACCTGCTCCGGCAGTTCTTTGGCGTCCACCAACGGGCTGTAGACGATGTCGATCTTCTGAGCCAAGTCCACCAGCCGCTCGTCCATGTCCAGGAACGACATATGGCAGCCGGAGCAACCGTCCAGCCAGGCGGTTGCGACGGTGATCCGCGGGGTTGCAGGGGTCGTCATTGGGCGTGCCTCCGGCGGGCAAGGATGGGCAGGAAATGTTGGTCTTTAACCATCTCGCCGGCCGAGGTTCCCTGCTTCACCAGGGCACCGGTCGGGCAGACCTGGACGCATTTGCCGCAGCCGGTGCAGGTCTCGCTCTCACCCCAGGGGCGGGCCAGGTCGGTAATGACCCGACAGTCGCTGCCGCGGCCCATGACGTCCCAGGTATGCGCGCCTTCGATCTCGTCACATACCCGCACGCAGCGTGTGCAAAGGATGCAGCGATTGTGGTCCAGGCGAAACATTTCGTGTGAGGAGTCCACCTCGTTGCGCACCTGGCGGTAAGGCACGCGCACATGGTCGACGCCGCATTTCTGCGCCAGCCACTGGAGTTCGCAGTGACCGTTGGAAACGCATACCGAACAGACATGGTTGCGCTCTGCAAAGAGCAATTCCACGATGGTGCGGCGGTAGCGCTGCAGCCGCTCGGTGTTGGTCAGGATGTTCATCCCCTCCGCCACGCGGGTGGAGCAGGCGGCGACCAGCCGACCCTGACCGACGACCTCCACCAGGCACAGGCGGCAGGCGCCCCAGATGCTCAGGCCATCCATGTAGCAGAGACTGGGGATCGGGATCTTGTTCTCCCGGCACAGCTCGATGACGGTCTCATCGGCGCGGGCCGAGAAATCCTTACCGTCGATCGTGAGTGTAACGACGCGGACATTGGGTTGTGGGGCGGGTGGGGGCATGGGTGCTCCGGGTGTCGTCGTGTCTCTTTAGTCGGTTGCTGGGCGTTCAGGTGCCAATCGGTACGACCGGGAATGACGGATTCCAAATGACTCACTCTGCCCAAAATTCCATGTTGAGCAGTTGCTCTATGCCGAACGGGCATTCCGCCTCGGACACCCGTCCGTCGCGCAGTCGGGCCGCGCTTTCCGTCGCCCAGGCGTAGAAGTCCGAATCAGGTTGAGAATGCATCATTCGGCTGTCAACTTCGCCTCATACTCTTCACGGAAATACCGCAAGGTCGACAGCACCGGGTTGGGTGCCGACTGCCCCAGTCCGCACAGGCTGGTGGCCTGGACGACGTCACAGAGTTCTTCCAGCAGGGCCAGGTCTTTGTGGGTGCCCTTGGACTTGGTGATGCGATCGAGCAGTTCGTGCATCTGCCAGGTCCCGGTGCGGCAGGGGATGCACTTGCCGCAAGACTCGCTCATGCAGAACTCCATGAAATAGCGTGCCACGTCCACCATGTCGCAGGTTTCGTCCATGACGATCATGCCGCCGGAGCCCATCATGGTGCCCAAGGTTTTCAGGCTGTCGTAATCGACCGCGATGTCCAGGTGCTGGGCGGGAATACAGCCGCCCGAGGGGCCGCCGGTCTGCACCGCCTTGAACGCCTTGCCGCCGGGACAGCCGCCGCCGATCTCTTCGATGATCTCACGCAGCGACATGCCCATCGGGACTTCGATCAGGCCGATGTTCCTGATCGATCCGGCGAGCGCGAAGACTTTGGTGCCCTTGGATTTCTCGGTCCCGATCCCGGCGAACCATTCGCCCCCGTGCGTGATGATCGGGGCGATGTTGGCGAAGGTTTCCACGTTGTTGATGAGGGTTGGATAGCCCCAGAGTCCGGCCTCGGCGGGGTAGGGGGGGCGCGGGCGGGGCTGGCCGCGCAGGCCCTCGATACTCGCCATCAGGGCCGTCTCCTCGCCGCACACGAAGGCCCCGGCGCCCAGGCGGATTTCGACCTCGAAGCTGAACTGCGTCTCGGCAATCTTGCTCCCCAGGAAGCCGGACCGCTTGGCCTTGCGGATGGCGAGTTCCATCCGCTCGACGGCCAGCGGGTACTCGGCGCGGACATAGACGTAACCCTTGGTGGCGCCGATGGCATAAGCCGCGATGGCCATGCCCTCCAGCACCCGGTGCGGGTCGGACTCCAGGACCGCACGGTCCATGAAAGCGCCCGGATCACCCTCATCCCCGTTGCAGATGACATACTTCTGGTCGGCCGGCATCTTGGCGACCGTGGACCATTTGAGGCCGGTCGGATAGCCGCCGCCGCCGCGGCCGCGCAGGCCGCTGGTCGTCATTTCGCGCAGCACGTCGCCCGGTGTCATCTCGCTCAGCGCTTTGATCAGGCCGGCATAGCCGCCCGCGGCGACATAACCGGTGAAGCTCTCCGGGTCGATGAGCCCGGAATTCTCGCGCACGATCCGTTGCTGACGGGCGAAGAAGGGCTGATCGGTGGGGGTGTGCAGCCGCTCCACCGGGGTACCGCCGACGCTGGCCAGCACCTCCACCGCGTCGTGTGGCTTGACCTCCCGGTACAGGATCGAATCCGGGATGGTCCCGCCCTTGGGCGCGATGGCCACCATGGGGCCGGCCGAGCACAGGCCCATGCAGCCGACCCCTTTGACCTTACAGGTCCCGCCGTCGCTGCACTCCGCCTTGAGCGCCTCCAACACCGGCAGTGAGCCGCCGGACTGGCAGGCCGCGGCCACACAGACGCGGACCTCGTGGGTGATACCGGCGTCGCGGGCGCGGTATTCCTCGGCCTTCTCGGCCAGATCGTCCAGATTCATGCGAGCTCCTCCAGTTTGGCCACCAGACGGTCCGCGGTCTGTTTGCCGGCGAGGTCGCCATTGACGACCACGGCCGGAGCCAGGCTGCAGGCCCCGACGCAGCGGGCGGCGAGCACTGAGAGCCGATCGTCCTCGGTGGTCTCGCCCGGTCTGACGCCGAAGCGCGCTTCGACCGCATCCACCAGCGCCCCCGCCCCTTTGATGTAACAGGCGGTGCCGGTGCACACCACGCAGGCGTGGCGGCCTTTGGGCTTGAGCATGAAGAGGTGGTAGAAGGTCGCCACCCCGTAGACTTTGGACAGGGGCAGGTCAAGCGACCCGGCGACGAAACGCATCGCGGGCTCGTCCAGATAACCGAAGGACTCCTGCACGCTGTGCAGGGTCTCGATCAAGGCGTGCCCGGCATAGCCGTTGCGACGCATCGCGGCATTGACCAACTTCCAGCGCTTGTCGTCGCTGGGTAGGGCGGGCCTGGTTTGCAGCAAGCTCATGTCCCCTCCTAATCGGGGCCGTCGTAAGGGGTGGGTGTGGCCGTGCGGATCGTGCTCCCGATACCCGGCGACAGGTCCGGGACTCATTGCGGAGTTACGACACGCGCGGCAGGGTAAAGACTAACGCGGGAACGCCGTTTGGTCCATAGTAAGTTTTTGGTTTTTCGATACAATATATTTGAATATTATCGTATTAACATGCACTCTTCGACGCTCCGCGGCGCCCTGAGGGGCGCTCGTGGATCCAGATCCGTCGAAGTGATAGCCGGACGTAGAGGCGGGTTTGAAACCCGCCCCTACAGCTAATCGAGGGCGATCCGCTGCCAGGCGCCCGAGCGCCAGCGCAACGCCATCATGGTCCCCAGGGCGGCCACGTAGACGAGCAGGGCGGCCCAGCCCCCCAAGGCGCCGAATCCGAACTGCGGCAGCCAGTCCACCCAGCCCTCGCCGGGGGCGAAGGTCAGCATGTGCGCCAGCGGCAGAAAGCCCAGCCAGGACAGGAGGAGGGTCATGAGCGCCGGCAGCCGCACATCCCCGGCCCCGCGCAGCGCAAACCCGCAGCCCAGATTGAGCCCGTCGAAGATCTGATAGGCGGCGCCGAGCCAGATCAACAGCGCGGCGGTCTCCACCACGGCCCGGGCATGCGGGTCGGCCGGATTGACGAAGAGCGGCATCGACCAGGGCCCAGCCGCGGCAAGAACCAGGCTTACCAGGCCCATATAGGCGACGGTGAGCGCGATGGCCGTGTTGCCCACCCGCCGTGCCCAGTCCCGGTCGCCCGCCCCGATGGACTGGCCGACCAAGGTGGTGCCCGCGCTGGCGATGCCGATCGCCGGCATGTAGGCAATGGAGGTCATCATCATGGTGACCTGGGTGGCCGCCCCGGCGACCGTGCTCAGGTCCACCTGCATGAGCTGAAAGAGTCCGGTGCCGATCAGGTCCGCGGCCGGCAGCAGGCCCATCGGCAGACCCAGGGCCAAGGCCCGAACCATGGTGTCGGATCGCGGCCGCCAGTGGCGGTGACTGGCGAACTCCCGGCGCGTCCTGGGACGCAGAAAAATCCACAGTCCCAACAGGAAACCGAGCGCCTGCGCGGCCGTCGTGGCCCAAGCGATCCCCGCCACGCCGAGCTCGAAGCCGAACCCCAGAAGCTGATTCAAGACGACGTTCGCCACGCCCACGACGGTCATCAGGGCCAGCGTGACCTCGGTGCGGCCGATGCCGTTATAGAAGCTGGTGAGACACCAGAGTGCCACGCCGGCGACCGATCCGGCGACACGCGGGAACCAGTAGTCCAGTGCCAGGGCTTCGATCTCTGGCGGGAGCCGCGCCGGCGCGAGAAACCAGCCTCCCGCCAGCCCCGCGGCCACGAACAGCGGGCTCATCAGCAGTACCACCCAGAGCCCGCCCCAGACCGCTGAAGCAGCCCGTGTGCGGTCTCCCGCGCCATAGGCCTGGGCGACCAAGGTCTGCACCGCCATGGCCGCCCCGCCCACCAGCAGCAGGATCACGATGGTGAACCAGAAGACCCCGCCGACCGCCGCGGTCGCCGCGGCGGAAATGCGGCCGAGGAACCAGGTGTCGGTCAGATTCAGCACCGCCTGAATGCCGCTGTTCAGGAACAGTGGCGCCGCCAGCGCCACCACCGCACCCAGATCCACCCGTCGTCGGCCCGCGTGATCCAAGCGCAGGGCGGGCAGGGCACGAGGCAGCAGCGGGCGATCGGGGAGGCTGGAGTGCATGGAATCGGCGACGGCAAAGCCGCGACCCTGCCTGACGCGGTCGGTGGAGTCAACCGGCGCGTGATATCCGGAACGGTCTTGAGTTTTCGGTTTTTCGTTTTCAGTGAAGAACTATCAAACATTGGGTTACGAAAAACGAGAAACGAAAAGCCAACAACGACGGGTATAATCAAGGCCCAGCGGTTGGCTCGACAACCCGATCGCGGCGACCTAGCATGGCGGTATTCGCCCATCGAACCGGAGGACGCAGCGGATGGAAGCGCACAAACTCAATACCATTGCGGACCTGCTGGTCAGCCCCGAGGAGCGGGTCGAACTGATCAACGGTGAGATCGTTCGTCGGCCTATGGCGCGCGCCGAGCACGGTGTGGTGCAAGGCAATGCACGCGAAGAACTCAGCCCGTTCAGCCGCAAGTCCGGCCCCGGCGGCTGGTGGATCATCACCGAGGTCAGCGTCGCTTACGACTTGCATCAGTGCCCCTGCCACGATCTGGCCGGTTGGCGCAAGGAGCGGATGCCGCAGCGCCCGCAAGGCGTCATCGATCTGACGCCGGATTGGGTGTGCGAAATCGTCTCGCCCGGTCACGAGCGCAAGGACACATTCACGCTGTTTCTGCTCTTGCAGCGCCGCCGCGTGCCCTTTTATTGGCTGATCTGGCCCGAGGACCGGACCCTGATCGCCTACCAACTCGACGGCGATCATTACCGGATCGTCGCCACGCTCGCCGAGCCGATCCGGGCGCGCATCCCGCCGTTCGATGAGATCGAACTGGACTTGGCTTACATCCTCGGCGACTGAGTCCGCATCGGAGCCTGCATGAGAACAACCGTCCCGCCCCGCGCCGTCTGGCTCGCAACGGCCGCCGCCGCCGCGGCGGTGGTGCTGGCGAGCCTGGTCTTGACCGCCTGGCTGGCCCTCGACCCCTGTCACCTGTGTATCTTCCAGCGGCTGCTCTTCATGCTGGTCGCCGGGTTGGGACTCCTGGCCGCGCTGACCCACGGCCTGGTCCAGCGCCTCGCGGGGGGGCTGATCGCCCTCGCGGCGGCGGCCGGCGCCGCGAGCGCGGCCTACCAGAGCTGGCTGCAGGAACAGCCGCCGGATTCGATCTCCTGCATCGGCGGCCAACCGGGGCTGATCGAACGGCTGGTGGAATGGCTTGGCCAGCAAGTTCCGGCGCTGTTCCTCGCGACCGGGTTCTGCGAGGAGAAGGAACTGCTGATTCTGGGGCTGTCGCTCGCCAACTGGGCGCTGCTGTGCTTTGTGCTGACCCTGGCCGCGGCCTGGTGGGCGCTGCGCCGCGGCGTGCGCCCGCCGGCCCCGCCGGTACTATGATTTCAATCGACGATCGAACTCGAGGAGACTGATGATGTCCATCACCCGCCGCCGTTTTCAGCGCATCCTGCTCGGTGTGCTCGGTGCTGCCCTGATCCCCCCGGCGCGCGCTGCCGAGCTCATCGAAGGCCGTGACTGGCGCGCCCTGATGCCGCCGCAACCGGTCAAGGACCCCGGCCGGATCGAGGTGCTGGAGTTTTTCTCCTACGGCTGTCCGCATTGCGGTCAGCTCAATCCGCTGATCAAGACCTGGGCCGCGGGTTTGCCGGCCGATGTGACGTTCGAGCGGGTACCCGTGACCTTCGGCCGCGCGGCTTGGGCGAACGTCGCTCGGCTCTATTTCGCGCTGGACCAGACCGGAGATCTGGCGCGCCTGGACCAGTCAGTGTTCGATGCGATCAGCAAGGAGCGCCGCAACCTGTTCACCGAGCAGGCGATCGTCGACTGGGTCGCCGATCAGGGTATGGATGCGGAGCAATTCAAGGCCGCCTTCGCGGGTTTCACCGTCGAGACGCGGTTCATCCGCGCCAATGCGCTGGCCGAGCGCTATAAGGTCGATGCGGTGCCGATGATCGTGGTCGGCGGGCGCTATGTGGTGATGGGCGCCGCGGCCAAGGGGTATGAAGACTTGTTCGGCATCGCCGACGGATTGATCGCCAAGGTGCGGGCCGGCGCCGCGGGCTAGGGCGGTTGAACTGAAAAAGCGATCAGCTTGCGTTAGAACAATGCCTTGGAGGAAGTCGGAAGCTGGTCAGACCAGCGCGGATTTGATCCGCCGACAGTCCGAGCGCCCAGGCCGCGGCGGTAGCGGCCAGCAGGTTGCGCACCCCGCGATCGTCGCATCCGTCCCCGGTCATGGGAACCAGCATCAGCTCCAGCAGCGGCGTTTCAGCCGCACCCTCGAGCAACCGGATCATCCCCGTCCGTTCCACCACCGCCCGGCCGCCCGTCGCGCGCTGGGCGGCGATCAGCGGATGCGCCGGGTCGCGGGAAAACCACAGAACGGCGCCCCGGCAACGCTCGGCCATTTCAGCGACCAGGGGATCTTCGGCATCGAGTACCGCGCTGCCCGCGGGTAGGACCGCTTCCACCACGCAGCGTTTGACCCGGACCAGGTCCTCCAGTGTCGCGATGCCGCGCGGCCCCAAGGGCGCGTCCGCACCGATCGTGGTCACCACGCCGACCTGGCAGCGGTCGAAGCCCAAGCCCTCCTGCAGGATGCCGGTGCGCGCGGTCGCCAGCACCGCCGCTTCGACGCGTGGATGTTGGAGCGCGGCGCGGGCGCTGCGCGGCCCGGTGGCGTCGCGCGGGTCGATGCAGCGCGCGCCGATGTGCAGGCCGTCGGCGGCGGCCGCAGCTACCAGCACGCCGGTGCCGTCCAGGAGGTGGGCAATGAGCCGGGTGGTGGTGGTCTTGCCCTCTACGCCGGTGACGGCGACCACGGGGATCCGGCCGTCTGCGCCGGGCGGGAAGAGCGCGTCGAGGATGGCCTCGCCGACCGGGCGCGGTGACCCGGCCGAGGGCTCCAGATGCATGCGCAGTCCCGGTCCGGCGTTGACCTCGATGAAGGCGCCGCCCTGGTCCTCCAGGGGGCGGCTGATGTCTTCGGCAAGGCAGTCGATCCCGGCGATGTCGAGTCCGACCACTTGGGCGGCTTCCACGGCGCGGGCCGCGACCTCCGGGTGGACCTGATCGGTCACATCGACGGCGGTCCCGCCGGTGCTGAGATTGGCGTTGCGGCGCAGCAGGATGCGCTGCCCGGCGGCCGGTACCGAGTCGGGTGTCAGGCCCTGTTCGGCCAGCACGGTCAGTGCGATTCCATCCAGTTCGATGCGGCTGAGCATGGTCGCGTGACCGGCGCCGCGGCGTGGGTCCTGGTTGACCGCGTCCACCAGTGCCCGAATGCTGGAACGGCCGTCGCCGGTCACCTGCGCCGGCTCACGGCGGGCGGCCGCCACCAGACGCTCGCCGATCACCAGCAGGCGGTGATCGGCGCCGGGGATGAAGCGTTCGCACAGAATGGTGGAGCCTTCCTCGCGGGCGGCGGCGAAGGCCTGCGCGACCTGCGCACGTGTACTCAGATTGGCGGTCACACCGCGGCCGTGGTTGCCGTAACGGGGCTTGACCACGACCGGTGCGCCCAGTTCCTCGGCGAAGGCCCAGGCGGCGTCGGCGTCCGCCACCGTGCGGCCGGCCGGGACCGGGACTCCGGCGCAGTCCAACAGCATCCGCGTCAGATCCTTATCCTGGGCAATCGACTCGGCGATGGCGCTGGTGCGGTCGGTCTCGGCGGTCCAGACGCGCCGCTGCCGGGCGCCCCAGCCGAGTTGCAGCAGGTTCTCGGTGCCGAGCCGGCGGACCGGGATGCCGCGTGCGCGGGCGGCCGCGGCGATGGCGGCGGTGCTCGGCCCCAGGCGGACTTCCCGGCATAGGGTGAGCAACCGTTCGTGGGTCTCAGCCACGGGGAACGGCAGATCATGGATGGCGGCGAGCAGCAGGTCGCGCGCGCTCTCTACCGCGGCGCGGCCCAGTGCTTCCTCCTGATACCGGATGGCGACCTTATAGACTCCGTCCTCCTGCGTCTCGCGGGCCCGGCCGAAACCCACCGGGGTGCCGGCCAGCGTCTGGAGTTCCAGGGTCACATGTTCCAGGCAGTGGGCCATGTAGGTGCCCCGGTCCAGCCGCTGGAAGAAGCCACCGCGCTCGCCCACGCTGCACCGGTGTTCGATCATCGACGGCAGCCAGGACTTGATGCGGTCGTTGAATCCGGGAATCTCCTCGGAGGAGGTGTCCTTGATCTCGCCCAGGTCCAGTTCCAGCTCGATGACCGGGAACTGAGCCCAGATGTTCGGTCCACGCAGGACCCAGAGGCGGCGGATTTCGAGCATTTTGTGAAATGGCGGGGGACTGGCGGTGAGTGGATGGTGGTGAGGTCGTCGGTCCGCGCAGCGGACCCTACGCCGGCACCAGCACGGCCGGGTTCTCCGTGCCCGCGGCGCCGGCGAATCCTTGCTGATGCAACAGGGGGTCACGGCGGCTCAGGTCCTCGGCCAGACGGGTGCGGACATAGGCGACGGTTTCATCGATCGAGTCGGCCTGCACCAGCAACAGATCGCCGGGTTGGGCAAGCCAGAGTGCCGCTTCGACCGCGTCCTGCCAGCCCTGGATCGTGTCGACTTCCTGGACCCGGTCGCCGGCGGCCAGTCCCTTGCGAAACAGCGACATGATTTCACCCGGCAGGCGTCCGCGGACGTACTGGTCTTCGTAGAGGATGACCCGGTCGAAGGCCTGGCCCAGGAGTTGGCCCTGCCGGATCAGATCGGCGTCGCGCCGATCGCCCGCCGCGGAATAGACGGCGATGCGCCGCCGGTGGGGAAAGACTTTCAGGGCATCGATCATCGCCAGCAGGGCCGAGGGGTTGTGACCATAGTCGAACACCGCGGTGGCGCCGTTGATGGTCAGCACATTGAAACGACCCGGACTCTTGTCCAGGTCGGTGCCGAAGGTCTCCAGCGCGGCACAGAGTGCCTCCATGGGCAGTCCCAGCGCCCACAGGGCGGCAGCGCCGGACAGCGCATTCTCCACCTGGAATCCGATGCGGCCGCCGTGGGTCAGCGGGATGCGATCGAGCGGGAGCACCAGCCGCTCCGCTTCGCCCTCGGCGAGGACCAGGTCCGATCCCTGGATGCAGGCAACCCGCCCGCCGTGACGGCGGTGGTGGAGGAGCACGGGATGCGCGCCGTCGCGGGCGAAGAACAGGATCTTGCCTTTGCAGTGATCCGCCATGCGGACCACCAGCGGATCGGCCGCGTTGAGCACGGCCGTGCCCCAGGGGGCGACGCCGCGAACCACCGTCTGCTTGACCTCGGCCAAGTCCTCGACCGTATCGATCGAGCTGAGTCCCAGGTGATCACCTTCGCCGATATTGGTGACCACGGCCACGTCGCAGAGGTCGAAGCCCAGGCCCTCGCGCAGGATGCCGCCGCGCGCGGTCTCCAGCACCGCCGCATCCACCTCGGGATTCAGGAGCACCAGCCGGGCGCTCTGGGGACCGCTGCAGTCGTCCGTGTCGATGCGCCGATCGGCAAGATAGATGCCGTCGGTGCAGGTCATGCCGACGAAGCGTCCGGAGACGCTCAGACCATGGGCGACCAGTCGGGTGACCGTGGTCTTGCCGTTGGTGCCGGAGACGGCGACGATCGGAATGCGACCGTTCTCCCCAGGGCGGTAAAGCGTATCGAGTAAGACCTCGGCGATGGGGCGCGTGTGCACCGCTTCCAGGTAAAGATCCAGCGGCGGGTTCGCGATCACCTCGCTGACCTGACCACCTTGGCCTGCCAGCGGCTGGGTGAGGTCGGCGGCGACCAGCCGGACTTCCGCGCGCTCAAGGCCAAGGACGCGCGCGCAGTCCACCGCCCGGGCGCAGACTTCCGGATGGATCAAATTGCTGACATCGGTGACCGTGGGGCCCCCGCCGTTGTCGTCGCGGCCCGGCTGCCAGGCGAGCGCGGCCAAGACGCGGCGGCCGGCGACAAGCATCCGGTAGTGCTGGCCGACGACGGGTTCCTCCGTGCCGGTGACGCCGACGCAAGCGAGCAGGGTTCGCAGCAGATCGCGCTCGGTTGCCGTCGGTTGCACGGCGGCGGCGTCCCGCTGGATCGTGCCGCCTTGGAGCCGCCGCTGCCGCGCCCCATGGCCGAACTGGAGTAGGTTGTGAGCGAGCCGACGGGCGGGAATGCCGCGTGACTGCGCCGCGTTCATCAAGGCCGCGCAGGTCGCCGACGGCCGTGCTTCCTGGGCCAGTGTGCGTAATCGATCCAGGCTGGCCGGGAGGTCGTAGAGGGTATCGGTGAGTACCGACCGGGCGAGCCCGACGGCGACCGCGGCGCATTCCTGCGGCGGCAGTCCGTCTCGAAGCTCAAAGGCCAGCCGATAGAGCCCGCGCTCCGACGTCCGGCGAATCTGGCTGAATCCCGGCCGCTCACCGGGCCGCTCGCTGATGCGGGCGGCCAGTTCGAGGATGGTCGCCAGCAGCGCCCGCGCCAGCCATTGCTCGTGCTTGAGGTGTCCCTGATCCGCGGATGGTCGGCGGGGGAGGTCCAGGCCAGGCAACAGATCGGTCAGCCGCGCGCGCAGACGCTGACTGGCCGCCGCGAGGTCGTCGGGCGAATGATCGGACAGGTCGCACCAGATCTCGGCCATCGGTACGTCGGCCCAGAGGTTGGGGCCGAGCAACGCGCGCACTCTGCGGATTTCCACGGTTTGATCCGAAACTGACTTGATCGTACGGGCGAGGGCTTCCGGTCGCGCATCGGGTCGCCGACCGGGCATCGGTCAACGCCTTGCGGTTCCAGGGCATCAAAAAACGTCGCTGATTTCGCGCCCGCCGCGAGACCCGCGCTCAACCCTCCATGGTCCGCAACAGCGACGAGCGTGCACGGGCTCGAGGCGGGAGTAGGGAGGACGGATGCGGATACTATGACGGGCGTCGCTGAATGTCGAGATCCACGGGGCCGGACGCGCGTCATGCATTCGACAACCGATCGAGCGTCAGGCGATCGGAGCGCGAACAGAACACGTAGGGTATGAAAAACCCGGCGCGTTCTGGTCAAGTCCCGATGCAAGTGCGACCATTGGCGCCAACCGGTCGGTTGACGACCATCCGCTCGCCTGATCACTATGCAGTCTCGTGGCCAACGCAACGTCTCACCTTGAACCTGGCGCCCCGGCGCCGGCCACCCCGGACGACCCCCGCCACCCGCGCGCGGCCGAACTCGCGGGTCAACTGGGACCCGACGAACGTCCGCTCGGTTGGTTCGAGCCGGACCTGGATCAGCAACTCCACTATGTCGCCGGCCTGGTCTGCCTGACCGATCGTCGCCTGTTGGCCCTGGATTCGGCGGCCGCGCCCGGTACGCCCTGGGATGCCTGGTCGCTCGCCGACCTGGCGCGCGTGCGCGCCGGTCATCGCGGCGGTGCCGGCATTCTCGAGATCCTGGGGACCGGAGAACGGATCAGTTCATGGCGCTATACGGCCGCTCGCCATGCGGCGGCACAACAGTTCGCCGCGCGCTGTACTGCCGCCATCGGCCGACACCATGGCGACCTGCCCGACGCGGGCGTCGAGCAGGGGACCATCTGTCCGAGCTGCGGTGCCGTCATTGCGCCCGCGCAGACCGAGTGCGCCTTCTGTTCCGCTCCGCCGTTGCCACCGCCCGGGCGTTCACTGTGGCGTCTGGTGCGCTTCGCCCGTCCGCGCGCCCGGCTGATCTTGCTGGGATTCGCGCTGATGCTGGGCGGTACCGCGGCGAGCCTGGTGCCGCCCTATCTCACCATGCCCTTGCTGGACGAGGTGCTGATCCCGCATCAAAGCACCGGCGCCCCGCTCGACTACCACCTGGCCACCCTGTATCTGGCCGGCCTCGGCGGTGCGGCCCTGCTCGCCTGGCTGTTGGGATGGGGACGGACCTTCGTCATGTCCGTGGTCAGCGAGCGGATCGCGGCCGACCTGCGTGGTCAGACCTACACCCACCTGCAAGCGCTCTCACTGGAGTTTTTCGGCGGCAAGCGTACCGGCGATCTGATGGCGCGCATCGGCAGCGACACCGATCGGATCTGCAATTTCCTCTCGGTGAGTCTGCTTGATCTGGTCAACGACCTGCTGAGCATCCTCATGGTCGCGGTGATCCTGATCTCCATCGATCCCCTGCTGGCATTGGTCACGCTCGCACCCTTTCCGCTCATCGCCTGGCTGGTGCAGCGGGTGCGCGCCCGGCTGCGCCATGGATTCGAGCGCGGCAGCCGCGCCTGGGCGGACATGATCAGCGTGCTGGCGGACACCATCCCCGGCATTCGGGTGGTCAAGGCCTTCACCCAGGAGCAGCGCGAGATCGAACGGTTCGGTCAGGCCAACGAGGGAGTGGTGACCGCCAACACCAGGGTCAACACCGTCTGGTCCTTCTTCGGGCCGACAGTGACGCTGCTGACGGATCTGGGTCTGCTGGTGGTCTGGATCTTCGGGGTCTGGCAGGCCGGCCAGGACACCGTGACGGTGGGCGTGCTGACCGCTTTCGTCGCCTACATCGGGCGCTTCTATGCCCGACTGGAAGCGCTGTCCCGGTTGGTGGGCGCCGTTCAACGGGCGGCCGCTTCCACCCATCGGGTGTTTGAAATCCTCGACCGGGTGCCGAGCGTCCCGGAACCGAACCAGCCGGTGCTGCCGGGGCGGGTACGCGGCGCGATCGAGTTCCAGGGGGTCTCGTTCAACTACGGGCCGCGGCGCGTCCTGCACGACCTCAACCTGACGATTGATCCCGGCGAGATGGTGGGGCTGGTGGGCCACACGGGCGCCGGCAAGACCACGCTCGTCAACCTCATTTGCCGCTTCTTCGACGTGGCCCAGGGCCGGATTCTGGTGGATGGTCATGACATCCGTTCCTTCCCGGTCGAGGCCTACCGGCGCAACATCGGCATCGTCCTGCAGGAGCCCTTCCTGTTTTTCGGCACCATCGCCGAGAACATTGCCTACGGCCGCCCGCGGGCCACCCGCACCGAGGTCATCGCCGCCGCCCGCGCCGCCAGCGCGCATGAGTTCATCCTGCGCCTGCCCGACGGTTACGATTCACTGGTGGGGGAGCGCGGCCAGTCGCTCTCCGGCGGTGAGCGCCAGCGCATCAGCATTGCCCGCGCGCTGCTAACCAACCCGCAAATCCTGATCCTCGACGAGGCGACCTCCTCGGTGGACACCGAGACCGAGCGCGAGATTCAGGGGGCGATCGACAACCTTACCCAGGGCCGCACCACCATCGCCATTGCGCACCGCCTGAGCACCCTGCGCCGTGCGGACCGGCTGGTCGTCCTGGAACACGGGCGGATCAGCGAGGTCGGAACCCACAAGGCCCTGCTGGACCAGAAGGGCACCTATGCCAGGCTCTATCATGCGCAGTTGGAGCAGGCGAAGCAGCATATGACGCTGTGAATCGGAAGTATGAATTATGAAGTATGAAGTATGAAATCAGATGCCTGAATTTCAGTTGCGGATCGACTCCTGGGGGCGGCTTGTCTATCGCGACGAGACGGGCGGCGAACATGCCGATGCGGTGCCCGTGCGGGCGTTTCCGATCACGGACCCTCACCATTGGGTGATCATCTGCGATGCGCAGGGGCGGGAGTTGCGTTGTATCGAGGATCTTACCGCCCTGCCGGACGCGGTTCGCACGGCCCTGGAGGACGAACTGGCGCGCCGTGAGTTCGTGCCGCAGATTCGGCGGGTGATTCAGGTTTCCAGTTACCTCGAGCCTGCCCAATGGGAAGTCGAGACCGACCGCGGTCGGACCAGCTTCGTTCTCAAGACCGAGGACGATGTCCGGCGGCTCGGTCCCTACAGCGCCCTGCTGCTCGATTCCCAAGGCATCCGCTATCTGGTTGCCGACACCCGCGACCTGGACGCTTACGGGCGGCGGGCGGTCGATCGGTATCTTTGATTCTGAACAAGTTGCCGGGCGCAGGCGGTTCCGTGGACATCGCCGTTGTCAAGCACACCCTGACGGGGGCTGAACGGCAGCGGTCATCGGGGCACCGACAGCGCAAAGTCCGGGAGAGACTCCGGCAGGATGGTGGTGGGCTTCTGGCGCCCGTCGGTCAGTTCCTTCACGCGCTGGGTCACGTAGAGATCAAGTTCCTTGACGCTGACATTGCCGTCGTGATTGAAGTCCGCCTGGCCGGCAATCCCGTCGAGCAGGGCCTTGGTGAAGGCGCCGTGGCCCCAGGCGGGGTCCTCCAGGCTGGCGCTGGAGCCGGTGGCGGCGGTCATGATCACCTGACCGGTGCCGGCGCTGGTGATGGATTGGATGGCGGCGGTGAGATCCGCCCCGGCCGCCCGGCGCTGGCCGCCCATGATGTTACCGGAGTGGCAGGTATCGGCCAGCAGCAGGACTTTGCCGGGCAGGTGGGTCACGACATCCTTGATCTCCTCCCAGCGCACCGCCGAGCGACGCAGGTGTTCGGGGTCGGCATCGTGGGGTAGAAAGAAATACTGGCCCTGGTCGTCGTTGACCCCATGCCCGGCCAGAAAGATCACTGCCAGGTCGCGTTGGGTGGACTCTTTATCGATCCATTCCAGGCCGTCGAGCACGGCATCCTTGCTGGCATCGGCATCACTCAGACGGCGCACCTGCACCCGGTTGAACAGTGCCTTCTGGCCCTCGAATGCGCCGGCCAAGGACTGGGCATCGTCGGCCGCCAGCCCGAGGTCGAGGTCTTTGCGGGCGTAGTGGCTGACCCCGACGGCGAGGACATAGAGGTCGGGCTTGAAGCTGTTGTTCGCCGGAGCAACGGACTGGCGGCGCACCTCGACCACCGCGGGGTTGGCGCTGGCATAGCGGTTGCGGGCGAGGACGGTGATGGTCTGCTCGGGCAGGTCCGGGGCCAAGGCGATGTCCTGCTGTCGGCACTGGCGCAGGGCGGTATCACCGGGTGCCGCCGTCGGCGCGGGCGTCTCGGCGGTGCGCCCCAGGCCGCGGGCCGCGGCGAGCGGGCGGCCGTTGAGCAGGACTTCGATGCCGCCGATGGGCTCGCTGGTCTGGGACTCGACGCAGAAGGCGATCTTGACTGACTCGGCCGCGCTCTCGATGCGACCGCCGACGGGGTCGCTGAGCACAATGCGCGGGGGCAGGAGTTGCGTGGTGGCGACCGATTCGGTGCGGCGGGTCTGGCTGGCGCGGGTGATCGCGTCGGTCTCGCTGCCGGTTTCCCAGGCGAGTTGCAGGATGTCCGGGCGGTTGAGGCTGTCGCGAAAGCGCGCGGCGGGGAAATACTCTGCGGCCTGGACTGGGCCGTGATTCACATGGAAACCCACATAGCGGTCGCCGTTGGCCGAGGCCCGGTAATAGCCCTTGGGTGTCCAGGCGACCCATTCGCCATCGGCGGCGGGGAAGACGGACAGGGCGGGCTGGATCTCCTTGGAGCCGGTCTTGAGTACGTCCAGGTTCCAGAGCTTCAGGGTCTGGTCGTCGCCGCCCGATAGGAGCCAGTGATCGCGGGTGGCGAGTGACCAGGTTTCCCCATCGTGACCGATGAAGCGGGCCAGTTCCTTGCCGTCGCGGGCGTAGGCGATCAGGTAGCCGCCTTGCCCCGACGAGACGATGGTGCCGTCCGCCGTGAAGCCATAGCTCAGATGCCCGTAGCCGTCGTCGCGGCCGCGGGTGATGCGGGCGGATTCCTTGCCGTCGCGACTCAGGATCAGGGTCGCGTCCTGGTTACCATAGTTGCCGCCTGGTACGTGCTTGAGGGCCCATCGGTGTCCGTCGCCGGACCATTGGGTTGCGATCCGGGTCGGTCGACCACCCGCCGCCCCAGCCCCGGTGCCTTTCGCCTTCTTGGTCGCCTTCTTGGTCGCCTTATCTGCACTCACCGATTCGCGGACCCAGGTGTCGAGGTCCAGTCGTTGATCGAGCGGGTTAGTGTTGTTGTAGATATCCGACTCCAGCCGATGCCCCCACCGCAGCCCCGTGTCGTCCAGACCCACGGCCCACACCGCTCGGCCCTGGCCCGCCGTGTGGCCCAGTTCCCGTCCCTGTTGGTCCCAAAAATAGATGTCCTTATTGTTGCCGCCGCCGGAGGCCAGGGTCCCGTCGGGGAGGAAGGCGATGGCCGTGACGACATTGTCGTGTTTGGTGAAGTCGGTCTGTCGCTTGAACCCCTGTTGGGCGTTGTAGAGGGAGCAGGTCATCGGGTGGTCCGCCGCGCCGACCGCCAGCCAGCGGCCGTCGCGCGAGACGGCCAAGGCGTCGAGTCCACCGGGGTTCTTGAGCGTGTGCTGGAGCTTGAGGTCGTCGTCGAAAACCAGGAGTTTGTTGCCGGAATCAGGAACAGCGGCAATGTAGCCGGGGGCCACCGCGAGCCTCTTGAGCTGTTCGTCGTGGCGATAACGGGCCACGACCCGGTCGCCGTCCCACAGCAGGATCTGGTTATCGTAGCCCGCGGAGACGATGCGCCCGTCGGGCAGGAAGCGGGCCGCATAGACGTCCGCGGTGTGGCCCGTGAGTGTCCGCTCCAGACGAACATCGCTTCCCAGGTCCCAGACTTTCAGGGTCCGGTCAATGGAGGCGGAAACCAGCCGGCGGCCGTCCGGCGAGAAGTCGAGATCGCTGACCTCGTCGGTGTGGGATCTCAGTACCTGGGCCAGTCGGCCACTGGCGAAGTCGTAGATCCGGAGCGCGCCCATGGCCTGCGGGTCACGCGCGAAATTGCCGCCGACGGCCAGCCAGCGTCCGTCCGGGCTCAGGGCGATGGCGTTGACCTCCCCATAGCCGGGGCTGATTTCGCCGAGGATACGCCGCACCTCACGGCGGTTCGCGAGGTCCCAGATGCGGATGGTCCCGTCCCAGGAGGCCGAGACCAACTCGCGCCCGTCGGCTGTCACCAACAGACCCATGATAAAAGCCCGATGGCCGCCCGCGTCCACCTCCAGGATCGGCTCATCGGCCGGGGCGTCCGCTGCCGCGAGCACCTGGTCGGACAACCCGGTCAAGATCAGGATAGCGACGGCAATGCCGAATCGATTCATCTCCAATTCCTCATTGTTGTCCTGACCCAAACCACTCACGCGACGGCAACAGGCGCCAGCCGGTCATCACATTCGATGCCGAAACAGCCAGGCCGCCGCACCGATGGTGGCAGCGGCGATCAAGGCCAGCGGCTACATCTGGTGGCGCAACAGATCGAACCCGGCACCTTCCAGAAAGACCCCGCGCAGGATGATCAGGATCAGCCGCCGCTATCGTTCGGTGTCAGAAGCCGCCGCCGGTGCGGAAGCCGCCGCCTCCGCCACTGCCTCCGCCACTGCTGCCGCCGCCCCAGCTCCCGCCACCGCCCCTGCTGCCGCGGCTGATCCGGCCGACGATGTCATCCAGGCTGCCGGTGCCGCCGCCCCAGACGGTCCCGCGGCCGAAGCCGCCGGAACCGAAGTCGGGGTCCGCCTGCTGCGGCCGGTAGCGCTGCTGCTCCTGGAGGATGCGCCAGAGGTTCCGGCGATCGAGCACGCCGTTGATGAACTGTCCCAGCATCATCGTAATCATCGCGTCGTCGCTGAAGGTGGAGCCGGGGCGGTCGTAACGGTTGCTTTTGAAATCGGTGCGTAAGGATTCGACCTCGCTCAGGCGTTGTTGATGCTGTCCCAGTGCCTCGCGCAAGCCTTGGAGGGAGGCCTCGTCCCGGCGCCGTTCGTCGTCGCGCTGCAGCAGGCGGGCGACGATCAGATCGTCGTCCGGCAGCGGGGTGGCCAGGGCCTCGCGCCGCAACTCCATGAGATCATCGCGCTGCACCTCGGCCGCCAGGAGGCTGACGGCCTGTTTGGTGTACTCGTCTTCACCGGCGGCGAAGAGCGCCTTGCGCACGACGACCGCCTGCTGGTCCGTCTGGAACTGCGCGATGTGCTGGTCGACGGCCTCGAGTGCGGCCTGCTCGGCAGCGAGTTGGGCCGCGAGCGCGGGGATGCCGTCGGCCGCCCGCGCGGCCTCGTCCAATGTTTTGAGCGCCGCGAACGCGGCTTCGGCCTGGGCCTTGAGGCCTGCCGCATGGTCGTGCAGCCGCTCCGGGATCTCGTTCAGGCGGGCGTAGTTGGCGCGGGCGTCCGCGTAACCGATGAGGTGGGCAACTTTGCCGTCGAGCAGCGCGATCAGGCCGCGCTTGCGGTAGTCGGGGAGGCCGAACTTGCGTTCCCACAGGTACATGAAGAGCGGATCGGCCCGGTAGGAGGCGCCCTTTTGCTCGCGTTCATCCGCGCTGCGTTGCGCTTTCTCAGCGGCGTGCATGGCCATGCGCTCGGCCTCGCGGGCGTGCTCGCGCTGCGCCTGATAGGCCGGGTCGGTTTCCAGCCGGGCCTGAGTCCGCGCCTCGGCCGCGTCCAGCACCTCGGCGGCGCTGTCCACCTGACCGGCCTGGGCCGCGCGCTCGGCTTCCAGGGCCTGGCGGGCGGCGGCGGCTTCCCGGCTCTGCTGCTCGAGTTGCGCGACCGCGGCCTCACGCCGGGCGAGCAGCGCCATGATCTGCTGCTCGGCCTGATCCAGGTGTTTCACCATGGACGCGTCGGCAAGTTGGCCCAGCCGGACCCGCGCCAGTTCCCTGTAGTCCTGGGTCTGAGCCTGGCGCTGCGCGTCGAGCCGCTGATTGACCGACGCGATCTGCGCCTCGACCGCGGCGACCTTGGTCTGCGCCTGCGTCAATGCCTGATCGATCGTGGCCAGAGTCTGTCTACCGGAAACCATGTGCTTGTCCTCTGTGGATCATTCCGGATGGTCGCTGTGCCGGAACGATGATCATCGCCCAATCGCCCTATAGCCTTCCGACCGGATATCCAGACAGACCCTTGGTGTAGGGGCGGGTTTGAAACCCGCCCCTACGTCCGGTTATCACGTCCGAATGCTTTACCACGTCGTGATCGCGCCGCCGGTGGTCTTCATCTCGTACTCGGGTACCAGGGTGCCGCGTGCCTTGTAGCCGAACCGGTCGCGCTCGATGATGCCGTCATCGCGCTTGTCGCGGGCGACGGATTCGAAGGTGCCCTGGTCGACCCGCAGCCCCCAGACCTTCACGCGCTCAATCCGCTTAGTCTCCTCGTTCTCGACCGGCACCGTCAGCACCCGTCCCGCGGGGTCCACCGCTTCCACGATGATGTAGTAGTTGCGGGCCTTGGTGTTCAGATCCGGAATGCGCCAAACGCCGCTTTGCTCGTCGGCCCGGTTGATGATCCGCAGCCGGTATTCCTGACCCAAGGCGATGCGCGCGGCCTCCAACTCTGCAATCGCGAGCTTGGCACCGTCCTTGTCCTGGTCGCGCAGCGCCGCCTGGCCGGCGTTGTAATAGCGCTCCAGCGTCTGGCGTGCCTGATCGGTCTGGGCCAGGGCGAGCGCCTCGGTATGGACGCGGGCCAAATCAGCCGGTAAGGCGGCGTTGGGAGCGACGAAGACGACATGGTTGATGACGGCGACCAGCACTGCGGCCCCGATCAAACCGCCGATCCACTTGCCCCAGCGCCCGCGATTGATATAGATCCGCGCCAGCCGGGTGCCGATGGAGTGGGGCGGCGGCTTGTAGGTGAAGCGCTCCTCCTTGAGCGCCGCCACGCCCTGCTCGATCACATGGTCCGGGACTTCGATGCCCTGAGCCGCGTAGATCTTGCGCAGGCGCTCCTTCAGATCCTCCTCCCGGCCCAGGTCGTCCAATTCGTTCTTGACGATACGCTCGCGTCGCCGCAGCGTGTCGACCACGTCCATGGCGAGCATCACCTCGTCCAGCGGCTGCTGGCCGCCGGTCGCCGGTGCGGGGGCCGCTGTCTTGACCGCCGCCGCCGCGTTCATCGGGCGGCCTGACTCACCAGACCCTGGCCCTGCTCGGCCAGGCGCGCCAGCTTGCGCTTGCCGTCCTCGACCGCGTCGCGAATTTCATTGGCGTTCTGGGTGCTTTGCTTACGCATGTCCTCGATGATCTCATGCGAGCGGGTTTGCCAGTTGACCACGGAGTCCACCAGCTTCTTGACCGCGTCGGCGCGGACCGTCGGTCCGTAGCCGGCCCGCACCGCCGCCTCCTGGACCTTGCCGCCGATGTCGGCCAGGACTTCCAGCGATTTGCTCACCCCCTCTTTCATCGCCTCGACCGTCTGCGTGCCCTCGTGCAGGCCGAACATCCCGGTGAAGGAGGCGCTGAGCGCGGTCAGGACCACCTCGTTGGTGCTGAAGAAGCTGACCGCCTGGGAGTAGACCCGCTCCTTGGCGTTGGTGGTCTGGAGCAGGCGCGCCATGACCACCTCGGAGGTGTTGTAGGAGATCGTCAGGTTGTCGGACAGGTCCTTGGCGATCTGGTAACGCTTCTCCTCCAGTTGCAGGGCACGCACCTTCTCGTCACGCGCCATCTCCAGGCGGGCACGGTCGGCCGGTTCCTGGGAGGTGTTGGCTTCCACCGCCTGCATCGCCGCGGCGAGTTCCGCCTTGGCCGCGTCCAGTTTGCCCTGGGCGGTCTTCAACACTTCCAGGGCCAGCACCTCGGACTGCTTGAGTGCACCGCGGAAATCCATGTAAGCATTAAGAATTTTTTGCTCGCGCTGGATTTGATCGTTGGTCGAGGCGGTGACCTCGAGGTAGGTGCCCTTGATCTTATCGAAGCGGGTGGCGATATCGCCGCGCGTGACCTTCATCCAGACATTGCCCATCCGCTCGAAGGTATCCAGCTTGCCGTCCTCGATCTGATCGACCATCGACTTGGCATCGTCACGAATGCTGTTGAACGCATTGGTGATCTCCTCGTAGCGGCTGCCGATCTCCATCGCCTCGACCTGTTTGCGCACCACGTCGTTGAAGAGCGACGCCTGATTCAGGGTGCGGGCGATGGCGGTGATCCGTCCCTCGTCCAACACCGAGATCTGGTTCAGCAGCGCGATGATGGGCTCCACCTGCTTGCCGCCGTCGGTAGGGACCAGTCCCAGGTCGTGCAGGCCATTCATGGCCTTATCCAGGTATTGCATGGGGGTCGCGGTGGCAGCGACGGCGGCGGCGTTGGCGGTCGCGGCGGCGGTCGCGGTCTCGGTGGTGCTCATGATGCCTCCTGGGACAGGGGTTACGGGGCTGGTCTTCCGGTCGTTAGGGATTCGGCGCGCATGATGCCGATCGGGGTTCGGCATTCTCGCTGCCCCAATGTAGCGCCGAACTGTTGCTTTCTAAACCGTGCCCAGTGCGGTATGCGATGTTTTTGGATGACATCGGCCTTGGCAGCCTCGACGATTGCTGGAGCCGGCGCGGTTTGCAGCTTTAAGAAAGAAAAATTTCAAACCGTGTCTCCACCGAGGTGCGAGCGGGGATGTGCCGTTGTCCGGGCGTTGGTAGGCGGCGGGGCAGGATGAGCGGCTGGTACCCGGCGAGACAAAACCTGCCGCGTCTATCCTCCGTCGTCGGCGCCCGGCGCACCCTTCAGTAGACGTCTGAGCCGCTCGACTTCCGCCTGGGCGGCGGCTTCACGTTGCAACGCGGCTGTTTCTCTCGCCCGCGCCTGTTCTTCCCCAGCCCGCGCCTGTTCTTCCGCGGCCCGCGCTTGCTCTTCCGCAGCCTGCGCCTGCGCCTGCTCCTGCATCGCTTGCGCGCGGATCGCCGCGGCCTCCAACGCTTCGAGACGGCGCTGGATACTGGACTGCTGGCGCAGGTAGTTCTGGCGCGCCTGGTAGGCGTGGTACTCGCGCTCCTTCTCGGAGAAACCCTTCAAGGTACTCATGGCTTGTTGCATCTCCTCGGTCTGCATCCACTCGGGCAGGGCGTCGGCGTCGAGGCCCTCGCCCTCGGTGAAGAACTTGAGCCACCGTTCAAGCCTGAAAGAACCGGCCCTGCGCGTCGCGTGCTTTGACATCGACGATGGTTACCGACAACTGCCCGCAAGTCACCAACCCCGACCAAGCCAACCACGACACCGATACACTCGGCGACGCCTGCGACCCCGACGACGATAACGACAGCGTCCCCGATGCGAACGACGCCTCCCCGCTGGACGCCACGGAATCCGTGGACACCGACCGAGATGGCATTGGCAACACGGCCGACACCGACGACGACGGGGATGCGGTCGCCGACGACGCGGATAATTGCCCGCTCGCGGCCAATCGCGATCAAGCCGACGCGGACCAAGACGGCATCGGCAACGCCTGCGATCCGGACTATCGGCCGTTCTGTTGGGAGTGCCTGCCCAGCCGCGCCGGTTGGCGGTCGATCCTCAAGTGATCGGTGCAGCCTGGTCGTGTTGGCCGTTGGGGTTCCTTCGTCACCCCAACCTACGGCGCTCCGCCCTCATTTACGGCCACCGGAGCGGCGGACACGCGGTCACGCGCGCACACACAGGTACAAGCGCGCGCCGGAAACTGGCACACTTAGCAAGACGAGCCGGGGACACCCGTCCCCGGCGTCATGCTCCCACTGATGAGGCCTGCGAAAGTATTATGAGCGACACGGTCAAGTACCTGCTCGACGAAGAACACCTGCCCAAGCACTGGTATAACATCAACGCGGACCTGCCGGTCCCGTTGGACCCGGTCCTGCACCCCGGGACCCAGCAGCCGATCACCGCGGATGAGTTGGCGGTGATCTTTCCGCGGGCGGTGATCGAGCAGGAGATGAGCACCGAGCGTGAGATCGAGATTCCCGAGCCGGTGCGCGCGGTCTATCGGCAGTGGCGTCCCTCGCCGTTGTTTCGCGCCCGCCGCCTCGAACAGGCACTCAAGACCCCGGCCAAGATCTACTACAAGTACGAGGGCGTGAGCCCGGCCGGCAGCCATAAGCCCAACACCGCGATTCCGCAAGCTTTTTACAACAAGATCGAGGGCGTCAAGCGGATCGCCACCGAGACCGGTGCCGGTCAGTGGGGTTCTTCGCTGGCGCTCGCCGGCTCCTTCTTCGGGCTGGAGATCGTGGTCTTCATGGTCAAGGTCAGTTTCCAGCAGAAGCCCTATCGGCGCGCTTTCATGGAAGCGTTCGGCGCTCAGTGCATCGCGAGCCCCTCCGAGACCACCGCGTCGGGCCGCGCCATCCTGGCCGAGCATCCGGACAGCACCGGCAGTCTGGGGATCGCCATCAGCGAGGCGGTCGAGGTCGCCGCCCAGCGCGACGATACCAAATATGCCCTGGGCAGCGTGCTGAACCACGTCCTCTTGCATCAGACCGTCACCGGGATCGAGTCGATGCAGCAGTTGGCGATGGCGGGCGACTACCCGGACCTGGTCATCGGCTGCACCGGCGGCGGCAGTAACTTCGCCGGTCTGGCCTTTCCCTTCCTGGGCAAGCAACTGCGCGAGGGCGGCAATATCGAGTTCATCGCGGTCGAACCCTCGGCCTGTCCGACCCTCACCAAGGGATTGTTCGCCTACGATTACGGCGACACCGCCCACCTGACCCCCTTATGCAAAATGTTTACGCTCGGTTCCAGCTTCGTGCCGCCGGGCTTTCACGCGGGCGGGCTGCGCTACCACGGCATGGCGCCCCAGATCAGCCATCTGGCGAAGCTGGGCTACATCGCCCCGCGTTCCTATAATCAGTTGGAGTGCTTCGCCGCGGGGCTCCAGTTCGCCAAGGCGGAGGGCATTATTCCCGCGCCCGAGGCCAACCACGCGGTGCGCGCGGCCATCCACGAGGCTGAGAAGTGTCGTGAGTCGGGTGAAGCCAAGACCATCCTGTTCAATCTGTGCGGACATGGTCACTTCGATATGCAGGCTTACACGGACTATCTGGGCGGCAAGCTCAAAGACCTGGTCTATGCCGAGTCCGAGGTCGCCATGGCGCTGGCGGGCCTGCCGTCGGTTGGTTGAGGCGCGGCCGCGCGTGACCGGACTCCAACCGAACGGGTGTCGGGTCCCGGCGTCGCCGGGCGGTTTCCCGGTGCGCCGGGGTCTGCGCCGGGCGTTGTGTCGGGCCGTGCCGGCGCTGCTGCTACTGGGCATTCAAGCGGCCCTGGTTGCGGTCGGTGTATCGGCGGCGGAGCTGCCGGTCGCCGTACCGGCCGTGGCCGTCGAGGACGATCTTTCGACCCAGGTCGAGCGACTCACGGAGCACATCCACGGCATGGAGGGTAAGCTCAAGGAGTCGGCCGCGGCGCGCCGGACGGCCGATCAGGCGCGCATGGAGGCGGAACGGCGGCTGGCCGAAAACCTGCAGGAGATCGCCCGGTTGAACGCGCAGATCGGCCTGTTGCGTGAGGCCCAGGCCGCCCTGGAGGAGCGTCTCACGCACGCGCAGGAGCAACACAGCCGCGCGGCCGAGTGGCGCGTCGTCGTGGATGAACAGCGATGCCGCTTGAGCAGGGAAGGAGAGGCCCAGGCCCGGCGCGGCGATGGTCTGGACCTGCGGTCCGACCCCGACCCGCTCACGCCGGGGGCGACCCTGGTGATTCCGTGAACCCTCACAACCGCTCCAGCGCATCCAGCCCCGCGGCCACCGGTTCTTGTGCCCAGGCAATCGGCGCAGGGCTGAAGAAGGCCATCTCCAGACGGTTGATCGAGGTGCGCAGGGGCGGCGGGCAGCGCTGGGCGAGTTGGGCCAGGTTGCCGGGCGGGGCCTCGGGCCAGCGCAAGGCGGCCCATTTCAGCAGCGCCGACCGGGCGGCGACGGCATCGCCGGCCTGGTAGGCGGCGTGAATGTGCTCACGGGCCTGGTCGACAGGATCGATGGGCGCGGGTGGTGACGGGGCGGCCGCCGGCGGCCGGGCGATCGGCGGACCGCGCCGGGTGAAGAGGACCGCGGCCAGCACGGTCGCGAGACCCAGGCTGACCCAGAACCAGGTGTTGGAACCGCCCGGCGCGGCCTTGGGCGCGGACGGGGGTGTCCGGTCCGTCCAGGGGGTATTCCAGGGATCGATCCGCGGGGTCGGCGGCGGGCCGGGCAGCGCGGACGGCAGCGGCGGCGCGAACGGCGGGGGTGCGAAGGCGCGCGGCTCGGTGGGTTGGCCGGTGTCCGGCCGCACCGTCAGCGTCAGGGGCGCGGTGTGCAGGTCACCCATCGTGATCGCCGGCACCTGCAGGGCTCCGTCCCGCAGCGGTAGCAGCAGGAGGGTGAGCCGCAACTGAGCGCTGCGGTGACCGTTGTTGATCGCGAGTCGCCGTTCGACGCGTTGATCCAGAATGCGAAAGTCCTGCTCCAGGACCGCGAGGTCCGGCCCCGCGGGGGCCTCGCCCTGTGCCGTCAGGGTCAGTTCCACCGGCTGTCCAAAGGCCAGTTCCCGCGCCGACAACTGGGCCTGAACCGCATCCGCCGCCGGTGCGCCGGCCGCGAATGCTGCCAACAGCAGGCCCAACGGCAGTCCCGGCGGCGCAATGGTCAGGCGGCGCGGATGGGCAGGCGAGGGGGCGTCAGGTAGGAGCGTCATGGTTACGATCGTTCGCCGAAGGTTGGAGGGGATTCCCGGATGTTCGCCAAAGACCGCGCGAAGGCTTTGACGCGGCGCTGCTTCTCCGTATAATGCGCGGTTTCCCGCGATCCGGGAAACTCCTTGCCTCACCGCCACACTATTCCAAGACTTCGGGCGGGAGGCTGTCAATCCGTGAGGAGCAGTTGATGCGACATTATGAAGTGGTGTTTCTGGTTCACCCGAGCCAGAGCGAACAGGTGGCGGCCATGGTCGAGCGCTACCGCGGCAATCTGGAGAAGCGCGGCGGTTTAGTGCACCGGTTCGAGGACTGGGGGCGGCGCCCGCTTGCCTACCCGATCAACAAGGTGCACAAGGCGCATTACATCCTGATGAATGTGGAGTGCGACCAGGAGGCGATCGACGAGCTGGAGAGCGCCTTCCGTTTCAACGATGCGGTGCTGCGTAACCTGATCATCCGGCGTGACGCTGCGGTCACCGAGCCGTCCGCGTTGGTGAAGACCGGCGAAGAGCGCGAGCGCCCGGAGCCGCTGGGCGGCGGCGATGCAGACAACGATTAGGCGCAGCAACCACACCTGAGGACAACCTATCATGGAAAACAGCTCCCGTTTCTTTCGTCGCAAGCGTTACTGCCGGTTTACCGCCGAGGGTATCGCCGAGATCGACTACAAAGACCTCAACCTGCTCAAGGCCTACGTGAGCGAGTCCGGCAAGATCGTGCCGAGCCGCATCACCGGGACCTCGGCCAAGTACCAGCGGCAACTGGCCCAAGCCGTCAAGCGCGCCCGCTTCCTGGCGCTGCTGCCCTATACCGACGGGCACTGATGGGGCTTCGCTGCGGCACCCGCGCGGCGCGCCGTGTGGGTGAGCGCGTGGCCGGCGGTCGCCGTGCGGCTGCCGGTGCAGAGCCCGCTTCAGACCGCGGTTGCGATCCATGAAAGCCCTGGCGGCACTGATCATGCGGGGGCCGCTCCAGGCGGCCCTGGTCACTGGCGCGACCGGTCTGTTCGCGCTTTTTTTTCCGCTGATCGGATTGTTCAGCAGCGCATCCATGGCTTTGGTCACCCTGCGCGGCGGGGCCAGGGCCGGAGCTCTGGTCGGGGCCCTGGCCGCCGTTGTCTGCACGCTTGCGTGCGTCTTCGTTTTCGGATCGCCCTGGCCGGCCCTGGTCGTCGTCATGGTGCTGTGGTTGCCCGTCTGGGCGCTCGGGATCGCCTTGCGGTTCTCCCGTTCGCCGGCGTTCGCGATTCAGATGGCGGGTCTGGTCGGGGTGGTTCTGGTCCTGCTGTTTTACGCGCTGACGGCCAACCCGGAGGCGTACTGGGCTGGTTTTCTGGAGCCGCTGAGCCAGGCCGTGGTCAGGGACGGCCTCGTCGATGCGGCGAGTGCGCAGGCGCTGTTCGCCCAACTGGCGCGCTGGATGACCGGGACCTTTGCCGCCGGCCTGATGATCCAGGTCCTCCTGGGTCTGTTCATCGGGCGCTGGTGGCAGGCCCTGCTCTATAATCCCGGCGGCTTTGGAGCGGAATTCCGGACCTTGCGTCTGCATCCGGCCTTTGGTGCCATTGGTGTCGTGCTGGTGGCCCTGATCGGTTTCACGCGGGGCCCCGGCCTGGTCGCGGATTTGTTGATCGTGCTGTCCCCCCTGTGGTTGTTACAGGGACTGGCGGTGATTCACACCCTGCAAGCGGCCTATGGCCTGCATCGCGGCTGGTTGGTGGGTCTCTACGTGCTGTTGGTCGTGTTCATGCCCCACGCCGAAATCTTAGTGGCGTGTCTGGGCCTGGTGGATATCTGGGCCGATCTGCGTGCCCGTCGCGGACGGCGCCCCCCCAGCCCCGGCTGAGGGCGGCGCGCGCGGCGGCCGCATCCGGGGCGGTCCCCCAAGAGACTGAGGAAAAGAGAAGTGGAAGTCATCCTGCTGAAGAATGTCGGTCGGCTCGGCGCACTTGGCGACAAAGTCAAGGTCCGCCCCGGATATGGCCGCAATTACCTGGTGCCCGGTGGTTTCGCGGTGACCGCCACGGCCAAGAACCTGGAAGCCTTCGAGGCGCGCCGCGCCGAGTTGGAGCGCGCCGCGGCCGATAATCTGGCGAGTGCGCAGACGCGCCAGGCCTCGCTTGCGGGGACCCGTGTGACCATCGCCCGCAAGGCCGGTGATCAGGGTCGCTTGTTCGGCTCCGTCGGCACCGGCGATATCGCCGCGGCCCTGACCGCCGCCGGTGTCCAGGTCGCCAAGGCGGAGGTGCGCCTGCCGGGTGGTCCGTTCCGCGCCATCGGTGAGTTCGAGGTGACGCTGCACCTCTATACCGACGTGGACGCGACCATCACGGTGGACATCGTCCCCGAGGCTTGACCGTGGCGCCCGCCCGGTGGCGGGTGTCGGCCGAGCATCGTCCAAACACCCGACCCGGCTGCTGCCGAGCCGGGTGTCCGGCGTGCGCAACTGCCGGATGATCGATCGCCCTCTTGCCCGCGCCCGCGGTCAGGGCCAAGATCCCTGCCGAACCATCCCACCCCTGCTTGATGCAGTGCCGAGCGGCTGACGCGCGGCACCGGGGCGGGCTTTGCCATTCATCAGGTCGCCGCGCGACGACCGGCATCGCGCCGGTGCGTTCCCGGCGCGCGTGCCGGGGGGACTATGCTCGAACCGACCGACCAGGAACTCCTGGTCCCATATCCCGACTCCGCAACCGACAGTCTGCGGACTCCGCCTCACAACATCCATGCCGAACAGTCGCTGCTCGGCGGCCTCATGCTGGACAACAGCACCTGGGACCGGATCGCCGACATGGTGGTGGAGCGCGACCTCTATCGGCGCGAGCATCGTCTGGTGTTTCGCGCGATTGCGAAGCTGGCGGAGGCGGATCAGCCATTCGACGTGGTCACCCTGGCCGAGACCCTGGAGCGCACCGGGCAACTGGAGCCGGCCGGCGGCCTCTCCTACCTCGGCACCCTGGTCAACGAGACGCCCAGCGCGGCCAACATCAAGGCCTATGCCAAGATCGTGCGCGAGACCTCGGTCCTGCGCCAGATGATCTCCGCGGGCACCGACATTGCCGACAGCGGTTACAACCCCGGCGGCCGGGAGGCCTCCGAACTGCTGGACGCGGCGGAGCGGCGGGTGTTCGAAATCGCCGAACAGGAGAGCCGCGGCGGCGTCGGCTTCCAGCCGATCAAGACCCTGCTGACCCGCGCGGTCGAACGCATCGACGACCTCTACCGGCGCGACGAGCCCATCACCGGACTCTCCACAGGCTTCACCGACTTCGACATGATGACCTCCGGGCTCCAGCCCTCGGACCTGATCATCGTGGCGGGGCGGCCGTCAATGGGCAAATGTGTGGAGGCCGGCACCGAGGTGCTGTTGGCGGACGGCAGCCTGCAAACCATCGAGACAGTCGTGCGGCGTCGCCAGGTGGGTCTGCTGACCCTGGGCGATGACTGGCGTCTGCATCAGACCGAACCCTGCGCGTACGTCGATGACGGCATGAAGCCGGTGTTTCGGGTCACCACCCGTCTGGGCCGTGAGATCGAGACCACCGCCAGTCACCCCTATCTAACCGCCACCGGATGGCGTCCGCTAATGGAACTGGCCCCTGGAGAGGCCGTCGCCGTACCCCGGTGTCTGCCGGTCTTCGGCGATACACCCATGCGCGACTGCGAGGTTCGTCTCCTCGGCTATCTGCTGGGCGACGGCAGTCTGACCGCCGCCTCGCCCAAGCTGACCAACGCGGACCCGCGCATCCAGGCCGATTTTGTGGACGCGGTCACGGCCTGGGTGCCGCAGGGGCGCGACAGCGCCGCGAAGAACGCCCCCAATGCGCTCACCCGCTGGCTCGACGGGCTGGGGTTGCGGGGCCGGGACGCCCATGGCAAGTTCGTCCCGGAGGGGGTTTTTCGTCTGCCCAAGGATCAGGTGGCGCTGTTCCTCAATCGGTTGTTCGCTACCGACGGTTGGGCGACGGTGCTCGCCACCGGCCAGTCGCAACTCGGCTATGCCACGGTCAGCGACCGGCTCGGCCGCCAGGTTCAGCACCTGCTGTTGCGCTTCGGAATCATCGCCAAGCGGCGGCTGCGGCAAGTCAAGGGTCCCAGTGGGCCGGCACGCTGTTGGCAGTTGGACATCACCGACTCCAAGTCCATCAAGACCTTCCTGGCTGAAATCGGCATCTTCTCCAAGGAGACCGCGCTGGAACGCGTTCGCCAGGCGTTGGAGGGTCGGCGCGAGCAGACCAATCGCGACCTGATCCCGCCGGCTTTCTGGGATGCCATCGCCGCCGCCAAGGGTGACGAACCCTGGCGCTGTCTCGCCGAACGCGCGGGGATTGACGGCGCGAGCAACATTCATGTTGGCCGCCGTGCCCTGTCCCGCACGCGCCTGGCGCAACTCGCCGGGGCCTTGGGCGATCGGCGGCTCCAGGATCTGGCCGCGAGCGACCTCTACTGGGACGAGATCGTCGCCATCGAGCCGATCGGCTTGCGCCAGGTCTATGACCTGACCATCCCCGACACACACAACTTCATCGCCAACGACATCTGCGTCCACAACACCAGCTTCGCGATGAACCTGGCGGAGCACGCCGCCATCCAGGGCCGCTATCCGGTCGCGGTGTTCAGCATGGAAATGCCGGGGGATGCGCTCGCCATGCGCATGATGGCGTCGCTGGGGCGGATCGACTCGCACCGGGTGCGCACCGGCAAGCTGGAGGACGACGAGTGGCCGCGCCTCACCTCCGCGGTCAACATCCTCGCCGGCGCCTCGCTCTTTATCGACGACACCCCGGCCCTGTCGCCCACCGAGTTGCGCGCCCGCGCCCGGCGGCTCAAGCGTGAGCAAGGCGGGCTGGGGCTGGTGGTGATCGACTATCTCCAGCTCATGCAGGCGCCGGGCTCCAACGAGAACCGCACCACCGAAATCTCAGCCATCTCCCGCTCGCTCAAAGCGCTGGCCAAGGAGCTGTCGGTGCCGGTAGTGGCGCTCTCGCAGCTCAACCGCAGTCTGGAGCAGCGGCCCAATAAGCGGCCGGTGATGTCGGATTTGCGCGAGTGCGTGACCGGCGACACCCTGGTCGTCCTGGCGGACGGACGGCGGGTGCCGATCCAGGATCTGGTGGGCAGCACCGCCGAGGTCATTGCGGTCGACGCGCAAGGCAAGCTGGTGCGGGCGTTATCGGACCGTATCTGGGCGGTCGGTCGGCGCTCCGTGCAGCGGGTGCGGCTAGCCGGCGGTCGCTGTATTCGCGCCACGGCCGAGCATCGCCTGTTCGCCGACGGCGGGTGGACGACCGTTGGCCAGTTGGCCGCGGGTGATCGGCTGGCGTTGGCGCGGTGTCTGCCGGAACCGGGGATGCCCTTGGTGGATCGCGCGAGCGCCGCAGTCGAACCGCTATCCAACCATGGGGTGATCGAGCAAGGGCCGAGCGATCTGGTTTGGGATCAGGTGTCGGCAATCGAACCCGCCGGTGAGGAAGACGTCTACGACTTGACGGTGCCGGGGCCGGAAAGCTGGCTCGCGGACGGTATCGTCAGTCACAACTCTGGCGCCATCGAGCAGGACGCCGACCTGATCGTCTTCATCTACCGCGACGAGGTCTACAACGTCGAGAGCAAAGACAAAGGCGTCGCCGAGATCATCATCGGCAAGCAGCGCAACGGCCCCATCGGCACCCTGCGGCTCGCGTTCCTGGGCAAGTACACCAAGTTCGAGAACTACACCGACAACTATTACGGCGAGGAGATGCACTGAGCCGTTTGCGTAGCCACGTCCAGAGTCCGGCCATCGTGTCCAACTCGCCGCAGCCGGACGCGCCGCGGCTTCGCACGGCCGCGCGTAGGAGTCCAAGGCTTCAGCCTTGGCCGCCACTGCCCTGATTGTCGTTCCAGGAATCCGTGATCGGGTCGAATCGAGGACGCTACGAGAAGCCGATTTACGAAGATCTTCGTACCACGCGGGCTCGACCTCCGGTGACGGGGGCGACTCAAACCGGAGGCCGACGCTTTAGCGGGCGGCGCCCGCGTCCGGCTGACGCCTCGGCCTCCGGTGTGTTGTGCGTGTATGGAGTTTCGGACTTCACCCGAACGGCGCCGCGGAGAGCGCGCCGGCCGGGTTTCCGACCCAAGCCAGCGACAACAATGCGCCCAACTGATGACGGACGTTCATTGCGTTACTGCCTCTGGTAGATCGCCTTCGTCTGCTCGTCGCGGAGGGTGTCGGCGTCGAGGAAGGTGAACTGGGTCGCGGCGGCGGGATACTTCAGTTCCGTGCACAGGCTGCCACGGACACACCATTCCTTGGGTTCCCATCCAGTCGGCTTCTGGCTCAGTTGGAATAGGGTCGGCGAGATGGGCGAGACGGTGTAGGTGCCCCACACCTGCACAGTCAAACCAAAGTCCCAGCGCTCGAACCGGTTGAAGTTCCCGCTGGCGTCGAGGATCGCGATGCCCTCGACCCGCGCGCCACCCAACATTAGGCTGGTTTGCCAGGTCCCGACGACCGATGCGATCAATGTTGCCGCCAATGGCGGGGGCGACGGCGAGCCGACATCCGGCGACGGTGCCGGGGTGGAGAAGGCCGGCGGCAATGGTTTTGGACCGGGCGGGGGAACTGCCGCCGGCACTGGCCTCAAGTCAGCAACTACGGGGAACTGCGCGCCAGGTGTGGGGACGGGCGGCGACGCAACGGGCATTGGTTCGGCGTGCGGTTGCGTAGGCTGAGCGACCGGGGGGGTTGCGGCGGGCAACGCCGCGACGAGCGATGCCGGGTCAGCCTCTCCTCGCAACGTTCCTTTGAAAGTGTGGTTGGCGATGACGACCTTGATCTCGTCGGTGGTCGGGTGCTTAAGGATGACCGCCTCCGCCCAGAATTCCCCCGGAATCCAACCGTTGTCCTCGCAGACGAAGGTCTGACCGTTGGCGAGGGGAATCTCCTTATCGGTCTCGCAGCCCTCGAACAGAACAATATCGTAGCCGTCAGTCGTTTCAACCGCGGTCTCGCCGATCACGACGAAACCCTGCTCTTGGTAAAACGCGACCGTATTGTCCTCGGCGCCGGCAGGCCCGGCACAGGCGACGGCGAGTAGGGCGGATAACCAGAGAACGGGCCGGGCAGCGAGGCAATGAATCATCATTTGGAGAGGCACCCTGATGCGACAGACACTCCGCTCGCAGCGGCAATTTATAAACATAAGCTTAGTCAAGGTGGGGGCAGTCGGCAAGGGACCGGCAGCGGCGGCAGCAGTTCCAAATGGCTATAACCCGTCCAGAATCGGTTCTATGTCATAGGTATGGGTCAGCATGGGAACGCCACGGGCCGTGGCCCCCGGGGCATCGCGGGCGTCGGCGATTCGGCGGTAGCCGTCCTGAATCTCTTTGATCAGGTTGTCGAGCCGTAGACCGTCGCAGTAGTCCCGCGGACTTTGAGGATTCGCGGTACGCCGCGCCTTTGGCAGCAGGATCTCATCGGTCGTGTCGATGAGGTCATTGCCGCCGGCACTCAGCAGGATGGTATCCCAGCGCCCTCCGCCGGCGCCCAAGGCTGCGCGTAATTGTGGGTTTTTCACGATCTCCGACATATGCTTGATCGTATCCCCCGGCAGTGCGCAGCTCACGATGCGCGTTTGCTTGCGAAAGCGGAACTCGGAGTGAATCTGCTGATGGACCGGGCGGCGGGTTTCCGTAAACTGGTGATCTTTCGAAATGTCCGTCGTGCACATTCCACCGTCGGTACGTGCAACGTTACGTATCGCGCGGATCCTGGTCTTGACCCTTGCGCAGCCCCTCGATTCCGCCTGTCGGCCGGTCGAGTCCGTGCGGCAATCGTACGCAACGGACACCGGCAGGACTGTGCGCGTATCGACCGACCACTCTGTAAGCGCGAATACGGACAAGCAATGAGCGGACTGCACCTATCATTGTGAGGACCCACAGCGCCTAACGGCCAATAGCCTGCGGCAGGTTGCGCGGAGGAGCGAACACCGGACCGACGGTACGATTTGGCAGCCAGCGCTGGAAGGGAGTCGAGGTGCAAGTGGCGCTTGGGCCAACGACCGGCGCGCCGAACCCGAGGCTCCGGATCGACCCCCCGACGACTGCGCGGAGTCGTGGTGGTGCGCACTAAACCGCGCCCAGCGCGGTATGCGATGTTTTTGGATTGGCTCGGCCCCGGCAGACTCGACGATTGATGGAGTTGGCGCGGTTTAAAGTTTTGAAGAGCATCAATTTTAACCCGCGTCTCCACCGAGGTTGGTGAAATCCCCAAGGCCGAACACAAAATGAAAATTACGCATTATAGTGGACCCTGAAAACCGGACAGTAATTTAAGCTCGCGTCGAACCAAAAGGGGCATATCATAATGGGCGAAGCGAAGCGCAAGACGTACACGGCATCCTTCAAGGCCAAAGTCGGCCTGGAGGCGATCCGCGGGGTCAAAACGACGAACGAGATCGGACAGGAGCATGGAGTCCATCCGGTCCAGGTGGGGCAGTGGAAAAAGGAGATCCTGGAGCAGGCCGGGACGCTGTTTGAAACCAAGCGTGGACGTCAGAAAGTGGACG
>NZ_KB902440.1 GCF_000379525.1 Lamprocystis purpurea DSM 4197 | reverse complement strand
CGCCTGGTGTTCGACTACCTGGGCATGACGGAAAACTCCCGCCGCCGCCCGCGGGGACGGCCAGCCACGGTGGGCTAGAACGGATTCGCCGTGCGACAGGGTCACAGAAGGCGGGCAACCGCCTCCGCGCCTGCTATCCTGGGAACACCAGTTGAACTGACGCATGTCAGCCTTCGGTCGGTGCCTCCCAAACACCCTGACCAACCGTCGAGAAAGGGACTTCACACGATTGTTTCTTCGTTTATTCTTTTCTGAGAACAATCGTCGCATCGCCCGTTTAAGCAGCGTACCCTCGACGCGTTCGTGCGTGATGAGGCAATCTTGCCTTATAACGCACGAACGGTGCGGTGAGGAACGGAGCGCAGGGGCTTGACAACCTGAGAAAACACTGATCCAATCTTAAAAAGGCGACGTGTTATGGGGTAGTTCGTCCGCCTAAATGTGTCAGCTCCAAGAAAGGGGGACCGATGGACTGCGCCACATTAATCTCTAGCGAGTACCTCGAAATCGTGAAGATTGTTGGCGCTTTCGACGCCCGCCTTCTTACAATCAAAGGCTGGGCTGTAACTTTTAGCTTAGCGACTCTGGCTCTCGCCTTTCAGCAGAAAAATAGGGGGTTATTCCTCGCGGTTCTGATTAGTGCGCTGTCGTTCTGGCTCCTTGAGGCATCAGTAAAGGGCCATCAGATGAGGTACTACCCAAGGATGGCTGAAATTGAGATTGCCTGCCACACCGATCTGGGTCCGCGGATAAACAGTAGCTGGATGGAAGGCGTGCCAGCGTTTCTGCACCCCACTAAGGAAAGAAGCAGCGACGGTAAAGTCGTAGTTGGCGGAGCTTACTGGTTAAGATGGTTCCTTCCACACGTCATGCTTCCCCATCTTATACTAGTGCTTATTTCCGCCTGGTTCATTTGGCGAGACCCAGGTGCGAACCGTTTTCTTGGTGCGCGAAATGAAACGAGCTAACGAACCCACCAGCACCGACGCCAAGCTGCGGCCTTCGCTCTCGCTCAGGCCGCAGCTTGGCGCGGGCTGTGGTTAAAGTTAGCCTGACCAACTTATGATTGCGGCGACGCCCATGCCTTCAACCAAAGAAATCGGAGGAAACAAGTTGATGGCGGCTCGTCAAGACGCAACACTTAATGCCGCGATACCCGCAATGCGTGACTACATTGTTGAGACTTGGTGGGCGACGAAGATGCCTGCTCAGGCATCGAAAGGCGACGACGAGGTGCGCCAACGCGCTACGCTGGGACCGACCAGCAATCCTGCCGGCTGGTGGGGAAGAGCCTGGACCGCGGTAGAAAAGTGTCGCCGAGGAGAGAATACGGGAGACGCCTGGATGGCTCGTTTTGAACCGTATTTCCGCGGCCTTACCCGAATACCCGACCGTCGGCCCTGGTGCTATGCCGTTGACGATGTCATTGAATCCCCGCCTCCCAAAGTCGAGTTCGAGCGTGCCCTTACGATGTGGACAGAAGGGCAAGGACGTGTCGAAGGGGTGGAGGCACGCCGAGCAATTGAGCAAGCTGGAATGGAAGCAGCCCGGACTTGGTTGCGAAGCAACGGATTCACGGACGACCAGATACTCGATACAAGCGCCACGAAGGCATGGGACCTTGAAGCGGAACGCGAAGGAAAGAGACTATATGTCGAAGCGAAGGGCTCTTCATCCTCATGGTCGGAATATTTTTCAGTAGCGCTCACCCAGAATGAAGTCCAGCATGCGCGAGAAAATCCAGATTCGTGTGCCCTCGTAATCGCTGCATCCTGTACCCTTGAGCGTGATGACCTTGGTTGTCTTCGTGCGACGCCGGGCGAAGTAATGGTGCTTTTTCCCTGGCGTCCCCAAGGCGATCAACTTTTTCCCGTAGCGTTTAAGTATCGCCCCGGCCCGGCCTCCGCGATTAGGCGTTTTGAGTTTCTCGCAGAGTAGATGGGCACACAAGCAAAGACAACGCTCCTAAGGCTCTCAATACAAGGAAATAGAGAGTAAGGAGAGAGTAAGGGGCCAGGCTCTGGTTCTTTTGTTGGGGAATGAGTAAGAGCCTAACCTTTGTCTCAAGAGCGAGCGCGCGCCACAGGCATCGTGCTAACTGGCTAGCTTAGTGAAGGTTCACTAACAAGTTACTCATTCTATCTCAGGCGGCCTCTGTCTGGTGGCGGCCATTGATGCGCATTTGGAGTTCAAGGCTTCA
>NZ_KB902439.1 GCF_000379525.1 Lamprocystis purpurea DSM 4197 | reverse complement strand
GGCCACGCTGGGCCTTCCGGTCGCCAAGAACGCGGGGCTCCCACGTTACCGGACCCGCGCGTGGGATTCATGCAGGCTTGCCGAAAGGACACCGTGTCGGCACTCAAGAACAACGGCAGGTGCCACAACCCCCATACCGCGCCCAGGATCAGGCTTGAGACGCGCCAGCCGTGCCGCGTTTGGAGCGCCGGCAAGGCGTAGCCACGCCAACCGAACTCTTCGCCCAACGGGCCGCCCAGCAGCAGGATCAGCACCAGGTTCGCCGCCGCCAGCGGCAGGTGTCCGACGGCTGGCGAGGGTCCCAGCGTGCCGCCCAGCACGACGTGCATGACTGCCGCCAGCCCCATCAATGCCAAGGGCAGGAGGAAAGCCAGCGCGAACCAGCGCCAACCGATGCGCCATTGCAGGCAGCGCCCGAACCACGCGCGCAACGCCGCGCGACCGCCGGCGTAACCGACCACAGCTACCGCTGCGACGCCAGGCCCAAAGCCACCGAGGCAGGATAGCACTCCGGCCGCCAGGGCGGACTGAGCCTTGATGGCGGGAACCAGCAGCCAGCAGGTCCACGACCAAGCGAAGGCCACGGCGAAGAACGCCAGGAGACGGGACCGGTCCTCGTCGCCGGCGGCCACCGGGTGGCTACTGTTCATGGGCAGTCGCAGCGCGACCGGCCTTGATCATGGTGCCGGCCACGCGGCATCGGGTGGAACGATGATCAAGGCCCGAGCGCGGTGTGTCGTCACGCGACGGCTTCAGTTCTGCTGTCGCGTCTTGGTGGAGTTGCGAGACGGTTCTTCACGATGGTTGTTCCGGTTTGCTGCTGGATGGCCAGCATGCGCCGTGCTGGCCGGGTGGTCTGTGCGGCAGCGCGCGCTCACCGGGACGCCGAGATCAGACCGGGGGCGGTCATCGGGATGTGCTGCCACAGCCCTCAATGCAGCAGCACCGAGTCCAAGCTGTCGGCGGTGAGGATGCGCGCGGACGAGGCGGGGATATCGGGGTCAGGATATCGGGGTCAGGTCTTGCAATCACGCATGCGTGATTGCAAGACCTGACCCCACTCTGCGGGATCTGACCCCTTTCCAGTAACCTTTAACCTTGTAACCTTATCCCGCGCTTATCCCGCGTGGCTACCCGACTGCCTGGTGGCCCCATAAAACCAAGTCAAATTCATCATAATTAATTTTCTGGTATTTTAGTTGAACTAAATGCTTACCCCAGAAACTTTTTTTACTTTTGTTTGGGACTTCTAGCATATAAGAAGGCAATCCTAATTTATAAACAGCCGTAGCTAATTTACCATCACCATCATAATTATCTGAACCCATGCATCCTGCTTTTATTAAAGCTATAATTGTTGGGCAAATCATATTTTTTGAATATAGATTTTTAAAAGTTTCAAAGTCATCTCCATGCACATACAATAAACTTAATCGATCCGGCCCAAAATCATCGTTGAACTCATCTGACCTCTTCAGAATTAACCAAATGGATTCATAGAGGAAAGGATTGTCTCTTTTGAATTCCAAGTAATATCCCAAAAAATTCCGATTTTGGTTATTTATACTATTTTCAACCTGCTGAATAGATACGCCGTTATCAGCATATACAAAACTGAAGATATGACCTCCGAGAAATTTAATGGGATCACCATCTCGGCCTCCACATGGGTAGTATAAAGACCCTTCAAGCAAATTTTCTATTTTAACATTATCTAAATCGGTCGAAGATTGAATGGAGGATAGCCACAGTGGCATTTCTCTATTCGGTAGCATTTTATTGCTCACAATTTTTCTCTTAAGATCAATTTTTCTGGTGTTTCTGCTAACGGGCCTTGGTCATCGTTCCGGCGACTGGAGGTCGAGGCTTTAGCCGGTCCGGCGCGCAGGCACCACTGATTTTCTTTGAGATCTCGGGAATCTCCACCGGCTAAAGCCTCGACCTCCAGTTGCGGACAGGCTGTCGCTGGCCGGAACGATGATCAAGACCTGCTAACGCTCGGCCCAAGGCGGCGCGCGCCACCCACTGACCCTGCAAACCAGCATGAACCCTGATGGCGCGCGCTCACTCTTTGGGCGTTCGTTAGGCAATTATTGGATTCGTAATTGAGCCTGGCCCCTTGTCCTGGCCGACCCCTTTTCCGATATCGGGGTCAGGTCTTGCAATCACGCAGGCGTGATTGCAAGACCTGACCCCACTCTGTGACCT
>NZ_KB902438.1 GCF_000379525.1 Lamprocystis purpurea DSM 4197 | reverse complement strand
AAAGCGTGGCCATTGTAATGTGCTCTCGTCAGTCACGGCTGAAGGAAACTTGCGTTATCGAGTGACCGAGGAAACCATCACGGCTAAGACGTACATAGCCTTTTTAGAATCACTGATTGCCGATCGTGTTAAGCCGCTATTTCTTATTGCGGACCGTGCCTCATTTCACACCAGTAAAATGGTCCGACGATTTGTTTGCAGTCATCGCAAACAATTGCGCCTCTACTACTTGCCTAGTTATAGCCCCGATCTCAATCCGGATGAGCACGTATGGGAGGAGATAAAAGACAAAAAGCTCGGTCGATCAACAATACGAAACAAGCCCGACTTGCTAAAGAAATTACGATCGGCATTGAGGTCCCTTCAAGAGAATAAAGATCGAATAAAATCGTTTTTCTCTTTGCCTGATACGAAATACGCAGATAATGTATAGCGACACTCAATCCGGACAACTTATTAGGGCGCTATACCATAAGGCACAAGTAAAGACCTGACCCCATCCATCCCTTGACCCCATCCATCCCTCAAGTCAAGACCTGACCCCATCCATCCACCATCTATTTCTTCTTCTTTTTAATAGGAGCGGGAATAATTTCAATCGCTTTTGTAAGGATGACGACTCGCTTCTGATACCCGCCTATTATATCCTCTGTATTACCAAGCGGTATGAAATGAACATTCTTTCTGCACTGCTGAGTGGATACCTTTTTTATTTCGCCACACTTTTCCTCGATTGCGGTCTTCTCTGCTGATGGGGTAATCTCTGGTGACATTAGCACCAAAGGCATTCCGCTAGAAGTCGCCAAGCAGCGATATTCGTCTTTGTCCGCATGGAAGCATTGAACGTTACGCATCTCCACTCCGCGATTTGTATATTTATCCGGTGCAACGTACATATCCTCAGAGTCGACCACCTTAAATTCGATCTCAGGAGAAGGTTTAATTATATCCGCGGTCCTAGTTGACGCCTCGTCGTCTTGGCCCGTGTCATCACTTCTCGTGGTACTGTCCGGCGGTAACTTGGCTTCCTCTTTTGTTGCCGAACTCTTAGCAAGACTGTTTGCGATGTTATCGTAGCAGGCAATCCGTATGGTGGTGTCCTTTTGATCTAAACAAACTACAAGTGCTTGCCTGATAGCTTTGTCCTGATCCTGGCTCCAAGCAATTGCAGGCAATGCTCCTGCAATCGAAATGCTTAGATACAGAGAAAGGGACGGGCTAATGCTTCTTAGTCTCATAATGGTTTCCTGTGTTTTAGGAAGTTTTTTTCTTGACCGGATAGTATCTAGCGGCTTGTGGTCTTGCGCTCTTAGCCTCAGCCGTAAGGGTGCAGGGTAACCGGCGTCCCTACGGCTGAGGTCTGGCTTCGTCATTCGTCCACATTTGCGGAACCGGCTATTCATGGTCGGCCATGTATGCTTGGCTCATGCCAAATTTCCGGTTTTCTCACCGACCGGTTATTTCGAAATTCTCCGTCAGCAATAAACGCAGGTCACCCTGATGGTCGCCTGGGTTGCTGAAGAAGTCTTCGCAGGCTTTGCGAAACTCATCGAATGATTCGTAATAGCGTACTAGGCTGAGGTTTACTGAGCATCCAAGTATGCTCTCGCTTCCTGATGTCCGTGTTGGACGCACTTGCCGGACAACGTGTCTGTGGCGATACCAGGCGGATTTCATATTCGCTATACTTGATAGATTCACTCAACTGTCCCTGTTCGCTCCCATTCCCCAGCGCAACAGTGTGGAAACCAGATAAAGGCGCAGAATGTCGATGAGTGTAGTTGTGCTGTCATGGCGAAACCATGACCTGCGTCACGCTTTCTTGTTTCGGCTACTGTCGGTAAGTCAGTGCGTGCTCGCGGGATACGCACGGCGGCGTTGGTACCTGGAGCGAGAACCCAGCGGTTCTTATGTGATCGTTTGGCAGATTTCTTTGAAACATCAGCACTCACGAGCAACGGATCAGTCAGGGTGAAGGTCCGGGCACGTGCTTCGGACGCGGTCGGCGTTGTGGACCTGGTTCGGGACAGCGCGCACCCCCTTCTCGATGTCGGCTGCTGTGCTGTTGACGAGGTGTTGATGGATGTGTCGACGACGCGGGGGAGTTCCTGCCCGCCAAACTCCTGATATCGCTGGTCAGGCGTTCCGTCTTACTCGTGCAGGTCCGAGCGCCCTGAGAGGTACCGTCCGTGGC
>NZ_KB902437.1 GCF_000379525.1 Lamprocystis purpurea DSM 4197 | reverse complement strand
GGAGCCGTCCTCGCGGCGGGGGTTGGGGATGGTGGACATCATGTGGCGGTCGTGTCGGTCTTGGACGGAATTCAGTCTAGTTCCCTAGTGGCCCGTTCCAGTCTAGTTCATTAGCGGCCCGCGCCAGCCTAGTTCACGAGCGGCCCGTGCCGGTCGCGTCCCCCAAGTCTAGTCCGGATGCAGGGTCTGATGGCAAGCGCCCGGCGGAGGTTTGCCTGGAATCCAGCGTCTTGTATCCGGTATTTGCGGAAACTATGATCCAGATCACAAAACGCCCCTTGCAAGACAGCAGCGAGACGCAGAAAGTACACATCGAAGGGCGATAGGCTGGGCCTGGAGCGGCAGCCGATGTGCAACACCGAGCGGCTGGGGGGGCCTCGGCAGGGCGCGGGTGGGGCACGTGCGGTGAGGCGATGTGCCTGGGCGGTCGGCGGGATTCAGTCTAGAACCTTAGTGGCCCGTGGCGGGCAAGCATGTCGCCGGCCCGTGCCAACCTAGAACACGTTAGGCTCATGAGATTTCCGATGCATTCCATAAGAAAACTGAAACATACAGTTAATCTGTTCGGCGGCAGCGTGCTTGCCGCCCTCGCGTTTGTAGCGTGCTCAGGCGCTCCTGCTGTTTCCCTTCCTTACAAGAAGTTGGCAGAGGATAGCTGTAACCTTGTCAGAAATTTGATTTGGGCCGACCACGCGGCCAATGAAAAGGAAATATCGGAACCAACAAATTGCGAAAAGACTGGCGAGAATGCGGATGCACTTTACACCGTAAGAGTCACGATTCAGTCAGTGCCGAATACGGCAGCACTTGAATTTGAAGAAGATAACAAACGCCAAGCAGATGCAGCAGAAAGCTTGACGAAAATCGTAAATTCATATTCCCTAGAAGATGTCAATAAGAAGCGAGCGCAGTATGGGCTTCCGCCACTGTCGAGTCTTTCGGAGCTTCCTGGACCTAAGATGCCCTCTCAACCGAGGAGACCCGAACAGGAAGCAATCAAGGCATGGGAACAAAAACATTACGGACCTGACGGCATTTTGACGGAGATTGCCCGGACGAACTTTCAGCAAGGAAGGGATAAACTTTTAATATCCGATGACTTGGCGCATCGTTCCTCTTCTAGTATTCCGTCAGCATCTGGACGCAACATATCCTGTTCTACGGTCGGTGACGGAAAAGACCCAGTATTTTATTGCCGGGAAGACAATAAAAATGGGTCTAGGGTCTATTCCTACAGCTTCGGGTTAGCTCCAAACCAATGAAAAACTTCACATATTTGTTATTTATAGTTGCGGCAGCTTTTGAGATTGCGGGATGCGTTGCAGCCACATCTGTAGATCCTTATCAGGCTGCCGCAGATCGTGCGAATGCTCATTTCCAAAAGCATAATCAAATGACGCCGGAACAAAAGGCGGCTTGGTTCGAGCAGAAGGTCCGGGAAGGTAAGGTGCAGATGCCCGCGAATTTTACGGTCATGCCGAATGGCAAGACGGTCCCTCTTCCGAGGGCAAAGCAGACACCTCCGGCCATAGCTGGAGATCGGCGTCTGCCTGTCCATGAACAGACCTCACGAGATGCCGGAGCGACTGCTAGGACTTATCAGCAAGGACAAGCCGAGCAAGAGGAGCAGATGATCTATATGGAAGAACAGAGGAGGCAGCAGGAGGAGCAGTTCGAGCAAGCGCAACAAGCGCAAAGACAGCGCGATCTTGAGCTTGGAATTGGCTATGATCCTACAAGGGATTACAACATAGGGCAATAGGAAAAGGATAAGGGGCCAGGTCGAGTTCTTTTTCCGGAAACCAAGAAAAGCCTAACCTTCGCCTAAAAAGCGAGCGCGCGCCACAGGCGTCGTGCTAACCCGCAAGGTCATCAGGGGCGCGCGCCGCTTTAGGCTGCACGTTAGGCGGCATGCGATTAACACCATCTCAAACATCAAACAGGAGAAAGCACAAATGACAATTGACGAAGCCATTCGACGCACTATTGAAACATTTCCTTTTGAAGGCTACATGACCCCAGAAGAAGGGAAGACAAAAGGTGCATATTCAAGTATTGCCGATACAGTACTGCGTCATCTACAACCCGGCAGTGCGATTTTGGATTTCGGCTGTGGGCCATGTGAGAAAACAGCCGTTTTGAGGGGAAAACCGGGGACAGACCACGTTTTCCCCTGAATCCTCTGCGCCGGCAACGAAGAAAACCAAAGATCGCCCAACCTAGTCGTG
>NZ_KB902436.1 GCF_000379525.1 Lamprocystis purpurea DSM 4197 | reverse complement strand
GATCTTGAACGGCTGATCCGGCACGCTGATCTCCCAGGTCCCCTTGGGCGCGTCCAACGCCTTGGCCGTCGTCACGTGGCCGTTGTCGCCCAGCAGCGGCGCGACCTCGATCGTCGTGCCCCGCTGCGTGGTGATCGTCACCCGACAGGCCGGAGTGAAGACGCGCGCGCCCATCAGCCACCCGCCGCCAGATCGACATCGCCATGCAGGCGCGGCCGTTCGACCCCGGAGCCGGCCCGCAAGCGCTGCGTGGTGCGGCTGCGCGTCTGGCCGTTCACCCGCTGGTTGATGTTCAGCGTCAGTTCGCCGTAGCGGTCCTGGGCGCCGCGATTGGCTTGGGCGGCGAGGTGGCGGTCGAGGTTGGGGACGTAGGCGCCTTCGCGGTCGGCGGGTGGTGCCGCGATTTTCGGCATCGATGCGTTGCGCAAGGCATCCCGCAGTTCGGGCGGTACCGCGCCGCCGTAGCCCCAGGTAGCGCTTGGCAATCCAGTCCCGCCGACGCTGGCCGGGCGCGCCTTCTGCACATGCAGCGCGTGGCCATCATGGCTGTAGCCCAAGCGATCCGCGCCGGCCTCCAGCGCCATGCGATAGAGCATCTTGCGCTGCTCGGCGGACGCCCATCCGCCTTTCGGGATCAAGTCGAGCGATTCCCCGATTCTGCTCGGCACGTCGCCATGGTTGCGGGTACCTGCGCGCGACTTGCCTCGCGATCCGCCGCCGTTGGCGACTTGCAATGCAATGCCGGCTTGCGCCGCCTCGCGGTACATCTGGTCGGCGATCATCAGCGTATCGCCCGCGATTAGGCCGGTACCGGATGCGCCGCCCAGGATCATGCCTTTCTGCGCCCTTAGCGCCGGACTGACCATTTCCCACAAAGGGCTGTTGGCGTCAACCGCCCCGCTGCCGGTTGGCGCAACCGCCCCGCTGCCGCCAATCCCGTATTCGCGTTGCCGCTCGCGCACGTGCTGTAAGTAGTTGGGATCGCCGCCGCCGTTGTAGTTGATGATCGCCTGATCAGAATTGCGGCCGGCTTTTTCGTAAAGTTTTTTATAGTGCTTGGTAGCAAGATCAATTTGTTCGTATGGGTTCATCTTCATCACGTCGGCGCCGGTCAGGCCGTAATCTTTCAACATCGATTGGTCGTTGAATTGCCCAATCCCATACGAACCGCCGCGCGACCCAACATTTTTTGCATCTGGGTCAAACCGTGATTCCCTGGCAAAAATCCCCGCCATGTCCGCGGCCGGCACGCCGTAATGCGCAGCCCGATCGGTCACGATGGCCTGATACGGGTAGTTTCCCCCGCCGCCCGGCAGATCGGCCCCGCCCGCGGGGGGGATAAAGAAGTCCAGCACAGCGCTGCCCGCCCCGCGAAACGCGTCCATTGCGCGCCCCCGCGCACCCTGCGCCTTGCGCCCCATGATCTCGCGCGCCTCGCCATAGCTTTTTGCTCGGATTTCCATTGGATCGGTGATGGCCTTATACACATAATCCCCCGCCCGCTGCGCCAGCGACTCGCGCACGCCCCCGGTCGGGTCGGCAATATCCGCCAACTCTTTCAGCTTGGTGACGATCTCTTGCACGCCGTTGTCCACCGCGGTCAGGCCGCCAGCCGATACCTCCTTGATACCGCGCAGCGCCGGATTGATCTTATCCCCGACCGCATCCCCCAACGTCTTGGCATAGTCCGCATCCGTCATCCGGTCCTTTTGGCCTTCGGTCTTCTCGATGCCATGCGTTGCAATGGTCTTGACCAGCGCCGTGCGGATTGCTTCCGGGTCGCCCTTGGCAATCGCAGCCGTGAGGGGCTGTTTCTGCGTGCCAGTCAGGAAACCCATCTCGCTGACATAGCGCTTGGCCATCCCCGAGACATCACCAGCCCCCGCGTCCATCGCCTTGATGATCTCTTCGATGCCGCCCGTATTCATCGTCGCGAGATCCACGCCATAGCGCCCTTGCAGGTCGTTGGCGAAGCCGCCCAGGGTCTGCTTGCGCTCTTTCTTCAGCGTGCGCGCCAGGTCCAAATACACCTTTGATTGTGGAGTGGACAGATTGTTGAGATAGCCGAACGCGGTGTACTGCTCGAACAGCGGGCGGTGGCCGTACTCCTGATCGAAGCTCTCCATGCGCGCATCCATGACGGTCGTGCCCCGCTTGCCGCCCACCTCGCCCAGGTCGAAGAACATGCCGCTCTGGCGCGCGAAGCGCTGCGCATAGAGGTTGGTCACGCCGGCCTGCGACAACGCCCG
>NZ_KB902435.1 GCF_000379525.1 Lamprocystis purpurea DSM 4197 | reverse complement strand
CCTCCGGCCGGGTGGCGGCCCAGGCCAGGATCGGCTCCCGAATCCCGATCGCCAGCGGGCGCAGCGCGGCATCGTCGGCGGGGAAGGCCAGCGGGAAGGATTCGCGCAAGGCCAACAGCGCGCGGGAGGGGGTTTTCTTCAAGCTCACGTCGGGATGCTCCGTGGTGGGGGCCGCGTTCGTGCGACCGGGGTCAAGGGGGCGTCACTGAAACTGCCGGCCGGTCACCGCCGACAGGCGCGCAATCGCCTGCTGCTGCTGCGCGACCGTCCGCTCCAGGACTCCGGTCAATCGGGTTACCTCACACAGCAACTGGATATCCACGATGGCATGTTTGCCGTGATCGAGTTCCAGGGTATGAATGCGCTCAATCGCTGTCGCTGGGTCGGTGAGATCCCCACAGCGGCACAACCAGGCTTCCAGAATCTCGCGGTTGTGCTCGAAGGCCGCCAGGCTCAGCGCGTGGGCCTTGCGGTTGATGGCAGCGCGCACGGCGGGGGTGGTCAGCGAGTCGACCGGGGACGGCAGCAAGGTCGGCGCCGGGGTCGGGCGGTCCAGGCGCGAACCGCCGAGCGCGCCGAGCGTATCCAACACCGTGCGCGTCCACTCGCGCAGGCGGGCGGCGCGCGGGGTGTGAATCAGCAGGCACAGCAGGTAGACACCCCACACCGAGAAGATGCGCACCTGCGGCGTGCGCCCGTCACGGATCACCGCGGACATTCCCGCGAACTGGCCCCGGTTGCGGTGGAAGGTGTTCTGCACCAGGTGAAGACCTTCGCCCAGGGCGGCGGCGAGCGTCGAAGCGGCCAGCCAGGGGGCGCCGTCGCGCTCGATCACACGCAGGGTGGTGCCCTCGAAGTCGATAGTGGCGGGGATGGGTTGGGGCACGGCGGGGGCCACCTGCCCGGCCGACTCCAGTGCCTTGCGCTCCATGGCGATAAAGTAGCGCCGCGCCTCGCGGCCCTTGGCGTTGTTCTCGACCATCGACAGTTCCTTGGCCATGTCGAGGCAGAGCAGATAGTCCATGCGGTTGTGCCCGCCGCGCTTTGCTTCCGATTTTTCGGAAGCAATTGCAAAGTCATGGCCTTCTTGAAATTCGTACTTAGCGATCCGGTCCTTGATCCAGTCGGAAAACTTGGTCGCCACCTCCAGGAAGGCGTGCAACGCGGTCGCCTTGCAGACGTGGGCAGTGATGCCGCCGATCTGGGCGACGAAGACGGGAACGAGTTGGGTTTCAACGGGCGAGACTTGGGCGATGGTAGTCATGATGCGACACCTGAACAGTGGTTTTCCGCCCCCCAATGCCAATCGAGGGGCGGGCCATACGGGTTGGCATACCTGGTTCAGGATCAGGCGAGCCCGCAGGCTCCCCGCACGGCCCGCTTAAACTGGGTGTCGTGCATCATCCATAAAAAAACCGCCTCTCGGCGGTGTGTCCGCCCGAACTTCAGGATGCCAATCCCGACCGCTGGGACCCCAGCGGCCCGCAGAGCATAGGTCGGGCGGGGCGCGGCTGTCAAGGCAACACAGGCGCGCTTGACGGTATGGATAATTGTATATATCGTTATCCGCATGAACTTCACCTGGGACGAATCAAAGCGCACCACCAACCGGAAGAAACACGGGATGGACCTGGCCGCTGCGGCAACGGCCTTCACCGGGCACACGTTCACCTTCGAGGATCGGCGCTTCGCCTATGGCGAACACCGATTTATCACCCTGGGGCTGTTGGGTGTCACCGTGGTCGTGATCGCACACACGGAAACATCCGACACGATTCACGTCATTTCCCTGCGCAAGACCGATCAACATGAGCAACGCCACTATGACCAGCAAGTGGGATGATGCCGACCTGGATACGGCGCCGCCGGTGACTCAAGAGGACCTGGCCCGTGCCGTTCACCGCGTCGGACTACAGCCCGCGCCGGGTAAAAAAACCAAGATCAGCATTGCCCTGGACCCGGACGTGGTGTCATGGTTCAAGCACCAGTCAGGCGAGCGCGGCTATCAGACGCTGATCAACGCCACGCTGCGCGAGGCCATGCAGCGCCGCACCCTTGAAGACACGTTGCGGCGGGTGATCCGCGAAGAGCTTCATCCCGCATGATGTGGACACGCGAGGGTGGGCGGCGCGCAGCGGTCATCCTGCCACCGCTGCGCCCTCAGCCCACCACAGAGCGCACCCCGGATCACCCGCCTGCACCCCCAGGTCGCGCTCCTGGCAGCGCCCGGCCACATAGGCGGAACACGTGCCACAGGTCG
>NZ_KB902434.1 GCF_000379525.1 Lamprocystis purpurea DSM 4197 | reverse complement strand
CCTTCGCCGAGGTCAGCAGGGCCTGTTTCATGTCGGTCGCTGCCGACCCGAACTCGATGGCCGCGGCGTAGGGGATGTCCGAGTACATCTGCCAGTGCAACGGGGCGAGTTGGCGCAGCAGGATCGAATCTTTGTAGGCCCCCAGCCTGGAGCCGATCGTTTGGCCGTTAGGCAGTGAGCGACCTTCCGCGTAAGCGACCCACTGAGCATGAGCGGCAGAGGCGATGACCTGAACCGCCTCTTGCAACTCAGGGAACCCGGGCCGCCGGCCCGACGGCAGGTCCGGCAGGTTCAGGGTGATGTTGAGGATGAAATCGGGGTCGTTGGCCATGGGGGCAGTGTGGCGTCACGACACGCGGCCGTGGCAGTGGGTTTTACGCGTGATGCGATCACTTGCACCGAGCGCCATCCACGACGATACTTGAGCAGCAGTCGCCGGATGACTCCGGCGTCGCCGAGCCGCTACCGTTACTGCATCGGTGGGCACCGAGGTGGAGCGATCCATTCACCCGTATGGGGATTAAAGCTCGGGGAAGGCGGCCGACGGCCCAACTCGTCAGAGTGGGCCGTTATTTTTTGCGCGGTCGCTAAAGCGTTGCAAGCGCATCACTTCAGCCACGGGTTTGCAATGCGCCGAGTGGAACTCGTAGCCGCGTAGGGAGCGTCCGAGTACACGCCAGCCCATACCTACAGCCAAAAGCAAAAAACATCGGCACTGTCATGATTGATCCCCCGTCCGCTTCGCCTGTTCCGCCCGTAACCGCAGCATCGCCTGCTCATTGCGCCGATCAAGTTCCGCGTTTCGATCTTGCAATGCCGCGATCAGCCACGCATGGAAATCAGGGTCAACACCGGGCGGAGGCGTCTCATCGGGCACAGGCATGAACCTGCATCGACACCATTCGTTTAAACAATGCGCATGTGGAAGGATGCCAAGAGTGTTGGTTTTAGCAAGATACGCACCAAGAAGCGCATCAACATCAAAGGTTTTGCCGCTAATGTCGGTCTTGCAGGAAGCGCAACATTCAGAATAATGACTTAACACCTTGACAGTTAAAAATTTATTGTTCTTCGCGCGCAATAGATGTTCTACGTTGGCGATCCCTGACGCAGCAACGACAGCAATAGCTTCAAAATCAAGATTCTCAATTCCATAGCGCTCCCGTAAAGCTGATTGCCGTTTCCATAGCGTCGGTTGGCCCTTGATAGTCTGATACAGAAAGCGATAGAACGCGTCAATATCATGCGCGCTGAGCGTGCTTGGAAATACCGCGATACGCTGTAAATGTGGTATGAGATATTCAAGAAAATCATACTCACTGAGGTTTTCCGGCTGTTTCCCCGGCCTTGGCGAAGTCCATGGCGCTGCTTTGCGCCGCGTCTCAGGTGCGGGGCACGGCTCCCGGCTGCACGTCCGAGCTGGTGCCACCTGCTCCATGAGCGCGCCCAGATCGGCCGGGCTCGCCGTGTTGCCCCCTTCGGCGATGGCTTGCAGCGCCCCGGCCAGGGCCGCTTTCCAGGCCAGCAGATCGGCTTGCGCGGCAATGAACTCCGGGGGTAGCCGGGTTTGCACGATCAGATCCACGAGTTCCAGCCAATCCGCTGGGCGGTACTCGGCCAAGGGCTTGTTGAGCCGGGCCTTGACCGCCGCGATCTCTTTCGGACTCCATACGCCGGACTTGCGCACGAAACGCCCCAGTCCCAGGGCAGCGCGCAGGGCGTCTTGCGCCGCCTGGAGGCGGCGCGCACTGGCCTGATAGAAGGTCCCTGCCAGGGTGTGCAGGTCCTTGGACTCGCGCTGACTCCGCAGGGTTGAAGACCGCTCATCAATGGGCTGGGTGTCGATGCGAACCGGCTTTTTGGCTGACGGCGCGTCTGGATCATGCATGATGATTAAGAAACCTACAGGGGTTTGGCGATCATCATACCAATCCGCTACGTGAAGCGGACGGCACGGTCGGGTGACAGCGCGGCCGTGGGGCGTCACGGCCGCGGGGGTTTGGATCGCTCGTTACGACGCTCGATCTCCTCTTCCCGTAACCGCAGCATTGCCTGCTCATTACGCCGCGCGACTTCCTCTGTCCGCTCTTGCACTATTTTGCGCAGCCATGCTGAAAACTCCGGATCAACCCCAGGAGAAGTCTCAGCGGGCAGCGCCAGCCACCGCCCGCGGCAGTTTGGATGTTGCAGCCCCGCGGCCGGCCACCACAATTCCTCGGCGGCGCGCTCCACCAGCCCCCCGGCCGTCTGCTTGCGCGGGCTCGCCGAGCGCCC
>NZ_KB902433.1 GCF_000379525.1 Lamprocystis purpurea DSM 4197 | reverse complement strand
CGCGGCGGTCGGCCAGTTTCAGGTGCCGGAATCGATCGACGGTTGTAACGCGCTGATCGATGAACTGTTCGGCGGGGATGCGACGCATTGAGGCTNCTGCTCGATACCCATATCGCGCTCTGGGCACTGACCGACGACCCGCGCCTGTCCGCGCGCGCGAGGTCCTTGATCGAGGATCCGGNTAACCAGGTGCTGGTCAGTGCCGCGACCGTCTGGGAGATCGCNATCAAGCACGCGCTGGCGCGTACCGACATGCCGATCTCGGGCGNTGAGGCGCTCGACTGGTTCCGCCTGGCCGGCGACGACCTGCTGCCGATCANCCCCGAGCACGCCGCGGCAGTCGAGCGACTGCCCAACCATCACCGCGACCCCTTCGACCGCCTGCTGGTCGCCCAGGCCCAGACCGAGCCCTTGCGGCTGTTGAGTCGCGATCCGCTGGTCATTCGCTACGGCGAGGCGGTCATTGGCGTTTGAGCGTCGGCCGGCTTCGCTTCCTAAACTCGTACCCGGACGCCGATGGTCCCGGAAGCTGGAGCTTCGGCGCAGAGGTCGCGAAGCAGGAGCTTCGCGACCAGCGGAATACGGTGCGAGGCTCGATTAAGTCCAGCGGGCGGCACAGAATCTAATTGAGCCTGGCCCGAATGGCACTGACTTAAGCAAATTCTTCATGTAAATCGTCCTGTTATGCGTGACGACCCGATGCATTTCCGTGCGCTTTCACTTCGCTTTCTTGGGGTGCCCGTGGAGTCGCACTTCCTGGCGCGCCAGCGCCCTGGGCTCCATGAGCAGCGGGAAGTTGCGCGGTCGTCGTTTGAGCGCGCGGGGCTCGATCCGGCCGGGACGCCGCCCGACGCGTTGCTCGGCCATCAGGGCGAGCAAGGCCGCCATATCGGACGCTGCGGCGAGGGCGTCGCGGTAGGCTTGCCACAGGGTCCACAGTTGCACCGCGTGCTTGAAGCTGAGTTGGCGCGGGACCTGGTCGGCCAGCAGCGCCGACTGCGCCATCAGCAGCCGGATCAAGTTATAGGCCAGCAGGTAGACCCAGATTTCCTTCTCCACCATCGCCGGGCTCTTGCACGAAAGCTGTTCCATGCCGAGCGTGGTCTTGATGTTGCGCAGATCGAGTTCGACGCTCCAGCGACGCCGGTAGAGGGCGCTGATTGCCGGTTTGGGGTAGCGGTTAGGGCACAGCAGGGTCGTCACCAGGATCTTGCCCCCCGCGGCCAACTCGCGCACCATCAGCGTGACCGGCACAGCGGCGTAGTCGACCGCGGTCATCCAGTCGGGACGGTCGGGCCGACACCACAGGATGCGATGGTCGCGTGGGCCAAGTATCTGTCCGAGAGCGAAATTCGTGGTACGCCGACGGGCGCCGAACTGCTCGAAGACCCCGTCGACGCCATGCGCTACCAACCAGCACAGCAGGAAGTAGGTTGGAAAGTACGCATCGCCCACCAGGATATCGCCCGCTGCCAGCCGCGGGGCCAGCATACGCAGCAACGTCTGCTCGTCGCTGCCCTTGCCCTCGCAGGGGGCGATTGCCGCATCACACAACACACCGCTGCCCAAGCTGATCAACCCCACCATGCGGCACTGCGGAAACCCCAAACCCGGCGTCTGGGTGGCGGGCTGCGGCCAGTGGATTTGGTTGGCCAGGGTGTCAGGCATCGACAAGGTCGTCCCATCGACCAACCACACCCGCCGATTCTGCCACCGCCAATGGTTCGGGATCGCCGCCGACACCAGGGCCCCGGTGTCACGGGCCAGTGTCATGGGGAGGTCCGTCGGCAGCCGCTGTCGCGCTTTGCAATAGCCCCCGGTATTGTTGCGGCAGGGCGGCAGGTCCAGCGCCAAGCGCCGGATCGCCTCGCCATCGACGGCGCGTTGGCACGAGCGGTCTGCCGAGAGCACCTGAGTACAAAACATCGACAACACCTTCCTCTGCGGGAACAATCGGTTGCGACTGTGTGGCGCCGGTGCGTCGCCGCCCTCCAGCAACCGCGGTCCGGTCAGCAGGTCGAAAAAAGCGTCGGTCGCAGGCTGTGCGATGCAGGTCTGCACGCGGTGTTGAACGGCCCTGGTCTGTGATCCGCGATGCATCTTGCTGGTCCCTCGGGTGACGTGTTGCTCGATCGCAACCTCCAGCCTACCACTTGCAGCTATCGACCAAAGATTTTCTTTTTTCTCAGTTGGTTGGGCTTAAGTCAGTGCCATTCGAGCCTGGCCCCTTTTCCCCTCTTGGGTTCGAGAATTAAGTAAACTGTCCCCGGAACTCCCAACTCCCGGAACTCCGCAAAAACGCAATCAGTGCGGCATGTTGTTCCTAAGATTCCGCATCTTATGCGAGAATCTCGCGGACGACTTCTGGGTGCTTGC
>NZ_KB902432.1 GCF_000379525.1 Lamprocystis purpurea DSM 4197 | reverse complement strand
ACTTCGGACGTGACCCACTTCTTAAAGCGCTTGGCCTCGGGCTTGCGGCTGCCCAGGATCAGGGAGTACAGGCCGGACTCGTTGATGAGGTTGATGGCTTGCGGGATAAGCTCTTGATTTTCTCCACCCGTAATTGAAGTAAGGGTGCGACTGAAGTCGCACCTACATGTCGCCCCTACGTGTTGGTAAAATCTTTCCCGGAAATCACCTAAGGTCTTTCATAGACCGTGACCCCCTCACGCAAAGATTGCGCGATCTCGTCGTGCGACTGAGCAATGTCATTCGCTGTAAGTTGATGATATTAGGAGAACAACAAACCAGGATGTTCAGCTTGGGTTAGAATGAAGAGCAACATTGCTCACGAGACTCCAACCATGGGCCAATATAACATCGCCGAAGCCAAGGCCTAACTTTCCGAGTTGACCCGCCGCGCCTTGGCCGGGGAAGAGATCGTTATCGCCCGTGACAGCGTCCCCTTGGTTCGGCTTGTGCCGGTTCAGTCACCCAAGCGCCCCGGACAAGCCTGGTTCAGGAAAAGGGCAATTGCTCTGGATGGCGCCGGATTTCGATGCCATCCCCGAAGAATTCGAGGATTACATCTGATGCGGCTCTTGCTGGACACCCACAGCCTCCTGTGGTGGGTGGACGATGACCCGAAACTCTCCTCGGAGGCACGGCGCCGGATCGGTGACGAACATTGATGCCTACGGGATTGCGCGCATCTGGTGACCTTCCAGTTACGGGTCGCGGGTTCGCCATGCGGCCTTGATCATTGTTCCGGCCGGCCACGGACGGTCCGCACAGCGGACCCTACGGAAACACCGTGACCTGTAGGGTCCGCTGTGCGGACCGACGACCGTGCAGATCGCGCGGTGACCGGGTTTATGAGCAAGGCCCGCCATGCTCAGCACCTCAAAGGTGCATTCGAAACCAGCTTGAAGGCAAATACCCTGGCTGGTGCAGTTTTTGGAACTCCGCCTTGCAAGGGTGTGACATTTTTTTCTTTAAGGCAGGTCGGTTTCAGGCGCCAAGCGCCGGACCACGCCGCCTGGAGCGCGCGACATGATGAAAGATCCAATGCGATGGATGCGATGAGCCCCAAAGAGAGCTACGCAGAAGATTGGTCGATGCATCCGGGTGCCACCTTGCGTAAGAAGCGGGGACTCACGGCCAAGGAGCAGCAAGCCCTGGCGTTGCATCCCGCCATCTTGGATCAAGCGATTTTTGAGTCGCCGGAACTGCGCGGCAAGGCGTTCTACACCGACTCCAAGTCGCTCATTTTCTGCGGCGAGGTCCGGGAGGTACTCGGGTGGTTGCGCGCGGCGGGGGTTTTTGTCGATTGCATTGTTACCTCACCTCCGTTCTACGGGCAGCGTGATTACGAAGTCGAAAACCAGATCGGCCTTGAACTATCCCCAGAGGATTACATTAGGAAGCTTGCGGATGCCTTCGATGGAGCGCGTGAAGTACTAAGTTCAACGGGCAGTCTGTGGGTTAATATTGGAGATACATATTGGAATGGGCGGGGAGAGCATAAAGGTCGGGATCGTAAGCAAACCGCTCGTCGCTTTGGTCTGCGACCACAGGATCGCCCTGGAGATGGGAAGTTGTGTAAGAACAAACAGTTGCTGCTAATACCGCACCGACTCGCGATAGCTTTACAAGATCGTGACTGGATCGTTCGCAATGATAATATTTGGGTGAAGCCAAACCCGATTCCAGATCAGGTTAGGGATCGGAGTTCGGTCTCGCACGAGTATGTCTTCCATTTCGTAACACAGCGTTTTTATTTTTATGATCGCTCGAAAGTTGGGCGATTAACGGCGAACGGTACTTTCATGCCTCCAACAGATACTTGGGAAGTTCCGTTATCTAAGGGTGAAAAACTGCATAAGGCCACGTTCTCCGAGGAGTTGGTAAGAATTCCTATACTTGCGACGACGCCTCCGTGCGGTGTCGTGTTAGATCCTTTCGCGGGTAGCGGCACGTCATTGGTGTTCGCTAGACGGCACGGATACCGATCAATCGGGATAGATATAAAAGAGGAATACTGTCAAATTATGAAAGATTCCATCTGCGAATTGTTCTCGAAAGACTAGATCATGCTCAATTATCTTTCCGCGCAGGTAATCGATGAGTCGGGAAGCAGGCTTATTAAGTCGCGGGCGAAAAGCGGCTTAACTGACTTTCTCATACTTAAGAGATCCCTCTCTAAGTCAAAATCGTCTACCGTTGCGTTGTCGTCACGCAATACGGATTTTGTCAGCGCGATGGATGAAATAGCTGGAACATTCCCGAGGGAGATTGCGGTCGCGCTGCCGTCTGGAAAGAAACCGTACGTAAAGGTTTTCGGAACTGCGGGCTCGGAGAAGTACGTTTTACAGAGATTCAAAACTAACGGGGAAATAGGGGTCAGACCCCTATTTCCCCCTATTTCCCCAAGACCCCTATTTCCCCACCGCCTGGAAAGCCAACCAACCGCAACGCCACTGCTATGAACGCCAATTCTGACCCCGAATTCGATCGTTATGCCGAC
>NZ_KB902431.1 GCF_000379525.1 Lamprocystis purpurea DSM 4197 | reverse complement strand
AGAAATAGCGCTGAACACGCCGATTTTTGGGCATGAACCGCGATGCTAACTCGCTGATTTAAAGATGCTCTCGGCTTATCTTCGTGCCATTCGGGGCAGACCACGTTTTCCCCGAAGTGAACAAAGAACGCCTAGGGATTACAGGGGTTACGGTGACAGTTTACTAAATGCACTGAATGCGGATGGGCGTTGAACGCAACCCGTAATTTCTGAATCTCGTAAACTGTCACCGTAATTTTGCCACCGTAATTCGGCACCAATCTGCGGCCTTCGCTCTCGCTCAGGCGGCAGATTGGCGCGGGCTGTGCTTGAGGTTCGGCGCTCACTGGACCGGACGACTGCGACATCAAGAACGAGCGGTTCGTTGTACTATGGGGGGGTGACCATGGAAGCAAGGGATATCAATACCAAGCCGAGCAATCGGGAGATAATGGAGATTGAGCTCAGGCCGTGGCAGCCTCGGTTTCCGAAACTTTCCATCTGGCTGTACGCCAAACCATATGGATTCCATCTCTCAGCAGTGTACTATGTTGCCTTAACGTGTCTGCTCATCCTCCTGGGGGTAGTCGTGTCCCTGCTGCTTCACGATGGTCTCTGGCTCTCTAGATCCGGCGCACTCATCATTGTGGTAAGCGTTCTTTTCGGGGTACATGGTCTGGAAGGCAAAATCGGCTCAGATATTCGGTACTGTAATGAAATACTGAAAGCCATCGAGGACGACGACTTTGCAAGAAGGAAGGACGCGTTCGGCGGATCGTTTAAGAAGAACCCGGACGATATTAAGGATATCTTCTTGCATTCATTCTCGCAGGCATTTGCCGGGAAGAGAGAGAAGGACTGGGGAGATAGAGTGGTGCGCAATACCGTGCGAATTGGTGCGGGCATTGCAATCGTCGGCACCCTCGTCTGGGGATTCGGAGACCTTCTTCTTTCGCCATCCCAGACATCTCCAGACTCTAATACGCGGAACACCCAAGCGAGAGTATCACCTGAGGAGTCAGTTCCGATGACAGTTTACTTAATTCGTGCACCGGCGAAGAACCAAATTGCCTAACGAACGCCCAAAGAGCGAGCGCGCGCCATCAGGGGTCGAACTGGTTTGCAGGGTCCGTGGGTGGCGCGCGCCGCCTTGGGCTGAACGTTAGGCTGACGTTAGCACCAGCATAAGTTGCGCCCGTTGTTGATGAGTAATGGTGGCTATCCGCAAGCGCCCGAGGTCGCCTCACATGATTCAAAGAATTCTTTGTCTTTTTGGATTTCATAACTTCCAGGAGTGGAAACCAGTTAGTGGACATGGATGCGTCAAGCAAGAACGACATTGTGCGCGATCAGGTTGTAACCATAGTCAACAGAAAAGCGAGCACATTTTTTTCTACACAGACGACTGCGCGAAGAGTAGCCAGCATTCCGTTAGGTGTCGCAATTGTGATTACATTAAGCTACAAGACCACGATTTGGTGGAAAGTGTCACGTCGGTAGGTAGTGATATCGGTGGCGGATCAGAGACCCACACGTTTACATGTACTAAGTGTGGCGCAACGACCGAGACGTCCTACAGTTGGGGAGCGACCGACACGAGGAACTGGCATCGATAGTGAAGAGGACATCTCTGGGCGGAAATAGGTCACTACCCCGCACAGCGTAAGCCCATGAAAAAATGCCTAACTTTCGGCCAAAGAGCGAGCGCGCGCCACGGAAGTTGTGCTGGTTTGCGGGCTCATCGGTGGCGCGCGCCGCCTTGGCCTGACCGTTAGGCAAGAGAGGAATATGTGGCACACGAAAAGATCTTAATTCTTGAGGCTCCTTGGTCATCCGATATTACAGACACTCGCGCAACTCGGGAAATTTACACATCGGCAGAAACGTTGCTGTCTGTTCATCCTGAACCAATAAGAATTATTCAAAGACCGCTTCTTTCAAATATGTATCTGAAAGATATTGAGCAATTTGTATCCCTCGATTGCAACAAGCGTGGTCCAAATGTCGTTATTTTGTCTGCGCACGGTAGCCACTCTGTTAACTCAGTTAACGGAACCAAGAGGCATTCGCGAACACTTTGCGCTTTTGATGGCGATATAAATATTAGCTCCCAAATTCAGACCATTAGGGCTAGTCTTCCTCGCACTATTTTTATTCTTGATTCTTGTGGCGTTGGAACAAGCATCCAGGCGTTTAATAGAGCCGCAGGTGCATTAGGAGCTTTTGGATTTTCTGAAACGGTTGATTGGATCGACTCGTCCGTATTTATCCTGGCACTTCTTTTGCATTTTCAATCTGCGGGTATTTTTCATTTGAAGCGAGCACGCACCAATACCGGAGTCACGCAACCAAGAACCCAGAAGGTTGTTCAAGAAATGGTTTCTGGTGTCTATAGTAGCCTTGCGAAATCGCTAGGTGTGCAATACGACTTTCGGCCTTAGGATAGCAAAATTACGAGGGAAAACCGGGGACAGAGGAAAACCGGGGACAGACCACGTTTTCCCCTGAATCCTCTGCGCCGGCAACGAAGAAAACCAAAGATCGCCCAACCTAGTCGTGTAACTCTGCGT
>NZ_KB902430.1 GCF_000379525.1 Lamprocystis purpurea DSM 4197 | reverse complement strand
CGCTGGGACACGTCAAAGCCGGTCGCCTCGAACAAATGCGTTCGCTGGTTCAGCCCATCCCCGCGACCGGATAGCCCCTCACCGACTGCCACGTCCGGCCAGGCCGCTCGCGCGTCGCCTGCGGGCGCGGCTGTCCGCGGGACAGGGTTGTTGAGAATAATTCTCAAATGGGCGCCCCGGCGACCCGATTTCGCCGATGCTCGCCAGGAAATGCCTGTGCGTCAGCCCACCTGGCGCCGACCCCGGGTTCCGGCGCGTCCGCGAAAAACGCCGCAGCGCAAATGTCTCAATCAACGCGGGTATGGACGCATCAGCAACACCGATGTAAACTTACCCGTCCGGTGGATCCATCAAAAATGGCATCCAGGTGACCCGTCAAGCCGCCAGGCCTTGGGTCCTTCCCGGTTCCCACGCGCCCGTAGCTCAGATGGATAGAGTACAGCCCTCCGAAGGCTGGGGTCACAGGTTCGAATCCTGTCGGGCGCGCCATTTTTCGATGCCATTTTCCAATGAGTTCCTGCGCGAGGCGCGCACCCTGGCCCAGATCGACCACCCCAACATCGTGCGGGTGCGCCAGTTCTTCGACGCCAACGGTACCGCCTATTTGGTCATGGCCTATATACCGGGGGCTGTCGCTCGCCGAGCACCTGGAGCATCAGGGCGGGCGCCTGCCGGAGGACCAGACCAAGCAACTGATGCTGCCGATCTTGGACGGCCTGCGGGCGGTTCATGCCAAGCACTTTCTGCACCGTGACATCAAGCCCCAGAACATCTACCTAGCACGCATCGACTCGGGCGGGACGCGGCCCGTCCTCCTGGACTTCGGTGCCGCCCGGCAGGCGTTGGGCGAGCCCAGCCGCTCTTTGTCCGTGGTGGTCAGCGCCGGTTACGCCCCCTTCGAGCAATATTACCGCAAGGACAACCAAAGCCCCCGCGTCTCCTGCGAGCCCCGAAACCTTCGGGATGGGATTGCAGAGCCCGTCTCGCTCAGAGCGACACGCAACGCCGGAGTCCCACCAGTGGGCCACCAAACTGAAGCTTCGAGACCAGGAAAGGACTGGTGGCAGCACGTTTAAGCGTCACTAAACGGGTTCAGCAGCCCGATACCGCAGTGCTCGAAGTCCCGCGTGTTGCGTGTCACCAGGGTCAGTTGATGCGCCTGAGCCGTCGCGGCGATGAGCATGTCCGCCTGATGCCGCACGACACCGCGGGCGGCGAGCTGGCCCCGCAGTTCGCCCGCGCGGCGCGCGATCACCGGCGAGATCGGCAGTGCCTCATGGCGCTGGAAATAACCGTCCATCCAGGCGAGCACGCGGGCGTTGGGACGCCACGCCAGTCCGAAGAAGACCTCGTCCACGCTGATGACCGAGACGGCATACCGGATGACGGTCCCGGCCCAGGCCAGAACGCCCGGATCGGGCTCGCGCCGGGACAGTTCGCTGATGACGTTGGTGTCAACGAGGTAGGTCACGCCCATCCGCCTCCAGCGTCTCGACCAGGGCGTTCGGTCGGGTGGACCTTGGTGAGGCGACCAGCGTACAGTTCTCCTCGGACAGGATTTGGCGCAGCTCGGCGAACTCGTCGGCGAGGGTAGGCCCGCCGCCCTTTTGCGACCATTGCTGGAAGGCGCGGTACTCCTCGACGTCGATGACCGCGGCGACAAGACGCTTGCGGTTGTAGATCAATTGCGGCCCCGCGGCCGCCTGTTTGACGAGATCGGAGAAACGTTGCTTCGCTTGCGCGATATTCCAGGGCACGATGGCCTCCTTATGTCTATTTGTTGCGTCCATTGTAGACAGGTTCGATCCGAGGAACCAAGAGCAACGATGACTCCCGATCAGCATCCCCATAAGCCCAGGTGCCACTGGCCCATCCCCCCTGGCCGCCGCCTGTCTGCTGCTCCCATAGATCGCGGCGGCAAACGCGCTCGCCGATGACATGGACGCCTCGACCGTGCGCGTGATCTGCTTCTCGAAGGAGGGCAACGTCGGAGCGTGCTCCGGTTTCGTGGTCGGCCGCGGCGACTACGTGGTGACGAACAACCATGTGTTGACGGCTGTCTAAGTCTGCGTCTAAACGGTGCACATCCGACGGCCAAGTAGGCCGTATGGTCGGCGCCACAGTAGGGTTCAGAACGGAACGTCGTTGCCGCGGGTCGACCGGTTGATGCGACTCCGGCGGCCAGCCCTGGTAAAGACTTCGGCTCTCACGGACATCTCCGGGGCGCCAGGCTCAGCCTGGCCAGGCGGCCGCCAGCAGGGCGGGCAAGACCTCGGCGCAGGTCCCGCGCAGGGTGTGGCGGGCCATCCCGTCCAGCGGCGTGGGGCTCGGATTGACCTGGACCAGGGCCGCCCCAGCATCGCGGGCGATCCCCGGCAGGGCAGCGGCCGGGTAGACCAGGGACGCGGTCCCGACCGTCAGGCACAGGTCGCAGGCGCGGGCCGCCGCCTCGGCCGCGTCCAGGACCGCGGGCACCAGCGACTCGCCGAACCAGACGACCCCGGGGCGGATGGCGCCCCCGCACTGCGGGCAGCGCGGCGGGGCCAGACGGCGTCCACCCTCGGGCTCGTCGGGAACACCCGGCGCAAGGTCGAACGGTCGGGCGCAGCGAACGCATCGCGGGGCGTGCAGACTCCCGTGCAGGTGCAGAACCGCCGGGCTGCCCGCCCGTTCGTGCAGGTCATCGACGTTCTGGGTGACGAGGGTCAAGCGCGGCACCCGCGCCGCCAGGGCGGCGATGGCCCGGTGTCCGGGATTGGGCGCGGCTTGGAGCGCCTTCATCCGCCGCCACGCGTACCAGCCCCAAACCAGGTCCGGATCGCGCGCAAAGGCATCGGGGGTGGCCAGCGATGCGGCGTCGAACCGCGACCACAGGCCGGTCAACGCGTCACGGAAGGTGGGGATGCCGCTTTCGGCAGAGGCCCCGGCGCCGGTGAGGACCAACAGATGCCTGGTCCTGCGGAGCGTCTCGATGAGGGCGGGGACGATGCGCATAGCGATGCGGCTCCTGATCGGACCGGGGATCGGATCGCGGGTCGGGCACCGGGTGCCCTGGCCAGGTCTCGTCGATTGCCCGACGCAGGGAGCATGTATCGAGCCAGTCTACCGCAGTCGGCTAATGGTTGGGATATTGGATTCAGGCAGCAGCAGTTCCACATCTTACTCGTCATCACTTGGCGCACTTCTTCCGGAGGCAAGCATGAGCGGATTCGTAGATAAACTCAAACTCAAGGAGCGGGCCGAAGAGGGTCAGTATTTCGCGCGTCAGGACCAAGCCCTGCTCGCCGCTCTGCGCCATCGAGAGGCCTCCCAGGACGCCACCCGACGGGTGTTTTCGGGCGGCCAGACCGGGGTCGAACGGGCCGCGCTGGAAGCCGCGCTGGCCCTTGGCCTGCCGATCGGCGGGTGGTGCCCCGCCGGGCGCCTCGCGGAGGACGGACCCATCCCGACCGGTGATGCCCTCACGCCGACCCCGAGCACCGACCATGCAACGCGCACCGAGTGGAACGTGCGCGACAGCGACGCCACCTTGATCCTGCACCGGGGCGACCTTGCGGGCGGCACCCGGCTCACCATTCAACTCTCCCGGCGCTGGGGCCGCCCACTCCTGCTGCGCAACCTCGACCACCCGGTCGTGGTCGCCGAGCTGGTGGCCTGGCTGCGGATGAATAGCGTGCGGGTGCTCAACTGCGCCGGCCCCCGTGAGTCTGAGCGTCCGGGTATCCAGGCGCAGGCGCAGTCCGTGCTGAGCGCGGTCTTTGGTGCCTGGCAAAATGCGGCGTAGACCCGAACGAAAAGGCACCGAATCGAATCGTGGTCAACTCTGGGGCTGGAAAACGTCATCGAGAGCCTGTGCGTCCAGCACCCGGTCGGTCCAGTATTCGAGGTCCACGTTGTTGGCCTGCTCCAACCGTTGATCCACCCACGCGGGCAACGCGCCGAAACGGCGGCTCAACAGTCGGTGCAACACCTTGGCCTCGCCTTCCTGTCGCCCTTCCTGCCTGCCTTCCTGGCGACCCTGCCGAAGTCCCTGCTGGAGACCCTGCTGCTTCCACTCCTCGATCCAGGTCTTGACCCGTTCGGCTCGCGTGGCCTGCATCTCTTGTCATCGACTGCCGCGAGCTTGACCTCGAGGAAGGCTGTGTAGAGCACCTATTTCCTCGATCCTCAGCACTCGCCCTGACCTATACTGCGGCCCAGTTACCAACGACCGCTCAACCCCGGGCCGCCGCAGCTTGCGACCCGGTTTACCAAGGTCCTGTCATGCCAGATCTGAGCCGTATCACCCTCGACCCGGACATTTGCCACGGCAAGCCGTGCGTCCGTCACATGCGCTGGCCGGTGGAAGTCGTCCTCGATCTCGTATCCGCGGGTATGGGGACGGACGAGATCCTCGCCGATCACCCGGAGTTGGAGCGCGAGGATATCCTTGACTGTCTGCACTATGCGCGGTTGGTGGTTTCCGGCGAGCCGCTACGGCGAGTCGCCTGATAACGCTTTGCTTGCCTTGTTCGACGAGCATTGGGAAGCGCTGGCCCAGGCACTTGCAGTAAGCCCTCGCTATGTCGAGCTGGGAAGCGAGAGCGTTGTCGTTTACGAATAGCATCCCCGATGCCTGTTGTCCTGCACAACTGGCTGAGACCTGCCCAAGCGGACGCCAAGTCTCAGGCCCCTCAATGTGCTGACTTCCGCCGTCCCGTCGCTCGTCTACCCCCCAGACCCCGCCTACAACCGCTTCTGTGTATTCGCCAAAGCCAACCCCAGGAGCAATGCGATGGCCGCCCCGACTATGGGCACACCCAGCGCCGGCAACGGCACCGGCGCCACGAGCAGCAGCAGCGCCCCGGTGACCAGCCACAGCACGACCCGCAACGCCAGATGATGGGTCAGCGGACTGGCATAGGCGAAGGAGAACTGCCGGATGGGCCGCCGCAGCCAGCCATCGCCCCATGCAGCAAGCCCCAGGAGACCGAGCAACGGCCACCACGAGAGCAACACCGCGAGCCGCTGACACGCCTGGCCGAGGGACCACCAGACGACGGTCAGCCGCCCGGCGAGCCATGCCCAACAGGGACTGTCGGCGAGCTTCGCGAGCCCCGCCCCACCGGTATCGGGACCCGGTAGCAGAATCTGGTCGCTCGCCGCGTGTAGAACTCCATCACGAACAGGATCAAGCCCGAGGCGAGGGTCCACAGCCAGACGCCTTTGCCGTCAAAATGGGTAACGCGCTCGGGATGCATCTGCCTGACGCGGTGTTGACACACATGCAGCTCGTGGACGGCGACCGTGTGATCCTGACTGAATCGCCCGAGGGTGGTTATCGACTCACCCCCTATGATCCGGACTTCCAGAAGCAGATGTCAGTGGCCGAAGCAGGCATGCGCCGCTATCGCAACACACTCAAGACGCTGGCTGAATGACGGAGCCGATCTGGATCAGGAACTTGGCGATGATAGCCTGCGGACGCGATAACCAGACGTAGAGGCGGGTTTCAAACCCGCCCCTACACGAAGGTCTGTCTGGCTATCAGGTGCGAACGCTAGAGCTGCTTCTGCAGCTTGATCCTGGACTCGGTGCTTGCTCCAGCGCCACGCGGATCGGCGCCCGGGCCTTGGTCATAACTCCGGCCATTGCGCGATCTGTACGGTCGTCGGTCCGCTTAGCGGACCCTACGGGTTACGGTGTTATCGTAGGGTCCGCTATGCGGACCGTCCGCTGTGCGGACCGTCCGCCGCTCTGGCATCCGCGTGATGCGATCGGTATAGCGCCCGACCTTGTCCGCGGATGCACCAATCCGTAGACGGCACCCAACGGGCGGATGCGCTGTACTCGAAAGGCGGAAGCCGAGGGTGCTGTTGCGATTGGACGGCGCGTTCCTGTTGCAGTACGCCGAACGGCAGTGAAGACCCGGACCAGCATCAGATGACCGCCGCGTCGCCGGGCGCCGGGACGCAGTGCTGCATCGGAGCGGTGCCGGGCATCCCGGCGCGGACGAGGGTAAGAGGGGAAAAGTACCAAGCTATACGGTCCTCGAAAGGCGGAAACCGAGGTCGCCGCGGCGGTAGGACGGCTCGCCCCTGCCGCGGTACACCGAGCGGCAGCCGCCGGCGGTGCTGCCCCAGGAGCCGCCGCGAATCACCCGGACGGAGCCCGACTCAGGGCCACTGGGGTTCACACTGGCAGACTGCTGCATGACACTGGCGCCTGCTGGGTTTCCACTGGCATCGATCCCAAGCGCATTGGCAGCGTGTCGCTGGCCGCTCGCGCGCTGCTGGCCGCCACTCGCCGCCTGCTCGGCGCTGCTCGCGGTTGCTAGCAGTGCGTCAGCGAGTTGCTGGTAGTAGCCCGGCGCATACCAGTCCGCACACCACTCCCACACGTTGCCGTGCGTATCGTGCAGCCCCCAGGCGTTGGCCCGTTTCTCACCGACCGGATGGAGCCGGCCGCCCGCATTCTCACTGAACCAAGCATAGTCGCCCAGCCCGGCCGCGTCGTCACCGCAACACCAGCGGGTCGCACCTCCGGCACGGCAGGCATATTCCCACTGCGCCTCACTGGGCAGTGCGTAACGCTCGCCGGTCTGATCGCTCAGCCACGCGCAGTAGGCACCGGCATCCTCCCAGCCGATGCCGACCACGGGCAGGTCCAGCGCCTCGCGGCCGATGCCGCGCTTCGCGTAATAGTCGTTGTTGCCGGTCTCCAAGTGGTACTGACCGCCCTTTTCCAACCATTCCGGCCAGTGGCTGTCGGTTGCCTCGCAAAAGCGCAGGTAGTCGCGCCAGGTGACCGGGGTGCGCCCCATGGCGAAGGCGGGGACGCTGACCGGATGGACCGGCTGTTCGTCGCTGCCGCCTTGTTCGTCGCCCATTAGGAAGGTCCCGCCGGGGAGATAGACCATCTCCGGGGCCGCGAGCGCCTGCTGCGCAGCGCCGTCCTGGCCCGCGCCATCCAGCGGATCGCGGAAGACCTCATAGGGCGCGAAACGGGGATGGGTGGCCGGTACTGTCGACGCAGGCGCCTTGGGCGGTGGCACGCCGACAAGGGTAAAAGGGTAAGAGTGTAAAGGGCCAGTCCTCGAAAGGCGGAAACCGAGGTTGCTGTAGCGGAGGGACGGCCCGTACCTGTAGCGGTACGCCGAACGGCAGTCGTCGGCGCCGGAGCCCCAGGAGCCGCCGCGAACCACCCGGCAGGAGCCCGTCTCGGGGCCACTGGGATCAGTTGCCAGTGGCTGCTCGCCGCTGCTCGCGGCCACTGCAGCGCCACTCGCAGCCACTGCAAGGCCACTCGCCGTAGTGCGAGTAGACTGCGAGTCGCCGTAGGGTCCGCTGTGCGGACCATGCGCCGCGCTCGCTTCGGGGGCGCCGGTCCGCACAGCGGACCCTACGAACGACTGGTAGTAGTCGCCCGAGTACCAGTCCCGACACCACTCCGACACATTGCCGTGCAGCTCGTGCAGCCCCCAGGCATTGGCTTGCTTTAGTCCGACCGGACGGGTCCCGTCACCCGCATTGCGGCTGTACCAGGCGTAGTCCCCCAGTTGATTCGCATCGTCGCCGAAGCAGTAGCGCGTCACACTGCCCGTCCCGCAGGCGTGCTCCCACTGCGCCTCGCTCAGCAGACCATAGGTCTGACCGGTCTCCTTGCCGAGCCAATCGCAATAGGCTTGGGCATCCTTCCAACTGATGCAGACCACGGGGTGGCGGTCGTCCTGCGCACAATAGGGGTTGCGCCAGCTCGCGTTCTTCTTCTTGCCCCATTCCTCTTTGGTCCGCACAGAGGCACCGTCCCCCTGCTCCGCCTCGGTGCGGTAGCCGGTCGCAACGCAGAACCGGCGAAACTCTCCGACCGCGACCGGATACTTGCCGACCGCATAGTGGCTCAAGGTCACGTCATGGACCGGCCGCTCGTCGTCGGAACGGGCACCTGCGAGGCTGCCCATGCGGAAGGTGCCGCCGGGCAGCCAGATCATCTCCGGGGCCTCACCCGAGCCATCCGTGAAAGGGTCGCGGAAGTGAACGGGCTCCCGCAAGTTCGCATGGGCCGGCGACCTTTGGGGAAGGTCCGCATCCGGCGGCGCAGCAGACGCACTGTCGGACGTCACCGCAACCAGCCGCGGCTCGCGCGCCTGGCGCGCTTGACCCAGCGCCGTGCAGAAGGATTCAACGTCGGGATAACGCTCACCGATCTCCCAGGCGATGGCACGGCACAGGACCGGCTTGACCGCGGCGCGGACCGCCAACCGGTCGATGAAGCGCGCGGCGTTGAACAGGGTCTCCTGCAGGGGCGGGTCCGCGCCGAACAGGGCAAAGATGGCGGTCATCCCCAAGCCGTAGACATCGGCCCGGGCATCGGCATCCTGTGGCCGAGACAGCAATTCAGGGGCCGCGTAGCCGAAGGTCCCGAGCGCGCCGGTGCGGGTGCCCCCGGTCGTATCGCCGGCCCGCACCAGATCGAAGTCGGTGAGCTTGGGCGACCCCGCGGCGTCGAGCACAATGTTGGCCGGCTTGATGTCCCGATGGATGATCCCGCGGGCGTGGGCAAAGGCCAGGGCGGCGCCCACGCTCAGGATCAGGTCCAGCGCCGCCTCGGCCGCCACGCTGCGGCGCAGCACGGCCTGGCGCAGATCCCCGCCGGGGAGACACTCCATGACGAAGAAGTAGTGTCCCTCATCCACCAGGTCGGAGTCGAAGACCTGGACGATGCCCTGGTGGTGCAGCTCCGCCATCTTGCGGGCACCACGGAAAAAGCGTTCCACCCGGCTCTTGTCGTCGCCGTACTGGCCATGCAGGACCTTCAGGGCGACCAGGCGGCGCGCATGCGTATCGAACGCCTTGAAGATCGTCGCGAATCCGCCGTGACCAAGCTTTGCGACGAGCTTGTAACGACCGAGCAGATCATCGCCAACGCGCAACCGCCCGCCTTCGCGGATGCGCCGCTTGAGATCCAGTATCCGCGCCTGGACCGCGCCGGCATCCGCCCCGGCACAGACGAGTCGCACTTCCTCGTCGCGGGCGGCGTCCAGGGCATCCGAGAGGGATTGGGTCTGCAGGTCCGGACACTGGCTGACGGGGCGCACGGCGGTGGCGTCGGGGCTGATCGCAGCGGTGTTTGCGCTTGAAGCCACCGGCACCTTGGTTGGCACGATCGGCGGATCCACCGGGCCTACCGGCGGGTCTGGGGGAGCGCGCGGATGGCCTTGATCATCGTTCCGGCCAGCAGCCCTGGGCGGCCAATCTCGTGATGTTCCGCCGGGACGGTCGCCGGTGATGCCCCAGATCAGCCGATCCAGTGGGGTCAGGTCGCCCGAGTCTGCCCGCGGGCGCAGATCGACCCAGATGCGTTCGGAACGATGATCGAGGCCCGCGTCCGCCGCGGGCTGGGTGCAGTCGAGGTCCGGATCGCACGCGGCGATGGCGTCCCGGATGCGGCGCAGGCGCTGTCGTCTCAGATCGTCCGTGATCGCGGGCTCCAGGCGCGCCAGCACGTCGTAGAGCAAGCGATGGCGGTTCACCAGGCGACCCTTGCGGATCAGCCAGAAGAGAAAGGCAAAGGGGTCGCCGCCGGGCGGAAAGTCGAGTTCGAGGCCGGGGGGTGCGCACCGCTCGCAATGGACCTTGAGGGCGTCGAGGGTCAGGCCCGCGGGGAGCGCCGAAAAGAGGTCGGCGAGCACCTGGACGGCATGGCCGTCGAGCGGCTGGCCCGGCAGGTCTTGCCAGACGGGCCTGGGGGCGTCGTCCGGCCAGATGGCGTTCAGGTGCTCGATGGAGATGGCGTAGCCGGCCTTCCCGTCGCCGTGCTTGTAGCGGGCCACGGCAAAGACGGCGTGCTGAGCCTGACAGATCACCGGCGCGCCGCTGAAGCCGTGGTCGATCAGGGGCGCTTGCGGGTCGAACAGTTGGGGGTCCGCATCGGCGAAACCCACGACCTCCAGCGCCCAGGCGTGCTGGATGGTTCCGGGCTTGCCTGAGAAACGCTTCTTGCGTCCGATCGTCGTCCGCAGCACGTCACACTGGCGATCCTCGCCCTGCGCCACGGCATGCCATCCGGGGATATCCGCCGCCTTGCCGTTCAGGGTGGTCAGATCCCAAGGCCGGGCATCCAGGCGGCCCTTGACCTTGAGGACGGCCAGATCAATGTCGGGGCGCTCCTTGCCGACAACCTGGGCCGGTCTGCCGTCGACCCTGAGCCCGTCCGGCGCGCCGTCCTCGATCACATGGGCACAGGTGACGACCCAGGTGGCGTCGTCCGCGACCTGGACGACGAAGCCTGTCCCGACGGTCTCTTTACTGCCGGACGGCCGGCCGGCAGTGACCTGAACGATCGAGTCCCAGTCGGCCTCGGCCCAGTGTGTCACCAAACGCCCTCCTTGCCGCGCCGCGGGATTCAGCCGACGCTGGGGTCCGGCTTCGGCTCCGGCTTTGGCTCAGGCTTCGGCGCCCCTTGATCAGCCGCGGTCCGTCGGCCACCTGCTCCACCTGCGCCGCGGTCGCCTCGACCTCGATCAAGGTGCCGTCTTCCAACTCGATCAGTCTGAACGCCATGGCAACGACTCCGCGGATTTGCGCTGGTGGATCCACGATTGAGGATAACACGCGCGGAAAGGTGGTTGACAGTGGACGGGACACCGGCCGCCCCAGGCAGTGCAGGACCAGAACGGCGGTTGGCGACTCCGCCGCGATGCGAGACTTTGCGCAGCAGTTCCAATTTTGGGTGGCTGCCCGCCGACAGCGTGCCGGCAGCGAGGCTGATGGTGGATGCGCTGCGCTTATCCACCCTACAACACCGACCCGCTGTAGGGTGGATAAGGCGCGCCGCTCGGTGTCAGGGACCCGGCACGCCGGTCGTGCGCGCCGCATCCACCAGGGGGGCTGCGCGATACTGCCCAAATTTGGAATTGCTGGACTTTGCGTCGAGCGGTCAAGCCTCCCGATTTGGGAGTTAAAATGTGCGGCAACAACCGAGTGGTGTTCAATGAATGACGATTCAGCCGATACGCAATGACGCGGACTTGCGCGCCGCGTTCGAACGGCTGGAGTCCATTTTCCAAGCAACTCCAGGGACGCCCGAGGCAGATGAGATGGAGGTGCTCGTGACGTTGGTCGAGGCTTACGAGAACCGACATTACCCCATCGGCCCTGCCGACCCGGTGGAGGCCATCAAATTCCGCATGGGTCAACAAGGTCTGGCGGCGAAAGACCTGGAGCCTTTCAGTAGTCAGGGCTTCCAGCCCTGACGGTGTCAGGCCAGGATGGCCTAACTACGCACCCGGCGAGCCCAAGTGGCCGGAATCTTGATCGAGGCCATCAGGGGCGGCGGTCACATGGCGGTTCTTGACCTCTGTCCCGACGGCCGCGCTCCCCCGTTCGATGTCAATCGGCCAGCAGACCGAAGACCCAGCGGTCCCGCGGCGCATCGAAACTCCGGACGTCGAGTCGCCCCCGGTCACCCAGCCGCGCCAGCACGCGGCCATCGGCGCTGGCCCGCAAGGCAATGCCGTCCGGGTCGATCGCCACCGGCTCGCCCACCGCCTCCGCCACATCGGCGGTATAGACCTTGACCTCCAGCGGCGGGTCGTCGAGCAAACAGTAGAGCCGATTGCCTTGCAGACCCATCACGGTCCCGCGTCGGCGTGGCCGCTCGGCCGCGGGGAGATCCAGGTCCGCCCGGAAGAGCGCATCGATGACGGCCCGGTTGAGATCCTTCACCAGCCGTGACTGGAGTTCCCGGGCACGGTTGGCGCCGTCGATGACCCGTTGGCGCAGCGCACGATCCTTGCTCGCACCGCTGAGCGCGGCTCCGGTCTGCTTCTCGATGGTTTCGTGGTGCAGGAAGATGCCCACGATCTCCCGCATGGGGGCGGTGAAGCGGCCGTAGACTTCGGCCCCCACCCCCGCATGGGGCGCCGGCTCGGCCGAGTAGGTGGCGCGCAGGTTGGTGATCACCGCCTGCCGGTTCACCACCTGGGCCAGCCGCCCCGCCTCCCCGTCGACCGGCAGCCCGCGCAGATAGTCGGCCAGGCTCTGACCCGCTTGCCGCTGCCAGGTCCAGACCGCCGGGGCGAGCTGCCGCAGCGCGACCAGTCCGGCAAGACGCCGCTCCAACGCGGCCAGCGCCGCGGGCGGCGGGGCCGGGTGGACCCGGTAGATCGGCTCGATGGCATCGTCGGCGTTGTCACCCTCCAGGAGGAAGCACGCGCCCTGCGTGTTGCAGAGCACCGAGACCTCTTCATTCCAGCGCTCCACGGGGTTCACCACCGGCCGCACCGGGACCAGTCCTCGGCCGCCCTCGATCAGGGTCAGATCGACCTCATCGCGCCGATAGCGCACCACCCCCTCCCGGTCGCGCCGCCGCGCCAGGGTCTCGCCCAGGTCGCGAAAGGCGGCCAAGCTCGCGAGTAATGCAGGCGCGTCCGGGCCGGCGCCGGCATCACCGGCAAGCATCCGCGCCACCTGCCCGAACGCCAGCTTGGCGCGGCTGCGGATCCGCGCCCGCACCCAGTCGCGCCGACTGACCTGGCCGTCGGCGTCGAGTTCCAGAACCATGACCAACGCCCGCCGTGCAACCTCAGGGGCGAGCGAGACGATGTCTTCGGACAGCACCCTGGGGAGCATGGGGATCGTGAGCCCCGGCAGATAGAAGCTCGATGCCCGCCGCAGGGCCTCCGCGAACAGGGCGCTGCCCAGGGGCGCGAACCAGGCCGCGTCCGCCAAGGCGTAATGGAGCCGAAAGCCCGTCGCCAAGGCTTCGACGTGGAGCGCCTGATCCAGGTCGCGGGTCGTGGGACCATCAATGGTGCAGAACGGCAGTTCCGTCAGGTCCGCGAGCAGGGGGTCGTCGATTCCTGGGCGTGCGCGCAGCGCATCCGCGTCCGCCATGACCCGAGGCGGAAACACGGGATTCAGCCCGTGGCACACGGCCAGCGCATAAACCGCGGCCAAGGCGCTGCCGGAGGTGGCGAGACGCTCGCGCACCCGCGCGCCACGGGGGTCCGTCTCGGCGAGCACATAGTCGCCCTCACCGACCGCCTCGCCCGCGGCCAGCGGCGACCGGCGCGCGGGGGTGGGGTCGAAGCAACGTTCCAAGAGCGGTCGGCCCTCGACGTGGATGCCGAAGCCCAGAAACAATTCGCGGTCAGACTGGTTCATGGCAACCTCGGCGTGGCCCTCGGGGCGCTTGGTACAGGTAACTCATCGGGGGACTGCCGGAGCGGAATCCGCCGGCCGGTATAAGGCGATCCGGATCAACGAATCGCACGATACCGATAGCCGACAGGCTCAGGATCAGGCGCCCAAGTTGGGCCCAACCTCCCCGATATCGGCGAGCCTGAGCCGTCGCCAGTCGCACCGGCCCGCGGATGTTAGCGGCTTCCGAGAAGCGCTACAGAATGGCAGAGTCACGGACGGCGGTGCAACCGTTGGCGCCCGGAATGCGGCCGGGAAACGCGGGACCGTCAAGTCGTGGAGGTCGAGGCTTTAGCCGGTCCGGCGCGCAGGCACCGCTGATTTTCTTTGAGATCTCGGGAATCGCCACCGGCTAGAGCCTCGATCTCCAGTTGCGGACAGGCCGTCGCCGGCCGGAACGATGATCAAGGCCGCTTGCGGATGGCTGGTTTTCCTCTCCGTCCTTCCTGTACTCTGACCGTGCCTCTTCCCGGCTGACCTCAACCATGTCCTTGTCTGATTAGGAGTCTGCTATGCGTGTGCCCCTCGATGCTCGATCACTGCTCCTCTGCGTCTGCTTGGTCATCCCCATGATCGGCAGCGCGAAACCACCGGGCCATTGGACTGGCGAGGTGAGAGCACAGACCATCATCCTCTCAAGTGGTGATGTTGCCGACGTCTACGCCCCCGTCATTCCGCGCAAGTTCAACCAACGGTTCCAGGACGCGTTTCCCCTGGTGGTGGTCCTGCAAGGCGCGCTGGTGGATAAATCGAATTACTCCCGGTTTGGACGGCGGCTCGCGGCAAATGGCTACGTGGTGATCATCCCGAACCACGAACAATTCATACCGGGTTTCGGTGACGCACTGTTTACCGAGGTCAGCGTGTTGACCGAAGCACTGGATCAAATGATTGTCGAGGATGGCGATCCCTCCTCGAACCTGTTCGGAATCGTCGATACCAACCGCTTGGGCGTGGTCGGTCATTCCTTTGGAGGGTCGGTCGCCATCAATGCCGCCGCCGGCGTCTGTGAACCTCCTTTTCTGTGCAAGGATGTCGACGGCGACGATCAGGTCAATGAGATCAGCTTTTTCGATCCCGGCCCACTCAAGGCCGTCGTGGTTTACGGTAGCAACCGCACCGATGTGGACCGGGATACATCGGGGGTCGCCGTCGCATTGCTGCAGGGAACGGTGGACGGTGTCGCCGCCCCGATCAAGGCCGATCAGACCCTGCCGTTGCTGGAGCAGCCCCACGCCTTGATCGCCATCGCCGGAGCGAACCATTACGGGATCTGCAATGAAAACGATCCCGCGGCCGACCCGAATACCCCTACTTTGGATCAGCAGGCGGGGCTCGATCAGATCGTCTCATGGACGGATCAGTGGTTGCGGGCGAACCTGGGCGGCCTGTCGCAGGACTGATAAGGTATGGGTGATCGTATGAACCCCGGCGATCACGTGATGATCGGTCTGTCGGGCGGGGTGGACTCGGCGGTGGCGGCGCACCGGCTGATTGCGCAGGGATACCGGGTCGAGGCCCTGTTCATGAAGAACTGGGAGGAAGACGACGCACCCGGTTACTGCGCCGCCGCCCAAGATCTGGCCGATGCCGCCGCGGTGGCCGACCGGCTGGGGATCCGGCTGCATACGGTGAACTTCGCCACCGAGTATTGGGACCAGGTGTTCGCGTATTTCCTGGAGGAATACCGGGCGCTGCGCACCCCCAATCCGGACGTGCTGTGCAACCGCGAGATCAAGTTTCGCGCCTTCCTGGATCACGCCCTGGGGCTCGGCGCCGACTGGATCGCCACCGGTCACTATGCCCGGATCACCCGCGACACGGAGGGCTGCCAACTGCGGCTATGCGCCGATCCGAACAAAGATCAGACCTACTTTCTTTACCTCCTGGACCAGACTCAACTCGCCCGCAGCCTGTTTCCGCTGGCCGATCTCACCAAGCCGGAGGTCCGGGCCATCGCCCGCGAGCTCGGGCTGGCCAATGCCGGAAAGCGCGACAGCACCGGCATTTGTTTCATCGGCGAACGGCGATTTCGCGACTTCCTCGCCCGCTATCTGCCGCGCGCGCCCGGTCCGATCGAGACCCCGGACGGACACCGCCTGGGTGAACACCAGGGCTTGTCCTATTACACCATCGGCCAACGCCAGGGACTCGGCGTCGGCGGGGTGGCGGGCGGCGGCGCGGCACCCTGGTTCGTCGCGGCCAAGGATCCGGCCCACAACCGCTTGATCCTGGTCCAGGGCGGCGACCACCCACTGCTCCAGTCCCAATCCCTGACCGCCGACCGGCTGCACTGGATCAGCGGGTCGCCACCCGGCCCGCTGCCGTTCCCCTGTCACGCCCGGCTGCGCCATCGCCAGCCGTTGCAGGCCTGCACGCTGACCCAGATCACGGAGCAACGCTGCGAGGTCCGGTTTGCGGAACCCCAGCGGGCGGTGACACCCGGCCAGGCATTGGTCTTCTACCGGGGGGATTGCTGTCTTGGCGGAGCCACGGTGGACCGGGCACAGCCGTAATCGCCTCAAGGCAAAACGGGGCGGTCGCTGGTATCCTGTCACCTTGCAAGCAATCGCCCCAAGGAGCCGAATCCCCCATGGCCCATGACGATCAGGATCGCATCACCGCCCTCGCCGGCATGTTTCAGGCGGTCGCCAGCGTGGTACGCATCGCCCGCACCGGGAGCGCCGACGTCAGCGCCATGGAGCCCTGCATCCATAGTCTGTTCCAAGTCGATGCGGATGACGTGACCGCCGTCTACGGCCCACCGGGGGCCGTGGCGAATGGGGCGCGTCAGGTCGTCGCGCACCTCACCGGCCGACCCGAGCGCGACCTGGAACTCACCCGTTGTATCGTCTCGGTCCTCAAGCTCGAACGCAGCCTGTCCGCCCGCCCCGACCTGCTCGCGCGCATCGGCCAGGGCATCAAGGCGGCCGCCGAGAAGCGCGAACACTTCCCCTTGCTGCACCCCAATCTGCTCGCCCACTTCGCCGACCTCTACAGCGAGGTGCTCAGCCGCCTGTCGCCGCGCATCCTGGTGCGCGGCGTCGCGCTGCACTTACAGAACCCGGACAACCAACACCGCATCCGCGCCCTGCTCCTGGCCGCCGTCCGCTCGGCCCTGCTGTGGCGCCAGATCGGTGGTAACCGGTGGCAGATTCTGTTCGGACGCAAGCGACTGCTCGCCGAGGCCCGCCATTATCTGGATCAGGCGGGCAGCCTCCGGCCGGCCGATCCCGCACCGCGGGATGACGCGAATTGAGCGCCCATGCCTTGCGGTAGAGCGCTGATCAACGCTCGCTTGATCCAACCCGCGGCCGCGATGCTCCGTGACGGACCGCAGCGGACGCCGCTTGCCTCCCAGGATCAACCGAGACGCACGGGTGAGTACCACGCGGCCCCGTGATACACTGATCCCGTTGGAGAATACGCGCGACCTCGCGACCACCCGACGCGCCAAGGCCCACATCCTTTACATCGAAGACCTGCAGAGCGGCCGCGACAGCGACGGCATCAAGGTCGAACACCCCTTCCGCAAACAGCCATGACCACTCCAAGCCGATCCACCGCCAACTTCATCAACGTCGGTGAACGCACCAACGTCACCGGCTCCGCCGTCTTCAAGAAGATGATCCTGAACGGCGACTTCGATGCCGCCCTGGACGTGGCGCGCAACCAGGTGGAGAACGGCGCCCAGATCATCGACATCAATATGGACGAGGCGATGCTGGACTCCAAGGCGGCCATGGTCCGCTTTCTGAACCTGATCGCGGCGGAGCCGGACATCGCCCGCGTGCCGATCATGATCGACTCCTCCAAATGGGAGGTGATCGAGGCCGGGCTCAAGTGTGTCCAGGGCAAGGCCATCGTCAATTCCATCAGCATGAAAGAGGGCGAGGACGTCTTCCGCGAACACGCCCGCAAGTGCCGACGCTATGGCGCGGCGGTCGTCGTGATGGCCTTCGACGAACAGGGTCAGGCCGACACCGAAGAGCGCAAGTTCGCGATCTGTCAGCGCGCCTACCGCATCCTGGTCGACGAGATCGGCTTCCCGCCCGAGGACATCTGCTTCGACCCCAACATTTTCGCGGTCGCCACCGGCATCGAGGAACACAACAACTACGCGGTGGACTTCATCGAGGCCACCCGCCGGATCAAGGCCCACCTGCCCCATGCCAAGGTCTCGGGCGGGGTCTCCAACGTGTCCTTTTCGTTCCGCGGCAACAATCCGGTCCGCGAGGCGATCCACTCGGTCTTTCTCTACCATGCCATCCGCGCCGGCATGGACATGGGCATCGTCAACGCCGGCCAACTGGCGGTCTATGACGACCTGCCCGCCGAGCTGCGCGACGCGGTGGAGGACGTGATCCTCAACCGACGCCCCGACGCCACCGAGCGTCTGACCGACCTGGCCCCCAAGTACAAAGGCGACGGTTCCGGGATCGAGAACAAACAGGATCTGACCTGGCGTGAACAGCCGGTCGAAAAGCGCATTGCGCATGCCCTCATCAAGGGCATCACCGACTTCATCGAGGCCGATACCGAGGAGGCCCGCCAACAGTTGGGCAAACCGATCAACGTCATCGAAGGCCCGCTCATGGCGGCCATGAACGTGGTCGGCGATCTGTTCGGCGAGGGCAAGATGTTCCTGCCGCAGGTCGTGAAATCGGCGCGCGTCATGAAGAAAGCCGTCGCCTATCTCGAACCCTATCTGGAGCAGGAGAAGTGCGAGGGCGACACCCAGGGCCGCATTCTGCTCGCCACGGTCAAGGGCGATGTGCACGACATCGGCAAGAACATCGTCGGCGTGGTGCTCCAGTGCAACAACTATGACGTCATCGACATGGGCGTCATGGTCCCGGCCGACCGCATTCTCGCCAAGGCGCGCGAGGTCAATGCCGACCTCATCGGGCTCTCGGGGCTCATCACCCCCTCGCTCGATGAGATGGTCCATGTTGCGAAGGAGATGCAGCGCCAGGGCTTCACCGTGCCGCTGCTGATCGGCGGCGCCACCACGTCCAAGCTCCACACCGCGGTCAAGATCGAGCCCCAGTACGCGCACCCGGTGGTGCACGTGAAAGATGCCTCGCGCGCCGTCGGCGTGGCCGGCAGCCTGCTCTCCAAGGATCTGAAGCCCAACTACGTGGCAGCCATCCGCGCCGAGTACGAGGAGATCCGCATCCGCCGCGCCGCCCGCGACGAGGCGCGCGACCTGATCCCGCTGGCGCAGGCCCAGGCCAACCGGGTGCCGATCGACTGGGAGCATTACCAGCCGCCCACTCCGGCCGAGCCGGGTATTCAGGTGCTGCGCGACATCCCGCTGGATGAGATCGCCGCCTATATCGACTGGACCTTCTTCTTCCACGCCTGGCAGCTCAAGGGGCGCTTCCCGCAGATTCTGGACGACCCCGAGAAGGGCGAAGAAGCGCGCAAGCTGCACGCCGATGCGCTGGCCATGCTGCACCAGATCGTGACCGAACAATGGCTGTCCGCGCAAGCCGTGATCGGGCTCTTTCCCGCCAACGCGGTCGGCGACGATGTCGTGATCTATACGGATGAGACCCGAAGTGATGAGCGTCTGCGCTTCCACTTTCTGCGCAAACAGGGCAAGCAGCCCCCGGGCCGGCCCAACGAGTGTCTGGCGGACTTCATCGCCCCGGCGGAGATCGGGATTCCGGACTATCTGGGCGGTTTCGCCTGCACCGCGGGCGCGGGAATCGATGCCCATGTCAAACGCTTCGAAGCCGATCACGACGACTATTCGGCCCTGCTGCTGAAAGCGCTCGCCGACCGCCTCGCCGAGGCCTTAGCCGAACTGCTCCATCACCGGATCCGCACCCGTCACTGGCGGTATGCGCAGGACGAGGGTCTCGACACCGCGGCGCTGATCGACGAGCAATATCAGGGCATCCGCCCGGCCATCGGCTACCCGGCCTGTCCGGATCACACCGAGAAGGACTTGCTGTGGGAACTGCTGGACGCGGAACGCAATACCGGTATCTGGCTCACCGAGTCCAAGGCCATGGTCCCCACCGCGGCGGTCTCCGGGCTTTATTTCTCTCACCCCGACAGCCGCTATTTTGCCGTCGGCAAGATCAATAAAGACCAGGTGATCGACTATGCCGAGCGCAAGGGCCTGCCGCTCGCCGAGATAGAGCGCTGGCTGGGACCCAATCTGGCCTATGACATTTAAACCGCGCCCGGCGCGGTATGCGATGCTTTTGGATGGGATCGGCTTGGGCAGACTTGACGATTGCTGGAGCGGGCGCGGTTTAAAGGGTCTCGACCTCAAAGCCGACCACGCCGCGCTGCTCGCGGCTGAATTCGATGCCGATCAGATGGATCGGCTGGCCCGCCGCCCGGTATTTGTCCGCGTAGCCCCGATCCTTGAGCTGTTGCAAGGCCCGCCCAGCGGGTTCGAGTTCGACCACCTTGAACTCGAACAGCCAAATCCGGCCGTTGAATCTCAGCGTCAGATCGACCCGACCCTGGCGGCTGGCGTCCTCCGCCGTCAAGTCCAGGCCGAGCGCGGCCAGGTGGCTGTAGAAGACGCTGGCGTAGTAGCCCTCATAGCGGGCGATGGGATTGCCGGTATGCCAGTGATAGGGAATGGCGGCAAACAGGCTGTCGAGATGGGCGCGCAGGCCGTCGAAATCCGCTGCCAGCAGCAGATCGTAGAGCCGGCTCGTCAGCTCGCTGGCGCGTCCCGGATGGCCGATCAGTGCTTTGATCAGGCTATCGTTCAGCGCGCTCTCGACTTCCAGATTGGGATAACCCAGGGTGTATTCGAGTCGGGCACCGATGCGCCGCGCGCCGGTGAAGGTGAGATAGCCGGTCTGCCACAGCAGCGCCTCGGTGGCCAGATGATCCACGTCGAAGGCCGACAGCAGCGCTTCGTCGGCGCGCAGGCGCGCCAGACTGGGGCTGAAAAAGCCGCGCTGCATGAGCAGATCCACCAGAAAAGTCGGCGTGCCGGTTTCGAACCACCAGGTTCTGAATTCGCGTTCCTGAAACAGCAGCAGCAGATCAAAGGGATTGTAGACGGCCGCGCCGGTCCAGTTGTAACCGTTGTACCAGCGGCGGATTTCGTCCCGGTCCAACTCGGGAAGTTCGGGGGCGAAGACGGTCTCGACATCCTGCTCGGTATAACCGCAAAGGGCTGAATAATCGGCAGAGACCGTGATGTCACGCAGGTTATTCAGCCCCGAGAAAATGCTCACCTTGCTGAACTTACTCACCCCGGTGATGAATACAAAGCGAACATGGGCGTCGTTGTCCTTGATGACCGAATAGAGATCGCGCAGCCCATCGCGGGCGGCGCGCGCGGTGTCGGGATCGGTGAGATTGTCGAGGATCGGCTTGTCGTATTCGTCGACCAACACCACCGCCCGCTGGCCGGTCGCGGCATGGGCCAGCCGCAGCAGTTCCGCGAAGCAGGCACCACTGCCGGTTTCGGTGCAGCGCAGCCCCAGCGCGGCCTGATTGATGCGCAGTTGTTCCCCGATCTTGTCGTCCAGCTCCGCCCGGCTGTGCACGAGACCGCCGCCGAAGCTGATCCGGATGACCGGATAGCGGGTGGCCCAGTCCCAGTGCGGATGAATAGCGAGATCGCGAAACAGCGCCTCGTTGCCGGCGAAAAGTTCTCCCAAGGTATCGAGCAGCAGCGATTTGCCGAAACGGCGCGGGCGCGACAGAAAATAGTGCGTGCCCTCGTCGGTCAACTGCCGGATGAAGCCGGTTTTGTCCACGTAATAGTGATCATCCGCGCGGATCTTGGCGAAGGTCTGAATGCCGATCGGCAGTCTGCGGCGGTGCATGGCGGGCCTCGGAAGCAGGGACGCGAGTCGTCGGGGTGCAGGGTAACGGGTTCGCGGAAGCCTGTCATGATTCGGATTTATCCACAGATGTCACAGACGTTCACAGATGAAGAAAAACATCTGTGACATCTGTGGATCAGCGTTCCGAACCAGTCCGTGTCGATCGGGTTCGGGGTTAGCGTGAACGCCAGGCCGGTCTCCCTTGTGGGAGCGGCCTCCGGCCGCGACGGGGCCTCTCAAACTGCCGCTGGATCGCAGGTGACCGCGGCCTCGCATCGCGGCCGGAGGCCGCTCCCACGGCGGACGTTCATCGTCCGGGGGGCTTATGCACCTGTTTAGCGCGGCGTCACCCGAGGTTCCGAGACGGGACGTCGGGTGACTGCGCGCGTTACCTCCGGAGGGTGGTTCAGGGCACGACCGTGTAAGGCTTCATCCAGTGGTTGTTGCCGTCGTAGGCCTCCGCGCTGATGCAGGTGGCGTCGACGAAGGCGCGCAGTGACTTGGCGGCGGCCGTCCCGGCCGGGAGGCCGTCCAGCGTCAGGGTGCGGCTGGCCCCGGCGGCGAGGGTGCCGACGGGCAGCGCGGCGTCGCCCGCGGCGCCGCAGGCGGGGACGTCCGGCCGATCGACCCAGAGGGCGAGCACGCCGGCGTCGCCTGGTGCGGTGCCGCGGTTCTTCACCGTCACGGCGGCGCTGAAGGTCCCGCTGGCGGTGGGGCGCTTGGGCGTCAGGGCGATGGCGGTGACCGCGAAGTCGGCGATCGGCTGGGCGAAGACCCGGTAGCCTTTGCCGACCTGGTTGTTGGTCTCATTGAGTTCCGTGGTCTGACACTGGCTGTCGATGAAAGTCCGCAGCGTCTTGTAACCGGCGGTGCCGGCCGGCAGGGTGATCCGCACGGTCTGATTGGCGCCCGCGGGCAGGCTCGTCAGGCTGATGTCGACGTCCCCTGGGGCATCGCAGCTTTGGGTCTGGGGCTGGTTGGCCCAGACGCGCAGGGTGCCTGGGTTGCCGGCCTGGGTGCCCCGATTCTTCAAGGTGATCCAGGCATTGAAGGTGCCGCCGGCGAGCGGGGCGCTCGGGTTCAGGGTGACGTTGGTGACGGTGAAGTCGGCGTCGGGGGTGAGTGATCCCCCAAACCCGACCACCGGCACTGGACTCAGGTGAGTCGCGGTGGTGCCGTCGCCAAGCGGGCCGACGCCCCAGGCCCAGAGGCTGCCGTCGGTCTTGAGGGCCAGGGTGTGATCACCACCGGCTGACACGGCCGCGACGCCGGTCAGAACCTGGACGGGCCTCAAGCGATCGGTGGTGGTGCCGTCGCCGAGCCGGCCGCCACTGTTGTACCCCCAGGCCCAGAGGCTGCCGTCGGTCTTGAGAGCCAGGGTGTGATAATCGGCTGACACGGCCGCGACGCCGGTCAGAACCTGGACGGGCCTCAAGCGATCGGTGGTGGTGCCGTCGCCGAGCTCGCCGAAGTAGTTGTATCCCCAGGCCCAGAGGCTGCCGTCGGTCTTGAGGGCCAGGGTGTGGGCGTAGCCGCCTGCCATGGCCGCGACCCCGGTCAGGACCTGGACCGGCGTCGACCGATTGGTGGTGGTGCCGTCGCCGAGCTGGCCGTTGTAGTTGTCTCCCCAGGCCCAGAGACTGCCGTCGGTCTTGAGGGCCAGGGACGTTGTGACCCCAGGCCCAGAGGCTGCCATCGGGCTTGATGGCCAGGCTGTGATAACCGCCCGCAGCCAGCCGCTGCATCTCCGACGTACCGCCCGTGGTCACCGCCGCCGCCCATGGGGAGCCCAGTAGCGCATCCAGTCCGGCGGCATCGACCCGCAGGGCCAAGCTGGCTGAGTCGGCGCCGCCCTCGACCACCTCATATGACCCGACCGGCAAGGCGAACAGCAGGTCCTGGGCCGTCTGCTCCAGGTCCTCCGCCGCCGCGACCGACGCCACCGCGCGCAGATCCACCCGCACGGTCACCCAGCCCGCGGCGACCACCTGCGCGCGCAGGGCAGCGCCATGGGTCGCCGCCGCGTCGCCGGGAACCGCCAGCCCGGCCGCGGCCTGGCCCAGGGCCAGACTCAGGACCAATATCAAACACAAGGCAAAAAGTGCCGCGCGTTGGCCGCGCAGCCCCGGATGGCGTTGGAGCAGTTCAAAAAACATGTGGATTTCCTTTTCGTGGGAATGGCTGAGGCGGTGCGGATGGACGGTAGCATGGACCCGCATTCGTGTTCAATGGCCTCCGGTTTCGATAGCGCCTTGAAGAACCTTGGCGTCTTGGCGCCGTGGCGTGAGACATTCCGGATCTGAACCAGTCGGTGCGGCGGATACGCCCGTTTGAGCGCAATTCGCCACCCGTCCGATCAACCGCGTGGATCTTGGCGAAGGTCTTGTTCAAGATCTCGCGAGGCCCGATCGCGGCCGGAGGCCGCTCCCACGATCGCCGTTGCGGCCAAAGCGATCACTCAGACCCGCCCGACGCTCCATTCTCGCGTGCCGCGCGATCCAGTGCGCGCAGGCGGTCGAGCTTCTCGCGGATCCGGATCTCCAGACCGCGGTCGGTCGGCTGGTAATAGCGCCGTTCGCCCAAGGCTTCGGGAAAATAGGTCTCGCCGGCGGCATAGGCCTCCGGCTCGTCATGCGCATAGCGGTAGGCGTGCCCGTAGCCCAGGCCCTTCATGAGTCGGGTGGGGGCGTTGCGCAAGTGGTTGGGGACCTCCGCTGTCCCGAATTGGCGGGCGTCGGCCAGGGCCGCGTTCCAGGCCAGATAGATGGCATTGCTCTTGGCCGTGCTGGCCAGATAGACGGCGGCCTGAGCCAGGGCGAGTTCGCCCTCCGGCGAGCCCAACCGCTCCTGGGCATCCCAGGCATTCATGGCCAGCGCCAGGGCTCGCGGGTCGGCATTGCCGATGTCCTCGCAGGCCATGCGCACCAGCCGGCGGGCGATGTAGAGCGGATCGCAGCCGCCGTCGATCATGCGCGCCAGCCAATAGAGTGCGGCATCCGGGGCTGAGCCGCGGATGGATTTGTGCAGGGCCGAGATCTGGTCATGAAAGAGATCGCCGCCCTTGTCGAAACGGCGCACCTGACCCGCTGCCACCGCGGCCACCCCCGCCGCGTCGATGATCCCGCCCTCAGCCAGTTCGGCCGCCAACTCCAGCAGGTTGAGCGCGCGGCGAGCATCGCCATCGGCCGCTTGCGCGAGCAGATTGGCCGCGTCCGCGGGGAGTGTCAGGCCGCTCGAACCCAATCCATTGACCGGGTCTTGCAGCGCACGGGTGACCACGGCGGCAATGGCATTGAGATCCAGCGGCTTGAGCACATAGACACGGGCGCGCGACAACAGGGCGTTGTTGAGTTCGAATGAGGGGTTTTCGGTGGTGGCGCCGATGAACGTGAGGGTACCGTCCTCGACATGGGGCAGAAATGCGTCCTGCTGACCCTTATTGAAGCGGTGCACCTCATCAATGAAAAGCACGGTGGCCCGGCCCTCACTCCGGCGCATCTGCTGCGCCTGCGCCACCGCCTCACGGATGTCCTTGACCCCGGCCAGCACCGCCGAAAGATTGATAAAATGCGCACCCGAGCGCACCGCCGCCAGCCGCGCCAGGGTGGTCTTGCCGGTGCCCGGCGGCCCCCAGAAGATCATGGAATGCAGCCGACCCGAGTCGATCGCCTGGCGCAGCGGCTTGCCGATGCCGAGCAGATGGTCCTGACCGACGAAGCCGTCGAGGTCGTGCGGGCGCATCCGATCGGCCAGGGGTGCGTCAGGCGTCGGCGTGGTCATGCGGTTTGGACCCGCGGTCTCAGTCGAACGACAGGAAGTCCCCGCCGGCCTTTTCGTCGACCTCGAACAGGGCGGCGTCGAGTGACGGGTTGCGCTTGATCTCGGTGAAGTTCAGCCGGGTAGTCTGGCCGAAACTGTCTTCCATGATCATGCTCTCGATCCCCGTGTCGCCGAACCCCAGTTCGATCCGGATCACGTCGGTGTCCGCCGCCTTGGGCGTCAGCTCGACCCACTCGCGGCCGTCGGTACTGTCTATCGGCTTGGCGGTGAAATGCCGGTCGATAGGGTCGTTGTTCGCCAGCAACAGGGCCGGCGTGCCGCGCAGGGCCTTCTCCTCGGACTGGTGCGAGACCTGATCCAGTTCCAGATCGTGTAGATAAACCCGCTTGCCGTCGGCGATGATCACCTGTTTGCCGGGGGTTTCGTACTGCCAGCGGAACCGTCCAGGGCGCTGCAGATAGAAAGTGCCCCGCCCCTCCATCATGCGCGTCCGGTCGGCATTGAACGTGAACTGGGCGAAATCCGCCTCCAGGCTGGTCAGCCCCTTGAGGTAGGCGTCCAGGCGCTGCGTTCCCTCGGCGCCGGCCGGCAGCCAGATCAGGCTGAGGATGGCAGTCAGAACGTACGCAATCGGCGCGGAAAGTCCGCGCCGCGCCGCGGTGCGGGGGTGCAAATGACGCATAGGCATTCAATCCTCGTGGACAACAGGGGGGGCCAGCACCTCACGGTTCCCATTCGTCTCCGGGGGGCCGACGATGCCGATGCGCTCCATCTCTTCGATCATGCGCGCGGCACGGTTGTAGCCGATCTTGAGCCGGCGTTGTACCCCTGAGATGGAGGCGCGTCGGCTCTCTACAACGATCTGCACCGCCTCATCGAAGAGCGGGTCGCTGTCCTCGACATCACCGCGCGGCTCCGGATCGATCCCCGGCAGCGACTCCTGGGACTCGCGCAGGATATCCTCGATATAGTCGGGCGCGCCCTGGGTCTTGAGGAATTCCACCACGCGGTGCACCTCATGATCGTCGACGAAAGCCCCGTGCACCCGCTGCGGGATGTTGCCGCCCGGCGGCAGGTAGAGCATGTCACCGTGGCCGAGCAGTTGCTCCGCACCCATCTGATCCAGCACGGTGCGCGAATCGATCCGGGAGCTGACCTGGAACGAGATCCGGGTCGGGATGTTGGCCTTGATCAGGCCGGTCAGCACGTCGACCGAGGGCCGCTGGGTGGCGAGCATCAGATGGATGCCGGAGGCGCGCGCCTTTTGAGCCAGACGGGCGATCAATTCCTCCACCTTCTTGCCGACCACCATCATCATATCGGCCAGCTCGTCGATGATGACCACGATATAGGGCAAATGGCCGATGGTGGGCACTGCCCCCTCCATCCCCGGATTCTTGGCGAACTCGGCCGCCAGCACCGGGTCGCGCAACGGCTCCCCGGCCGCCTCGGCATCCGCGACCTTGCGGTTGTAACCGCCGATGTTGCGCACGCCCAGGGCGGCCATCAGCCGATAGCGGCGCTCCATCTCACCGACACACCAGCGTAGGGCATTGGCCGCCTCCTTCATGTCGGTCACCACCGGCGTCAGCAGGTGGGGAATGCCCTCGTAAACCGAGAGTTCCAGCATCTTGGGGTCCACCATGATCAGGCGGACGTCCTCGGGTCCGGCTTTGTAGACCAGGCTCAGGATCATCGCGTTGATGGCGACCGACTTGCCGGAGCCGGTGGTGCCGGCGATCAGGGCATGGGGCATGCGCGCCAGATCGACCGAGACCGGCAGACCGGAGATGTTGTGACCCAGGGCGAGCGTCAGGGGCGATTTGGACTCCAGATAGTCGGTGGAGCCCAGGATTTCGCTCAGAAACACCGTCTCCCGTTTCTCGTTGGGGATCTCGATGCCGATCACCGATTTACCGGGGATGACCTCGACCACCCGCACGCTGATCTTGGACAGCGCGCGCGCGAGATCCTTGGAGAGACCCAGAATCTTGCTGGACTTGGTACCGGGCGCCAACTGCAACTCGAGCAGCGTCACCACCGGTCCGGGGTAGGCGGCCACCACCTCCACCTGCACGCCGAAGTCCTTGAGCCGCACCTCCACCAGACGCGACAGCGCCTCGATCTGCTCATCCGTATACCCCTTGCCGGTCTTGCGCGGCAGGTCCAGCAGGTCGAGCGGAGGGCGGCGGCCCTCCCCGGTCGGCACGGACTCGGACCGGACAAGCGGGCACCCGGCAGCCGCCGGAGTGCGTCGCACCGTTTGGACCCGCGGCGCTTCTTTGGGTACCGGCCGCTGGCCCTTGATCAGATCGGTCAGGGTGAGAACCGGCTCAGACGCGGGCTCGGCATCGGGCTCGGACTCCCTGACCGCGGTGGTCGCGGCCTGGGGCACAGCGGCCGCGGCAGGTGCGGGCGCATCCAGCCACTCGGGGTCCCGATCCGCCAAGGACTCCGACGGCGGCTCCGCATCGGCCTCGGGCTGCTGACGCTTGGCCACGCGGGCAACCGCCTCCGATTGGGGCCAGTCCCAGGCCCCCGACGCGTCCGCCGCATCCGCCGCATCCCGCGTCGGAGCCAGTTCAGCGGCGTCGATCAGTTGGAGATCCTTGGGGAGCTCGATCGGCACGGACCCGCCCCGGCGCCTGGCCAAGGCGGACAGCCCACCCGCCGCGCCGGCACCCAACGAGCGCAGCCCCTGCAACAAGCCGTCACCCAGCGACTCGATCAGCGCGAACCAGGAGATCCCCGAAAACAGGGTGAATCCGACCAGGAGCACGCCGGCCAGCAGGACCTCGGTGCCGGCCCCGAAGCGCTCGGCCATGAGACCGCTGACCGCGTGTCCCAGGCCGCCGCCGCTGCCGTTGGGCAGCCCCGTACCCAGCGCGATGAAGTGCATGGTCGCAAAGCCGCAACCCGCGGCCAACGTCAGCAGAAAGCCGATCCAACGCAGGGCCAGCATCCAGGCCCGCGGTGCGCCCTCCTCCTCGCGCCCGCGGAACAACACCCAGGCGCTGAACCCCACCATCAGCGGCACCAGATAGGCAAAATAGCCGAAGAGATACAGACTGACATCGGCGAACCAGGCCCCGGTCCGCCCCCCGGCGTTGCTGATCCGCGTCGTCTCGCCGACGTAGGACCAGCCCGGGTCATCCGGCACGTAGGTCACCAGCGACAACACCAAGTAGAGAGCGACACACATCAGCGTCCACATGGCCCCCTCGCGGAGCGCCCGTTCGACATAATCGCTGAAATTCAACTGTCCGCTACGCGTCGCCTGAGCCATAAGCACCTCCCGGAATCTGAGTCGACAGTATAGCTTTGCCTACCACAGTTAGGGTGATTTCCGGATTGCATCAGAAACCTTCGTGCAAAAAAGACAACATGTGCTATTTTTGCATCTGGCGCTTGGATCGGGACGACCAACCCCAACTGAACGCCTGACCTATCATCAGTTATTCGGGTATCGCTCCATGAAAAACATCTATCGAAGCACACTCTCCGCCCTCGTCCTCGCCGCTCCGCTGGCCGCGATCGCACAAACCGATTACCAGACCGACACGCTGCCGCGGTTCGATGACCGCTGGTACATCCTCCCCTTCGCCTCCTACACCTGGGCGGACGAGAATCGGGGCGTCGATGACGGCTTCGGCGGCGGGTTCGCCGTCGGCAAGCCGCTCAACGAACGCCTCAATCTGGAACTGCGGATGACCTACACCGACCTGGCCAGCCAGGACGACGCCGGCGGCGACTTCCGCATCGGCGACCTGGGTGTGGACGGCCTGTTCTTCCTGAGCCGCGGCCGCTTCCAGCCGTTCCTGCTGGCCGGCATCGGCATCATCAACGACGATTTCGAGTGCAATATTTCCGAGGTGAACATCGGTAACTGCAAATCCGGCAGCGGCTTCAGCTTCATGGCCGAGGCCGGTGCCGGCTTCGTGGTGCCGATCACCGAATATGCCTCCTTGCGGGTCGACGGCCGCTACCGCTACGACGATAATGCGGCCCGCCTGATCGACGATGAAGACTTCGGCGACTGGATCGTCACCGCCGGCATCGTGATTCCGCTGGGCAGCCGCGCCAAGCCGGCGCCCGTGACCCGGACCTTCGAACTGTCGGCTGACGCCCTGTTCGCCTTCGACAAGGCCACCCTCAAGCCCACCGGCGCGGACCGGCTGAACACCTTTGCCGGCGATCTCAACCAGGTCAATTTCAACGACATCCAGGTGGCCGGCCACACCGACCCGATCGGCTCGGAAGCCTACAACCTGGCCTTGTCCGACCGCCGCGCCAACACCGTCCGCGACCATCTGGTCGGTCAGGGCATTCCCGCGGATAAGATCTCGGCACAAGGCTTCGGCAAGAGCCAACTGAAGGTCACGCCGGCCGACTGCGCCGGTGCCAAGTCCAGAGAGGCGCTGATCGAATGCTATCAACCCAACCGCCGCGTTGAAGTGACGGTCGAGGGCATGGTCGAGAAGTAATCCGCCGGGCGGGCAGCCGCGTCCTGAAGGCAGGCCGCGGTTGCCCGCTGACCCGCTCCCGATCAGTGCCCGTCGAGGAACGGATAATCGGTATAGCCGTGTTCATCGCCGCCGTAGAAAGTCGCCTGGTCGGGCGCGTTCAGGGGGACGTCAAGGCGCAGACGCTCCACCAGGTCGGGATTAGCGATGAACAACTTGCCGAACGCGATCAGGTCGGCGTGGTCCGCGGCGCGGGTGGTCAGTGCCAGTTCGCGTGAATAGCCGTTGTTGCCGATGTAAGTGCCCTTGAACAGCGGGCGCAGGGTCGCGAGATGAAAGCGGTGACCGGTCTCGCGCGGGCCGCCGGTGACACCCTCGACGACATCCAGGAACCCGATACCGCGGGCCGAAAGCTCCCGCGTCACATAGGTGAAAAGCGGCTCCGGATCGCTGTCGGCGATGTCGTTCGCCGGCGAGAGCGGCGCGATGCGCACGCCGACACGGTCCTTGTCCCAGACCTCCAGCACCGCGTCGGTCACTTCGAGCAACAACCGGGCACGGTTCTCGATGCTGCCGCCGTAGGCATCCGTGCGCAGATTGGTCTTGTCGCGCAGGAACTGGTCGAGCAGATACCCGTTGGCCGCGTGGATCTCGACCCCGTCGAAGCCGGCCGCTCTGGCATTGCGCGCGGCCTGCCGGTAGTCGGCGATGAGGCCGGGAATCTCCTCGAGCGTCAGCGCCCGCGGCGTCACCATGTCGACCATCCCCCGGCCGGTGAACACCTGCCCCACCGCTTTGACCGCCGAGGGCGCCACCGGAAGCGCGCCGCCCTCCTGCAGCTCGGGATGCGAGATGCGCCCGACATGCCAGAGTTGGCAGAACATCTTGCCGCCCTGATCATGCACGGCCGCGGTCACCTGCCGCCAGCCGGCGATCTGCGCCTCGCTGTAAATGCCGGGCGTCTGAATGTAGCCCTTGCCCTGCGGCGAGATCTGCGAGGCCTCGCTGATGATCAGACCGGCGCTCGCGCGCTGCGCGTAATAGGCCGCCATCAGCGGCGTGGGCACATCGCCGACACCGGCGCGGCTGCGTGTCAGCGGGGCCATCACGATGCGGTTGGCGAGCCTCAGGCTGCCGAGCTGGTAGGGAGAAAACAGGTCACTGGTGTCGTGGTCGGGCATGGATCGCTCGTATGGAGTGGTGGTGGCGTGCATGGGATTCCATCACGCCGGAAGTGGATGACCAGTATATCGCCTTCGCATCTGATATCCGGACATCGCCTTGGTCGTTGGCCGCATCATCCGGACCCCCGTTGACACGGCGTGAAGCGGGCGTAGACTGAGCGCCGAACCGCACTTACGGCGGTGTATTGGCCGACCTCGAGCAGCCTTCCGGCCAGGCCACTGGACGCACGGGCGGGGCTGCCGCGATCCCCGGACGGGGGATCGCCCTTGATCGAGGCCCCTCTTCCATCCTCGCCGCAGGACGATCGAAACGACCATGAACTCCCCAGCCACCGCACTGAAAGGCCTCGTCGTGATCGCGCTCCTGGCGCTCGCCGCGGGCTGCGCAAGTGATTTTCAGGAAAAAGAGAACCTGGCCGTCGCCGCCGGTTTCAAGGCGATCACCCCCACCAAGCCCGATCAGGTGACACTGCTCTCAACGCTGCCGGCGGATCGGGTCACCCAGGTCGCCTATAACGGCAAGACCTATTACATTCTGCCCGACGTCAAGAACAACCAGGCCTTTATCGGCGGACCCAAGCAGTATCAGAGCTACCAGCAACTGCGTCTGGCCAAACAAATCAGCAACGAAAACCTGGAGGCCGCCGAGATGAATCAGGCGGCCGCGATGAACTGGGGTGCCTGGGGCGGTTGGGGCGGCTTGGGCGGCCCCGGCTGGTATTGAGCCGAGCAGAGCGACCGGAGCGGCCGCACCTCGGGGACAGGGCAGTCCCCGTGGGAGCGGCCTCCGGCCGCGATTGGACCTTGCGGACCATCGCGACATCGGCATTCACCGTGAGACCGAATCGCGGCCGGAGGCCGCTCCCACAGCACTGATGCCCATCAGCTTTTGCGCCGCCGCCGTCCTGAGCCCGCCGCGCGCGTCTCCTCGACCGCCGGCGGCGCCAGCACGAAGTCGATCTTGCGGTCGTCCAGATTGACCGCCGCCACCTGAATCCGCAGCCGGTCGCCCAGACGATAGACGGTGCCGGTGCGCTCGCCGGCCAGCCGGTGACCGATCGGGTCGAAGTGATAATAGTCGTTGTCCAGCGCGGTGATGTGCACCAGACCATCGACATGGATCTCATCGAGCTGAACGAAAATGCCGAAGGAGGTCACGCTGGTGATGAGCCCCTCGAACTGCTCGCCCAGCTTGTCCTGCATGAACTCGCATTTGAGCCAGTCATTGGCGTCGCGGGTTGCCTCATCGGCGCGCCGCTCGGTGCCTGAGCAGTGCTCACCGATCTGCTGAAGATCGGACTTGGCGTAATCCAGATCCGCCGGCGCGCCGCCGTCGAGCAGGTGCTTGATGATGCGGTGGACGATCAGATCCGGATAACGGCGGATCGGCGAGGTGAAGTGCGTATAGGCCGCATAGGCCAGGCCGAAATGACCCAGGTTATCCGCGCTGTACATGGCCTGCTGCATGGAGCGCAACAGCACGGTCTGGATCAGTTGGCGGTCCGGACGATCCTTGATCTCGATCAGCAACTGGGCATAGTCCGCGGCCGTCGGCTTGACCCCGCCCGGCAGCTTGAGCGCGAGCTGACCCAGGAACTCGCGCAGATCGTTGAGCTTCTCCTCGCTCGGCAGGTCATGGATGCGGTAGAGCGCCGCGATCTTCTTGCGCTCGAACAACCGCGCCGCCGCCACGTTGGCGGCCAGCATGCACTCCTCGATCAGCCGATGGGCATCGTTGCGGATCACCGGAACCACGGCGGCGATGCGCCCTTGCTCATTGAACTCGAATTTGGTCTCGATCGAGTCGAATTCGATGGCCCCGCGCGCCGCGCGGGCGGTATGCAGCGCCTGATACAGGGCATAGAGTTCGTGCAGATGCGGCAGCAGCTTGGCGTGGCGGACGCACAAGTCCGGGTCGCCGTCCACGATCATCGCCGCCACCTGATCATAGGTGAGCCGCGCCTGCGAGCGCATCACCGCCGAGTAGAACCGGGTGCGGGTGACCTTGCCCTCGAAATCGATGTACAACTCGGCGGTCATGCACAGCCGATCCACCTCCGGGTTCAGCGAGCAGAGCCCGTTGGACAGGATTTCCGGCAGCATGGGGATGACGCGGTCGGGGAAATAGACCGAGTTGCCGCGCGCATAGGCCTCGCGGTCCAGGGCCGTGCCGGGGACCACGTAAGCCGAGACATCGGCGATCGAGACCAGCAGCTTCCAGCCCTTGGGCTTGCGCTCGCAATACACGGCGTCGTCGAAGTCGCGGGCATCGGCCCCGTCGATGGTGACCAGCGGGAGTTTGCGCAGATCCATGCGGCCGGCCTTCGCCGCCTCCGGCACCTCCGGGGTCAGCGCCGCGATCTCGGCCTCCACCGCGGCCGGCCATTCCACCGGCAAATCATGGGCGCGGATGGCGATGTCCGTTTCCATGCCGGCGGCCATGTGGTCGCCCAGCACCTCGGCGATGCGGCCGATCGGCGGGGTGCGCACCGTCGGCTGATCGGTGATCTCGGCGACCACGATCTGGCCCTGGGTGGCGCCGCCCAGACGGTCGCTGGGAATGATGATGTCGTGGGCGAGCCGCTTGTTGTCCGCAGCCACGAAGCCCACCCCGCCCTCCTGATAAAGCCGGCCCACCACGGTGCGGGTGTTGCGCTCCAGGGTTTCGACCAGCGACCCCTCCAGACGCCCGCGCCGGTCGCGCCCGCTCACCCGCACCACCACCCGATCGCCGTGGAACAGCGCCTTCATGTCCTTGGGATACAGATAGAGGTCATCGCCGCCCTCATCGGGGCGCACGAAACCGAAGCCGTCCGGGTGTCCGATCACCCGCCCCACGATCAAATCGCGGTGATTGACGATGCAGAAAGCGTGCTTACGATTGCGCAGGAGCTGACCGTCGCGGACCATGGCCCCCAGCCGGCGCTCCAGCGCCACCAGATCCTCGGCGGCAGTCAGATCCAGGATCTGCGCGAGCTCCGGCAACTCCAGCGGGGTGCCCTGCGCGGTCAGGGTTTCGAGGATGAACTCCCGGCTGGGAATCGGGTTCTCGTACTTCTTCGCCTCGCGTTGGCGATGCGGGTCCTTGTCGCGGGCGGTCCGGCTCGGGGGCGGGGTTTCGGTCTTCTCGGGGGTCGTCTTGCGTCTTGCCACGTGGTGTTACTGACTCTGCTCTGAAAAATGTCTAAGGTCTGATAGTGTACCGTTGACAAGGCGCCCTTGTCTCACTAAGATGCGCGCTCCCGGTCACAGTCAGCCTTCAGGCCGACCAGCCGCCGGGATAAGCCGAGGTGGCGGAATTGGTAGACGCGCTAGTTTCAGGTATTAGTGGGGCGACCCGTGGAGGTTCGAGTCCTCTCCTCGGCACCAATTGCTGATCAGCAATCCAACTGATCAAGAAATAGAGAAGGCGCTGTGCAAACAGCGCCTTTTTTGTTTCCGGCGGATATTCCCGGTCCGCTTTCCGGTGCGGTCACCACGCTCCCGCCAACGGAACATCGGTTGAAGCGCCGAACGCGAAGGTGAGGGTATCGCCGCCGGTCGCCCCGTCCCACCGCTGGTTTGCGTTGACATCGAGAAAGAACTGGCGGGTACTCGGGCGCCAGCAGCCAATCTCGTCGGCGCCGTCACCGTTCCAATCGCCGGTCACCGGGAGGTCAGCCGCCGACCCGAACGCATCGGTCAGGGTATCGCCGCCCGCGGTGCCATCCCAACGACCGTTGCCGTTGGTGTCCAGCCGGAAGCGGCGGTCCGTCGAACGCCAAAAACCGACCTCCTCGCGACCAACCCCGTTCCAGTCGCCGACCACCGGGCGGTCAGTGGCCTGTCCGAAGGCATCGGTCAGCGTATCGCCACCGGTCACACCGTCCCACCAACCGTTGCCGTTGCTGTCCAGCCGGAATCTGCGGTCGCTCGGGCGCCAGGTGCCAACCCCATCAGTCCCCTCACCGCTCCAGTCGCCGGTCACCGGCAAGTCGGTTGCGAGACCGAAGGCGCCGGTCAGGGTATCGCCGCCCGCGACTCCATCCCAACGGCGGTTGCCGTTGGTGTCCAGGAAGAACTGGCGGGTACTCGGACGCCAGAAACCGACATCATCGGTGTGGTCGCCGTTCCAGTCGCCGACCACCGGGCGGTCAGTTGCCTGTCCGAAGGCAGCGGTCAGCGTATCGCCGCCGCCCACTCCGTCCCAACGGCCGTTGCCGTTGGTATCCAGCCGGAACCCACGGTCGCTCGGGCGCCAAACCCCAAGGGCCGCTGGGGCAGCGCCTTGTACTTCGTAGGCGCCGATATCAAGGCGGCCGTGACCCACCCGCGCGTACGGGTCGCCCCGCTGGTCGAAATCCGGCGGCGGCGCGAAGTCCGGGTCACCGCGGTCAAGCGCCGGGTTGCCGGCAAGCAGGGCATGGGTTGGCGTCGGACCGCCGTTATCCTGCAATGGACCGAGCCCAGGATCGACACCGATCAGATTTGAGCCGGCAACAGGTTCGTGAATGGTGGCCGCACCTGGCGCTTGAATGAGACAGTACGCGGCAGTGAAGACACCCTCCAGATCAGAGCCGGAACCACCGACAGAGTTGCCTGCCACGATGCTATTCTCCAGCATGGCACTCGCTTCGTTCTCAAAATAATAACCCCATTGCACACCGCCGCCCTGAGCATCCGCCGAATTCCCGACAATCGTGCTGTTGCGGATACGCAGAGGTCCTTGTTCGGCAGAGTAAAACCGCACGCCGCCGAAGGCGCCGAAATTACCCGAGATCGTGCTGTTGCTGATGTCAAGCTCATTGTGAACCCAGCCGGTGAAATTCGACACCTCGATCCCGCCGCCCTGATTGTTATCGATCGTGCTGTTGCTTACGGAACACATTGAGTTCGCGTAACCGTCAGAGGATTCAACAACTCCGACCCCGTCATTGCCGGAGATCCGACTGCTCTCGATCACAATGGCGCCGCCGCCGGTCGTAAGATAAACCCCATCGCCCCGATTGCCGGAAACCTGGCTGTTGATCACGCTGGGATGGCCGAAACGCCGCGCCAGCACTCCAGACCCGTCATTACCCACAATCTGACTATTTTCGATAATTGTTGGCGATGGCCCATAGTTCCAGTCGCATTGTCCGCCATGCGCCAAGACACCACCGCCACCGTTTCCGGAGATAGTACTGTTAATGACCGAAACAGCCGTGCAGCCACCGCGTATTCCAACGTCTTGGTTATCAAGGACGCTGCTGTCCTGAATGACAATTTGGGCGTTATAATATGAGTATAACCACGAACTCTGATCAGTATCGCCACGCAGTCCAGGCCCCCGGTTCCCGCTGATCGTACTGTAATTTACCTGCAGTGTCGGAGTTGCCTTGTTTTCATAGGTCTCGAATGTCACCCCACCATCGGAATTCGCAGAAATGGTGCTGTCATTTATTATGATCAGAGCCGTGCTGTCGGCGGGATACGGTGAGTATTCAGGCGAAGTGAAAACGCTAACGCCGATTCCGACTCCAACATTACCTGTGATCACCGCGTCGTTGATCGTCAGCGTCGACCCTGATTGGTCAACCGCAATCTCGCACGTGATGGCCCCGCCCCTGCTGTCCCCAGCGGCGCCGCGAGTCAAGGTCAGCCCGGAAAGCGTGATATCGGCGTCCGTAATATTGATCTGAATCAGTGGCGCGGCAAGATTCCCGTCGATCGTCAGCAGATCCGAGCCCGGCCCACTGATCGTGGCTGAATCGGTGATCGCGAGCGACCCGGAGGTCAGCGTCAGAGTGCCGCTGACACTGCTGAGCGTGACTTGATCTGCCCCAGGATGCGTGTTGGCGTCCTGTAATGCCTGCCGCAGGCTTCCGGGACCGGAGTCGAGCAGGTTGGTGACGGCGAACGTATCGCCCTGACTCAAGGAAGGCACGGCCATGGCCAGTGTCAATACGGCAGCCGAAGCCAGACGCATCCCTGAGCCCTGCTGCAGGCAGCCCGTGATCGCCATGGAGAGCGGGTGCGCCCGATAGGACGCCGTGACCGCAAAATCAGTGCGAGTGGCCATGACCATACCCCCAATGCGCTCATCGGTCGATACAGAGAAAAAGCCACGGAAATCCTATCGGGATTACAACATTCTTATGCATCCGGAAACCCGATCCGGCTGATGATCGCCGCTGGTCCGCAGCCTGTCCTGCCAATGAGTCTAGCACCGCTCACTCCTTTTTCAACTGAGAAACCAGGGTTGCATGAAGTGAACTTTGTAGCCAACCCAGTCCACGCCGCGCTTGGTGCTGTAGCGCGCCTGCGGGTGTCGGAAGCGTAACCTAAGGCCGTCACGCGGGAGACTCCTAGGATGCGGTGAGGAACGGACACTGATGGCGAATTCGCTAACCCATTGAAGCCCAGCGTCTCCTGAACATGCTTTCAAGGGGTTACGGGGCTCTCCGGGCATTTCGCGGCCAGGGGGCGTTGGGGTTTGCTCTCGCTCACTCCAACCTACGGGCTCTCACCGAAAAAGAAGATGCTCTCACAAAGACACAAAGACACGAAGAAGAAAAGAGAGCTAAAAAGCCATGAAAGGCTTCTCTATCTTTGTGTCTTTGTGAGAGGATTTCTTCTCTTTCTTCCGTGTCTTCGTGAAAAACCCTTGATCGGGCCCCCAGGCTCAAGGCTCGAACCCCAGGGCGCGCAACCGCTCGGCCAGTTGCTCCGCACGCGCGTGTTCCTGCTCGGCACGGGCACGCTCCTGCGCGGCGCACGCGCGCTCCTCCTCGGCACGCGCACGCTCCTCCTCGGCACGCGCACGCTCCTCCTCGGCACGCGCACGCTCCAGCGCGGCACGCCCCGCCTCATCGCGCAAGCGCGCGGCCAGTTCAACCGAGGTCAGGAACGGCTGGCCCTGCGGATCGAAGATCTCCAGCGTCTCGCCGGTCAACGCAAAGCGAATACCCAGCCGCGGACTGACCCAGCCCTTCAAGTGGGACATCCGCCGCACCCGCCCCTCCTGACGCAGCCAAATCTCCAGCGTGTTGGCGGACGGATCGTAGACGTAGTATTCCTCGACCCCGTAGGTGTCGTAGTAGGCCAGCTTATCCGCCATCTCCTTGAGACTGTTCGCCGGCGAAAGGATCTCGAACACCACCTGGGGAGCGATACCACCCTCTTCCCACTGCTTGTAACAGCCGCGGCGGCCCTTGGGCCTGCCGATGGCGACCATCACGTCCGGGGCCACCGGGCCGGCGATCCGCCGGTCGGGAACCGGATACCAGAAAAGATCGCCGGCGACGAAGACCTGCGGGTCCTGCGCAAAGAGGATCTCCAGATTCTCCTTGATCTTGACCAGCCACTCATACTGCTCGGTATTCTCCGCCATGGGCTCGCCGTCGCTCTCCGGATAGGGGTCATCGGGATCGAAATGCGCGAGGGGATTCATCGCCGCGGTCCTCCTCTGGGGGTTGGCGTCAGTCGGAAGTGTAACCGTAGGATGCGGTGAGGCACGAACCGCATCGCAGGTCGCGCGCTGGGTGATGCGGTTCGAGTACTCACCGCATCCTACGGGCTCCAACCTACGGGCTCTCACCGAGAAAGAAGATGCTCTCACAAAGACACAAAGACACGAAGAAGAAAAGAGAGAAAAAAAGCCATGAAAGGCTTCTCTATCTTTGTGTCTTTGTGTCTTTGTGTCTTTGTGAGAGGATTTCTTCTCTTCCTTCCGTGTCTTCGTGAAAAACCCTTGATCGGGCTCTCAGGCTCAAGCCCGGTAGGTTGGGGTGAGGAACGAACCCCAACGATCGGCGGCCGGGATGTTGGGGTTCGTTCCTCACCCCAACGGTCATGATCGCCGCGCTCACCCCCTCCCATGAAAGTCGGGCTATGCTTAGGAGGCCGAGCCAAGGCCGCGAAGTTATAGGCATCTACGGGGTGGTGCTTGACTGAGCGCCGGAGGCCCGGCCAACGCCGTACCCTTATCGTGTCTCTGCGAGACTGCGAGGGTTGTTGTCGTCTCTGGCCCCGCCCGACTTTCATGGCAACCTACGGGCTGCACCAGCCGGGGCCGAGGCCGCCGCCCGTGGGGTCTAGGCCGCCGCGGCCCGCACGATCAATTCAAGGCGCACCGTATCATGCGGCAGGCTTAACTTGCCCTCGCTGGTCTTGTCGATCAACCCGCAGTCGGCCAGCACCTGGGCATCCGTGTGCACGCCCTTCACGTCGCGCCCGACGCGCCGCGCCAGCGCGCGCACCCCGAGCGGCCCGGCACCGGTGAGGGCCTTGAGAATGGCCCAGCGGTTCGCGTTCAGGGTCGTCAGCAGTTGTTCTTCACTGGGGAAGGAGTAGGTACAGCCCTGCGGCACCCCGCTGAATGCGGCCTTCATGCTCGCCTGCACGGTCGCCAGGTCAGCGACATCAATGGTCAGCGTGGTCATCGCGGATTCCTCGCCTGGTCATAAGTCCGTCCACCCCGCGCTCTCGTGACACCGCTCCGGCGGTGTCACGCATGTCTTGGCGCTCCACGCCCAGGGCCTGGGGGCCACGTTATGATCAAGGTCTCACGGCTCCGGCCACGCGGCAGGGCGGACCAGCGCCTCATCGCGGCGCAGCCCTTCGCTGAGATACGACTTCAACAACGTTTGATACCCGGAGAATCCCTTAAGCGGGGCAATCACTTCCAGCGACTCCACCACGTCCACCGGGATGCGTAGCGTAATCGTGGTCATGGGCCGATCTTTCGCCAACCGTTTCTGCAAGCGTTCAGACAGCATACAGCGCCTCCTCGATAGAGCCTTCGTATCTGATATCCAGACAGACCTTTGCTGTAGGGGCGGGTTTAAAACCCGCCCCTACGTCTAGTTATCACGCCCGAATGCGCTATAGGTTGTCAATCACCCGGCGCATCCACCTCACCGCCTGATGGAACTTGCGTCTCCTCGCCCACCGCGTGGCCTGACCGCCCGCGCCTTCCGCTCGCTCCCGCTCGCTGCCTGCGCGGGCAGTCCGGCCCCGCTCCTCACTCGCCGGGCTGGCCGGGCTCGGGACCTAGGGCAAGCCGGAAACCGTAGTGGAGGACGCGGTGGCCGGGGCCGAGGCGGTAGCGGGACGCGGAGCGCAGGTACAGCGCCTCGTAGAGCCAACTGCCGCCGCGCAGCACACGCCCCTCGCCCGAGTCAGGGCCGACTGGGTCAGTGACCAGCCCGGACGGATAATCGCCATACCAGTCGCGGCACCACTCCCGGACATTGCCGTGCATCTCGTACAGGCCCCAGGGGTTGGGCAGCAGGGAGGCCACCTCAATGGTCTCTTGCCGATAGAGCCCCTTGCGGTTACCGCGATAGGGAAAGTTGCCGTCGTAGTTGGCCTGCTCCGGGGTGATGTCGTCGCCGCAGGAGAATGGGCCAGTGGTCCCGGCGCGACAGGCATATTCCCACTCGGCCTCGGTCGGCAGCCGTAGGGTCCGCTGCGCGGACCGACCCTCCGCCACCGCCCCAGGCTGCGCTGAAACCCGACCCGGAAAAGCAGCCAGTTCGGCATTCAGCCGGTCAATGAACCCCTGCACATCGTCCCAGGAAACGTTCTCCACCGGCCGCCGCTCGCCTTTGAACCCACTTGGATTCCCGCCCATCACCGCCGTCCACAGGGCCTGGGTGCAGGCGGTCTCGGCCAGCCAGAAACCGCGGGTGAGGAGCACCGGGTGCTGCCGCTCGTCGCTGCGATGCTCATGCTCGGATTCGGGCGAGCCCATGAGAAACGGCTCAGCCGTCGGCGGAATCCACCGAAACGCCTGCCGCACTCCACGATAAATCAGCGATTGCCACAGACCGAAGGGGTCCTCACCCCAATCGCCGGCCCAGCAGGCGGGGAACTGCTCCGGAGGCGGCCCGGGCGGCGGCCCCTTCATCGCGCGCCGCACCCGATTGAGGGCGGCCGGACGGCGAGCCTTCGGGAGGCATCCGCTCCCCCTACCAACACACCGCCGGCCCTGTGCTTTTCGCCTGCCGGGCGGCAGGACAGGATGAGCGTCTGGTCCATGGGGCAACTGCCGCCGCCCCGTCGAGCTAGGGCAAGCCGGAAACCGGTGTTGTGGTTGCGGTTGCCGGGATCGTCGTGGTTGCGGTACGCGGAGCGCAGGTTCTGCGCCTCGTTGATCCAACTGGCGCCGCGCAGCACACGCCTCTCGCCTGATGAGACCCTCACCCCGTAGGGTCCGCTGTGCGGACCAACCCCCTCGTAGGGTCCGCTGTGCGGACCAACCCCCTCGCAGTCAACCCCGACGCCGCAGGTGCCCGTACGTACCTGGNCCGCGCAGCGGACCCTACGGGACCTGCCCAAGCACGCGGGCTCGTAGGGTCCGCTGTGCGGACCAACCCCCTCGCAGTCAACCCCGACGCCGCAGGTTCCCGTACGTACCTGGCCCGCGCAGCGGACCCTACGGGACCTGCCCAAGCACGCGGGCTCGTAGGGTCCGCTGTGCGGACCACCCCCCTCGCAGTCAACCCCGACGCCGCAGGTTCCCGTACGCGGCCGGTCCGCGCAGCGGACCCGACGGGGCTCAACCAAAACCTCCCGGTTCTCCGCAACCATCCGACAAATCCCCGAATTCAAGGGCGATACACCCCCAATCCTCGGGGTAAACGCCGGCCTGCCGATAGCGGTGGAACGACGACCAGGGCCAATCCCGCGCGCAGGTCGCATAGCCGTGTTTCACCGGATTGTAATGGATGTAATCCAAATGGCTGCACAGGTCCGCCTCCCCCCGGATGCAGTGCTCCCAGAACTTGCGTTGCAGCACGCCGCGGCGGCGGTGGCGCTGCCGCGAGGCCGAGACCGGCTGTTCCGCACCACCGCCCGCCAGCCAGGCCTTGGTGAACTCCTTCTTGATCCAACCGATGCGCCGCGGGTAGGCGCAATCGCCCGTCGGCAGCCGCCATAAGGTATGCAGATGGTCGGGCAACAGCACCACGGCGACGATATCGAAAGGCCAGGTCCGCCGACAATCGCACAGCACTTGGCGCAGGATGGACCGACCCACGGGCGAGGTCAGAATCGGGGCCCGGCCTTCAGTGACCAGGGTAAAGGCGTAGGTACCGCCGGGCACCAAGACGCGCCGCCAATTGGACATCCGCTGAACCATTTAAGTGGGAGAGCCGGTTTGCGTAGTCTACCGTAGGGTCCGCTCCGCGGACCGAGAACCTCAATGAACGTTCGCGATTTGATTCGGGGGGAGGGGCTGGGGGATGGGCTGGGGGATGATCCGCGAAGCGGACCCTACGGGTTATACATCCGGGGGATGAGCCGCGGTCCGGGTCGTTGGATAGGCGACGGGGTGGTCCGCGCAGCGGACCCTACGGGTTGCGCCCGGCGCGCCGGGGGCGGTCTCGGTGTCGGCGTAGCAGACGGACAGCGCCCAAAAGCTGCTCCAGCCGTCGGCGACCAGATGACGGTCGACCGACAGAATGCGGTATTGAGCGAGCAGGCGATTGAGCTCCTCGGTCGCGGCCTCCGGCTCCAGGGCCGGAATGTGGAAGAAATGGTATTTCATGTTTTTGTGCTCCCCTTGCCCCCGCGGGGCCGGACCGCCCGCGCCTTCCGATCGCTCCCGCTCGCTCCCTGCGCGGGCAGTCCGGCCCCGCTCCCTACCGGCTGGCCATTTCCTGCCTGGCCGGGCTCGGGACCTAGGGCAAGCCGGAAACCGCAGTAGTGGCCGCGGAAGCCGGGAGCGCCGTGGAAGCGGCACGCGGAGCGCAGGGAGTGCGCCCGGTAGACCCAACCGCCGCCGCGCCGCACACGCCTATCGCCTGAATCAGCCCCCGCGGGGTCGATCACCGGCCCGGCGGAATAGTCACCGAACCAGTCCTGACACCATTCATCGACATTGCCGTGCATCTCGTAGAGCCCCCAGGGGTTAGGCGGCAATGAACAGACAGCAACCGTCTTGCTGCCGATATTCGCCAGTTTGGAATCGAACACATCACCGAAAGAATACGCCGTGGTGGTCCCGGCCCGACAGACATATTCCCACTCCGCCTCGGTCGGGAGGCGAAACCCTTGGGTCGGCCGCGCAGACCGCTCGACCGACCCGCCCAGCCAGGTATTCAAACGCCCGATGAATACCTGGATGTCCTCCCAACTGACCTGCTCGACCGGCAACTGTGGCCCCTTTGTGTAGCTGGGGTTCTTATCCATCACCGCCTCCCACAACGCCTGGGTGCAGGCAGTCTCCGCCAGCCAGACACCGCGGGTGAGGATGACCTCATGTTGCGTCTCGTCACTGTCGCGACCCTGCTCTGTCGGCGGCGAACCCATCTGAAAAACGCCTGGCCAAATCCAGCGCAGCCCGATGGCGACGCCTTTGATGCTGATCTCCGCACGCAGCCCATACCGATCACGGCTCAGGGTCCAGCCGGCGCCCGCCGGGACCAGTCCAAACGACCGCAGCGCCTTGAATTGGTCCGCATCGACAAAGGCGCCGTGACCGTCCCAGGGCGAGTCCACCGCCGGACCCACGGGCAAGCCGGGCCAGCGCAGCCATTCCAGCGGGGTGCACCAGGAGGCGCGCCGCTCGCCCTGACCCGCCGCGACGCCGACAAACAGGCCGTCCTGATCCCGCCCCAGGGTCTGCGCCCAGGGGGGCCGCTCCATGAGGGTGATGAGCAGTTCCTCGAAATCGGTGCGCAGCCGCCAGCCGTGCTCGCCCAACGGCAGTGCACCCGCGCCGCCGGCGGCCGGGTCCAGTCCCAGACTCATCCATGGCGCACCGGCCCGCTGCTCCTGCACCGCAATCACGGGGCGGCCGGTGGGCATTTCCGCGATCACCGGGCTGCCGCTGACGATGGCCCCGGCGGGCGCCGCCGCCGGTTCCCATTCCAGCCAGTCACCGCGCTGCATCAGGCGCCAGTCTTGCCGCTTCCGCGATGTTCCGGCAGCCGCGAGCGCTCGGTGGATGTCGAAACCAAGCGGCAGCGTTGCCCCCTCCTCCAAGGCCCGCGGATTGACCTTGAGCCACAGGGCCTCCGAACGCGGGCTGTACCGCCAGGCATCCTGGTGCATCCGAGCGGCACGGCGGTTGACCCAGGCTGCAAGATACCCGGCACGTTCGGCATCGTCCGGTCTGCCTGCATGGTCCAGTGCCTTCGCCACTTGGTCGAGAAAGATCTCGGCCGCGGGATCGGTCAGCCCCAGCATGGCGGCATGGAGAATCCGCTCCTCCATGCAGTCCGACTGCCTGGCACCCGCCTGCTGCTGGGCGCGGATGAGTTCCCAGGCCAAGCGGCGCTGGGCCTCGTCGCCAGTCTCGGGGAAGGCACGGCGCAACTGCTCGACCGCCTCCGGGGCACCGGGGAGCAATGCGAAGTCCCCGGCCACGAATGCGGGATGCTGCCAGGCCGCCGCCTCGCTGCCGGTATCCGCCAGACCCACGGGCAGCCGGTGACGCAACTGACGCAGCAACACCGGGCGAATAGCGACACAGGCGCTGAGCAACGCGAGGAGGCGATGCGCCCCCTGATCGTCCCGGATCGCCTGTTCGAAATCGACCGCCCAGGCCGGCCAGGGGCGGGGACCGGCCGGCCGGGGCGGGATTTGTGCGCCGCGGTCGAGAAAAACCGGAAAGTAAAGACCGGCCAGTGTCGGGTCCCACCAGCGGGGCGGACAGGGGGTGAGGACAACCGGCGGCCGACCGCTGCCCGCGAGTCGCCGGCCGAGCCGAACCCAGGCCTGACGCTGCGCCGGCGTACCCAGACAACCCAGGTCACCGGCAATCAGTACGGGCTGGCCTGCCGCGGGCGGGGTATAGGGACGCGGCGGACCCCAGGTCCCGGCCTCCCAGACGTGTACCAGGCCATCCGGCCCCTGATCCATGCGCAGAATACGCAACCCGGTGCCGCCGCGCAGGCGCGGCAAAGCTGCCTTGAGGGCATTGAAGTCATCCCAGAAGGGGTAGAGCCGCGGGTGCAGATCGAGAATGAGCTCACCCGCGACGGCCCAGCGTTCGCCCTTGAGTCGCGGCAGTCGGCGCAGGGGTTGGATGCGCGCACAGGCCGCCGCCACCTGCCGGAGGTCGATGCGGTGACGCTCGGCCAGCTCACCCAGGGCCGCGCGCAGGAAGGGCCAGAGCCGCGGCCAGGGAATCAGGGGCGGCGCCGGACCCAGGGGCGCGACCGGCGACGCGGGCTCGGGCGGCGGCTGGGGCTCGGTGATCGCGGGCGGCGGGGCGAGCACGCGGCGCGCGATGACGCGGTACTGGCGGTGTCGAACCCTGGTCGTCACGGGCTGCTCGCCGGCGGGGGCGGAGAGCGGAAGGCTGGACTGCCCGGCGCTGTCAGCCGCGTCTTCGGCCGCGTGCTCCGGCAGGTCCGCGTAGCCAAGAACCTGCGCGAGCCGACCGAGACGGGCATCGTCCAGACTAACAGCCCAGCGGATGAAATCGGCGCGACCCAGCGCGGCGCGGTTCATGGCGCCGGCGGACGTGTCGGTCGGCTTGCGACCGAAGGGCACGGCGGGGCTCGCACAGCGCCGGGAGGGTACGGAAGCGACCGTCCGGTCACGAACCACGGGCTCCGGTCTTGTCCAAGGCGAAGTGGGCAATGCGCTGGAACAGCGCCTTCTGCTTGGCCTCGCTCGCCCCGCGCGCGTTCACCAAGGCGCGCAGGAGGTCCAGGTACTCGGCCTGACCCGGCGCCGGGCGGCCCAGGTCACGGGCGCGGGCGCGGTCCTCGGCGAGCTGCCGGGCCACCAGGGTGCGGACGGCTTCGGTACAGTGCGTGCCGTAATGCTCCCCGCCACGCTTGACGAGACAGGCGATCAGCGCGTCCGTGGTGGTGGGCAGTTCAAGCTTCAGCACCATGCAGCGGCGCAGGAAGGCCGCCGGGAGTTCGCGCTCCTCGTTGGTGGTGATGACCACCAGGGGCGTCGGTACTTCGGGACACAGCCCCACCGGTTCATCGAGCCAGGGCACGGGGAAGGCGCCGTTGCCCAGGGTCTCGAGCAGGCTGTTGGGCAGGTCCGCCTCGGCCTTGTCGATCTCGTCGATCAGGAGCACGGCGCCCTGGTCGGGTGTCCAGCCGGCCGGCGTGGCGGGGGATTTGACCTTGCACAGGCTGAAGTCGGCGATCTGGGCCTGGGCGGAGGCCCAGTTGAAGACCCACCAGAGCGGGCCTGGAATCAGAAAGCGACGGGGGTCGAGCCGCTCGCGATGATCCAGGTCCGAGCGCACCGCAGCCAGGACCTGGGCCTCGCCCAGGCGGGCAACCGCGTCGTATTCCCACTGAAGGTCTTGAGCCTCGCTGCGGCAATGGACCACGGTGGAGACAAAGAGTCGACCCAGTACCTGGGCGGCGGCGCGGGCGAGTTGGCTCTTGCCCGAACCCGGCTCACCGCGCACCAGCAGCGGCCGTTCGGCGGCCAGGGCGGCGAGCACCGCATCGGCGCTGTCCTGGTCGAACAGGTGCACCGACGCGGGCCAGGTGCCGCAGCGGGGAAGCTCGACACGGGTGTCGATGGGGATGTCGGCAATCATCTGGTTGTTCCGTGCGTCAGTTCCGGCAATTGAATAGCATCGATCGTCTGCAGACATTCCTCGATGTCGCCCGCCAACTCACCCGCCGGCAGGAGGAAGACACCGGCCGCGGCCCGGTCGGCCGCATCGATCACGATCAGGTGCAGCCAGGGAATGGCCTGGCTGACCGCCTGCAAGGCCGCCGGGAGGTTCAGCGGGTTGTGTAGATCCGCTCGATCGATCACCAGCCGGAGCCAGCGCTTGCGCTCATTCAACTGGATGTCGAGTCGTTTGCGCAGTCGATCCCGCAACTCGCTATCGACCGTCGCCGGCGCGGTTTCCTTATACAACTGCTGAAAGATCAGACGCCAAACCTCGTTGACGACATGCCCCTGCGTGATCTTGAAGGGGTCGTCGAAACCGGTCTCGCCGAGCCGGACCGGCGTGATGTCGTCCTCTCCAGTTTGGCGGCGCGTGCGCTCGACCCCGAATCTGGCCTCGCGCTTCAACCACCGTGCCGACAGCACTTCCAAACAGAGGCTACTGCCAATGGGGACATAAAAGGCTGCACCATCAAACCAGGCCCGGACCGCCGGGGCCTCTTTCTCGTCGTAACCATCCACAACCGTGGTGACGACCATCCAGCCCAGGATGTCGTGGGCGCGGTTGCGCAGATCCCGGAGGTCGCCCTGCCGTTGTCGGATCGCACGTCTGGCGTCACCCAGCGCCAGTCGGAAATGGCTCAATGCCCGCCCGAACGCCACTGGCTCAGACGCACAGAGCCGCTCGGCGATCACCGCGGCCGACGCCGCCGGAACACCGGCCACGGGCCGCGACAACGCGTCGCGAAGCGGTACAACAAGGTCCAGCGCTTCAGCAATGCCGGCCACGGCATCGGCGCGAATCGAGGTTGCCGGCGGCTCCTTGGCAGACAGCGCGGAGCCGCCACTCCGCAAGTCAGCCGGCGCGTCTGGGGCTGGTACAGAACCCGACCCGGGGATGGGGCGAGACTTCGAGTGCCGCTCGCCGCGTTCGCCACCGTAAGCGGTCAGACAATGACGAACAAAGGTCGCCGCATTGAGCGCGGCCAGGGTCTGGCGGGCGTCCTTATCATCGCCCTTGTTCCCATCGGCGAAATCGCACACCGCCTTGACGACGATCCAGGCGCGTTGTTTGAGCATGGCGGCGCTGTAGATCCCGGCAGCCTCCATCTCGCCGCCGATGGCCTCGGGGTAGTGCTTGCGCAATTTGCCCTTGAATGCCGGCTCGTCGATCAGTTTCTCACCGGAGAGGAGTTCGCCGAAACGCACCTCGGCACCGCTCCAGTAAGGCGCCGCCGACACGGTTTGAAGATGCTGCTTGAGATGCGGATGGACCGACACCGTATCGCCGCGGGAAATGGTCTTGGTCCTGCCCATGCGCTGGGGCTCATAACATGACACCCGGTCGGAGACCAGAATGGTGCCGATCGGGGTCTTGTCAGGGTCCATGCCGAAGGCGATCCCTACGGCGATGATCCATTCCGGGTCGAGCCCGGTGATGGCATCAAGGGTCAGGGTCGCCGTCCCGCCAGGTGTTGCGCTACCCATGTTGGTGGCCATTGCCAGGATTCGCCGGCCGCCGATGGTTCGCAGGTCCAGGCATGCAAGCCCCTGGACGGACATCGGCTTCGGGAGACCGCCGCGGGGCCCCCTGAAGGTCTCGATAATGGCCTGCTTCTCCTTGTCGTTCACGTACAGCAAGAGCACGTCGCAGCGGCTACTAGCGCGGCGCACGGCAGGGCCCGCAGCGACCGAGGCAGCAACTTGGCGGGCTGGTGGTTGAGGGACACCCGTCACTTGTCCGGGGTCATCGCGGTCGGAACCCGTTGTCTTGGATTTTTTTTGGCTTTGCGGCTTCACCGCGGGTGCATGGTCGCCAGCTGGCAAGTCGATGCTGTGCATCCCCTCCCGACACTCCGGCTGATTCCGATCCACCTGCCAATCATCCTGATGCCAACAGCGGAAATGGAACCGCACCCGGCGTGGATCGGGAAAGAGTTCGATCCACTGGAAGGCATTCGGATAAGGCTTGCCGGAGTAGCAGCACCCGGCGGCGGCCTCGATGCAGGAGCGCCGCGGATCCGCGGGGACGATACGGAAAAGGTCGGGCTGATGGAGATGGCCCCGCAAGATGAGATCGCGATGGCGGTGCAGTGTGCGTTGGGCGTCGTTGCGGTCGAATTCGGCCAGCGACGCCCAGGGGTGGTGCAGCAGGGCGATGCGCCAGTCGCAGTCGCCCTCGCCGTCCCGGTGCAGGACGGTCTGGTTGATCTGATAGGTGCCGAGCAGCAGCCGGCTGTCGTCGTCACCGCCGGCCAGCCAGGCGGAGTCGAGTCCGGCAACATGCAGGCGCTGATCGCGGATGACGATCCGGCGCTGCCACCAAGGGAGGCTTTGGCGCTGGCCGAGCCAGTCGCCGTAGCACTTGAGGTAGGCGGCGTGTCGCTTGAAGAGCAGCTCCCGCGTCGCTTTGGACTTGAGTCGCTCGGTCACCGCCGCCTGGGTCTTGGCGGCAAGCAGTGCCTGGTGGGCATCGCGGGCACCCGGCTCGATCAGGTTCCAGTCGACGTCGTGATTCCCCGGCACCAGCAGTAGACGGTCCAGCGGCAAGGGCGTCGCCGGGTCGCGGGTTAGACGCGGCCAGAGGTCCTTCAGCCAACGGCGGGCGAAGTCGTACTCGGTTCGCTTGCCGGATTGGGCGAGGTCGCCGGTGATGATCACCAGGTCCGGGTACAGGTCGTTCTCGGCGGCATCGTCGGCGATGAAGCCGGCCAGCGCGCGCAGGATCGGGTCGGCGTCCCACTGTGAGCGGGTGCTGAAGTGGAAATCCGACAGGTGCAGGATCCGGATCGGAGAATCGGCGGGGGTCGTGGTCACCGGAGCGCGCTCCATCGTCGTTGGTTTCCGGGCAGACTAACCAATGCGGCCCGGCGGTTGCAACCGGGATTGGATCGATCGATTGGCCCGCGGCGGCGCGCGATGTCCAGCCATTCCTGGACGCGGCGCAACAGGCCGGGCTCAGGTTATGGAGCGAGCGGTTTTTTGTCGATAAGGTGGCGCGGATGCGTTTTGCCGATGGGCTGCGCTGAGTGAGGAAAACTTGATGCGGTTCGTGCCTGACACTGGTGGCGAATTGCGCTCAAACGGGCGTATCCGCCGCACCGGCTTGGCTCAGATCCGGAATGTCTCACGCCAAGGCACCAAGACGCCAAGGTTCTTCAAGGCGCTATCGAAACCGGAGGCGCTCGCGGGGTGACTGGGGGCACCGCAGGATTGCGCTCTTCTTGGCGCGCTTGGCGCCTTGGCGTGAGATAAATTCTTTCCAGACTCCGCGGTCGGGAGAATTCGCCGCCAGTGTCCGTGCCTCACCGCATCCTACGATCGTGAATCCGTCCGGCCGGTTATCGCGCGGGCCTTGATGATCGTTCCGGCCAGCGATGCGCACGGCCCGGCCAAACCACATCACAGCCGGTCATACCCGCTCGACCTGCGCACAAAAAATGCTGGATACTTTCACTTAGTGAAAGTATCGTACATTGATGGGAACACTCGCTGAAGCCATTACCGGGGCGGGCTGGCAGGACCGCGTGCTGACCGAGTCGCAACTGGCCCGGCTGCTCGGCGGCTCGGCACAGCGGCGCTACAATCTGGTCAATCGCGCTCTGCGGCAGGGCGCGTTGCTGCGGCTGCGGCGCGGTCGCTATCGACTCGCCGCCGCGGTGTCCGGGCGGCTGCCGCAGCCCTTTTTGATCGCGCAAGGGCTGCACCCGGGCTCTTACGTCTCGTTCGAGACGGCCTTGAGTGACCACGGCTGGATTCCGGAAGCGGTGCCGGCAATCTTGTGTACGATACCGGGGCGACGGCGTGATGAACTGACGGTGCCGGGGCTCGGTCAGTTTCGTTTCTTGCCGCTGGCGCTCAATCGCGGTTTTTTTCTCGAAGGTGTCGATCGGCGGCTGTTGGATGGGCAAGCGGCGCTGGTGGCTCAGCCGTTGCGCGGCTTGCTCGATCTGTTGTGCCTGAATAAGCAGGAGTGGCCGGGCTTGACGCGTCTGGCGGAAGGCATGCGCCTGGCGCCTGAAGCGCTTGCCGCGCTCCGCCCCGACGCCTTGGAACCGTTTCGGTCCGTCTATCAACACGCGCGCATGCGAACCTTGATCGACAGGATGCAGCAGGAGTTGGCGGCGCTATGATCGATCTGCTGCGTCGGCGGTTGGAGAGCGATGCGGCAGCCGATGCGCGGCAGGAAGAGCAGGCACTCAAGGAGATTCTGCAGGAACTCGCCTTGTACGGGCTCTGGCGCGCCGGTTTTTTCGCGGTGGCGGCATTTCAGGGCGGCACCAGCCTGCGCCTGCTGCATGGTTTGCGCCGTTTCTCGGAGGATCTCGACTTTATTCTGCGCGAGGCGGATGCGGGTTTCGCATGGCAGCCCTATTTCACGACCTTGGTCGATGTGCTTGCCGAGTTCGGGGTGCGTTGCGAACTGGTCGATCGCGGCAAGATGGACCGCGCCGTGCGCCAGGCGATGATCAAAGACAGTTCCATCGGCCGCCAGCTCGATCTGTCATTCTACCGCGGCGATACCGGACGCAAGCTCAAGGTGAAACTGGAGGTCGACACCGGTCCGCCGGGCGGTTCGGGATTCAGTTATCACTATCTGGATTTTCCGCTCGACTTTGAATTGTGCACTCAGGATCTCCCGAGCAATCTGGCGCTGAAGCTACACGCGTTGCTGTGCCGGCCCTCTATCAAAGGGCGGGATTGGTTCGATTTCGGTTGGTATATCACCCAAGGGGTGGCGCCGAATCTGCCGCACCTCGCGGCTGCCCTGTTCCAACAGGGTCCCTGGCAAGGGGTGACGCTGAACCTCGACCAGGCTTGGCTGCAGACGGCCTTGCTCGAACGGATTGGATCGATCGATTGGCCCGCGGCGGCGCGCGATGTCCAGCCATTCCTCGGCGCGGCGCAACAGGCCGGGCTCAGGTTATGGAGCGCGCGGTTTTTTACCGATAAGGTGGCGCGGATGCGTTTTGCCGACGGGCTGCGCTGAGTCAGGAAAATGCGTCAGGAAAATGAGGGGGAGCGTTGGGGTTCGCTCTCGCTCACCCCAACCTACCGGCTCTCACCGAAAACGAAGATGCTCTCACAAAGACACAAAGCCACGAAGCAGGAAAGAGAGATAAGAAGCCATGAAAGGCTTCTCTATCTTTGTGTCTTTGTGTCTTTGTGAGAGGATTTCTTCTCTTTCTGTCGATGCGACTGAAGTCGCACCTACGTCCACGGTTGGGCGAGCGACCGCAGGATGGCGGCTCAGGGCACGCCCGTCGCACCCGGACGACCGTGCAAGTCGCGCGGCGACCCTGTGCTAAGCTTCAGCTTAAGTACGCCATTTCACGGCCCAGTCGACTGCCATGAGCCCAACTTCCGCCACACTTTGCGCGCCGCTCCCCGCGGTCGCGCGCCCGCCCGAACCCTTGACGCAGCGGCTTGCCGCACCGCACGCCGCCGACGCCCTGCCGGTCTCGGAAGAGACCTATTGGAAAGCGTATTACCTGGAGTCGGACGTCCATTACGAATGGAACAACGGTCGTCTGGAGGAAAAACCCGTGTCCGACTACGAGACCTATCTGGTCCATGCCTGGTTCGTCCGGCTCCTGCAGCTCTTTCTGGATACCCGCCCGATCGCCCGCACGGTGGCCTTGGAGATGGGCTTCCGGCTGCCGCTGCCGACCGGGACCGTGATCCGCAAGCCCGATCTCGGCGTGGTGCGCAACGATAACCCCCAGCCGCTCTTACCCCTGGATATCTCTTATCGCGGCGTCTTCGACCTCTGCATCGAGGCCCTGTCGACGACCGAGCGCGGCGCAATCGAGCGCGACACGGTCACCAAAAAGGCCGAGTATGCCGCCGCCGGGGTCCCCGAGTATTACATCCTGCACCGCGACCCCGAGCGACTGGCGTTCTTCACCCGCACAACAGAGGGTGTCTATGTGCCCATCGCACCGCAGAACGGCGTGATCCGGTCGCGCGTGCTGCCGGGACTGCAATTCCGAGTGACCGACCTGTGCGCGCAACCCGCGCCCAGCGCCATGTATCGCGACCCGGTGTATGCCGAGTTCGTGCTCCCCGAGTGGCGGGAGACTGAATTGCAGGCCGCAAGCGAGACGCGGCGGGCTGACGCCGAGGCGCAGGCGCGCCGAGAGGCCGAGCAAGCGCTGGCGGAGTTGCGCGCTCAACTGGCGGGTCGGCCGCCGGAGGGCTAACCGCTCAGGTGGTCAGGAGGTCAACTTGCGATAGATGTCCGACACTTTCAGCGGCAGTTTGCCCACGTCGGCGATGACGGCATAGTTGGCCGGACCGTACATGTGCGGCAGGTAGTCGGCGCCCTGCTCGTCGATGGTGATGCAGAAGGGGTGGATGCCGTCGCGGCGGGCCTCGAAGAGTGCGGCGCGGGTGTCCTCGATGCCGTAGACACCGCGATACTGGTGATCATAATCGTCGGGCTTGCCGTCCGACAGGGTGATCAGGAGCCTGGTGCGGGCGTCCTGCTCACGCAGCAGTTTGGTCAAATGTCGGATGGGGGCGCCCATGCGGGTGTAGTCGCGCGGGGCGATGCCGCAGATGCGCGCCTTGGCGCTGTCGTCGTAGGGCTCGGCGAAGCGCTTGACCGGGTAGCACTCGCAGCGTTTGCGCGTCCAGCCCGAGAAGCCGTAGATGGCGAAGCGGTCGCCCAGGGTGTGCAGGGCCTCGGCCAGCAGGATCAGCGACTCGCGTTCCGCGTCGTTGATCCAGCCCTTGGTGGAGCCGGACATGTCCACCATGAACAGGACGGCGATGTTCCGCTCGTCCCGGTGGCGCCGGGTGAAGAGCCGGTCGGTCTGCTCCAGGCCGGCGCGGCAGTCGGCATAGGCATCGACCAGGGCGTCGATGTCCACGTCCTCGCCGTGCGGCTGACGTCGGGCGATGCGTTCCTCGCCGCGCAGCACCTCGAAGGTGCGGCGGATGGACTTGATCAGGCCGCGGTACTTGGCCAGGGTCTGGTGATAACAGTCCAGGGACGCGGGCGGCACCGCGTGCTCCCGCAACACGCACCAGCCCTTGCGGTGGTGACGGCGCTCGTGATCCCACTCGTCATAGAGAAAGGCGCCCTCCTCATGATAGGTGCCGGCCCAGACCGCGTCCGGATCGCGCCCCGTGTCCGCCGCGGCGCGCCGATAGAGTCCGGGGCCGGCGGCCACCAGGTACTCGGGAGGAATCTCGCCATGGTCCTGGAGAATGCTCTCCATCACGGAGCGGACATCGTCCGGCGGGGCGACCGGCTTGCCGTCCAGCAACAGTTCGAAGCGCACGCCGGTGGGGCGGTCCGGATCGGCGTGGCGCTGCGCCTCCAGACGCGCGGCGGTCTCGGGCAAAGTCAGGGCTTCGGGCTGCTCCGCGCCGGGTGGGCGGCCGTCCTGATCCTCGACCAGCCGGGCCAGAGCGATGCGGAACAGATCCCGTTCCAGGGCGGCACGGGACTCCAGACAGGCGCGCACCGCGTCCGGGTCCAGCGCGCCGCGGTAGCAGCAGGTGTCGGGGCGGCGGCCGTGGAGCCGCGCCGCGAGATTCAGGCTGTCGGCCACGCCGACGGCCGGGTCGGCCAGCCCCGCGACGGCCGCAGCCCAGTCCGGGTCCCTGCCCTCCCCGCCGGGGTCCAACGCGTGCCGCAGGGCCGCCATGTCGCGCTGTAGACCAGGGAAATCGCGGGCGATGCAGGCGTCCAGCCGCACCTGCTCCAGCGCGTGGAACAGCTCAAGCCCGGCCCCGGTCAGGCCGCGCGTTGCCGCCGCTTCCAGCAGCACGCCGCCGCGCCAGGTGCCGTACCAGTTCTGCGCCCATTGATGGACGACCATCGCCTTATAGAGCCGGAAGTTGGCCGCCGGGTCCGCAAAGCGGCCGATAACCGGCGGCAGCAAGCACTGCTCGGTGTCCGTGAAATGCCGGTCGCCGGCGGCGATCTTGAGCGGCCGGCCGTTGAGACCGCAGACGAAGCGCTCCAGCACCCCGGCGCAATCCTCCAGCGCCCGGCCGGCCAGCTTCTCCTGCTGGTTGGCCGCAAAGGCGGCCACCTCCTGGAAAGCGCGGATGGCCGGCAGTTGGCCTTTCTTGTCATACAGATCCATGGCGTACAGCAGCCAGGACTGCACCGATTCCAGATTCATCAGCCCCATGGCCCGCGGGGCGAAGGCGGTGAACTGATAGGCCAGCTCGGCGTTATCCTTGGCGATCACCGCACCCCAATGCAGTACGAACCCCTGCTCGGCGGCGCCGAAGCCGGCCAGGTCCGCCGCCGGGCGCGCGGCCGTGCGCCGGGAGGACAGCACCGGGTCCAGATAGCGGTCCATGCGGTCTTCAAGTTCGGCGGCGGTGAGTGGGGTAGCGGATTTCATGCCTTCTTTGCCTGGGTAAAGCGGGTTGCAACTCACGTGAGTCCGCGATCACCTCTTGGGAGCACCCTTGAGTTTGGCAGCAACGCCCATCTCTGGGTTACGCAAACGCATGACGGCAATCCCGTCAAACGAGTACAGCGACGGACTCCAGTCGGTCGACGACGATATCCTCTCGATCCGAATCGCGGAGGTTGCCTGAAACTGCGTTCGAGAAATCGCGGTTTTGGAGCAATGCAGCAATCTCGATGGCGATAAATCGACGAACCTCCGCATCAGCCGCAGCGATCTGTTCGACAATATCTGCGCGGCCGTCGAAGAGGTTTATTAAATCCTCCAAATCGTGGCTCGCCAGAGGATCATTCCTACCCCGGCCCCGGTACGCCTCTAGTTTGGTCGCGACGAACAAGGCCGGAGTAACCAGGGGGATAGTCAGTTCACTGGTCAGGCGGTAGGACTGAGCGGTTTCTAGTGCCAACGCGTACCAGCGGTTGGTGAAACCCAACACTTGCTCATCCTGAGGCATGAAATCGACGATTAGGGTGTCGAGGCGCATGCGGCAGATGATGTCATCCTCTGGAGAACAGCGAAAACCGCGTAGCTCGAGTTTTCGCTTTAAACGGGTCCACTCGCCGAGCGTAACTGCCCCGATGATCAAGTCAACATCTTGAGTGTGTCGGATCGCTTCGCGCGTCACCTCGTCCGTTACCAAGAGCCCCGTGGCACACCCCCCCAAAAAAGCCACCCGTTCAAGGAGTTCTGCACCTAAAGCCCGAGCGACCGTTGCAATCATCGCGCGATGCGCTTGGGCCTCACCGCTCACAGAACATCCAGGATCTGCTCAAGGCGCTGACGGGCTGCAGTTCGTTCGCGTGGGTTGCCTAACCGCAAGGCATCGACCAGCGCTAACATCGCATATAGGTCCTGATCCTTTTGCACTGCCTCGGGCACCGCCCGGTGCAAAGGTAATACACTTTGCCCAAGTCGACTCCCTCGCGCGTAAGGCCAAACAGGGATCGTCTCGCCAGCGCTTGCGATGTCGTCAGCCAAGACCGGGGCAGCAAATCCGGTAGGTATGCCGCGCATCAAAGGACCCGGCTTGACGGGAAAGACATATCTAAGACAATGCTCAGCCAAGTCCAATAGAACACGGTTGTTGACCCGCAAATGCCGAGTGACACGCTCGCGGCGCAACAGATCCGCATCGACACTTCGGTTCAGCGAGGCGGACACCTCGTTTTTATTAATACCCAGCGATGCCGCCAGCCCCCGGACCGAGTAGCGCTCGGCGGATCGGTCGTCCTTTGACTTGGCTTCTTCCGCTCCAAATTCACTCTCCTCGACGGGTTCCCATCCGTACCAATCGAAGAGCTTGGCTGCCAATCCCTGCTCAATATCCCGTTGGCGCCGCTCGGCGACACGGCGCTCGGCAAGATCAAGGCTCGCGAGCTTAAAAAGAACAACGATATCTTGACTTTTCATTAGATCAGCTTTTTTAATGTCCCTTTGTCCCGGGACAGAGGGACAAAATTAAAAAATCGAGACGGGCTTGTCAAATATTTTTCAAGAACATCTGACGGCGGGGTCGCGCCCGCATCAGTTTTCCAAGCGACTCCGCGGTGGGGCCTAAGTATGTCCAACGAATACCCACCCCACCCCGTCGCGCCCGCATCAGTTTTCCAAGCGACTTCGCGGGTCCTTTGGCTAAAACAATGACCCCGACAACTCGTTGATCGCCGTGAGCATATCCGGGTCATCGGTCAGCGCCTGGGCGACAGCGCTCTTGCAGGCGACCACCGGGGCGACGCCGGCCACCATCAGTTTGGCGGCATGGACCAGCAGGCGGGTGGAGGCGCCCTCGTCGAGCCCCTGCCCTTTCAGATTGCGGGTCATGTGGGCGAACTTCACCAGTTGGCGGGCGGGGCCGGCATCGATACCGGACTCCTTCTCGACGATGCGCTGCTCCAGGGCCGCGCCGGGGTAGTCGAACTCGAGGGCGACGAAGCGCTGGCGGGTGGATTGTTTCAGGTCTTTGAGGACCGACTGATAGCCGGGATTGTAGGAGATGGCGAGACAGAATTCGGTCGGGGCCTCCAGGAGTTCGCCGACCTTTTCCATGGGCAGACAGCGCCGGTCGTCCGCCAGCGGGTGGATGACCACCGTGGTGTCCTTGCGCGCCTCGACGATCTCGTCGAGATAGCAAATTCCGCCGGCCCGCACGGCGCGCGCGAGCGGCCCGTCGACCCAGATGGTCTCCCCGCCCTTGACCAGGAAGCGGCCGACCAGGTCGGAGGAGGTCAGATCGTCGTGGCAGGACACGGTGATCAGCGGCCGTTTGAGCCGCCAAGCCATGTGCTCCATGAAGCGGGTCTTGCCGCAACCGGTCGGACCCTTGAGCAGGATGGGCAGACCATTACGGTAGGCCGCCTCGAAGACCGCGATCTCGTCGCCCACCGGTTCGTAGTAGGGCTCTTCCAGGATGAAATAGTCTTCGGGCTTGATGACCCTAAGCTGATGCTGCACCGGCGGCCTCCGCGGAGATGAATTCGTCAGGGTCAATTGGGGGTTGCGGCCTGCGGTCGCAACCCGAAGCGGCGACGCCGGGCGCCGACCGGGGAGGTGCCGGCCAAATGTTAGCCGGCATCGCTAAGGCACTGTCCGGCTGAGGCTCAGGCCGGTTGATCACAAGCTATCCACAGAAGGGACCACAGCGGATGTGGAGAACCCTGCCGCTCTAAGGGGCTGGGTCCGCGCAGCGGACCCTACGGCTTGATGACTGCTTCCTCTTCCTTGAAGGCCTCGACCGGGATGATCAGGGTCACCTCATCGCTCACGGCGGGGGCGTACTTGCCGAGATTGAAATCAGAGCGCTGAATCTTGGCGACGGCATTGGCGCCGCAAGCCGCCTTCTTCATGATCGGGTGGGGCTTGCACAGGATGGATTCGACCTTGAGCGCCACCGGCTTGGTGATGCCCTTGATGGTCAGGTTGCCGTCAACGCCGACCAGGGTGTCACCCTTGAACCGCAGTGTGTCGGACGTGTAGGTGATGGTCGGGTACTTGGCGGTGTCGAAAAAGTCCTCGCCCTGGATGTGCTCGTCGAACTTGGCGGACCCGGTGTTCACCGAGGTCGTGTCGATGCTCACATTGACCGAGCCGGTCTTGGCAACGCGGTCGATGACGATGGTGCCGGTGGTCTTGTCGAAGCGCGAGGCCTGGTTGGAATATCCCAAGTGGTTGTATTCGAAACGCGGCAAGGTGTGGCTGCCTTCGATGATGTAGGTCTCGGGGGCCGCTGCGGCGGCGCCGGACAGGGTGACGGTGACGGCCAGGGCGATCAGTCTGTTCATAGGGGTGTTCTCAATGGGGTTGCAAGACGTTTTCGTGCTGCGAAGCGGCGACGACGTGAAACTTGATCTGAATCTCGTTGGCGACCGTGCTTACATCCGACCAAGTGCCCTCGCCGATGCCGAAGTCAAGGCGCTTGAGCACAAAGACCCCGTCGAACACCCCGGCGGCGCCCTCCTGTTTGAAGGTGAAGGGAGCGGTCAGCTCGCGGGTCTGGCCCTTGATGGTCAACTGACCAACGGCCTCGAAGCGGTCGCCGCCCAGCGCCTTGACGCTGGTGGACTGGAACCCGGCGGTCGGGAACGCCTTGACGTTGAGCCATTGCTTGCCGACCACTTCCTCGGTGGCCTCCGCTGAGCCGGCATCAATGCTCGAAAGGTCGATCTCCAGCCGGGCACTGGCGGCCGACGGCTCGGCCGGATCGAAGCGTATCTGGCCGGTGAGTCGGCCGAAACCGCCGTCGACGGGCACCCCCATCTGTTTGGAGGTGAAAACGAGTTTGGTTTTCTCGGGCTGCACCTGATTGAACTCGACGGCCTGGGCGGCCCCGGCGAGGAGCAGGACGGCCACCCCGGCGATGCGCGGACTGATCATGGGCGAGTGTCTCCGGAGGGCAATTTGACGAAGGGCAAGATCCGGCGCAGCGTGTCATCCCGATCGATCAGATGATGTTTGAGCGCCGCGGCGGCGTGCACCACGATCAACACCATGAGCGCCCAGGCGAGGCTGCTGTGCAGATCCGCCAACAGCGTGCCCAGCGCCTGATCTTTGCCGACCAGATCGGGCAGCGGCACCAGTCCCAGATAGACGACCTGGAACCCTTTGGCCGAACTCATCAGCCAGCCGCACAGCGGCACGGCCGCCATCAGCAGGTAGAGCAGCCAGTGGGTGGCCTCGGCCAGCTTGAGTTGCCAGGCGGGACCCGGCAGCAGTGCCGGCGGCGGCCGCACGAGGCGCCACAGCAGCCGCGGCATGAACAGCAACAACACGGTCATGCCGATCCACTTGTGATAGGAGTACAGGCGCAGCTTCTCGGGCGACAGCGACAATTCGTGCATATAGAGCCCGAGCGGGAAAGCGGCCAGAATCAACGCCGCGATCAGCCAGTGGGCAAGCTTGGCGGTAGCGGAGTACGGGGTCGCTGGAATCATGACGGGTGGTCCTTGACGGTGCCTGACCGTTGGTTTTTATCACGTCCACATAGTGGTGAGTCTCGACCGCGGTTTCAATGCCCTGGACAGGCGCGACACGCTGGTGGACTGCGCCGGCGCTGGTCCCCCTAGGGCCGAAACCGCGCCGGTTTCAGCAAGCGTGGAGTCTGCCGGGGCCGATCCGATCCAACAACATCGCATACCGCGCCGGGCGCGGTTTAGAGTCGATTCGTCGTCGCTCACCTGAACTTCGGCAAGCCGGAGGAGAGCCACCAACTTTCGAGTTTCGGGTCGTAGTTCCACGTCTGACGATCGGTGATCGTCTTCACCACCTGCCGATCCTCGTAGAAGTACTCGATCGTGGCGACCTGGACGGCCTCCCCCGGGCTCTGCATCAGCGACGGCTGCACGACGTCATAGCCTGCAACCCGCAGATCCTTGAAGACCGCCGGCAGATCCTTGCTGTTGCCCTTACGCTGATCCGGATGTACATATCCGTACGCGGTCTCGAAATAACCCCAGCGCAGGGCGGACTGATAGGCTGCGGTCGCCGCCTGAAGACCCAGCGCCCGCTTGTCTTTCTCGATGGTGCCGCATCCGGCGAGCAGCAGACCGGCGAGGACAACTGCCGTGACCCGACCGCGAAAAGGCCTGTACTTCATCCTGACTCCGGTATATAGCTTTCGGGTGTGATAACCGGACGTAGGGGCGGGTTTCAAACCCGCCCCTACACGAAGGTCTGTCTGGATATCAGGTGCGAACGCTATAAAGGGCGAGCGCGCGGCACCACTCTCCAGGATTCTACGGGATCTTCCGACGGCCACCAACGGCGCCCCGATCCCCCGCCCTGGGTTATGATGCTCGCCCACGCCTCGTGAGCGACCGCCGCAGGACCTGCCCCATGTTGCCACCCATCGTCTCGCCATCCGATGAACCCCAAAGTGAAGTTGCACTTGGCGAGACCCGCATCACCCTGCTCGGCACCGCCCATGTCTCACGCATCAGCGTCGAGCAAGTCGAGCAGTTGATCGGCAGCGGGGACTATGACGCCGTCGCGGTGGAGTTGTGCCGCAGCCGCTACGCTGCCCTCATGGACCCCAAGTCTCTGGCGCAGATGGACCTGTTCTCGGTCATCCGGCAGCGACGCGTCTACATGGTGGTGGCCAACCTGGCGCTGGCGGCCTATCAGCAACGCCTCGCCGATCAGTTCGGCATCGAGCCCGGGGCCGAGCAGCGGGCCGCGGTGCGCCTCGCCCGCGAGCGCGGTCTGCCCGTGCTCCTCATCGATCGCGAAATCGGCATCACGCTGCGGCGGATCTCGGCGAGCTTGAGCTGGTGGAAACGTTACAGCCTGTTCGTCGGCCTCCTGGCCGCGCTGCTGACGACTGACGATGTGACCGAGGATGAGGTGGAACGGCTCAAGGAGGGCGACGTACTGGAGACCGCTTTTGCCGAGTTCGCCCACGACCGTCAGGACCTGTACGCCCCGCTGATCGACGAGCGCGACCGCTATATGGCTGCCAAGCTCCGCCTAGAGGCCGAGCGCAACGGCGTCAAGCGGGTGCTGGTGGTCGTGGGGGTCGGCCACTTGAAGGGCATCACCCGGGAGCTCAACGCGGGCTGCGATGACTGCCAGGCGCGACTGACGGCGCTGGAGCAGGTGCCGAAACCGCGCCGCTGGCCGTCCGTCCTGCCCTGGCTGCTCCTGCTCTTGATCATCGGCGGACTGGCCTACGGATTCGTGCAAAGCCCCGCGCTGGGCTTCGACCTGGTGGTCTCCTGGATCCTGATCACCGGCGGGCTTTGCGCACTGGGCACCCTGATCGCCGGCGGCCACCCCCTGACCGTGCTCGCGGCCTTTCTGGCCGCACCGTTAACGACACTCCACCCGGCCATCGGCGCCGGGATGGTCACCGGGGTGGTTGAACTATCCCTGCGCAAACCGAGTGTCGGCGACTTCGGCACCCTGCGCGGTGACGTCGCCACGATTCGCGGCTGGTGGCGCAATCGGGTCGCGCGCGTCTTCGTCGTATTCTTGCTGAGCACCCTGGGGGCCGGCATCGGCACCTATATCGGCGGCTTCCACATCGCCGGGAAATTGCTGGGGTGACACCAGGACTCTATCCAGATGCTCACGGATCACCGCCATCGCCGCGTCCAGATGCTGGAAGGCATGATCCCCGCCGTCCCACATCATCAGCCGGCCGCAGTCCAGATAGCAGGTCCGGGCGATGCGGTAGTCGATGAGCTCATCGCCGCGGTCCAGGAAGACCGTGGTCGGCACGCCGTCGCACGGGTTCACAATGCCGTAGAGGCGGGTCGCCTCGATCAACTCCGCGGTGATCTGATAGGACTCCCCCTGCGCCGTGGTCATGGTCTCGCCGCGATGGGACAGCAGCAGGTCCCAAGGCGTCAGCGCGGGGTTGATCAGAAAGACATGCGAAAAGGCGAAACGACGCGCCAGCCATTGGCCGTAAAAGCCGCCCATGGAACTGCCGATGACGGCGGGACGCACGTCCCCGAGATCGGCGAAGAAATCACCCAGCCGCTGCACCGCCGCGGCCGGTCGATGGGCCGGATAGTCCGGTGCCAATACAGTGTGGGGCGAAAGACCCTCGCGCAGCATCCGCGCCTTGACCGACTGGCCGGAGCTGTTGAGTCCGTGGAGATAGACAAGCATGGTGACGGTGACTCAGTCGAGACGATGTTCCTTGATCAACCCTTCGCGATACGCATGCAGCAGCGCATGCAGTTCATCGATCTGCTCCTGGATTTCACGGCCGCGGTCGGTATCGCCGATCAACATCCGGCGCGGATAGGTGTGGATGACCTCGGTCTCGGTGTCGATATCGAGTTCCTCCGACACGGCCTTGTGCGTCGACTCAAAGGGTTGGTGCGCGGCGAGCAGCAGGTAGCGTGAATTGGCAATCAGCGTATAACCGGCAATACCGGTTTCTTTCTGATAGGCGCGCGAGAAGCCGCCATCGATGACGATCAGTTTGCCGTTGGCTTTGATCGGCCGTTCGCCCTTGCCGACCTTCACCGGTACATGACCGTTGATGATGCAGCCGCGGTCCGGGTCGAGCCCGAATTCGGCAAGAATCTTGCGCGCGCTGTCCTCCGTGTCACGCAGCGCGTAGTAGGGATTGCGCTTCTCGGCATGGGTCGCCTTGTCGGCGATGAAACAACGCTCGAAGGTCGCCATCTTCTCCTTGCCGAAGAGCGGTGACTGGGGCGCGCACCACAGGAACCACATGACATCCATGCCGTACTGCTTCTGCGCCGGGTTATCGATCGCGAAATAGCCTTGCCGCGCGAGCCGGTCCACCCGATCGAGAAACGCCCGCCCGGTAAAGGACTCGCCATCGACGTTGAAGGCGCGAAATTGGCCGTCCTCGTTCATGGCGACACAGCCGTGATAGAGCAGATTGCCGTCATGGACCAGATACAGGCTGCCGTTGGCAAAGAGGAAGCGCGTGTGCTGCTGCAACTTGCGGCTGTTGACGAAGGACTGCAGCAACTTGTCCATCACCGACTGCTCTTCCGGCGTAAGGACATCCGGATTGGCCGGGTCGATCGTGGGGAACAGGTGGTCCAGCAGGGGATAATCCACCCCGTCCAGCCTGATGCTGCCGCGTTCATAGTCGACCTGATCGAGCAGCAGACGATCGTTCATCAGGTAGTGTGGACGGCGCTTGATCACCTGGCTCTCCAGCTTGAACTGGATGATGGTGATCGCCTTCTGCATCTGCGCCAACAGGCGGATTTCCTGACTGGTGAAGCTGTGTTCCTTGGGCAGCTTGGGAGCGAAGAGCTCACAGGGGTCATCCATATAGGTTTCAAGCGCGAACGAGGCCAGCGGCAACATACTGATACCGTAGCCGTTCTCCAGCGTTTCCATGTTGCCGTAACGCAGGCTGAAACGGATGACGTTGGCGATACAGGCCTCACTGCCCGCCGCCGCCCCCATCCACAGGATGTCGTGATTGCCCCATTGAATGTCGACCTGATGGTATTGCATCAATAGATCGAGAATCGTGTGGGCGCCCGGGCCGCGATCATAAATGTCGCCGATGATATGGAGTTTCGCCACGGCCAGGCGCTGAATCAGTTCCGCCAGGGTGGTGATGAAGGTCAGGGTGCTGCCGGTCGACACGATGGTATCGATCTGGCTCTGATAATACGCCGTCTTGGACTCGACGCCCTGCTGATCGTACAGCAGTTCCTCGATGGTGTCGGCAACATGACTGTGCAGAAAGCCGCGCACCGTTTCCCGACGGTATTTCGCGGTGAGACTGCGGCAGAACTTGACAAGGCGGATCAGCGTCAACCGGCTCCATTCGTCCTTGTCGGCGACGCAGCGCAGCATCATGGGCGCTTTCAGCTCGGGATAGTAGATCAGCGTGGCCAGGTTGCGCCGTTCGGGTTTCGTCATCGCGTCGCCGAACATCGCGTCGATCTTACGCCAGATCGATCCGGCACCATTGCGAATGACATGCTCGAAGGCTTCATGCTCACCATGGACATCGGAGAGGAAATGCTCGGTTCCCTTGGGGAGTTGCAGCAGGGCCGTCAGGTTGATGATGGCCGTCGATGCAGCCTGAATCGACGGATACTTCTCCGCCAGCAGGTTCAGGTATTTCTGTGTGACATCGGGAGCGTTCTTGGGCATGGGCATGGTTTACTCAGATTCGGTCAGGCAAGATGCCTGGCACCCTTGGTTCATGGGGACAGTCGCTACCTCGCCTCCGGCAACCGGGTTGAGAGGATCGGCATGCTGCGCTCCGCCCATCCGCCGACGGGCGATCAATCGACCGTCGCGGCGACGGCCCGCAGCGCATCTCCGAGTCGAATCAGGCCGCCTTGCAGCACGCGGGCGTTCAGCCCGCCATGGCCGCGCATGGCGTTGTAACCTCCCGGGCCGAGCGCCTCTTCCATCCGCGCGCAGGGATGGCAGAGGCCGCTGCCTTCCAACAGAACCTCACCGACCGTGAAACAGCGGCCCTTGAGTGCGGTCAGATTGATCCCACTGATAGCAAGATTACGACGCAGCCGCGCGGGTTCGAGCGGGGGTTCGCCGAGCAGGGAGCCGATCACGGCCAGATGTTCGTACTGGATCAGGGTGATCCCGCGGGACCCGCCGGCGCTGCCGTAGTGATCGCCGTGCAGACCGGCACCGACCAGCGCACGGACCTCCGGCAGCTCCAGCACGGTGCCGCGGCGCTTGGACCGCACGCCGATCCACACCACCCGACCGACACGAGGGAAGTGCTCCATGAGATCAACCATGGCCGCCCCTGTCCTTGTCATTTGTTCGGTCCTCGCCAATGGGAACCCTGTCTCCAACAATGGAGTTCGCAATCATGGTCCGGATTCCAGTTCGATTCCAGCCGTGAATCCTGGCCCAGCCCAGGGCGCGCGTCAATGGTTGGGGACGTCCCGTTGAACCTACAGAGGCAGCGCTTGCACATGAAAGATCTTTGTCTTCGCGTACCCCGGCTGATCCTGCTCGGGATACTGGTCGGTGCCGCCCTTGCCGGCTGCAGTCAACTGCAAATTGCTTACGGCACCTCCGAGTTCCTCATCAAGCGTTACGCCGATGACTACCTGAAGCTGGACAGCGAGCAACTGGCGCGCTGGGAGCCGAGCCTGAAGGCCGCGCTCAAGACGCATCGGGCGGAGGAGCTGCCGGGTCTCGCGGGCCTGTTCGACGCTTTGCACACGGCTAGTGTCAACGGATTCGACCAGACCAATACCCGCTGCCTGACCGCCGCGTTCCGTACCCTTTACCTGCGTCACGCCCGACTCGCAACCGCGGCGACGGCACCCTTGCTGGCGGGGCTGACACCCGCGCAAGTGCAGGCGTTGGAGCAGCGCTTCGCGGCCGACTACGCGGACGACCGGATCGAGCCCGGGACCCGCGATCTGCGGCGGGAACTGCGCAAGCGCACCAAGCGGTATGTCGAATCGATCGAGGAGTGGACCGGCCCCTTGAGCGCCGCCCAGCGCACGCTGGTCGCCGACGTGACCGGCCGGATGCCGGACACGACCCAGGCGCTCCTGGACTACCGCACGCGCAAACGGGAGCGATTGATCGCGCTGCTGCGCGCCGACGCGAACGCGACCAACATCGAGCGCTTCCTGAGCGCCTGGCTGGTCGATTATCAGGACCTGCCCCCGGCCTTGGCCGCGGCCGGGGACGCGATCGGTGAGCGCATGGGTGAACTGCTGATCCGGCTCGGGGCGACCCTGGATCAAGCCCAGCGCAAACGACTCAACAGCCGGCTGGAGTCGCTGCGGGATGATCTCATGCAACTGCAGCAGGCACCGCGGCTGGTGCCTGTCGGTTGCCCGGCCGCCGGCATCGAGCCAACGGTATAACTGCCGCAGCCTGACATAAAGGTACGGTTCCCGACCAAGTCAAATCAGTCTGATGGACTAGAAGAGATCGTCCACAACCTTGGGCGCCGCGCGTGCGGGCTTGGCGGCCTGGGCCTTGGGCTTGACGGCGGCGGTCTTTTTCTTTGCGCCCGACGCTGCCAGGCCACCGGCGCCCACCGGTTCCGGTCCCATCAGCATCAGCCGGTATTCCTCCATCACCGCCTCGGTCAGGCCCCCGGTGGACTTGGTTTCGGTACCGCGATTGCCATCGACACGCACCCGGACCATCCCGGGCGGCATGTCGAGCTGGGCAACGGCCTTGTCTTGTAACGCATCGTCCATGTAGTCGGTCCACATGCTCAGGGCCGCCCGACCGCCCTCCTCCCCGCGGCCGAGCTTCTCGTTGTTATCGAAGCCCAGCCAGGCGACCGTGACGAAATCGGCTTGGTAGCCGCAGAACCAGGAGTCGCGAACATCATTGGTGGTGCCGGTCTTGCCGACGATATCCTTACGGTTGAGGCGCAGGGCACGGGTGCCGGTCCCCCGCTCGATGACATCCCGCATCATGGACGTCATCTGATAGGCAATGCGCGGATCTATGACCTGTTCGGCCAGATGTTCACCCGAGACGGCCTCGGTCCGCGCGGGCTTGTCCTTCCCGTAGCGGTACCAGCAATCGGAGCAGGACCGCGGCGGCGATGCCTCGTAGATGACATCCCCGTTGGCGTTCTCGATACGCGCGATGAAATAGGGCAGGACGTGATAACCGCCGTTGGCAAAGATGGCATACCCCTCCGCCATCTTCATCGGCGAGGTCTCGATGGTACCCAGGGCCATGGTCGGACCCAGGACTTTCGGATCGACCTCGAAGCCGAAACGACGGATAAAGCGGCTCGCGTCGTCGAGACCGACGCTCTGCAGCAGGTTGATGGAGGCCAGGTTGCGCGACAAGGCCAGTGCCTTGCGCATCCGAATGGGCCCCATCTGACGGCCATCCGAATTCTGCGGGCTCCAATTGCCGACACCCTTGACCGTCGAGTCATTGATCAGGCTCGCCGGGGTCCAGCCCTCGTTGAGGGCCGAGGCATAGATGAAAGGCTTGAAGCTCGACCCCGGCTGCCGACGCATGTCCACCGCGCGATTGAACTGGCTTTCCGTGTAAGCGTAACCGCTCGCCATGGCCTGCACCGCCCCGTCGCGGGGTGCGAGGGTGACCAGCACGCCGGTAACCGCCGGGATGGAACTCAATTCCCATTGGCCTTTTTGATCAAGACGCAACCGGATCAGGTCACCCTTGGCCACCACGTCGGCGACCCGGCGCGGCACCCCGCCGCGCCAACCGGCGTTGCGGAACTGCCGTGCCCAACTCACCTGACTGAGCCCCAGGGTCGTCCAGCGGCCCCCGCCCATGTAGACTTGGGCAGTTCCTGACTCGATGCCGGTCACCAGCCCAGGCTCCAGGCTTGGCACCCGCGCCACCCCCTCCAGGTAGGCGTCCATGTCCGCCTCGGAGGCCCCGGCCAGATCGACTTTCGCCTCGGCACCACGATAGCCATGGCGCCGCTCATACTGGCGCAGGGCCTTGCGCAAGGCCTCCTGGGCCGCGGTTTGCAGACGGGAATCGATGGTCGTGGTCACCCGCAGGCCCTGCTTGGCCGCTGCCTCGCCGTAATAGCTCTGGATCTCCCGGCGCACCATTTCCGCAACATAGCCGGCTTCGAGATCCACCTGTTGGCCATGGAGTTTGGCCAGATCTGGCGTCCGCACGGCCGTGTCGAACCGGGTCTGATCGATGAAGCCCAGTTCCAGCATGCGACCGAGGATGTAGTCGCGCCGCTCGAGCGCGCGCTCCGGATTGGAAATCGGGTTGTTGGACGAGGGTGCCTTCGGGACCCCGGCGAGCATCGCCATCTCGGCAACACTGAGTTCGGAAAGGTCCTTGCCATAGTAGAGCGAGGCGGCCGCCGCGACGCCATAGGCCCGATGGCCGAAGAAGATCTGGTTCAAATAGAGTTCCAGAATCTCTTCTTTACTGAGGGTTTTCTCCACATGCAGGGCGAGCAGCACTTCCGCGAGCTTGCGTCGGAAGGTCTTCTCCGGGGACAGGAAGAAGTTGCGGGTGACCTGCATGGTGATGGTGCTGCCGCCCTGCGCCTTGATGCCGGTGGAGGCGTAGTTGATCAGCGCGCGGCCCATCCCGACCACGTCGATACCGCCGTGCTCGAAGAAGCGGCTGTCCTCGGTCGCCAGGAAGGCGTTGATCAGCAGCGGCGGAAATTTGTCGAAGGCCATGGGTTGCCGCCGCTCCACGCCGAACTCGGCCATCAGGGCACCGTCGGCACTATAGACCCGCAACGGCTCCTGGAGCTGGACCTCGCTCAACCCCTGCTTCACATCCGGCAGCTCCGGCAGGGTCACATTGACGAAGAGGGCCGCCCCGAACAGACCCAAGGTCAGGAATTGCAGCGGCGTTCCCAAAGGCGCCAGATAATGCAGGAACCACCCGCCGACGGATCGCGGGGCGCGAGGCGTGCGACGCCGCGCCGGTGCGGCAGCCGATGGGGCCGCCCGCGACCGGCGCGCCGGTTCCGCGGCCACCGCCCCGTCAGCTCCCGGCCCGATTCTGGGAACTCCGGTCGTCGAGGATCTTTCACCAACAGGGATGTTGTCACCCCTGCGCGGCGCGTCGTTATCGCTCACTCTTGGCACGCTCAACTCCGGCCGCCCGGTTCACGCACGTGGGCGCACCGCCGGGACGAGCCTCACTCGTGTGGTGGTAAAACCGCGATTCTACACGATGATAAGGCCGGGCCCACGATCCGCGCCAGTGGCCCCCGCGCCACATCCCGGCGCTTGCCTGCGGATACGCAATGCGGTGGCACCCCGTCTTCAATAGCCTTGTACAGTCGGTCGGCCGGTCTCCCGACGGCCCCATCATCCAAACCCAGCCCAAACCCCTTCGCGGAGGATATCACTCGTGGATCGCTTTACCCGAAATTATAGCGTCGTCCTTGGCATCATCGTCATTGCCGTTTTTGTCATGTGGATGCGCTCGACCTGGCAACCACGGGTGTGGGAGATCAATCAAGTTCTCGAATCGGATCCGGCCGTGTCCGATTACCCCTACCAGTTCCGCGTCCTCTCCCTGGAAAACGGCGTTGCAACGATATCGACACCACGGTCGGCAGCCTTTCCCGCCATCCAATTCCTGCCGATCGTGTATCCGGAACTGGCGGGCCTGAGTGATGACCATCCGGCCATGGTCAAGGCCCAGCAGTCCCTGGTGGATCACCAGAAACGCGCGATGGAGGTGGTGGAGGCACTGCCTGACGTCAAATCCGTGACCTGGGGGCTCGATGTGCAGTGGCTGGCGGATCATGGGGTCCAGGTGCAGAACACGCGCTGAAGCGATTTCCGTCAAAGCGCCTCAGGGTCGATACCGAGCGCCATCAGGCGCGCGGCCAGTTGATCCGCGCGCGCCCGCGCCTGCGCGGCCTGGGCCTGCTCCTGATCGGCCCGCGTCCGCTCCTGATCGGCCCGACCTCGCTCCCGCTCGGCCTGTGCGCGCTCCTGCTCGGCGCGGGCCCATTGTTGAGCCGCTCGCGCCTGCTCCTGAGCCACCGATTCGGCCAGGGTCGGGACCAGGGCACCATCCGGGGTGAAAAACCGCAGCAGACCCTCATGCACCCCAAGGCGCAAGCCGAGCATGGCGCTGGGTAGCCGGCCTGCCGGGTCCGCCGCGATGGGCTGATACCGCGCATCCACGAGGTGGAAGCCAGCCAGATCGTGGGTGTCGGGTGAAAACCAGAAATACTCCGGAGTACGGAAAACGTCCTGGTAGAGCGACTTCTTGGCCGTCCGGTCCGTGCGGGCGGTCTCATCGGACAGCAGTTCGATGATCAGATCCGGGTACCGCCCCTGCTCCAGCCAAACGGTCCACGAACGCCGCGGCCGACGCGCCACGCCGCGCACCAGAAAAAAATCCGGTCCGCGCAGTTCCCGCGGGGCGAACTGGTCACGCCGGAAATAGACACTGAGGTTCGCGCCGATAAAGAAATCGTCCCGGTCGCGCCAGTACCAATCCAGCGTGCTGACCAGCAAGGCCAGTTGATCATAGTGCAGGGAACTTTCCATCTCGGGTTCATCGCTGTCGGGCTCGCGGCCTTGCGCGAAGGCCAGGTAGAAATCCTCGGCGGTTTGTGACATGGCAAGAGACCTCGCGGGCACTGAATCCTGAAAAGGTAGCGAGTCGGCAATAACTTAAAAAATACAATCGTTGTCGTTGTCGTAATCGGACAAGCAAACTACAGTTGGGCACATAGCCTTCGTACCTGATGACAGACTCTGGAGTAGGGGCGGGTTTAAAACCCGCCCCTACGTCCGGTTATCACGGCCGAGGGCTATCAGCAGCCCGATGTCCAGCGAATGCCTGTCGGGTCCGGATTGACTGTTTGATCCGGATTCACCCCAAGTATATCTTGACTTGCGCCAACGGCGCCGATCCGGCTAAATACCCAGGCGCTGGTGTGTGTTGACCGGCCGCGGACCGCACACTCCCGGCGCGGAGCATTCCACTGAAAACCGCAACACAGGCAACCGACCATGGAACAAAGCAATCCCTACTCCAGTCCCCGCAGTGATCTGAGCCGACCCGTCGCCGGCCTAGTCGACACCACCAACCCGTTCGATCCCAAGGGCCGTTTCACCCGGCTGAGCTGGCTGGCCTGGAACCTGGTGCTCGGGGTCCTGATGATGGGCGCTGTCTTCGGACTGATGGCACTCGGCGTGATCGCCGTGCCGGAACCCGAGGCGAATGAGGCGGTACCCGTGTTCATGGGCATCGGCCTGCTGATCCCGCAGATTCTGTTCCTCGTCGTCTATCTGTTGCTGGCCATCCGCCGTTTCCACGACATCAATGCCGCCGGCTGGTGGTCGATCCTCCTGATCGTCCCGCTGGCCAATCTGGTGGCGGTGCTCGTGCTCGCCTTCAAGCGCGGTGACGCGATGGCCAACCGGTTCGGACCACCACGCCCCACGCCAAGCTGGGAGCGCGTGGTGGGCATTATTTCGATTGTCTTCACGGTGGTAGGGCTAGTGGGCGGAATCATCGCCGCCATCGCCATGCCGGCCTTGATGGAATATCAAAGCGCGGCCATGGGTCACTGATGCCGCCAGGCCGGCCGGCCCGAATCCGCTGGGGGCCGGCGGCACCCACCACGGCGCCGCCGGATTCGTGCTAGCCTTCGTTCTTGCGATCCCAAGATTCGGACGCCTGTCGCCCATGTCATCCATCGCTGCCCCCCAGCCCGCACCCGCGTCGCAGGTCCCGGCCCCGCCGCCCCGGCGCCTGCCCGCGGCGGACCCCACACCGCGCTCCGCGGACGGCCTCCTGGTCTCGGAGGCGATCTACTGGACCACGTATTACCTGGAGTCGGACCACCATTACGAGTGGAATAACGGCCGCCTGGAGGAGAAACCGGTGTCCGATTACGAGACCTTTCTGGTCTATGCCTGGTTCGGCGAACTGGTGCGGCACTTCCTGCGCACCCACCCCTGCGCGCAGTTGGTCGGCCTGGAGATGGGTTTCCGACTGCCGCTGCCGGGCGGCACCGTCATCCGCAAGCCCGATTTCGGCGTGGTGCGCAACGACAATCCCCAGCCGCTGCTGCCCCTGGCATGCTCCTACCACGGGGTCTTCGACCTCTGTATCGAGGCCCTGTCCGACCAGGAGCGTAGCGGCATCGAACGCGATACCGTCATCAAGAAGGCCGAATACGCCGCCGGGGGCGTGCCCGAGTATTACATCCTGCACCAGAACCCCGCTCACCAGGCGTTCTACACCCGCACCCCGGCCGGGTTCTATACGCCCATCGCACCGCAGGCCGGGGTGATCTGTTCGCGGGTGCTGCCGGGGCTGCAATTCCGCCCGACCGACCTGGCGCGCCGACCGGACCTGGAGACGTTGCGCGACGATCCGGTTTATGCCGGCTTCGTCCTGCCCGGCTGGCGCGCGGATCGGGAACGGGCGGAGGCCGAGGCGCAGGCCAAACGCGAGGCAGTGAACCGGGCCAACGCCGAGGCGCGGCGGGCTGATGCCGAGGCGCAGCGGGCCGAGACCGAAGCGCAGGCCAAGCGCGAGGCCGTGGACCGGGCCGAGGCCGAGGCGCAGCGGGCCGAGGCCGAGGCGCAGCGGGCGGTCGAGCAAACCCGGCGGGCCGACGCCGAGGCCCAGGCACGGCAGCGCCTGGAGCACGAGCTGGCGGCCCTGCGTGAACGCCTCGCGCAGGGTTAGGATGCGGTGAGGAACGGACAGCTGCCGATCTGGGTCACTTCAAGGATTCCGGAATCTGCTAATAAAGCGAATTTATGAAAGCAAACCGAAATACTGTTTTGACAGTGACATGGACCTGTCACTACTCTGCCGCACTCGCGTGATCCGGACTCCCTCGGCAGCATCGTCGGAACCCATCGTCGGAATCAGTCGGACGCCAGGGGCAGAACGCGAGTCAGCCCGCCGGACATCGTCGGCGCCGAGCCGTACTCGGCCGGGATGCGCGGCGCGGACTGGGTTGAACACCGCGGGCGTACAGCGGCGCGGCGGTTTTCAGTGGAGCGTCTTCCCGTGCTGCCGGCGCCTCGCCCCGCGCCTTGACCCCGATGGCGGCACATCACCGCAGTGAATGTTTGGAGATTTATCGCGATGCCCACGTTTGTGCGTACCGACAAGTGCGACGGTTGCAAGGGACAGGACAAGACCGCCTGCATGTATATTTGCCCTCACGACCTGATGAAGCTGGACCAGGACGGCTCCGAGACCGGCCACGCCATGAAGGCGTTCAACCAGGAGCCCGAGCAGTGCTGGGAATGCTACTCCTGCGTCAAGATCTGCCCGCAGCAGGCGATCGAGTGCCGTCATTACGCCGACGTCGTGCCCATGGGCGCCTCCGTGCAGCCCTTGCGCGGCACTGATTCCATCATGTGGACCATCAAGTTCCGCAACGGGACCATGAAGCGCTTCAAGTTCCCGATCCGCACCACCCCGGAGGGTTCGATCGACCCCTACGGCAACAAGCCCACCGCCGACATCGCCAACATCGAGAAGGCCGGCTTCTTCACCACCGGCACCGACGGTCTGCACGCGGCAGACGCAACCCAGCTCATCGCCAAGTAGCGCGAGTCCGGCAGCGTGCGGCCCCTACCTGATGCCCGTTTCCGGACCCGCTCAGGTCTCGCCGCGAACCCAGTTGAGAACGCAAAGGTAATTTGATATGGCAGGTGTATTCGGAAATCCCGAAGTCGTCGAAGAAGAGGTCGACATCCTCCTCATCGGCGGTGGTATGGGCGCGTGCGGTGCCGCCTTCGAGGCCGGTCCCTGGCTGGACCAGGCCAAGAAGGCCGGTTTCGACATCAAGATCAAGCTGGTCGACAAGGCCGCCATGGATCGCTCCGGCGCCGTGGCGCAAGGCCTCTCCGCCATCAACACCTATCTGGGTCAGAATGACCCGGCCGACTATGCCCGCATGGTCTCCAACGACCTGATGGGCATCACCCGCGACGACCTGGCCTATGACCTGGGCCGGCATGTCGACGACTCGGTGCATCTGTTCGAGGAGTGGGGTCTGCCGATCTGGAAGCAGCCGGGCGACGAGGGCAAGCCCCTGGTCGAGGGCGGCAAGCCGGTGCGTTCCGGCAAGTGGCAGATCATGATCAACGGCGAGTCCTACAAGTGGATCGTCGCCGAGGCCGCCAAGAAGGCGCTGGGCACCGAGCGCATCCAGGAGCGCGTCTTCATCGTCAAGCTGGTCAACGACAAGAACGACAGCAACCGCATCGCCGGTGCCGTCGGTTTCTCCACTCGCGACCACAAGCTGTTCGTCTACAAGTTCAAGGCCTGCCTGCTGGTGGCCGGCGGCTGCGTGAACATCTTCCGTCCGCGTTCGGTCGGTGAGGGCACGGGCCGCGCCTGGTATCCGGTGTGGAACGCCGGTTCGACCTACGCCATGGCCGCCGAGGCCGGCGCCGAACTGACGATGATGGAAAACCGCTTCGTCCCGGCCCGCTTCAAGGACGGTTACGGCCCGGTCGGCGCCTGGTTCCTGCTGTTCAAGTCCAAGGCCATCAATGCCTACGGCGAGGAGTATCTCTCCAAGCCCGAGGCGCAGGCGCTGCTGGAGCCCTACGGCCCCTACAACCGTGCCTACGTGACGCCCTCCTGTCTGCGTAACCACGTCATGCTCAACGAGATGCTGGAAGGCCGCGGGCCCATCTACATGGACACCGTCAGCGCCCTGGGCAAGCTCGCCGAGACCATGACCCCCAAGGAGATCAAGCATCTGGAGGCCGAGGCCTGGGAAGACTTCCTGGATATGTGCATCGGCCAGGCCGGCGTCTGGGCGGGTGAGAACATCGAGCCGGAGAAGAAGAACTCCGAATTGATGCCCACCGAGCCCTACCTGCTCGGCTCGCATTCGGGCTGCTGCGGCATCTGGGTGTCGGGTCCGACCGACCTGGGCGCGCCGACCAGCGAAGGCCATGCCGAGGCCGACAAGGTGCCGGGTCATCTGCCCTCCGGCTGGAACTGGGGCTACCGCTCCATGACCACCGTCAAGGGGTTGTTCACCGCCGCCGACGGCGTCGGTGCCTCCGGGCACAAGTTCTCCTCCGGCTCCCATGCCGAAGGCCGTCTGGCCATGAAGGCCATGATCAAGTTCGTCATGGACAACAAGGACCACAAGCCGGAGCTCGATACGTCAGTCGACCAACTGATGGAAGAGATCTACCGTCCGGTGCGTAACTTCCTGGAGAACAAGGACTACACCACCGCGATCGATGTGAATCCCAATTACATCACCCCGCGGATGCTGCAGTTCCGTCTGCAGAAGATCATGGACGAGTACGTGGCCGGTGTCGCGACCTACTACCGCACCAATGCCAAGATGATGGAAGTGGCCGAGCACAAGCTCGGCATGCTCAAGGAAGACGCGCTGAAGATGCGTGCCAAGGACCTGCACGAACTGCTGCGCGCCTGGGAGAACTACCATCGTATCCTGGCCGCCGAAGCCCACATGAAGCACATCCAGTTCCGCGAGGAGTCCCGTTATCCGGGCTTCTACTACCGGATGGACTTCAACACGGTGGACGACCAGAACTGGAAGTGCTTCGTCAACTCGGTCTATGACAAGTCCAGCAAGTCCTGGACCGTGTTCAAGCGCAAGCACGTCGACCTGATCGACAAGGCCGTCTCCTACAAGTGATGCGCTGAGCGGTCCCGTTTGGAGACCGCGGAGGAAGGCCCGGGCGCCGTAAGGCGCCCGGGCCTTGGCAATAGCCTTTGCGATCCGGTACAGGCTTTTCCGGCAGTCGCCTTATAGCAGACCGAGATTCCTTGCGCTGGCTGCGGGAAAGACACGCGCCAACGCCTCGCGCCCAAGACCATAGTGTTGAGCCAATAGACCGGCCAAGACGTCCCGGTATTCGTTCAGCACCGGCAGGTCCCGGTCTTGGTGCAGATCGCCGGAGCCGAGACCCCCCTGTTCACCGCGGATGGCCCCGCCTTGGATGCCGCCCCCCAGCACCCAGAGGGTGGTTCCGTGACCGTGGTCGGTGCCGCGGCTGCCGTTCTCGCGGAAGGTGCGGCCGAACTCCGACATCACGACCACCAGGGTCCGTTGCCATTCCGAGCCGAGTTCCTGGGCCAGGGCCTGGAGTCCCTCCGTGAGATCCCGCAGCCGGCTGGAGAGCGCACCGCGCGCTGCTCCCTGTCCGGCGTGAGTGTCCCATCCGCCGACGTCCACGAAGCCCAGCAAGTACTCGGGATGGTCGCACAGCAAGCGTCCCATGCGCGCCGACTCCAGAGCAAAGCTGCCGGCTGGAAGGGCTGCGCGGGAGGCCTCCTGCATTTCCTGCTGCAACTGAAGGGAGACCTCCCGCCTAAGCCCCAGACCGTCTCTGACCAGATCTTCAAGGGCATGTTCGTCGTACATCGCGAGGATCAACTCCTCGAGGCCCGGATTGATCTTGCCCCGACGCGAGCCGCTCAGGGGCCAGTTCGCGACCGGCATGGGCCCATGGAAGCTCGGCGGCAAGGTGGGGGTAAAACTCACGCCCGTTGCGGGCCCACGAGCATCATCCAGTTCAGTCAGCAGGCGATTCAGAAAACCGCTGCCGGAAGCGGGACGCGCCTCCGGGGCCTGGCCAAGCTCGACCCAGTCCTGAGCCTGGAAGTGGCTGCGGGAGACGAAGCCCGTGCCCGTGAAGGGCACGAAGGCCAGTTGTTTGGCGTCCCAGAAAGGCATCAGGGCGTCGCTCACGGACGGGTGCAGCGCCCAGCGGTGATCCAGCGGCACGGCGGCCTCCAGGTTGGCCGGGTCCGGCGGCGCGAGGGCAATGTTCGGACGCGCCTCGTAATAGAAGGGCTCGCCGTAGGGTACCAGGGCACTCAGTGCGTCGTAGCCGCCGCGCAAGAAGACGAAGACGAACCTGGGCCTGGGGCGCACCGCCGGGGCTGCCCAGAGCCGCCAGGCCACGGGCATTATTCCGGCTCCCAGCGCCAGACGCAGAAATTGCCGCCGATCCATCCCGTATGCACGCATGATTCACCAGTACATGAATTCAGGGCTGGAGATCAACAGCGCCAGCCGCCCCGCGTCACCCTTCGCCCTCGTCAGGGCCTGTCTGGACTTCGGGCCGAGTGTGGCCTCCAGCGCGCCCACCGCCGGGCTGGCCCGAATCTGCTCCGGCGGCATCGCGGTTTCTGCCAGGCGGGGCAGCGTGTTGACGATCTGAGGTGCCAGTTCAAACCGCTGCGCCAATTGGCCGGCGCTAAGCCAGTCGCCTCCACGTAGGCTATAGCCATCGGGTGTGCGGCAGCTAAACAAACCCTGCCCAAGAGCAGAGAGCCAGCCGAGCGGCAACTGGGCATTCTTGACAGGCACTCCGCCACTCAGCAAGGCCAGGGCGGAAGTGAGCCAGCGCTGAGGCTCTTTGAATGTCTTGAGGCCGGGGGCGTCCCGGCGGTTCAGGCGCTCCCGAATGGGACCTAGGACAGCGGCGAGATTTCCACTGGTTTCTCGGAAGATCCGGGCGGCCTCCTCTGCAAGGGCAGGAGGAGATCCTTCGCCAACCAGAAAGAGGCAGAGTTTTCCCGCCAGATGGCGCGCGGTTGCCGGATGCCGGGACAGACGATCGGCCAAGGCTTCAAGCTCCCCAAAGCCCTTGCCGGGGATCGTTTGCCCGAGGAGGTCCTTGCGGCCAAAGTCGTGGCGCCTGGGATCGAACAGGAATTCCCCGCGTTGAACCAGGTGGGGCACCTGCTTGGGCGCCCACTGTACGGGCTCCAAGGGCCGCAGGCCAGCGCCGGTGAGGATACGCGCTGTCTCGCGGACGTCCGCCTGGTTGTAGCCGCCGTTCACCCCCAGGGTATGGAGTTCCAGGAGTTCCCGGGCGTAGTTCTCGTTCATCTTACCGGAGCCGTTGCGGGTGTTGTCCAGGTACACCAGCATGGCGGGATGCGTCATGGTGCCGAGCAGCAGATCACGAAACCGCCCCTCTGCGTTGGGCCGCAATACTTCGTCGATGTAGCTGGGGAGGGCGGCGCCGACCAGGTCATTCTGCCAGAGCACGTTGAAGTGATTAAACCAGAACCAGACCAAGGCCTCGACTCCATCGGCTGGCTGACTGACCAGGCGGCGAAAAAAGCCGCCCGAATACTCCATGACGAGCAGGCGGCGTGCCTCACGCAACTCGCTTTCCGCGAGCCGACGCTGGTCGGCATCTTGGATGGCGGTGATTTCAGCGCTCCTTTGGCGATATTCGGACATCGCCTGAGCAGCGGGCGTAGCCGTGAGCCTCATCATTTGCGTATTCCGCCCGATGACGCTGGCTTTGTCATCGGCATTGGCAGGGAACCCAGTCCGGGAGGGCTTTCCCTTGTTGGTTATTGGATCTTGGTACCATCAGCCTTATTCAAGGGTTAGTGCTGGCTGAAGTTGTTGTCCCGCTATTGCTTAGCGAACTCGCGGCCGAGCTCCTCGACTTCATAGAAAACGGCGACTTTCATAGCGGAAGCTGGGGGCCAGTGTCCAATCGGACAAGGGATCCGCTCGGGCTAGTCGAGTCGGGTCGCTGGAAGGTGTTGCCACGGACCCGCTCCTTGGCAACCGGACGTGAAGGTTTTCCCGCGTCCGGTTCAAGATCGAGGCGCTTTGCGACGCTCAAGGGAGGGATTCGGCTACGGCGTCCACTTGATCGCCGACACCGAGCATGAGCCGGGTTTGGCTGTCCGCCGGGAGGCGGTGTTGAGAAGCATTCCTATTGTGATGCTGCCGCGACCCGAATTTTTTCGCGCGCTCGCGAGAAAGTCCCGCGCGTCAGGACCGCCTGAAGCCGTTCTGGCCCTGCTGCGCCTGCGAAAAGCGCCACAGTACAACTGTTTCGAGATTGATAATCAGGAAAAACTCTGCTAATCCTGTCCTATTTTCAGCCGCCGGGCAGGGTTCGCGAGACCGCTTCCAGGTGCGGCGGCTGCTTGGTCCAGGGCATCGTGACGCTGGCATAGGAGCAATCATGGCAGACAATGACTATCGCGCGGATCAGGGTACCATCACTCCGACGTTTTTCCTCGGGGTCGGTGGGGTCGGCTCACGGATCATCGACCGCATCGCGGCGCGGGCCGCCGGCCTGCCGAACTGGGAGAGTCAACTGCGGCCGTTGACGGCCTTCATCTCCATCGACACCAATGACCTGGATCAGGATGCATTGAAGCAGGTGCCGAAGGGGAACCGCATCAATATCGCGGCCTTCGATAAACAGAAGGTCGTCGCGCATCTGCGCCGCTCCAATGACCCGCAGACCGAGCAATGGCTGCCGTCGACCTATACCCCGCGGGAGGGTGTCAAGCCGGGCGCCGGGCAGATTCGCATCGAGTCGCGGCTGGGCTTTTTTTTCCATTCCCCGACGATCCGGCAGCGGCTGACCGATCTGGTGAATCAGGCGCTGGCCCCGGGCGTGACCTGGCGCAAACAGGGCAAGTTCAATATCTATCTGTTTTGCACCCTGGCCGGCGGCACCGGCTCCGGCAGCTTTCTGTCGTTGGCTTATCTGATCGACGAGATTATCGACCGGACCGGTTGGCAGCCGCGCGTGATCGCGAATCTGCTGTTGTCGACCCTCCTGACGGACAAGGTCGGCCCGGAACTGCACGCCAATATCCACGCCAACACCTATGCGGCGCTCAAGGAATTGGAGAACCTCACCAAGCTCGATTACAGCCAGGTCCGGCAGGCCGGGCGGACCAGCGAGCCCTTTCAGTATTATCGCAATGAGAACGCGCGTGAAACGCTCAGCGTCAGCGCCCGGCCGTTCTTCGTCTCCTTTGTCATGGACCGCCCGCCGCATGTCGGCACCCGCGATCCGGAAAAGGTCATCGCCGATACCGCATTCATGCAGGTCTTCACCCCGGTCATCAATGAATTGGCCGGCGAATACGATAATTATGAGCAGCACCTGGAAGCGCTGACCCGCTTTCCCGGCGACTTGCGTGATGTGGGCGAGGGCTTCACCAAGAATTACGGCACCTGCGGTGCGGTCGCTATGGTCCTGCCGGGTCAGGATCTGCTGGAATACTGCGCACTGCGCTTCGCCGCTGCGGCGCTGCGCGCCCAGATCACCTTCGGCGTCGGCGAGAGCGATCCCGCGGACGAGCGCGCCCGCGCGCTGGCCAAGCTCGCGGTGGACTACAACAGCCCGCGCTTTGCGCAGCTGTCGGACGAGGGCCGCGAGGAGCTGATCAATGCCGCCTTTGTCGCCTCCGTGCGCGAACTGGCGCGTCAGGATGCCAATGAAGAGCTGTTCGACGGCTATTGGTACCGGCTGGTGGAGTCGGTGGATACGGGTGCCCTGACCGGCACCAGCGACAAAGGCGAACCTGTCCATGCCGACACGCTGATTCAACAAGTGGCGCGGCAACTCGCGCAGCAGCGCGAGGTCCTGATCAACCGGATCACGATCAAGGACCGCACCATGTTCTTCCAGAAAGAGCAGGCCAATGCCTATATCGACATGGTCTCCAAGCTGGAGGAGGAGGTCCGCCAGGGTCACCAACTGGTGGATAGCGATGCGCCGGGGCTGGTGATGGCGGCCCGCGAGGGCGAGGCCATCACCGGCCTCAAACTCGATCCGATTCAGGAGCGTTATCTCGTGGTGCGCGTGCTGGAGGTCTGCGCCAAGACCTGGCTGATCGAGGCGCGGCAGGACGAACAAGCGACCGAGGCGAAGGATATCGTCAAGTCGCCGAAGAAACGCTCCGAGCTGCGTGACCTGACCTATGAGAATCTGCGCAAGGCCGCCGCCAGCCGGCGGCTGTTCAATCGCGATCAGGACTTCCTACAGGCCAGGGAGGAGGCGCAGGCCGTCTATACCCAGGCCAAGGGCGCGGCCTTGCGTTATCTGGATGCGCGGGTCCGGCTGATGCAGTTGCGCGGTCTGATGGACTTCCTGCAAGACCGCTCACGCCAATATGTCCGCCTGGCCACCCGGATGGACGGCCTGGTCAAGGAACTGGAGAAGGATGCCGCGCGCCTGATGGCCGGTGAGACGGCCGTGGTCCCGCCCTACAGCATGCGGGTCGAGGTCTTCGAGTCCCTGGACGAGCCGCGCCACCGCATCTGGGATCGGGTCTACCGCCGGCTGTTCATCGATGACGGCCGCTTTGTCGGTACCTTCGATCGTCAGGCCCTGGCCCAGGCCATTGCCCAGGAACTCAAACCCGTGGTCCAGGAAGGCGGGCGGGTCGTCACCAAGGGTGTGGATCAGACCGTGGCCGATCTGCGCCGGGCCATGACGCAACTCGGCCGCGAACGGTTGCGCGGGCGGATCTTCGGTCAGGCCAAGGGTGCAGACGGGCAGCCGGGACTCGATGTCATCTCCGGGTTGGATCTGGAGGCGCGCTTGACCTTGGAGTCGGCCCAGGCGCCGGGCGAGCCGGTGACGGACGACGCCATTGCCGCCTACCGCAAGCGCAAGCTGCTCGCCCTGGGGCAACTGGCCGGTGTCATGGCGCGGGTCAGCACGGCTGAATCCGCGGCGCTGGACGATGGCGTCGTCACCAACCGCACCCGGCTGGTCGTGCTCGGTGTCGATACCGATGCCGGCGGGCGCGGGGCCCAGGCGTTCAAAGAAAGCCTGATCGACGTGCTGAGCCACGGCGGCCGACAGGTCAAGACCACCCAGTGGCATGACCCGCGCATCATCATCGTGCATGACGTGGTCATGCCTATTCCGCTCTATTACTTCGAGGCGGTGATCGATGAGATCGAGCCCTCGTATCTCAAGCTGGCGGCCGATGAGCGCCGCGGTTTCCGCTTGCACACCGACCGCCATTGGGAAGACGCCCTGCCGAATCTCAACCCGCGCCAGGCCGAGGTGTCCACCGGCTGGGCGCTGAAGACCTTCGCCACCGGGCTGATCACGCGAGTGATCGGGGTCGACACGCTGGGCGACCCCGGTGACGCGCTGGACCTGTTCGTCTGGCGCCGCGCCGGGGGCAAGCCATTCGAACTGGGAGCCGAATTCGCCCCGGCCCTGGCCAAGATCGGCATCATTCATGACGACGAGCATCTGAGCGCCTCGTTTACCGAGCAGATCAAACAGCATTGGGGGACAATGGCGGCCGACGAGCGTGAAGCACGTCGTCTGGAACTCATCGGTCAGCTCACCGATGATCTGGACCACATCAGCCTGAAGCGCGTCGAGGGCCGGGATGTTTCGGCCTACGATTACCTCAATGCGCCGATCATGCGCGCGCTGCTGCGTGAACTCAAAGCGATTGCCGCTGAGCAGGAAGCTGCGGAGCCCACTCGGAGGGAGAAAAAGCGCTATTGATCGGAAGCCGATTGGAGCGCTTGGGAAAGCGTTGGAAATTGGTGAAAAAGCGAAGACAATCGTTGTCGTTGTCGTTGTCGTTGTCGTTGTCGTTGTCGTTGTCGTTGTCGTTGTGGAAGAAACGATTCGGCCTCGATCTTCGCTCAGCCCGTAGAGCACCGGAGGCCGAGGCTTTAGCCGGTCGATATCGCATTCGCGAGGCCTTCCTCTGGCTAAAGCCTCGACCTCCAGTGCGCGGCGCCCCGGCACTGGCAAGGACGATGGTCAAGGCCATGCCGGGACTGCTGCTGTTACAGCCGCCGGCACTGATCCTCCTTATTCCCTGAGACTTGATTGAAGCCACCGGTCGGTGCCGGCACATTGCTCTTGCACTGCAGATTACCGTCGATGGTGTTGTAGCGGATGGTCAAGCCCCCGGTGTTGCTGAAGGCTTGCACATCAGCATCCACTACATTGTACTGTACGACGAGCGGCACGCGGTTGCCATTCAACTGAATATTGCCGCCGACCGTGCTGCGCGCGATATTGCTGCTATTGCCGAGCAAGTCATCGAGTTGGATGTCGCCTCCAACCTCGGTGCGGACCACGCGCACAAACTTGGCGCCTTCCGCTTGAATGTTGCCGTCGATCGATGCGTCGCGTACGGTGAGCGACCCTCCGGAATAGACCAAGACATTACCCTTCACCCTGGTCTTATCCAACACGCACGCGCGGCCATTCACCACCACGTTCCCATCGATCGTCACCGCCCCGAGATTCGGTGGGCAGGGATAGTCATCCGCCGCGGCGCCATGAGCAGTGACGGCTAAACCCAATGCCAGTAGAGCCGCGAGCGGGATTGCTCTGGAATTTGTCATTACAAGAACCTCATGTCTATTACAAGTCTGTTGAAAATCGATCCGGAAGACGACTCAGCGTTTCGATGCACTCTCCCTTCTCAATAGAATTGGTACGTGACCGGTACTCTTCAAGAAAATCCGCTCGGTAATCATCAGTAGCAAATAAGGGGGAATAAGAAATCCAGGTCTTGGGGCCGGGATGCAGCGCGTCCCGCAAGGCGTCGCCGTCATCGCACCGGCCTGCACCACGGCCTTGATCATAAACCCGGCCGCCGCGTGATCTGCACGGTCGCCGGTCCGCACAGCGGACCCTACAGGTCACGGTGTCACCGTAGGGTCCGCTATGCGGACCGTCCGCGGCCGGCCGGAACGATGATCAACGCCTGCGCCGCCTCCTCCCGCTCCAACTGCCGCGCCACGTCCCCCGGCGAGCCGGTGCGCCGCGCCAGGAGGTCATAGGCGACCGGGACGACGAACAGGGTGAACAGGGTCGCGGCAAGGACACCGAACAGAATGACGGTGCCGATGACGGCACGCGTCTCGGCGCCGGCGCCGGAGGAGAGCAGCAGCGGGATGGCCCCGGCGGCGGCGGTGAAGCTGGTCATGAGGATGGGGCGCAGCCGCACCCGCGAGGCTTCGATCAGTGCCTCGCGAAAGGCCGTGCCCTGATCGCGCAGTTGATTGGCGAATTCAACGATGAGAATGCCGTTCTTGGCGGCCAGACCAACCAGCATGATGAGCCCGATCTGGCTATAGATGTTGAGTGTCGCGCCGGTGATCCAGAGCCCGAAGAGCGCACCGGCCATGGCCAGCGGCACGGTGAGCATGATGATGAACGGGTGCACCCAACTCTCGAATTGGGCGGCCAGCACCAGATAGACCACGATGATGCCAAGGGCGAAGACGAACAGGAGGCCGCCGCCGGCCTGGCGAAAGTCCTTGGACTGGCCCTTGAAGTCGATCTGCGCCTGCGCGGGCAGGTGGGTGCGCACCAGTCCCTCCAGATAATCCAGCGCCTCGCCCAACGCCAGGCCCTCGGCCAGGTTGGCTTCCAGGGTGATGGCGCGCAGCCGGTTGAAGTGGTTGAGGCTGCGCGAATCCGCCCGCTCGGAGACGCGGACCAGGTTGGCGAGCGGGATCAGTTCGCCGCTGCGTTCGGAGCGGACATAAAGGTTTGTGAGGCTGCCTGGGGTGCGCTGGGCGTCGCGCTTCCCCTCCAGGATCACATCGTATTCCTCGCCGGCGTCCAGGTAGGTGGTCACCCGCCGCGAGCCGAGCATGGTTTCCAGGGTGCGCCCGATGGTGCCGACCTTGACCCCCAAATCCGCCGCCCGCTCGTAGTCGATCGCCACGCGCAACTGCGGGTTGGTCTCCTTGTAGTCCCACTCGATCCCGCTGAGTCCGGGGTTGGACTTGGCGATCTCGGCCAGCAGGAGGTCGCGCCACTGCGCCAGCTCCTCATAGGTCCCGCCGCCCAGCACGAATTGCACCGGTTTCTGGATGCGCGCCCCGAACCCCTGGCGCATCACCGGGAAGGCCTTGATCCCCGGCAGGTCGGCGAGCCGCTTGCGGATTTCCTCCATGATGACCCAGGCCGAGCGGCGCTGATCGAAGTCGTTGAGGACCAGGACCGCCATGCCGGTGTTGAAGGCCAGGGTCCCGCCGAAGCTGCGCGGGGAGCGGATCTGCAGCCGGGTTGCCTCGCCGCTCTGCGTATAGGGCAGCAGCCGCCGCTCGATCTCGTCCATATAGTCGCTCATATAGGCGAATGAGGCGCCCTCGGGTCCGTCCACCAGCACGAAGAAGGCGCCGCGGTCCTCTTTCGGCGTGTATTCCTGGGGGATCGCGCGATAGAGCCAAGCCGCGGCGCCCAGGGTGCCCAGCAGCACCAGCACCATGATCCAGCGGTGGTGCAGAAAGAAGCCCAGGGCCGCCAGATAGGCGCGGCGGATCGACTCGAAGACCCGGTCGATGCCCCGGCTGAGCCGCCCCGGCTGATGGCCCTGGGGCAGGATCTTGGACGCCATCATCGGCGAGAGCGTCAGCGCGACCAGGGTGGAGAAGGCCACCGCGGCGGCCATGGTGAGCGCGAACTCCGAGAACAGCCGCCCGACACTGCCCTGGAGAAAGGCGATGGGGACAAAGACGGCGATCAGCACGACCGAGGTCGCGACCACCGCGAACCCCACCTGACGGGTCCCGCGGTAGGCGGCCACCAGGCGGGTCTCGCCGTATTCAGCCATCCGCCGATGCACGTTCTCCAGCACCACGATGGCGTCGTCCACCACCAACCCGATGGCGAGCACCAGGGCCAGCAGGGTCAGGATGTTGATCGAGAAGCCCAACATCAACAGCACGGTGAAGGTGGCGATCAGCGACACCGGTACCGTCACCGCCGGGATCAGGGTGGCGCGCACCGAACCCAGAAAGAGAAAGATGACCAGCACCACCAGGACCACGGCGACCGCCAGGGTCTTGTAAACCTCCGCGATGGCGCCCTTGACGAAGACCGAACTGTCGTAGCTCTGCTTGATCTCCAGACCCGCGGGCAGGGTCGGATTGATGCGCGCGGCCTCGGCCTTGACGGCATCGGCCACCGCGATGGTGTTGGCGGTCGACTGTTTGGCGACGCCCAGACCCACCACGGCATCCCCGTTGCTGCGGAACAGATTGCGGTCCTCTTCGGTGCCCCGTTCGACCCGCGCCACATCGCCCAGGCGTACCAGGTAGCCGTCGCGCCCGCGTCCCAACACCAGCCGGGCGAACTGCTCGGCGGAACCGAATGCGCGGTCGAGCCGCACGCTGAACTGACGCGTCTGCGACTCCACGCTGCCGGCCGGCAGTTCCAGGTTCTCGGCCCGCAGCGCGTTCTCCACGTCGGTGACCGTGAGGCCGCGCGCGGCCAGGGCCTGCCGGTCGAGCCAGACGCGCATGGCATAGGTCTGATCCCCACCCACCCGGATGCGCGCCACCCCGTCGAGCACCGAGAAGCGATCCACCAGATAGCGGTTGGCATAATCGGTCAGTTCGGGGACCGAGAGCCGGCCGCTGACCAGATTCAGCCAGAGGATCACGTCATCGTTGCTGTCGACCTTCTGGATCTCCGGCGGGTCGGCTTCCGTCGGGAGCTGATCGAGGATGCCGGAAACCCGGTCGCGAATATCGTTGGCCGCCCCGTCGATGTCGCGGCCGACCGTGAATTCGACCGTGATGGCCGAGCGCCCGTCCTCGCTCACCGAGGCGATGGTGCGAATGCCCTCCACGCCGGCGATGCGGTCCTCGATCAGCCGGGTGATGCGGGTCTCCACCACGGCGGCCGCGGCTCCCGGGTAGGTCGTCTCTACCGACACCACCGGCGGGTCGATGTCCGGGTATTCGCGCAGCGGCAGCCGATCGTAGGCGACCAGACCGAAGGCGGTCAGCAGCAGCGACAGGACCGCGGCCAGCACCGGGCGCCGCACCGCGACATCGGAGAGGATCATGGCTTGACCGCCTCCCGCGCGCCCAGCAGATCCTTCAGCGGTCGGGTACCGTCGTCCAACACCAGATCCAGCGCCTGGCCCGCGCGCACCTTGTCGCTGCCGTGGGTGATGACCCGATCGCCGGCCCTCAGGCCATCGGTGATCTCCACCTCGCCGGGGCGGCGGGCGCCGATGCGGACCTGGACCCGCTCGGCCCGGTCGTCGGCGCCCACCCGCATGACGAACTGATCCTGACCCAGCGCCAGCAGGGCGGACTCCGGGATCACCAGCGCCTGTCGCGGATTGCGCTCGAGCTCCACCTGCATCAGCAGTCCGGGGCGCAGCCGGCCATCCGGATTGGGGATCAGGGCGCGCACCTGGATGGAGCGGGTCACGGGGTCGATGCGGCTGTCGACCCCGCTCACCTCACCGCGAAAACGCTGGTCCCCATACTCCGGGGCGCGCGCGGTCACGGCGAGACCGGGTTTGAGGTCGGCGAGGAAGACGCTCGGTACCGAGAAGTCGAGCTTCATGGTGCTGAGGTCATCCAGCGTGGTGATCTGGTTCGCGGGCTCCACCAGGGCGCCGACGCTGATATTGCGCAGCCCCAGCACGCCGTCGAAGGGGGCTTTGATCAGCCGGTCCGCCAGCCGCGACTCGATCGCCGCGAGTGCCGCGCGCGCCGTCTCCAGATCGCGGCGCCGCTCATCGAGCAGCGACTCGGCCGCCGAGCGCTGCCCGGCCAGTGACTTCACCCGTTCATACTGGCGCTGCGCCTCCGCCACCCGCGCCCGACCCTCCTCGATCAGCGCGTGCTCCTCGGCCCCGGTCATCTCCACTAGGATATCGCCTTTCTTGACCCGCTGGCCGTCGTCAAAGTGGATCGCCGACACGGTCTCGGTCACGTTCGCGGTGACCACCACCGACTCGCGTGCCTTCAGGGTACCCAGCGCCTCGACCGGGTCAGTGAAAGGCAGGGTGCGCACCACGGCAGCGATCACCGGAGTCGCCGGCTGGGGCGGGGTCTCCGCCGCCCGCGCGGCGGCAGCCGCGAGCAGGGTGGCGCAGAGGAGCAGAGCGGTACGAAGCGGCATGGAGTGACCTGGCGGACGCTTGACGGGGCTTGGTGGTTCAGCGTTTGCCTTAAAATGGAGACGCCATCCGGCCAGTACCAGTGCACGCCTGATCAACGGCCGACAGGCGCCAACGCGGTCGACCGCGTTGGAAGTTTGAAATCCGTCCCTGGTTACCAAGTTCAGTAAGGTCAGCCTGTTTTCGGGGTTGAACCAGCTCAATGACCTGACGCTCGATGCACGGTTTGCCACGGTCTGCGGCTATACTCAGGCGGATCTGGAGACGACCTTTGGCGGGCATCTCGCGGGTGTCGACTGGGCCAAGCTCAAACGCTGGTACAACGGCTACAACTTTCTCGGCGAGCCGGTCTACAATCCTTTCGATATCCTGTTGTTCGTCGACAAGGGCCAAGTTTACCGCAACTATTGGTTCGAGACCGGCAGCCCGAGTTTTCTGATCAAGCGGTTGCAGTGCCGCGGCACCTTCCTGCCCGAGTTGGAAGACCTTGAAGCCAGCGAGGAAATCCTCGACTCATTCGACCTTGAGCGGATCGATCCGGTGACGCTGCTGTTCCAAGCCGGTTATCTGACGATCGACCACGCCCGCCAGATTTTTGATCAATGGCTGTTCTCACTTCGTGTTCCCAACCAGGAGGTGCGTCAAGCGCTTGCCAACCAATTGGTCGATGCCTACACGTCCCGCTTGCCCAGCGAGCGATTGCGTTGGCAAAAGACCCTCTACGATTCTTTAGCCCAAGGTGATGTCGCCGGCCTGTTGGCGGCAATCAGCCGGCTGTTCGCCGGTATTCCCTGGCGGAACTTCACGGCCAACGATTTGCCCTTGACCGAGGGCTATTACGCCAGCGTCCTCTACGCCTTCTTTGCCAGCCTCAATGCCGAGATCATCCCCGAGGACATCAGCAATCAGGGCCAAGTCGACCTGACCATCAAACTGGTCGACTACATCTATGTCATCGAGATCAAGCTGCACCGCGGCCAGGCTGGAGCGGCGCCGTCCGGGATCGCGCCGCGCCCTGGCGACGCGACCGTGCCCGTGTTGACTCAGGCGGGCGACAATCCGGCCCTGGCCCAAATCCAGGCCCGCGGCTACAGCGCCAAGTACCGCGGTCTGTCGAACAAGGGCTTGTTTGAGGTTGGACTGGTGTTCGACCCTCAAGTGCGCAACCTGACGCAAGCCGATTGGGTGGCGGTGGTTTGACCGAGCGCGGACCTCAGCCGGGCGCGGGCGTCAGCCGCTCCCACTCGAAGCGGCTCAAATTGCGTGACTCGCGGCTGAATTCGATACCGATCAGCGTGACCGGGCTGCCCGCATACTTGGCGGCATAGCCGCGCGCCTTGAGCTGGTCGAGCGCACGTCCCGGCTGGGTCATTTCGTTGACCTTGAACTCGATCAGCCACACCCGGCCACGATGGCGCACGGTGAGATCGATCCGCCCGTGGTTGGTGGCGTCTTCAGCAATCAGGTCAATGCCCAGCGCCGCGAAATAGCAGTAAACCACTGACGCGTAGTAGCCCTCGTAACCCGCCAGTTGGTTGTTGCGGTACCAGTCGTGGGGGATGGCGGCAAAGAAGGCGTGAAACAGGCGCTCCAGGGCGGCAGGGTCGTCCGCTTCCAGGGCGTCATAGAGACCCAGTTTGTTGCGGTCCTGGCGTTGACCGGAGCGCGACAACTCGGCGAGGAAATGGTCGCTGAGTGACTGGCGGACCTCCTGGTTCGGCAGGCCCAGTTGATAGATGGCGGCACCGGGCATGCCGCGCTCGCCCTGGATCGTCAGATAGCCGGTCTGAAACAACAGGGTCTCGGGCTCGATGGCATCGACGTCGAAGCTGCCGAGCAGGCGGTCGGTGACCTCGATCTCCTCCAGTGCGGCGGCGTCGAACCCGCGCCGCCGCATCAGTTCCACCAGGAAGGTTGGTGTGCCGCTCTCGAACCAATAGGGCCGCAGTAGCCGGGAGTCGAGATAAAGCAGCACGTCGAAGGGGTTGTAGACGCGCTCGCCGAGGAAATTGTAACCGTTATACCAGTGGCGGACCTGCTCCAGATCGACGTCTTCAAGATAATCCGCAAAGACGCTCTGCAATTCCTGCTGCGTGTAGCCGCACAAGGTGGCGTAGCGCGGATCGAGCGTGATGTCGATGAGATTGTTGAGTCCGGAAAACAGCGACACCTTGGAGAACTTGCTGACCCCAGTCAGGAAGCCAAAGCGCAGGTGTGCGTCCTGAATCTTGATCACCGAGTAGAGTGAGCGCAGGGCATCACGGATCAGTCGAGCCTGCGCCGGATCGTGCAGGTTGTCCAGGATCGGCTTGTCGTATTCGTCCACCAGCACCACGACGCGTTCGCCGGTGGTGTGATGCATGAACAAGACCAGTTCTTCCAGGGCCTCGTCCGGGGTCCGGGCGCTGAGGGTATGATCGTGGGTCTCTGCCAAGAGTCCAAGATTGCGCATCAGGCGTCGTTCGAGATCCTCCCGGCTTCTGACCACGCCCTGGCCGAGATCGATCCGAATCACCGGCGAGCGGCGCTCCCAGTCCCAGTGATTGGCCAGATAGAGCCCTTCGAAGAGCGCGCGGTGACCGGCGAAGGCCTCCGCCAAGGTCGAGACCAGCAGGCTCTTGCCGAAGCGTCGCGGGCGCGACAAAAAATAGTATTTGCCTTCCGCCGCCATGCGCGCCACCAGCGGCGTCTTATCCACATAGCAATGGCCTTCCTCGCGGATCAGCGAGAACGTTTGGATGCCGATGGGAAGTTTGCAGCGCATGATCGGATTCTAGGCGTTCGCGGCCGGAAAGTCCGCGGTAACCGGATGCCGGATCGCTGGCTATCGGACGAAACTGCCCCAGTTGTAATGGCTTCAATGCCGCGGTATTTCAGCGGTAGACGAACTGCTTCGAGAGGGTCCGGTGCAGGTTGTCGAGAACGACCGCACGCGCTATATCGTGCTGCGTGCTGAGGACTGCGAACGTCTCACCGCGCGTCCGAGCGCTTGGGATTGGCTAGAACGGCCTAGCTGCGCGACTCGGGACCGGGCGGCGATCGATGCCGACCTGGCGGCTGAGCGCGCTGCCTGGGACATTTCATCGTGATATTCTTTCTTGATGTTTGCGCCCTAATCTATCTCGTCTAGGCTAAGGAACCCTTTCATGCCCAAGACGAACGATGGCGGTTTTAAACGCGTTGTGGGCTTGAACGTGGCGGTTCTCGGCGAGATCACCGTTACTTGAGTCCCGCGGGAACATCAGACGATGACCAATTCAAGCCGGTCGGAGTCCCCTCAAATGACCACCGTGTACCGCCCACCCTTCGCACTCTCTCCGCCAATCCTGGCGCTGGTTTCTGAAATCTCAGAGCGCGTCGGTCAAGTCAAGGCCGCCGCGGACAGCGCCACGCTCCTGCGGCTGCGCCGTATCAGGCAGTGCCACACCCCTCATCGAGTTCATGCTGGGCGTGATCCGGATGGCCCTGGCGGAACTGGAGTTTGCGTGACTCGATGAAACTTTGGCTGAAACCGCGACCGAAATCTCCGGCATCAAGGTTCTGCTAAGGGAGGTCCAGGCAGGGCCGAACGCCGAAACGCCTCGCAAACCCGACCGCTGACCCGTTCTTGAGGTTACCGCCCCATCAATCGCGCCAGCCCGTCCCAGCCGAGTTGAACGGCGAACAGCGCGAGGACGATCCCCAGGGCGCGACAGACCAGGCGGTATCCCCCGCCGGTCAAGCCCCGCCCCCAACGCGCGGTGAGCAGCGCCAGCACCACCTTGGTGCCGACGAGCAGTGTATAGAAGGCCAACAGGAACCACAGGGCGAACCAGGGGGACCGGTCCGCGGCGGCGGCCAGCAGCGGGCCGCCAAGGGTGATCCAGAACAGCCAGGGGTAGGGGCTCAGCAGGTTGACCGCCATGCCCCGCCCGAGCGCGCCGCCGACTTCGGCGCGGCCCGGTTCGGGCAGCACGGCACGCCATTGCGCGCGTGCCAGGTGGGCGACCACCAGGGCTCCGCCCAACGACAGTACGGCCAACCAGGGAGATTGCGGGTCTAGGCTGCCGGCCAGGCCCCAACTGAGTGTGACGATCGGCGTGTCGGTGAGCAGCGGGGCGAGCGCCACGCGGATTCCGGCGGACGCACCGCCACGCAGGCTCTCGGTCATCACCAGGGCGAGCAGGGGGCCGGGCGCGAGTCCCGCGCCGAGGCCGAGCAGGACTGCTTGCAGAGTCATCGCGAACATGTTGATTGAAGCGCTGTCGGTCGTCGATTTTCTTGGGGTTAAACCGCGTCCGGCGCGAAATGCGTAATTTTCATTGTGTGTTCGGCCTTGGGGATTTAACCAACCTCGGTGGAGACGGGGTTTAAAATTGATGCTCTTCAAAACTTTAAACCGCGCCAACTCCATCAATTGTCGAGTCTGCCGGGGCCGAGCCAATCCAAAAACATCGCATACCGCGCTGGGCGCGGTTTAGCGGTGATCGCCGCAATCAGGCTTTGCCATGGGTTCCGTCACCAGGCCCTGTCCAGCTCACAGGCGGCTGAGGATCGGCTTCCGCCGCGGCGGGGCTTGCCCGGTGACATGAATGGTTTCATAGTACCGCTATGACTTCTGTTGTCGCACTCTACGATGCCCTGACCTCGGCCCCCGACGATCGCGCCCGTGCCCGGGTGATCGCCGAGGCGTTCGAGCGTCTGGAAGAACGCTATCCCCACCTGCCGGACTTGGCCACCCAAGGCCATGTGCGTGAGGCTGAGTTGCGTCTGCAGAAGGAGATCGAGCAGGTGCGCGGCGATCTCCAGGCCACTGAATTACGTCTGAAAAAAGAGATCGAGCAGGTGCGTGCCGAGTTGAAACTCGACATTGAGCAGGTGCGTGCCGAGTTGAAACGCGACATCGAGCAGGTACGCAGCGATCTGCGGGCCACTGAACTGAGCCTGAAAAAGGACATCGAGCAGTTACGGGCCGAGCTCAAGGCGGACATCGAGCAGGTCCGTACCGAGCTCAAGCTCGATATCGAGCGGGTCCGTGGCGAGGTGGCGCGCACCAAGATCGACTTGCTGAAATGGATCGTTCCGCTGATGTTTGCGCAAGTGGCCGCCATCGCTGCCTTGGTGAAGCTCCTTTGAATTGAGGCTCCAGGTGCGCATTCGGGCCGCCTGACGCGGAACCAGCCCCCGCCGGTATCAGATGACGAGCCAGACCAGGGACCATGCCCAGACGCACACTCTTGATTGGTTACGGCGGATTCGGTCTGGACGCCATGCAGCGGCTGCTGCACCAATCCGCGTTGCGCGGCGTGCTGCGGTGGCGTGAGACTCAGACCGGCGGGGTCGCCTCGGCCCAGCGTCAGCTCGAAGATCTGGGTTTGCTGGCGCTGCCCGACCCATTCGACGGCGCGGCCGGCAGCGCCGCCCAGTCGGCGGCCGGTGCGCCCCAGTTCCTGACCGACCTCTACCGCCAGATCAAGGTGCTGCCGGCCGACGCGGCGGTCGCCGAGGGCGGGGTCGCGCACTGGGTGCGGCGCGCGGCCGATGCGCTCATGGCGCAGGGCGCCTTCGATCAGGGCGACCTGGTGGGGCTCGACCTGATCGTCCTGGCGCGTCCGACCGTCCCCGAGACCATCCCCCATCTGGACATCCTGCTCCAGGACATCCTGAAGACACTCGCCGACTCGCGCTTCTTTCAGGTCGCGGTGCAGGGCGCGGAGAATCTCAACTGCATCCTGATGCTGGACTTCGACGACTACTGGCTAGGCGCCGGCGCGCCGGAGGCGGTCGCCGCTGCCGAAGGGCTGCGCGCGGCCTTGCGCAATTCCATGCTGGGCTGGGAGCGCCGACAGGCCCAGCGGCTGGCGGCGGTCGACCGCTGTTATCTGGTGGACGGCCGCACGGCGATGGGTCATCGCCCGCCGCCGGTGCGGCTCGACGAGGTGGTGCTGTTTCTCGAGCTGCTGCTGTTCGAGGGGCTGCGCGCCGCCCGGCAGGGGCTCTTTCAGCAGCAGTCACTGGCTGCGCCCATCACCGCCACCTTCGGTATCCGCCTCTTGGAGGAAAGCACCCTGGTGCTGAGCCGCGAGGCGGCGGCGACCTTCGGACGGCGCTGGCTGGATGCCCTGATCGGCGATCAGGAGCAGTGCCCGGACCGCGCGGCCCGGCGGGTGCAGGAGACCCTGGAACCCTATCGCCGCCGGACCATCGAACAGGGCATCGACGATGCCCGTCTGGAACAGTTGTTCGCGGCCGGCGGCACCCGGTTGACCCAGGCGCTGATGGCGGTGCCCGATCGGCAGGCGGCGGACTGGCCGGAGCGCCTCCAGGCTGTTTTCGAGCGCGAGCGCCAAGCCCTGGCGCAGACGCTGGATCGTGCCGGCTGGGAGATCGTCAGCGCGCTCAAGAAGGCGCACTTTCAGGACCTGGATCAGCAGGTCGCGGCGGCGGTCGAGGCCGATCTGCATGACGCGCGCGCCCCGGCCTCGCTGCGGCTGGTGCGCGAGGCGATCGACAGTCTGCACGATGAGGGCCGCCTGGGGCCCGATGGCTTGTCCCCAGTGGCCGCGGTCGACGCCGATCCGCTGCGGCGCCTGCGGCTGCTGCACCGGCGCTACCGCGATCAATCTGACGAATGGCTCGCCCGTCAGGGCCGCGCGCTGCAATGGTTCTGGCCGCTGTTCGCACTGGTGCTCGCACTCGGCCTGGCGCCCCTGTCGGTGCGGGTGGCCGGCCAGCTCAAACCGCCCGGCCCGACCTGGCTGGGCGGCTGGGTCGATCAGGCGGTGACCGCGCTGCACACGGTCAACCAGCCGCTGCTCTGGACGCTGGTGTGGCTGCCGCTGGTGTGGCTGCTGTTGGCGCTGCTGATTCAACCGCTGATCACCGCCCGCATCGCGCGCGCCCAGCGCTTTTTCACCAGTGCCGAGCGCGGACGCTTTCACGACCATATCCGCGACCTGCTGGCGCCGCTGCGCGAGTCCTTGCTGGAGCGCGTGCGCCGCAACATCCGCTCCAGTCTCGCCAACGATGTGCAGAAGACCCTGAGCCGCATCGGCGAGCGGCTCGCCGAGCGTGGGCGGGAGATGGACTGGCTGCGCCGTCAGCTCAACGAGTTTCTGCGGCTCAGCAGCCAGCCGACCACCCCGGTGCGCAAATGGGTCAGCCGCGACGGCGCGCTGGAGACCATGCTGGAGGCCAATCCGCCGATCCGCGACCGCATCTGCTATCGACAGGAGGCGCTGCCACAGCCCTTCGCCGGCTGGAACGCGCACTTTTGTGATGCCTTCCTTGACCCGCTGCGCTTCATCGACAGCCTGAGCAAGCCCTATGCGGACGGCTATGAGCACGCATTGCAACGGCGTGATGCCGGTGAGGATCTGCCGCTGCGCCGCCGCGAACTGATCGATTTTATCGACCATAGCCGGCTCACGCCGGCCTGCCGCTTCATGCAGGACACCGGCGTCACCGATGAGCAGCGCTGGTGCATCACCGCGCAGCGCTGGCGCAGGGTGCCGGGCATGGTCGAAGAACTGAACAACCGGCTCGGCATCGTCGCCGAGGACATCATCCCGGCCCGCGATCACGCGCGGGTCTATCTGCTGGTGCTGCAAACCGGGGTGGCGGCGGCGAACCTGGAGCGGGAGCAGACATGAGTTCAGCCGTGCGGTTAACGGCCGGGTTGCAGTGCGGCGGAACGACGTGCTCACGGGGGCAGGGTCAATGAACCAGATCGCCGCGCTGCCGGCCTGGCTGATCCCGGTCGCGGCCTTCGCGTGCCCGCTGGGGCTGGCATTCGCGATCAATGCCCTGGTCATTGCACGGCGGCCGGACCGGGACAGCGGCGCCTTCTGGACTCCGGTCCTGGTCTGGTGCGGCGGCCTGCTGGCATTGTCGCTGCTCTATGCCTGGACCCTCCAATGGTTCGGGGCAGCCTGGTGGTTCAATGGGTGGCACCCCTTGTTCGACGAGACCGGGCTCAAAGTCGATCTGCCGGGGCTGCCCGCCCTGGTGCTGCCGGTGCCGGCGCCCTTGGGCGCGGATGGGCAGCGGCTGGCGCATCCCGAATGGTGGGCGCTCGCCAGTCCATTCGCCGTCTGGTTCGCCGCGATCCTGATCCGGCTCCTGGTGCCCGCGGCGCGACGCGGCCCGGAGCAGCCGCGCCCCGGCGGTTGGCTGGCCGGTTCCGCCGGGTTCGCGTGTTCGCGGCACTGGGTGGGGTACGCCCTGGCCTCGCCCCTGTTGCTGCTGCTGGCCTGGAGCGCCGATCAGCTCGGCGAAGGGCCGATCCAGGCGCGTGCCGCACTCTGGGGGACCCTGGCCGTCCTCGCCGTCACCCTCATCGTCCTTGCTTTCAGCCGCGGCCGGGCGGGCGATGCGGCGGCGGCAACCGCGGCGGCGGCGCCGGCGCCTGAAACCGATGCCGACGATTGGGTGGACGCGCTGCGCCGCCGCGGCTTTGCCGTCACGCCGCTCGCGCGGCTCGAACCCAGTCTTGAGGGGGCCCAGACCCAGGACCCCGGTGCCCGCGCACTGCTCGACCAATGGCCCTTCCTGCGCGAGCGCCAGGTGGCCCCGGAGCTGGTCGAGGCCGTCGCCGATCTGTTCGGCGCCGGTGCCGGCCGGCGCCGCCATGGGCTGGACCGGCTGATCCTGGCTCCGGACGATGCCGGCCAGTTGGAGGCCCTGGCCGCGGCCATCCGGCTCACTCACCTGCGTCTGGAACTGGTTACCCTGGTGATCTGTCCGCGGGGCGCGACCGCGCTCGCGGAGCGTCTCGCGCCCTGGCTGCCGGGCCGCGAGCTGATCCATCTGCCGCGGGCCAATGCGCCGATCGACACCACGGCCATGGTTTGGGTGCTCACGGCCGGCACCCTGTCGGATCAGTTGGCCGACCTGTCCGATCATCCGCTGCTGCTCAACCGCATCGGTCTCGTTGCCTGGTGGGATCTGGACGCCTATTCCGGTGTCATGGCCGCCAACTTCTGGGCCGTCTCCCATCGGCTGCACCGGCTGATCAAGGGCAAGGGCCGGCAGGAGACCCGCTCGCTCACCTTCGCCCGCTATCACCAGAGTCACGAGGCCAATTTCGCCGCCTTCGCTGCGCAGACGCTGCCCTATGACTACCAGGCCGAGGATCGGGTGGTGGTCGCCCAGCGCCGCCGCCATCCGCTCTGCATCCACCTGCTGGAGCCGACGGCCGACCTCAAGCCCGCGGATCTGGTCGCACAGGATCACTGGGACCCCAGCCTGCTGGCCGCCCGGACCTCGGTGGAGGCCGGCTGGCGCACCCGCTTCGAGCCGCCGCGGGGCCTGGATCGGATCAAGGCCGCCGACTTCCTGCAACAGCGGATCGACGGCCGCCGCCTGGCGCAGTGGCTGCCGCCGGGGCCGGCCGACGCCGGGGCGCGGATCATGGAAGTGCGCGCCGAGGACGTGCTCTCGCTCGGTCATCTGCTCTCCCAGGGCGGACGCTGTCTCGAGTACCTGCCGGCCCACCATGTCGGTGTGTTCCTGCCGCCGGGGAACCCCTATGTGCGCCGGCTGCTGCTGCGCCTGGAGCGGGACCCCGCGGCCTTCTTCCGCCTGGTGCGCCGGCTGGTCCCCGGTGTGCCGCAGCCGGCGATCGTGCGCCGTCATCTGCTGCTGGCCTTGCGCGAGATGGAAGCGGTGGCCAACGGCCTGCTCACCACCTTCCAATGGCGCGACAGCATCCTCGATCCAGTCTTGGAAGACCTGGCCAACCATCACCAGATCGAGCGCCGTGACGTCCGCTTTCTCGACCACGACAATCGGCTCAAGGTCGATACCGGCTACACCAGTTCGGTCGCCGAATATCGCCCCGGTCCGCTGGACACCGTCGGTGATCAATTGGTCTCGATCATTCTGCGCGAGGCCGGTGAGGCCGAGCAACTGCTGCTGCGCATCGACCCGGAGCGGGTGACTATCGTCGCCTATCCGCGGCGCGTCTTTCAGGTCAAGGGCCAGACCTTCCGTATCAACGCCTGGCCCAGCACCGATGCGCAGGAGATCAAGCGCCGCGGCGTGCTCTATTGCACCCGCACCGATGACCCGGTGCTGACCTGGCGGGTGAGTGAACCGCGGCTGCGCCGCACCCTGGTCGACCCCAGTCAGAACCAGGCGTTCTTCGCCAACAATACGCTCAATAAGGTCGTCATCCAGACGCAGTACGCGGAGGAGGTCAGCGGTCTCATCGAGGTCCGGCGCGAGGGCCAGTTCGATGCACAGTCAGGCGCGCCGCGCCAAAGCGAGACCGACTGGGGCGAACCCATCGAGAGCCTGACGTTTCCGACCAAGGGGTTGATGCTGCGCTTTCTCGAAGAAGACCTGGCCGAGCGCACCGCCGCCCTGCATTCCATCGCGCTGGCCTTGAGCCAGGTCCTGGCGGTGCATGTCGGTGTCGAAGAGGACGCGGTGCGCGTCATGGCGGCGGAGAACCTCAAGGTCGGCCGCCGCCGCGAATCGGGTCTGGTCATCCTCGATCTCTATCCGCACGGCATCGGCCTGATCGATGCCCTGAATGACGACGACGCCCTGTTGCGCCGCATGTTGGAGCACACCCGCGACTGGCTCGCCGAATGCCCCTGCGCCAGCGAGGCAGGTTGCCCGCTCTGTCTGCAATCACCGCCGTCCATCGCCGCGACCCGCTATTCAGTCGACCGCCACTTGAGTCGGCGCGAGGCGGTGGAGGTGTTGCGGCAGGTGTTGGGGGATTGATGATTGACGGAATCGATTCCAGGGTTTCGTGGCAATGTTTCATCATTGCCGGTTATGCAACTGTACTGACAGGAGAATAAAGTGAGACTTCGAATGATCGCGCTCGCGTCTGTGTCCATGTTGGCTTTGTCATTCGTTCTAATCGACTGGGCCCAAGGGGGGAACCCCGAGTCTGTCGCAGGTGTCGTCGCCGCCAATGCTGACGGCAGCGTTCTTGCAGCCGCCGTCTCGCCACAGGCCGCGGTCGTGTGTACCGGTAAGCATGCACTCTGCGATTTCTCCAGGGACTGTAAGGTTTCCGGCAACACGGCCAATTGCGCCTGCTGGTCAGTCGACGAGCAGCATATCGTATTCCCCAGCAAAATTCAGGACCTGGAGGTCAAGCGCATGACCCAAGCCGTCTGTACGGACGCCCATCCTTGTGCAGTGGACCAGGCCCCGGTTTGCGTCGCCATCAAGACCGGCAAATATACGGTGAACAATGTCAAGTATCCGTGGGTCTCGACCTATTCTTATCGGGGCTGGTGCGATAATTGGCAGCCGGTGGGCTGTAGCACAGGCCCATGGGCTGACTGTATGGCTGCACCCTGTACTGAAACTGCGCGCCCGACCGATCCGGAACGGCCCTTGACTTGCCAATGTCCGATGGAGAACAGCCCGTTCGTTGGTTCGAACGGCACCTGCCTGAGCGATAAGCCTGGAACGGTTATCTCGACAATTCCCTTGGCGACATGGGATTTTCGTAATAACAAATTCAGGATCTATCTGCCTGGCTATGAATATGTTCAAGGCGCCTGTGGGATTTTGGAATCTGACTTGCGGTGAAACGCAAGCGAGCGTGAGTCCCTGTCACTAAGTAACGAGTCAGAAATAGGTTAAACAATGAATAAAATCGTTGTCGTTGTCGTAATCGGATAAGCGATTCAAGTTTGGCATGAGCAGCCCGCTGTCTGTCGGATTTCGATTCGCTACACAGCCTGGGCGTACAAGGCCGCCGAGCGTTTGAAAGGCTTCGATCGCCACGCACGGGACCAACGCATCCTCGCGGGGATCATCAACTCGATTACGACAACGACAACGACCGAGACGGCCCGGAGTTCCGGGGGCAGTTTATTTGATTCACGCTGCCAAAAAAAATCAGGGACCGACCACGATTACCTGCATCAAGAGGGCGATCACGGTGCTGCAAGAACTGCTGGACAAAGAGGATGCAGGACCGGCAGCCTCCAACCCCACAACGGATGACAGGGGGCGGCGGCCTGAAGGCCGGCCCCGCGGGGTGCCGGAGCCGGGCAGCGCATGTGCCACGTCCTGGTCTAAAGGAGAACCGCATGCCGGCATCGTCTATGCCGCGCAACATACGTCGATTCGCGCGATGATTCATGGACTAATGCTGATTTACCGCGTGCTGGACGGCGATGAGATGGCAGGTCAGATCGAGTTTCTGTAAATCCGGCGCGGACCGCGGACGTGGCATACGTCACGCCCGTAAACCTTTGACAAAAAAATGTTCTCTGCTATCGCGGAGAAGCCGGGGATAGGTCGAGCAAAGCGCTACGCGGGTCCTGGAACCCCGCGTATTCTTCGGCGGGCACCAATGCAAGTGCGCAGATGATTTCAGGCCGTACGGGAAGCGCAGCAAGCCCATCATTCTCTGGCCTTGTCGGGACCAAAGCAATTTGTCGCTGCCGAACACGATGGGCGCCGCGATGATAGTGGCCGCAAGAAAACCGGAAGTCGAGGCTTTTGCCGGTCCGGCGCGCAGGCACCACTGATTTTTTTTGAGATCTCGGGAATCGCCACCGGCTAAAGCCTCGACCTCCAGTTGCGGACAGGCGGTCGCTGGCCGGAACGATGATCAAGGCCTCCGCGGCCCTGTTCGTCGCGCATCCGGAAGCGATGGGCACAGCCCGGTACGTCGCGCAGCAGGGTTTCGCCGAGCAGCCAGATCGAGTAGTTCGAGCGGGTTGGGCGGGCCTCACGCCTCACCTATTCGTCATGGCCAAGGCGTATGATGTTGCCATGAAATCCGTTGTGCTCGTCGCCTTCCTTCTGTTTTCCCCGCTCCTCGCTGCCGCCACGGTGCAGGTCGGTGCCCCGCTGCCCGCGCTGACCTTCAAGGACCAGCACGATGTGTCTGCGACCATCACAACCGACACCCGCTTTCTGATCTTCGTCGCCGAACGCGCCGCCTCGACGGTGGTCGAGACCGCGCTCGAGGGCCAGACCGCGACCACGCTCGCCGCCGCGAAGGTGCGTTACGTTGCCGACATCAGCGCCATGCCGGGGATCGTGACCACGGTGATCGCGCTGCCGCAGATGCGCAAGCGTCCCTACCCGATGTTGTTGGGGCGTAGCGCGGACGCGACGTCCATGCTGCCGCGTGAGCCCGGCAAGGTGACGCTGATCGAGTCGGCGAACGGTCGCATCCTCGCCGTGCGGTTCATCGCCGACGTTGCGACCTTGCGTGCCGCGCTGGGGCTGGTACCTTAACCAACGTCTTGTCGCACTATTGGGAGGAATCCTATGACATCTGCCTTAGAACGCTTTCAAGCCCTTACCAAGGCGGCGCAGGAGCGGGCCAGCGTCGCGGATGCCATCGGCCGGCACGAATCGGCTCCTGGCGTGCCGGACCCGGACGCCCAGGACGGGTCGAGCGAGACCGACCTGAAACTCCGTAAAGAGATCGAACAGGCGCGGGCGGACTTGGCGGTGCGCATCGAACAGACCCGCTGCGCGGTCAAGACCGAGCTTGAGGGACTGCGCGGCCAGGCAAGGACCGAGGTCGAGCAGATGCGCGACGAGGCGAAAGCCGAAGTCGAGCAATTGCGGGGTGAAGTCACGACCGCGATCGAACGCGGGCACAGCACTCCCTGAGGTCATTCGCGCGGCCCTGAAGGCCGCGCGGACTCAACCTCCAGTAACCGGGGCGGCGCGACCGGAGGCCGACGCTTTAGCGGGCGGCGGATGCCCGACCGGGTGGAGGTCGGCGATCAAGGGTATGCCCGACGCCTGCGGTCGGAGTGCGCGCCGCTCGGCAGCGAACGAACCGGCTCATGCTGCGCATCGTTTCGCTAGCGATGCGACATCTCCGTGGTACGTCCCTGACCGAGGCCCAAGCGCGGGCGTGGGAGGATAGCCCCCTTATTCGGTGCGCGGGACGACCCGCACCAGGCGGGCCGTCAGTGCTTGCACCACCAACCCGGAACGGGTTGCGGCAACGACACCGCGTTACCCGTTCACTTCATGGTCAAAGGCGGCGGCGGGCGACGGCTCAACCGCCAAGATGGCCTTCAGGTCATCCTCGGTGAAGTCCTCCAGCCGCAACACCTGCCGGTCGCGCTGCTTCAAGCGGTGGTACTCTTCCACGGACAGGAGCACGACCTCCGGGGCCGCGGCGGAACTGGCCGACGTGCCGCGGCCCCTGTTCCTCGCCAGGCTGGCCGACTACGGCGTCGCTACCTTTGATCTGACCGCGGACGAACTGGCGCACGATTTCGCCAATGTGTGAGGTCATCGCGGATACCTCGCCGATCCAATACCTGTTTCAGCGAAATCTGCTGGACCTGAAGCACCTGGGTTTCCGATTGTCACCCGCGGCGCGCCATGCCCTGTTATAGCGTTCGCACCTGATATCCAGACGGATTTTCGTGTAGGGGCGGGTTTGAAACCCGCCCCTACGTCAGGTAATCACGTTCGAAGGCTATATTATAGTGGACCCCATGTCCAGGACAGTTTTCCCCCGAATTTAAGTTGTCGTGCCGACGTTCATCGCAGCGGTTTGGCGCTGCCCCAGCCACCGCGGAGCGGTCGTTAAGACGGCATCCGCGCAGCGATTAAGAAAAGATCTGTTGCTGTTGCGCCGCAGGCGTTCTCAGCCAGCTCCGGCGGCCGTGCGGCGCAGTGTGGGCAAAGGGTGAATGAGTGTGGGCAAGGTGGGGGCAACGCGCCC
>NZ_KB902429.1 GCF_000379525.1 Lamprocystis purpurea DSM 4197 | reverse complement strand
TGTTCCCGGTGCGGGCGCTGTCGCGGCACTTCCGTGGGGGATTGGTGAGCCGACTGCGCCGGGCGGGCACGGAGGGGCGGCTGGCGCGCATCACCCCGCACGAGGTCGACCGGGTCCTCAACGCCCTGATGCAACCCGAGTGGGTGGTCTATTCCAAACCCTGTCTGGCCCGCACCGAGACGGTGATCGACTATCTGGGCCGCTACAGCCATCGCATCGCTCTGTCCGACAGTCGATTGCTGGGCTTCGATGAAGACGACGCCACGGTGGACGTGCGTTACAAGGACTACCGTGACGACAATCGTCACAAGGTGATGACCCTGAGCGGGGAGGAACTCATTCGTCGCTTCCTGCTGCATGTGCTTCCAAAAGGGTTCATGCGGGTGCGGCATTTCGGCTTCCTGGCCAACCGCTGCCGGACGCGCTGTNTGGCGCTGATCCGCACGGCCCTTGCCGCCCCGGCACCGGAACCTGCCGAAGCAACGGCGGTCACCGCACCGTTTGACGGCTATCCGTGTCCCACCTGCCGTACGGGACGGCTGCATGTGACCCAGCACCTGGCCCCGCGGCGGCGTGGTCAGGGGGTGATGAACGCGCCTGCCCCAGCCTAAGCATCAGGGCTCACCCGTCACGCTGGACAGGCCGCATGCGGCCTGCGCTCGCGCTCGCCCGCACGCTGGAAAATGGTCTACAATCGACGCAAAATCGCCCGCGTATCAGCCCCGCGGCCCCCTCGGATGCTCGCTTTGCGCCGCTCCGAGCGTTGCCCACATGCTGAGAGACCGCCCGACACCGGTCGGCGACCCTAGGCTCGGGGATACAATTCCCTATCTCTAAAGAAGACCGTGCCCGCAGCGCGCACTGTGCCAGGATCGGATTAGTCGGCGAACAGACTGCGGTGGCGCGAGCGTCGCTTTCCCCAGCGTCAGATAGAGCCTTCGGACGTGATAACCGGACGTAGGGGGGGGTTGAATCCGCCCCTACACGAAGGTCTGTCTGGATATCAGGTGCGAATGCGATAAAGCGGGTGCGCAGCGACAACGGGGTCGATGAGTCCGAGCGCAGTGCAGCGGTCGCTCGACCAGGGGTATTCTTCCGCGGTGGGCAACATGCCCGAACCGGGTTGCGTTCGATGTCGCGCCGGCAAGCGATGAGGTCGCTGTCGGCTTCGATAACCGATGAGCGGACGCGGCCCTCGAAAAGCGTCCCTGTTCGGTGGTCGGTACGGTTGACGTACTGACCGTAACGCTGTCCGAGACCTTCATCAGCCGACCCGGTCCGCGGTCGGTTTCCGGAGTCGCCGGCAGATGGACATGGTTGGTGCCCGCAAGCCCCGCCCGTGCGAGCGAGCCACTTAGACAACGACTAATGGGAGACAGAATGCCCGCTGCAAACAGTTACGACACTGACGTGATGGCTTGGGCCAACGAACAGGCTCGGCTGCTCCGGGCTGGTCGTTTCGACGCCCTAGACATCGAACATATCGCTGATGAGATTGAAGACGTGGGAAAGAGCGAACAACGCGAATTGGCAAGTCGAATGGCGGTGCTCCTGGCCCATCTGCTCAAATGGCAGCTTCAACCGGAACGGCGCGGCGCCAGTTGGGAAATCACCGTCCGCAATCAGCGGAAGGCGATTACGTTACACCTTAAGCAGGTCTCCAGTTTGAAGGCGAAACTAGACGATGCCGAATGGTGGGATGTCGTATGGGGTGATGCGACATCCCAAGCGGCAAATGAAACCGGGTTAGGCGATTTCCCGGAATCTTGTCCATGGACCTTCGATCAAGTCATGAATCCGGACTTTTGGCCGGCGCCGCTCTTACTCTATTAGGCCCGCAGGGCCGTGTCCTTTCGGCAAGCCTGCATGAATTCCGCACGCGGGTCCGGCCCGATTTCTGGGGGCAGTTTACTTAATTCGAGCCGCCAGGAAGGGCCGTAGGTTGGGCTGACAAAGGGAACCGCCATATGACATCACCGATGATCTGATGGTTGCACCTGTCACCGTTCACGCCACAACGAAGTAGCGCCATTCGGAGCGCCATTCGGGACAGACCACGGTTTCGAGACTCGATCGGCAGTTCGATCTGATTCGCGTCCGGGGGCTCTTTTTCGGTCGCCCCGATTCGCCGGGCCATGTACGCCGACCAGGCCTTGGTCATAAACCCGGCCACCGCGCGATCGGCACGGTCGTCGGTCCGCACAGCGGACCCTACAGGTCACGGCATTACCGTGAATTCCTCAACATTGTTCGTGACCAGTGTACAACCAAGGTGGCGGGCATGGGCGGCAATCAGCAGGTCGTTGGACCCGATGGGTGCCCCTCTGGACTCCAACGCATTGCGGATCTTCGCATAGACACCGGACGCCTCTTGCGGCCAAGCCAGCACCAGACAATAGGCTAGAAAATCAGCCAGGGCAGCGGCGTTCTCCTCCCGTCGCTGACTCTTGAGCAAATTTACCAACGCTACCGCGAGGTGGGTATCTCGATGGCCTACACGTTTGAAGATTTTAAGCGCGAGTGG
>NZ_KB902428.1 GCF_000379525.1 Lamprocystis purpurea DSM 4197 | reverse complement strand
TTTAACGTGATCGCCGGCGCGCAGCGCCGCGTTCATCCGGTTCGTCAGCTTGAGCAGCGCCCTGTCCAGGTCTGTCCGCGTGGTCTGCGGGTCTTTCAGCAGCTGCGCGATATCGGGGGCCGGACTTGCCTTTGGCTTGGCCGCGCGAGCGGGCTTGGTGGCGGGGGGCTTAGCTGGGGCGGCTGGCTTCTCAGCACCAGGCGACCGAACAGCATACCGATCGGCAAGTGCCTTCTTCTGCGCAAGCATGTCCTCATACTGCTGCTCGATCTTGTGTCCCTTTTTGCGCAGGTCATCCAATCCATTGCGGTCTCTTTCGTACTCCCACTGCGTCACGTCCGCTTTAATATGGGCCGCGGTCTCCGCGTCGATCTCAGGCGGGAATGGCTTGAACTCCCCGGAATCAAGGATCGCCACTTCCATGTCCCGCTTTAGATCAGGAAGCCATACCTTGAAATAGTTCGTGTCAAATGCACGCGCCACAAAGCCGACTCGGAACGGCTTGCGCGGGGCTTTCTCTGTCAACTGTTTCGGGGTGATCGATAACGGGTCGGGGGCTCGGGCTTGGCGCTGGCCGGTGCGCTTGCGGGCTTGGGGGTGGGGGTTTGGCTGGCGAGGGTGGTGAGTATGGGGGCTTTCTTCGACAGCGCCCGTGCCAGCACGTCGTCAGGCAGCGAATCGGCATTGCTGACTGCCGCACCGTTGCCACCGTTCATCTTCTCGACGCGGCTCATGACAGCCTGACGCAGATACCTTTTGTCTGCTTCTGCGTAACCATCAGCATATTTTTCAATCGCGACAGCCAACTGGTCGACCAGTGCGTCCCGATCGACCCCGGTGATCACCGGTGCCAACTCGTAACTCTTGATTTCCTGATCGGTCAGCGGGCGCGAGTAAACCGCGAACCCATGGCGCGCAATGGCGTGGTGGTCTTCGTTCTGGTTGGGGCGCGGCTCAGCGCGCAGCAGACCGTCCCGCGGGATAGCCCCAGGGCCGGCCGGACGATTGAGAAGGGCGTAGCGGTATTCGGTGGGGGCAGCCTTGTCGCTCGGCGCACCCTTCGGAACCGCCGCGATAGCGGCCCGATCGGCCGGGGTTGAGCCGATGAGGGCGCGGGGGGCGGGGGCCTGGGGTGACTTCGCCCCCATCCACCCCGGCTTCTCCACCGGCTTGAAGTCCCGGAAAAACTCCGCCTCATCCGCGGTCAGGTCGACATTCGGCATGTTGTCGACGAAGTATTGACGCGCGATCTCGCGCCGCTTCGGATCGGCAATGCTGTCCAGTTGTTTCCCGATGCTGCGATACGCCGACTCCAGGGTCTCGCGCATGTTGCTGTACGCTTCGGCCGCATACCGGCCTTCGCCGCGAAACATGGCGTCGGTCTTGCGCGCACCATCCAAGCCTTCGCCAAATCGCTTGGCGCTCCCGAGAATGGAATCAAAATGCTGCTTCGCGGAGTCGGGGATCTCTTCGCGGGCGGCTGGGGCAGGCTCAGCGGGCTTGGGCCTGGGCGCCGCGTCCTTGCCCTCCCCGATCCCCTGGCCTACACTTGAAGTTGGCTCCGCTCCCGCCGTATCGCGCATACCAGAGCGATCCGGCGCGTAGGCAGCGCTGGCGTTACCCGCCTTGCCGCCATCGGATGCCACATCATCCCACCCGGTCAGTAACCATGACTCGCGCTTACCGAATCGCACCAGCGACAGCACGGCCGTGTGCCCGTCGTGGTTGATGTTGATGCGCTCGCCGCCCGTCGGGCCGTAGGGTTCCCCGACCTTGCCGCGGGCGATCACTTCCACCATTTGCCGCGCCACGGCCTGACCATCGGCCCCTTCGGCGGTACGTTTGGCGATGATCTTGGCAACCCCGCTGCCACCTGCAAAGCCCTTCTTGGGGTTGCCCGCGGTGCCCCAGTAGAAGGACACCCATCCCGGCCCTTTCCGATACATCGCTTGCGTCACATCATCATGGTCCGCAATCACGCGATCCATAGCCAGATGGCCTAGCCGCGCGTTCGCATTGGCAGACACCGGCTTCTTCGGCGCCCACCACACGGTGGCCTCCTGGTGCTGCGCGTCGAAGGTCACTACAACATCTGCGGTAGGATGGCGCTTTCGATAAATTGGAACGAGCCGTTTAGCGGTCTCCGCAGACTCATAACCCTGTTTGGTGTCACTATAAATGAAGCCATCAGCGACTAATTGTTTAGGGCTTCGATCAGTGATCCATGCGCTATCAGCCTTCTTGCGCGCCTTCTCCTCCCGCCCAAACGCCGCATCCTCCGCCTTGTCGTAAGGCCCGACCTTCATCATGTGCGCTTTTTTGGCGCGCACCGCCCCGTGCAGCGACTCCAGCAGGTCCTTTTTGTCGACGCCCTTCGGGTCCGTCTGGTGCATCAGACCAAGACGCAGCGCCAGTTTGTGACTCTCATCGTGATCGAGATCGTGGAACACATGCAGCGCCTCGCGCTGGCGCCCATGCGTTAGGTGGTGATCGAAGTGCTGTACCCGATGATCCGTGCTGGTGAAGCTCGCCCGGCCGCGCTCCGGCCGCTTATCGGTGTAACTGTCGACCCAGTGCCGTTGGCCGGTCTTGGCGTTCAGCCGGTAGTGACCGTGGATGTAGGCTTTGACCAGGGCGTGATGAGCGGGGTTGGGAAAGATCAATAGCATGGGCAGGGGTGCGGTCTTGCGTAGGGGGTTGAGATGGTCGATACTGAACGTTGCAGCCGCCTCCGCGTGAGGTGATGTCTGGCCGCTACCAAGTGCTGCAC
>NZ_KB902427.1 GCF_000379525.1 Lamprocystis purpurea DSM 4197 | reverse complement strand
TGACTTCGCTCGCTGCAGCGCCCGGTCACTCCATTTCGACCTTTGCCTCTGCGCAGGCTACTCCGGAAGAACGCGCGCGCCTGTTCCTGGGGAGTGCGGGATGAATTTGATCACATCGACTGTCTTGAATCCTCACGAGGTGTCACGATGTTTGCGCTTGCTGGTCTCGTTCTTCTAATCCTGTCATCGAACACTGTCTTGGCCGATGAGTGGGGGTTCTCAGACCCGACGTCTGCGCCGTCTGGTGCAGCAGACCCCGTCCTTACCTCGGATCCCATCCCGGAGTTCAATCCGCAACCCATCAACTGGTCGACATGCAGTATTCCGCTGCTGATCGAGGCCGGCGCAGAATGCGGTTTCGTCAGGGTGCCGCTCGACTACAGCAACCCTGGCGGCAGGACGATCAGTCTGGCCGTATCCCGGATCCGGCATAAGAGCCCGGACTCCGAGTACCAGGGCCCGATGCTGGTGAATCCCGGTGGGCCGGGTGGTTCGGGGCTCGTGTATGCGATCTTCAACCAGATCGTGCCGAATGGTGGCGGGGACGACTACGACTGGATCGGCTTTGATACCCGAGGCGTCGGGGCCAGTCGGCCCTCGCTGTCCTGCATCCCCGACTTCGACGGCTACCAACGGCCGTCCTATGTGCCGATGACACGGCGCATCGAGCAGACCTGGCTGCAGCGGTCCAAACAGTATGCGAACGCCTGTGAGGACAACGCCGGCGAGTTGCTTGCGCACATGACGACCATCGAGATCGCCCGCGATCTGGAAAGCATCCGTCGGGCATTGGGCGCCGAGCAGATCAATTACTACGGTTTCTCTTACGGCACCTACCTCGGACAGGTCTACGCGACACTGTTTCCGGGCCGGCTGCGCCGCGTGGTGTTCGACGGCGTGGTCAACCCAGACCAGGTCGGGTATCGCTCAAACATGCAACAGAATCGCGGTTTCGAACACAACATCAAGGTGTATTTCGACTGGATCGCGAAGTATGACGCCATCTACCACCTCGGCAAGACCCGTCGTGCCGTCGAACTGCGCTACTACGGCGAGCAGGCAAGGCTGCTCCGCGAGCCGGCGGGCGGGATCATCGGCCCGGCCGAGTGGAATGACATTTTCTTGTCTGCGTCATACTTCGTCTATGGTTGGGAGGAGGTGGCGGATGCGTTTGCGGCATGGGTCCACGACCGGCGCTGGACGCCCCTGCGCGATCTATTCGGTTCACCGCCATTTCAGGATAATGGTCATGCCGTGTACTTGGCGGTCAGTTGCACCGACGCGAAGTGGATGTCTGACACGACCCGCTACCTGAAGGATAACTGGCGCGTCTTCGCCAAAGCCCCCTTCGCGACCTGGAACAACGCCTGGTTCAATGGACCCTGTTTGTACTGGCCGGCCGACTCCACGCGACCGATAGCCGTCGATGGCCGACAGGTGGACAGTGCACTCCTGATCAGTGAGACCCACGACGCAGCGACAGCGTTCTCCGGTGCACTGCGAGTCCGTGAGTTGTTCCCCACTTCGGTGCTGATCGAAGGCGTCGGGGGAACGACCCACTCCGGTTCGCTGTCCGGAGTCGAGTGCACGGACAGCCTCATCGTCGAGTATCTGAAGACCGGCGCGCTGCCCGCGCGCACACCAGGTCAGGGGTCCGACGTGCAATGCGACCCTGTCCCGCAGCCGGTACCGAGCAGCGCTGCGGACCTGCGCTCGGCGCACCTCCCGGTCAGCGACCTGCGGATCGAACTGGCGGTTCCGATCATGCGCTGAAACGAACCCACCGCGACGGAGCGTGACCGCCGACGGGCGGTTGTGCCTGCAACGGCAGTGAGCGGGGATCATCGGGCCCGGCCGAGCACGTCCGGGATTCGATGCGCGTGTCTCTCGAACAGAGCCGCCGCCGATAAGTTCTTTCAACCCAGGGACCGCGCCGACACCGGCACCCATTGAGCGATGCGGACTAACCGTGCTCCGGCACGCCAAGCCCCCAGCCTTGCCTCGGCAAGCGCTGATCCTAAAAAGATCAGTTGAGACCAGTCGCGGGCCGTTTCCGGCCCACGGGTGACTACACATGGCGGGTGTCCGGCGGCTACGCCGGAGCTGGCAGCGTGGCCGGCGGCTGCAATTGGCGGCAGTTGAGGTCCTTCACCAGCGCCTGGGAGAGCAGGCCGAGTTGACGGCGCTGCGGTTCTTCTGCGAGGTGACCCTCGGACACCCCGAGTTGGCGGCGAAGACCAGCCATGTGCGCGCGGAACGGACCTTGCCGGTGATCTTGAGCGTGGAGGAGGTCACCCGGCTGTTGGACTCGGCCCCGGGGCTGAAGTACCAGGCGGCGCTGTCGGTGGCCTATGGGGCGGGTCTGCGCGCCGCAGAGGTGGTCGCGCTGAAGGTCGGGGATATCGACAGCGAGCGTATGGCCATTCGGGTCGAGCAGGGCAAGGGCGCCGGGACCGCTACGCGATGCTGTCGCCGACCTTGCTCGCACTGCTGCGGGCCTGGTGGCGCGAGGCCAAGGCGCGGGGCAGGATGCTGCCCGGGGGGTGGCTGTTCCCGGGGTAGAACCCGGTCGATCCGATGTCGACCCGCCAGCTCAATCGCGCCTGCCATAGTGCGGCGGCGGACGCCGGGATCACCAAGCGCGTCTCGCTGCATACCTTGCGTCATAATCCGGGGTGCCGAGTANTGCCGAGTCACCCTGCAAACACCGCATGGTCACTGGGCTGCAAGGCCACTCGACTCGGCATTATCAGAGGCCCTTCAGAAAGGCGAGCAAGGCGT
>NZ_KB902426.1 GCF_000379525.1 Lamprocystis purpurea DSM 4197 | reverse complement strand
ATCCTGGGCGACGATCCGGCACCGCAAGAGACGGTGGAGTGGCGCGCGGACCTGATCGTCAAACACAAGGACGATGGGACGCAATCGATACCGTGCCGGGTGCATAACCTCATCTTGCTCCTTAAGCACGCACCTGAGTTCTACGGACGGATCAAGCTGAACCTGTTTTCTGAGCAGGTCAGCATCGACGGACAGGATGCGAAGAAGGTCGCCGTGACGCGCATTAAAGCCGAGATCGAGCGTCACTGGATACATGGAGAAAAGGTTCCAGCGGCCGATGTTTCTGAGGCACTAGCCGTGGTCGCAGATCACAACAAATTTCATCCGGTGTGCGATTACCTCAATGGTCTTGAGTGGGACGGCGAACCGCGCATAGATGAGTTTTTCAGCGAGTTTTGCGGAACGCCACGCGACGCTTACCACATCGCGGTAGCGCGCGCGCTGTTTATCTCTGCGGTGCTGCGCATCCTGCGGCCGGGCTGCAAGGTCGATACCATGGTGATCCTTGAGGGACCGCAAGGCATCGGCAAGACAAAACTGTGGATCGCCCTGTTCTCTCCCTGGTACGCAGAGGTCGTTGACAGTCTTAACGGCAGGGATTTTTTTATCGGGCTTCGCGGGGTCTGGTGCGCAGACTTTGGCGAGCTTGACCAGTTCAATAAGGCTGAATCAACGCGCATCAAGCAGGTGATCACCAGCCAATCCGATAACTACCGCGGCATGTGGGCGGAAGGGCACGAGAAACACGCTCGCCAGTGTATTTTTGTCGGCGGGACCAATAGCGACGCGTGGCAGAAGGATGCGACGGGGGCTCGACGGTTCCTGCCTGTGCGCATGTCGCGTCAGATCAACGCCGATGACGTTGCCGCGATCAGGGATAAGCTTTTTGCTGAGGCGATGTATCTGGTGTCCACTGAGCAGACTGGCCGTTGGTGGGATATCCCAGATGCGGCCGAGCACCAGGATGAGAGCTACGCCGGAGACCCATGGGAGCAACCCATCACGGAATACCTGAATTGGATAGAGAAGACCTGGGAGTCGGATGGGTTGCGTGGGGCAACAAGGGCTGTCGCTCCAGAGACGACGACGCACGAGGTGTTGCTTGATGGGCTCAAGATCGAGAAGGGCAGGCAGACGAGGGCCGATGAGATGCGCGTGTCTGCTGTCCTGAAACGCAACGGCTGGGTGCGCAAGCAGCGATCTAAAGGCGGCTGGTGCTACCGGAAATATACCTAACCTACCCAACCACTTACCAACCTACATAACCAACCTTTTTGTTAAGGAGAACAATGCTTTACCCAACCTTACCAACCTTTTTGCGCCCCGTATTTTTCTGCGAAAAACACGATATGGCCATATTGGTATTTGACTCTCTATATAGAATATCTCTTTTAGGTTGGAAAGGTTGGTAAGGTTGGGTAAAGAGATGAAACTAAAAGGAAAAAAAATACCCAACCTCTGCAAAAATACCCAACCTTACCAACCTATATTACCTGGAGCGCTAGCCATGGCCTTCGAGCAATGATAAAAAATTCAAACGAACACAACGACTTAGTGGAAGCTATCAAGGATCTCGGGTTTGGCAGCGGATTGACGGGTCCGGGGGCGATCGAATCGCTTGCCATGGCCGTCGCTGGCGACGGACTTGCATCGCCACTGTCGGCGGCAGTGGCTGATGTGGCAGAGCAAATCGGCCGGGTCGCTGATGCACTGGAGTCCATCGCGCGCAAGATTCGAGCATGAACGAACACAACCACCAAAAGCTCGTCGTCCTCTGGTTCCGGGCCACCTACCCGGACCTGGCGGCGGTGTTCTTCGCCATCCCGAACGGCGAGCGCCGCGACCCGGCAACGGCGAAACGGCTGCAAGAGGAAGGCGTGCTGGCCGGGGTCCCCGATCTGCTGCTGGCGGTCCCCCGCGGGCCGCTGGCGGGATTGTTCCTGGAGATGAAGGCGGTGCTCGGTGGGCGCCTGTCGCAGCCCCAGAAAGCCGCGCACGCAGCCCTGACGGCGCAGGGCTATGCCGTGGCGGTGGCCCACGGCTACGAGGCCGCGAAAGCGGCGATTGTGGATTACCTGGAGCGCTAGCCATGGCCTTCGAGCAACGCGACCTTTCGGGCTCCCTCTTCCGCAACGACAAAGCCACCACCGACAAACACCCGACCCACAAGGGCTCAGCCAGGATCGACGATGCCGAGTTCTGGGTATCCGCGTGGGTGAAAACAGGCAAGCCCGGCAGCGACGGCCAGGCAACCCGGTTCTTCAGCCTGGCATTCGAGCCCAAGGCCAATGGCCAGTCTGCCACCGACCGGGCCGCCGCGGTCTTAGGGTCGACTTTCGGGCTTGATGCCGCCGCGGTCCTGGCCCTGCTGGCCGCTGGCGGGCACCCTGGCGCGTCATCGGCCCCATCCGAACCCTACGGGGGCGGCCAGGAGCCTGCGAACGCCTGGGACGACGATATCCCCTTCTAACGCGTGATCGAATCCATCAGCCGCCCTGACACCGGAGCCGAACGATGTGCCATCACTCTGCTGAAACCTTTCTGTGCCCCCGCCAACCGGGCGCCCTGGTGTTGTCCCCCACGGCCTGTGCCACGCTGTGGCAGCGCGGACGCACCGCGCAGTGCGACTCCGCCGCCTGGTTGTGCCGCGGCTGTCCGCTCGGGGCGCAGCACGCGGGGGTGGCCGTGGCGCCGACGCCGGTGCCGACGCCCGGCCAGTGGTGCGTGCGCTGCGGACGCGCCGACCTGCGCCTGATCGCCGTCAGCGGCCTGTGCGTGTCGTGCTACAACCGCGAGCGCGAGGTGCGC
>NZ_KB902425.1 GCF_000379525.1 Lamprocystis purpurea DSM 4197 | reverse complement strand
ACCGCGGGGCGGCTGGGGATATCCGCGCGTTGTTCGCGATTCAATGGCGCTATGGGATGGGCGCGGTAGGCCCCGCGGAGCGGATTAGTTCAACATTTGCTTAACCTGCAACGCTTTAGCGTTGTCAGGTTGAAGCAGTTGTTGGGTGTCTTTTACTTTTACATGTTAGTAGATTCTACGGGAATATTTAAGTTTAGCTCATTTAATTTTAAAGAAAGTTTTCTTTTTACATTACCAGAGAAGTCATTTTCGATCTGCAAATGGTTATATACTTCACTAAAAGACAATTTTTCTATTCTTTTTTTACTAGCTTTTCTTCCAAATGAAAATCTCCAACCGTGTATTAAGTTAAACTGTGCGGTATAAAAAAGTAATTCTTCAAAAGTCATTGCTGTCAGGGGAATCAATATTGTTGCAGAATCACCACCATTACCTTTTGGCAAGTAATCTTTTACTTGAAGTGTCGCATATCCTAAACCCGATATGCATATTGTAAATGCATCAATTACTTTGTCACCCGGTATTGGTTCAACAAATCGTGCCACACCATTATTCAAGCGAGAGTTTGTAATAAAAGGTGTATCACCAGTATCATAATCGTCAGTTCCATGCGACTTTGCTGGTACTATTGAAAATAGACTATTAATCAGCATTAAACACCTCACTTAAAGACTGTAGGTAAATATCAGAGAGACTTTTTTCCATTTGTGTCGTTATTTCTTGTTCATTATATTCTATATTGTCTAAGTAGTTCTGAGGAATTAATTCAAGCGATTCTTCGTTGTATCTTATTGGTAGTATTTGAATAATTCCTTTTACTTCATCAAATGTACTTTGACTATGTATATAAGAACGTATTGTACTGGTATATCGCGTTAAATCATTCTCACCAATTGTTGGCAATCTTCTTCGTTTTAGTTTTCTATAACCATCATCTAGTATTCTAGCCCATAGTACATTCTTTGTTCCATGTGGCACCTTTGCTCTAACAATAATAATTATTGGTTCTACGGAAGCTTGTGGGTAAAACAGATCATTGGGAAAAGTCATAACGCATTCAAGTGTGTGATTTAAAAGCAAATTCCTTCTCCAATCAAGATAATCACCAGATACATACATCACAGAACATGGGAGTACACAAAAAAGTAGACCATTTTCAGTCATTTGACCCAGAGCGTGATTAATGAACCGATATTCTTTTTCATCATCATCTTTTAACGCAAATGGAGGATTCATTAAGACTTTTGTGATAGGGGGACGCTGATCTTCGTTATTATCTTTATATTCAGCACTTAAACCACCATTTCTTGTAATACGTGTTAGATGTTTGACAAGGCTATTTGCATTTATAATATTATTTTTTCCATCTCCTCGGAAAATCATATTTACAATTGCGAGTGATGCCACTATCGCCTGTTGTTCAACACCAAAAATTCGATGCTTCTTAAATAGTGCTATTTCGTCAGGGCGTGCTTCATTTTTAACTTTGTCATACCCAGCAACCAGAAAACCACCAGTACCACAAGCAGGATCATAGATAAGATCGTTTGAATTAACATCAAGAATGTCTACAGCAAAATTAGTAACATGTCTTGGTGTTAATACAATACCTATGTCTTTTGCTCCATTTCCATATTTTAAGAAAACTTCGTAAAACTTTCCAAGTAAATCATGGTCACTATTCATAGCGGCTTTGATATTTATTTTTCTTAAACTGAAAAGTGTTTTTACAATAGCTGTTTTATATTTTATCTTTGCAGAATCTTCCTGTGGTAATCTAAGTTCTATATGAGCGGCAAATTCTCTTTTTGAATGAGTTATCAAAACATCTTCAACTCGATTATTAATATCTCTTATAAAAACATCTGGAGAAGCATTGAAGTTTGGTAGCGTGTCAGAAATCATTGCCAGTAATACTGAAGATATAACAGTAGCTCTTAAATCTTTATTTATTGAAGCTTTATGAAGAATCTCGTTTATCTCTTCTGCAATTTTTATGAACGTTTCTTCAGAGGTTATTATGTCATTTAATCTGCAAGTATTATTATCGACTAAGTATTGAGCTTGTTCTTTTGATAAAAGACTTGTAATTGCACGTTCATTGTATAAAATCGAAGTTGCTTGTCCATTTTGTTGAACAAATCCTGTTTGAACAATATAACCATCAATATCATTACCAGCGACACCGCTGACCAATTGAGCTTTTACTATTCTACTACGATTAATAGTATTTGCATAATCAACAGCCTCATCATACGCCCTCTGAAGATCATTTAATTCTGGTTTTGCTTCAATTACCCAAAAAATGTTTTCTCTAACTTTTATTACATTTTCAGGTTTTTGACGACCGAGTTGATTCCCAATTTCTGGATGATCCAGACATTCTTGTTGTGTGTATACTTCCCCATTAGGGTCTCTGTTGGGATTTTTAATATTCCAACCTAAGTTTTTCAATTCGTTTTTGATGAATACATAAGAATTGAACTCTGAATTTCTTGCTACTCTTGGTGGCATAGTTGATCCCTATTCCTAAAATAATTTATTGACTTTAAATATATCAAAATCATTTTGTATTTTCTATTCTTCCTGCGCCGGAGGCGTCCACCCAACGTGTTCTAGGTTGGCACGGGCCGGCGACCTGCTAGCCCGCCACGGGCCATTAAGGTTCTAGACTGAATCCCGCCGACCGCCCAGGCCCATCGCCTCACCGCAAGTGCCCCACCCGCGCCCTGCCGAGGCCCCCCCAGCCGCTCGGTGTTGCACATCGGCTGCCGGTCCAGGCACAGCCCATTGCCCTTCGATGTGTACTTTCTGCGTCTCGCCGCTGTCTTGCAAGGGGCGTTTTGTGATCTGGATCATAGTTTCCGCAAATACCACAGACAAAACGCTAGATTCAAGGCAAACCTCCGCCGGGCGCTTGCCATCCGACCCTGCATCCGGACTAGACTTGGGGTACGCGACCGGCACGGGCCGCTCGTGAGCTAGGCTGGCGCGGGCCGCTAATGAACTAGACTGGAGCGGGCCACTAGGGAACTAGACTGAATTCCGTCCAAGACCGACACGACCGCCACATGATGTCCACCATCCCCAACCCCCGCCGCGAGGACGGCTCC
>NZ_KB902424.1 GCF_000379525.1 Lamprocystis purpurea DSM 4197 | reverse complement strand
CCTTCGGGAGGGTGTCAGGTCCAGCGCCGGCCGGGGACCTTGCTCGCCCTGGGGCGCTGCCGCTGGCCGGTCACCAGGTGGAAGGCCTTTGCGCGGAGCGGTGCCAGGATCAACCGGCCGGGCTCCACGAGGTTGACCGGCTCCGGGAGGGTGTCCAGGTCCAGCGCTACCGTATACCGACAAGCCTAACTAGCGCCGGGCGTCGTGTCGCGCAATCTGGTCAATTGCATTAGCCGCGCGCTTTGATACCCCGCGCAATTCCATCAATTTCTCGACAACTGTTTCTTTTGTTGGGGCCTGTTTCGGGTCTTTTCCCTCCCAATAAGTCTCAATGGTCCATCGCAGATGTCCTAATAACTCGGTGTCGTGAGAGTAGGGCCAAGGCTTGCCGCTTTCGTTCGTCTGTTCCTCTGCCGTTGGGCCATAAGTTGAACGTCTGTATTGGCTTACCGCGTAATGCTCGATTTCTTCCCGTGTCCACAACCAAGATGGATTCGGAAGTTCTTCACTGTCGGTCAGGGTGCTAAAGGGTTTGCTATCGCTCGGGCGTCGGGGGTCTATTTGTCCGTGCAAAATTGCATTTGAGAATCTCCCTGGGGATAGATAGAGAATATAAGCCGGCGGGGGCAGGCAGGCGCCCAGCAATAGCGAGCCATCAAATAGCGTCAACGCTTGCTGCGCGTTTAGCTGCGCAATAATTGCCGTTTGGTCAGGGATGTCCACATCGGGCCAATATGGCAGATAGTGCGATGAACCAATCATTGAAGTCCAATCTTTAGCAAACCCATCCTGCCATTGCGTTAGCAGTATCCTCCGAATGGTTTTATCCTCTTGGCCTGAAGGGGCCTCGGGCCAAGTACGAATGATTTCACGCAAGGTCGATCCTGATACTAGGCGTAGCTCGCTCACTGTCCGCCCTCCCCGAAAATCCGCGCGTTCATCCGCTCAACAACCGATGCGGTATGATCTTCGCTCAGGTGGGCATACCGCTGAACCATGTTCAGGGTCTTGTGTCCCATGGCCGCCGCAATCTCCGGGAGGCTTGCGCCGCTCATCGCCAGTTCAGACGCAAACGAGTGCCGCAAGTCATGCCAACGAAACTCAGGGATTGCCGCGCGCTTCAGGACCGTTAACCAAGGTGTTCGCAGGTCTACGGGGGTTCCGGGGTGAATGCGGCCTGGAAACACTAGGTCGGTGTCCAAGCGCCGCACCTTGGAGCGTTCGCGTAACAGGTCCAGCGCCGGGCCGCTCAAGCTCAACACGCGCCGCTCGCCGTTCTTGGTCTCATGCAAGATGATCCGCCGCTGTCCAAAGTCCACTTGACCCCAGCGTAAGCCCATCACTTCCGCTTGCCGGGCTCCGGTGGCAAGGGACAAGAGAACCGCTAAGGTCAGGTCAAGGTTGCCGCTGGTACGGCAGGCGTGCAGTAGTCGGGCGCGTTCGTCAGGGTCCAGGAAACGCACAACGCCGCGGGGCTCTTTGGGCTTGGTCACCTTCAACAGCGGGTTACTATCGACCCAAGCCCAATCCTTCACGGCTACCGTAAAGGCGTGGGATAACACGGCAAGGTAACGGTTGACAGTCGCGGGGGTGCGGTGCCGTTCGGGGGCGCCGGGGGCCTGTGGCGGTATCGGCTCTTGGCTCAAAGCGTCCCGACACTCAACCAGTAAGGCAGGGGTGCAATCGGCCAGGGTGATACTGCCGATCCGCTTATTCCACCATGCGAGTTGTTGCACCTGGGGCGCTTGGGTCTTGGCCTTCTTGGTGGGTAACACGTCGCGCACATAGCGGTCTAACAGGTCGCTGATGGTGTGTCGCTTGGCTTCGGTGGTGGCGAAATAGCGGCCTTCTAAGATGGCCGCCTCGGTGGTCTTGGCCCAGCGTTCCGCGTCGGTCTTGCGCGGAAAGGTCGCGGTAACGGGCTGATGTCCACGTTTACGGATCTTCACTTGCCAACTGACCGCGCCGGTCTTGTCAGTGCGCTTGAACAAGGTCGCCATGGGTTAGCCCTCCGACCTTGGCCGGGGGCCGCCCGTGTGCCGGTGGGTTGCAGTGACGCGCGGGCGATAGCGGGCGCGGGGGGTGATACGCTGGCAGGTAGCCATTGCCAAACCTCGGTACAGGTTGGTAGGGGTCAGGGCCTCGGGTCGGTTGCTGCCGATCCGGGGCTTGTTCGTCTTTGGGGGTGCGATCCAATGACAGCTTAGAGTGTGCAGCACGGGGCAAGAAAAGGCAACGGCTGATAACTAATCCGTTGGTCCCGTGCTGCATCGTTATGGTTATGATGGTCTTTGTTGGCTCGCGTGGTCGCAATGGGACATTCACGGGACAGTGCGAGGAAAAAGCGGGGCGTTAAGCGGGTTTCATGCCAGGTTTGAGGGGTCTTTGAAGGGGCGCCGCTCGGGTCAATCGGTGGCGTTATTCGGTACCGGACACAACGCTTACGCTGCCGCTGGCCGGTCACCAGGTGGGAGCCCTCCCCGTGGAGCGGTGTCAGCATCAACCGGCCGGGCTCCGGGAGGTTGACCAGTGCCGCGAGGGCCTTCGGGAGGGTGTCAGGTCCAGCGCCGGCCGGGTTCGCCCTGGGGCTCTGCCGCTGGCCTGTCCAGGCGGAAGCCCTCCCCGGTGGAGCGGTGTCAGCATCAACCGGCCGGGCCAAGTCATGGTGAGGGTACACCCGGAGAACCCTCCGGCCACTGCGCGACCGGCTCGCATCACGGTCGATTTCACTCCGCCCGCTCCGGGTGACGGGCACCCTGCCGTATTGACCGTCAGGGCGGCGATTCGCGGCGAGATTTTTGCCGCGGTGGCATACGGAGCATAGCTCATGGCCGGATCATTCGTCACCGTTACCGTAGAGCGGAAGCCCTCCCCGTGGATTCTTGCGAGGGTCTTCGGGAGGGTGTCAGGTCCAGCGCCGGCCGGAAGCNCCGCGAGGGTCTTCGGGAGGGTGTCCAAATCCAGCGCCGACAGGGCTCGCCCTCGGGCTTGGGCTCTGGCCGGTCCAGGTGAAGACGGCCGCTAAGCCGCCGGCAGGACCTCGATCCAGCCGC
>NZ_KB902423.1 GCF_000379525.1 Lamprocystis purpurea DSM 4197 | reverse complement strand
CCGCTCAAGTTTGCGTGCTGGCACTGCCCAGCCCTGGATTCCGCCATCCCAGCCGGAATGACCAACCAAGCCGCAAACCGCGCTCTCCGTCGTCCCGGCATGGATGCCGGGACCCAGTGCCAAGGACGGTAACCCTCAACCAGCACAGCGCCCACATGTGACCGATCACCCCTTCCCGCCCCAAGATTCCCCCATCCACGCTAGAAGCTCGAACAGCCAGCGACCCCAAGAAGAGCAAAGAGCGGAACAAGTCCCCCCGCTACTCCGTTGGCGCCCAGAGATCATCCAGATTGATCGCCACCGCCTCAAAAGGCGGGACCAACACCCGCATCGCGCCGGCAAAGCGCCCGATCTCCACCCAGGCGCCCGCTTCCAAGACGTAGGCTTCCAGCGTGTGCGCGATGGGGTCAATCAGCCAGGCGTGAGGGACGCCGTACTGCGCGTAGATCGGCATCTTGACCTGGCGGTCCTTACTCTCGGTCGCGGGCGAGAGAATCTCGCACACCCAATCCGGGACCACCATCGCCCGGTGTTGCGCCTTCGGCAACTTCGGCAAGTGTTCGCGTCGCCACCCGGCCAAGTCCGGAACATCAACCTCGGTGTCACGGATGAAGTGCAGTTCAGGTTCGACCACGATCAACCATCCGCCAGGGCCGCCGCGACCCCGTTGGAACGGGTTAACCAACTCGCCGGCAAGGGATGTTTCGGTGAAGCCATGCTCAAGGCTGGGGCGCGGCTGGGCGTAGAGCTGACCGTTCAGGATCTCCCCGGTCAGTCCTTCCGGAAGGCCCTCAAGCTGGTCGTAGAGGCTGGGGCGAGTTTGGATCTGGCGGCGTGCCTGCATTGCTGTGTCTCCCGTGCGGAGCGGTTGATCCGTGAAGCATACGGCCGTCTGGGAGTAGACCCAACCGACGGCCTGGCCGCAACTGGTCGAGGCTTTAGCCGGTGGCGACCCCCGAGATCTCAAATCAGTGCTGCCTGCGCGCCGGACCGGCTAACGCCCATGGTGCCCGCGTCACCCCCGAACATGAAAGTCCTCTCGACCACTGTCGCACCGGCCTCGATCAAGATTCCGGCCACTTGGGCGCGCCGGGTGCGTCGTCAGGCCATCCTGGCCTGACACCGTCAGGGCTGGAAGCCCTGACTACGCACGCCGCTGGCCGGGATTACGATCAAGGCCCAACTGCCGGCGTGGGAGGCTGCGTAGTCAGAGCTTCCAGCCCTGACTGTTCCAGCCCCGACGCCGCCAGGCCAGGATCGCCTGACGACGCACTTTCACGGTAGAGCCTCGACCTCCGGTTTTCTGGCGGCCGGAACGATGACCAAAGCCCAGGGTTCTGCAACCCATATAAGAGCCGCCCGGATCATGACACTCAGGTCGACGCCGGGACAATCCCTCCGTCAAGCCACAGCGGACGCGGTTCGGTGCGTCAGTCGCGCCTTAAAGCGGCTCAGCCAGCCGCCAGCAGGCTTCACGCAGATCGCTACGGACTTTTCCAACTCGTCAAATTCCGCTTCGATCAGCCGCGCCAAATCCTGCATGGCTGGCGTGGGATAGGCGACGTAGAGCGTCACCCAAGACTCACCGTTCGGGAGGACCGCAACCCGTCCAATCAACCCTTTCACGCCAAGGTTGCTCTCAAAGTACTTGATCACATAGTCCAATATCTCGTTCGGCATGCTCCCCTCCAGTTCAGTGACCTATCGCACCATGATACCCAAGCAATCCCAACAAAACGCCAGGCCAAATAAGCCACGCCCCCGCTGGCGATCAAGGCAAACCATACGGTAAACGACTCCCACACTTCATGGTAGATCCGTTCCCACAAATCACCGAAAGCGTCGGCCGCCATTCGTGTCGTCCCGGCCGCCGAAGGTCGGGCCAGCATGGTACGAAGTGCTTCGGAAACCGTCCAAGCACCGCAACAACAATCCTCAGGACCCCTTCCTCGCCGCCCGCCCTGGCTTCGGTCCGATCAACTGCTCCAGGCTCTGCGCATCAAGCACCCCCTCCAGCCAACCGTCCAATTGCANGATCGCCGCCGCATCCAGGCGCTGCACCGCCCATCGGGGCAGTACCCCGAACCGACGCGTCAGCAACCGTTTCAGACTATCGGCCTTGCCCTCGGCGTTGCCCTCGGTCTTACCTTCGGTCTTACCATCCGCCTTACCCTTCGCCTCACCCTTGGCAAAAATCTCCTGATACACCCGGGTCTGCTCCAGCGGGACCAAAACGTTCAACATGGTTCGTAACTCCTCGCTGCTGAGTAAGGGAAACCGTTCGATCAGCCAGAACTCGAGCATCCGTTCCAGCGTCGCACGGGTGGTAGGTGCCAACGGCGCCTTGCGGATCGTGCGCAACGCCCGCGGAGCGTAGGCCCGCAAGGCATCGTCACGCGCAATGATCAGCGGGGCAAACACCACCACAAAGGGGTTGTCGGGCTCGCGCTCCAACCACCGCGGCAACAGCTCGTCGAGATACGCCGCCGTGCACAAGGGGGGCACCGCACCCGGCGGCGCGCCGGGATCATCCCCCGTGTGCAAGAAGATCAGCAGGCCCTGGACCGTTCGGCGCGGGTGCTCCTGCCCGTACAGCCCCAGCTTGGTCAGCAGGTTATACCAGGCGCCCGCCGCGTACTGCGCCTGAAACTCGATGATATAGACCGGTCCATCGTGGCCTTCGGGCTCATAGATGCCATCCAGGCGCCGCTCGATGCCTTTGATGGTCAGCGAGTGGAAGCGGTAGACTCCTTGCAGGGTCACTCCGCCGCTCAGCACGCGAAACGCCTCGGCACCCGTCGCGAGAAATTCATAAATCGACGGGTCGGTTTTCATCTGGCCTCGACTCCACGCGCACCAACAGTCAGCCTACTGCGAACCCGGATCGTAATCCATCCCCTGCCGCTGCCCGCTTAGGCACGCGCGCCGCCCGCAGGGTTCCGGCCGACGACGATGCACGACCGCTCTACCCGCCCCAGGATTCCGGCATCCATGCCGGAATGACGGACCACGCGGTGAACCGCGATCTCCGTCGTCCCGGCACGGATGCCGGGACCCAGTGCCAAGGACGGTAACCCTCAGCCAGCACAA
>NZ_KB902422.1 GCF_000379525.1 Lamprocystis purpurea DSM 4197 | reverse complement strand
CTGGCCCGGCGTCGGCATGCCCTGATCGATTCAGTGCTAAACACAGAAACTGCATGAGAGGGAATTGCGATATACCTGACAGATTGAACACCCTAGGAACGGGGCGAGGTCTATCGGAAGCTCGGTACGCGGGCCTCGGATGAGCCCTGAGCCCATAGTTCCACGCGAGGGCCGATCACCGGCTGACTTCCGGCCGAATAGACTGGCGTTGCGTCCTCTTACGGAGCGCGAAACCGGTATCTGACCTCGATTTTTCTCTACTATCAAGGTCGCTCCGGACATCCAGCCATCATAACCCTGAATGACGAGGTATTTGCGATGACTGCATCTGGTGATGGAAACGAGGTACCGCACAAAATGACAATACTCGTCTATCGCCGAACTCACACCGGTGATCCAGACCTGGAGACTCATAGATTCGGTATTCATGACTGCATGGGGAGGGTGCGAGATTGGGATTACGACGCTGTCATCGGTATTGGAGGGACTCACCCGGATCCGGGATATGAAGGAATTAAGGAAAAAATAACTTGGGTGGGGATAACGCCAATAAAGCCAGAGACAACGGAAGCAGGGGACGCGGATGTGAATACAGTGAAGAAGATTAACCCTGAATTTAGCGGCTTCCGAGGGCGGGTAGTTGAATTTGAAAAGTTCGTTCTCTGGGATGAAGACGGGCCAGAGGTTAGTGAATATCCTGCCCTTTACACGTATATGTTCAAAGAGGGTCACATCCCTCGGGCCGCGAAAAATATTCTGCCGGACTGTGTCGTACAGGAACTGCACGCCATTCTGGAAAGGGCCGAGAGCGACGCTAATTGCTCTATACAAACGCAGGGAAAGATTGCGCTTTCGAGCGAGTCGACGCATACTGAGTCAAGGCATCAGCCGTCCTGCGTGCAAAAAACCCGAAAAAATTTATGAATGTCATTTTCAGCAGAAAGGGTTTTGATAGTACTGCTGGTGGATTCCCCAGTCTCATATTCCCGGATAACACGCTGTTTTCGATCCCCATACCGAGTAATCCCAGCCACTGTGACTACAGCAGGCTCGTGTTTAAGTACGGGGAGGACCCCATCCAAGATATTCTTAACCAGGTCACGAAAAAGAGGGTTCGCAGCAACGGGGAACGGCATGAATGCGACTACACGCAGGCCACGCAAGGCTGCCACCACGACCCGATGTCGATGTATCTGAAGGGATCAAAGCGCTTGGTGATTGGTCCAGGGAAACGCTGGGAATCTCAACTCAGGAGTCATGGCATTTCTGCGGGCGATATTTTTCTATTTTATGGTTGGTTCCGACGAGTTGCGCCAACCGGTGGCCGCTGGAACTATGTACGTAATGCACAAGACGTTCATTTGATTTGGTCCTGGATGATCGTCGGTTCCGCCCTGCGCCTGGATACTCAAGAAGATATCAGCACTGCCCTTGCGGCTTTCCCCGGTCTCGATGCCCACCCCCATCTTACTAATGGCTGGGATGCACCGAATGGTGTTTACGTATCTCAAGAGCATGCCTTGCTGCCTTTCTTCCAAAGGGGATGCTTAACCGACTTAAAATGCTACCAAGGTCGCTCTAAATGGAGGCTGCCCGCTTGCTTCAATCAGCCGCAAGCCTTTAGCCATTTGAACTCATTCAGTCCTTCCGGCGGGGAAGTCATAGTTAGATATCGTGGCTATGGCCAAGAGTTTGTTCTGGACTTGGACAAGGTGGCGGCTGTTGGTGATCGGGAGGGAATTCTGGCATTTGTCCACGAGATCCGTAATCTTGGAGATTAGATATTTTGGTCATCGTATGACGATTGCTGATACGTTAGTCAAGCAAGTCTTCGCCGATGTGCCCATCCGGCGTCGGGATGATTCGTTGTCGGTTAACGAAGCCCCCGATGACGGACTTCTCCCACTGGATCTTTTCGAGGATGCATCTGACCTCAGTGTTTTCCACGAACGCGCCCCCGATAGCAGCGAGTCCTTCCCTGAGATCCCAGAGTCGCTCTCGCGTCTCGGCACCTACCAGTGGATGGCCAGCCCCGGCATCATCACCCTCTACCGTGGGAATATCGAGGTATACTGGAAGAGCCTGATCCAGCACGCCCAACGGCAGTTCCCCTTCATCACCACCAAGGACGCCGAGCGCGTCCTGCAACTGCTGGTATATTCCGTCTATCAGCACGAGCGCTTCCATTACGTTTGCGACTTCTGCCGACGCTTGCTCGGCGGGTCTTTCGACCGTTGGCACGAAGAGGCGCTGGCGGTGGCCTGGGAATGGCAATGGCTGCGTTCCCAGGATCGCTGGAATTCATTTTACGGGCTGATGCATCCGACCTTGCGGCGCATCGTCGTTCAGGCCATGTTCGACCATCGCTCGCCTGGTTATCGTGACTGGCGGCAATTTGCCAATCAAACGGCCTTTCACGACGCGGTTACGGCCTACCTTTACCCTGCCAGTGTGCAGATCTTTGCCAATACGGCGTTCAATTTCGCAGCCTGGGCGGTGGCCCATATACCGGATGATGCAAACCGGGCCTGGGATGAGCAGATCGAGCCCTGATCAGGTGCCAAGCTGAGACGACATCAGCGGTATCCGTTGCCCTGCGCGCTGGACGGTGACGGTTCGATCAGGCGAGCGACACCAATCGCCATCGCGCCTCGATCTTGCGTAAAGGGAGGGATTCATCGTCAGATTCATGTTTGGATAGCAGTTCGACATAGAACAGGGCGACCACCATGCGCCCGATCGTGCGATGCGCCTCGGCGCGTTCGCGATCGGCATTGGGTAGGACCCAGGAAAACAGATTGACCCAATCCATGTTGCGCACCGCGCCGTAGATTTTAGGCGATAGTGACGCGACGGTGTGTCGCCATTCCTGCCTACCGCTAAGATAGTCCTCTCTGAGCTTTTCAAATTCGCTCAGAAATGCCTCGGGGGTCATGCCCAAACGCGAGCAGAGCGTGTTCTCGCGATCCTGCCATTCCGCCAGGGCACGTCCTGCCAAGTCATCGAATTCCGCCGGCAGCGGTCGGACGACGAAACGTTCCCGTAAGTGGGCCAGCTCGTCAGTCTGCCAGCGCTCCACGGCATCCTCATCCGGAGCCGCACGTTGGATCACGCAAGCGCCCCAAAACTCTGCTTCCAGTCGGTCTATCGGCGAAGTCATGTGGTCTCCTAGCCCGTCTTCGACTATTCGCGCCCATTTTTCGCATAAGCCATTGTTTGGCTTAAACCATAGGGTCAAAGGTCGGCACTACAAAGCGATTAGTGTATGCTGGCTTGAAGCGCGGCGGTGATCCTC
>NZ_KB902421.1 GCF_000379525.1 Lamprocystis purpurea DSM 4197 | reverse complement strand
GGCCACGCTGGGCCTTCCGGTCGCCAAGAACGCGGGGCTCCCACGTTACCGGACCCGCGCGTGGGATTCATGCAGGCTTGCCGAAAGGACACCGTCACCGGCGGCCACCGGGTGACTACTGCTCATAGGCAGTCGCAGCGCGGCCGGCCTTGATCATTGGTCCATGGCGGCACCCGAGGTCCTGTGCGTAAACAGCCTGGCGTTATTGCACAAAGCGTAACCGCTTATGCAGACCCGTCGCAACGGCCGCGGCGCGGGCGGATACCGTCCTGCGGCTTGGTCCTGAGTCGCGCTACGGACCCTGACGGATTCCCTCTACCGGCACCGGCCGCGTCTGCGTCTGCGTCTGAAACCCCTTGACCTGACCCCGAAAACCCTAGAAAGAAGGGGTGCGACTGGACGAGGGAGCCGGGCTCAGTCGCTTTTGCTCGCCGGGGATAAAGGGCTTATGCTTGAGCGACCCTTGGCGCGGCCCACGGCAACCGCAGACAGGAGGCTGATCCATGCTGACCATGATCGAAGTTGAGATCGACCGAGACGGAAGAGTCCGTCCGCTGGAGCCGCTGCCCTTCCCCTTGCTGGGGCGCGCCTACCTGGCCCTGCTACCCGATCCGTCTGCCAACCGCACCCCGACTGGCGCCACCGGGGGGACAGCCGCCGACGCCTTGGCCCTGCTTGCGTCCCCGCGCTTCGCCCAACGCCCGGTCAGCGATGTAAACGAGGTGCAGAACCGCATTGCGGCACTCCGTGAGGACTGGGAGCACGATTGATACGCCGTGCCTATCTCGATACCTGCATCGTGATTTACCTGATCGAAGATGCGGGGTGGTTCAGCGAGCAGACACACCGAATTCCTGGCGCGAAACGGTGACACGCTGCTGTGCGTATCGCCCTTGGTGCGCCTGGAAGCGATCGTCAAGCCACACGCCAGCGCTTACGTCATTAGAAAACGGGGAAAGGGCGAAAAAAGGCGCACAGTGCTTGGTATTCGAGCCTTGACTCGATCGGAAGAAGTTCTATGCAGACGATAACCGCACAAGAAGCGAGATCGAACTTTAGTGAATTACTCGATCATGCCCGACGGGAGCCGGTTCGCGTCACGCGCCGCGGGCATGTCGTGGGCGTCATGGTCTCTCCGGAAGACTATGAGGCAATGCGTGTCTTCTATGCCGAACGGCTCCTCGACAGGATGAGCCAAATGGGCAAGATGGCTGAGCAGCACGGGCTCACGGAGGAGGAATTGACCCGACTGCTGGCCGATGACAGCTAAACGCGCAGTCATCGACACCAATGTCTTGATCAGCGGTTCATTGAGACCGGGTGGCACCGCGGCGGCCGTTACACGCTGGTTCATCAGGTACGGTCGCCTGATCTTCTCTACCGAAACCTTCGCCGAGCTTGAATCGCGATTAATGCGATCAAAATTCGACCGCTACGTCACCAGGGCGGTTCGGCAAGACGTCTTGCGCGATCTCGGCGCGGTCGCGGAATAGGTCGAACTAAGAAACAGGGGCAGCTATTCTCGCGAATCCGATGACGATAAATTCATCGAGACCGCCCGGGCGGGAGGGGCGCAGATATTGATAAGCGGCGATGCGGACTTGACAGACCTGAAATCGGTTGCTGGTATTCCGATCCTGACGCCCCGCGAGTGCCTCGATTGGCTTGAGTCGTTAAGGCCCTAGGTTCGGTCGAGACGGAAAACTCCGCGCTGGGCTGGGATTCGCCTCATCCTGAACGCGCCAAAGGGCACGTCGAGGCTTCCATGCAGGCCGTTTTCAATCCCCCCAGTGGGATAAGGGGATCGGGGTACGGGGTAAGGGGCCAGGCTCAAATAGGCCTTGATCGTCGTTCCGGCGACTGGAGGTCGAGGCTTTAGCCGGTCCGGCGCGCAAGCACCACTGATTTTCTTTGAGATCTCGGGAATTGCCACCGGCTAAAGCCTCGACCTCCAGTTGCGGACAGGCCGTCGCCGGCCGGAACGATGATCAAGGCCCTCAAATAAATCCAGCACGCAGAAAAATACAATTGAGCCTGGCCCCTTTACCGTTCCAGAATCTAATTGAGCCTGGCCCGAATGGCACTGACTTAAGCCGCGGCAAAGATAAATCAGTCAGTTACAGGAGGGGCGACAAGCAGTCACTTGACTGGAAGCGGCATTTTCCGCGCTGTTTCCCGGCTTCTGCCCGCTCCGGAACGGTTTTTCGCTCGCTTCGCCGCATCGCAACCGTTTGTTTCTATGATGCTTGCGGCTTAAGTCAGTGCCATTCGGCTCTGACCCCTTTAACTTAGACCCCTTTAACTTACCGAAAAGAGCACCGACCCAAACGGCACTGACACGTCAAAAATCTTGGAGCTTAAGCAGTACCTCTGGATTACTTACGGCAACGCGAAGAAGCATCTTCGCGGCGCCTGTGGGTTCACGTCGGCCTTGCTCCCAGTCTTGGAGCGTGCGAGGTGAAACGCCTAGGAGACGCGCGAATGCCGGCTGAGATAGCCCAACTCTTGAACGTGCTTCCGCAGCTTGAGGAACCTGAATTTGTGTAACACGAGCAGCTTTCCCACTTTTCATCTGCTTTACAGATTCAAGCAAATCATTTTGAAATTTCTCAGTCTCAGATGGCATCTTCAATCTCCTTCTTAAGTTCAATAAGAAATTGCGCTGGCAAGTTATCGAACTTGGACTTAGTATAGACAATCAGTAACCATATCGCCGCGTCATGAGCCAGGAAATATATCACTCTAGCGCCGCCTCGCTTTCCAGTTCCCGGTCTTGACCATCGAACTTTTCTGCATCCTCCCGAACCTGGAATTATATCTCCCGCTTCAGGGTGTGAGGCAAGCCAGACTATGCACTCGGTTCTTTCGTCGTCTTTCCATATGTCTGCCGCATACTTGACGAAGATTTCAGTTTCAGCGACTGTTCTCATGTTGCCAAGTATACGGCTTTGCCGTAGTTTCGACAAGACCAAATTTGCCCGAAGCACACAACGCGCGGCTGGCCGGTGCGTTCTGACTGCACCGGCGGGGCTTAACGATCAGCCGATAATACCCAAAGCAGAGCGATGTTATGGGTATGCAGGACGACGGGTAGCGTGTGTCTGGCTTTCCAGACAGAGGGGCTCAACGCGCTAGGTCAGGCGATTTTATAATCAAGCTTCACCGCAAAGGGTACTCGCACTATTCCTATTCGGCTCCTTTCGATTCCATCGCCTCGATTATGACGTTAAGCTCCTGCACCGCCAACTTGGCCTTAGTCTGACTATTACCCACATCTTTGCTGGCCGGCTGCGGCTGCCAGGGCTGGACACAGCACGGCGGAAGTGGTGAAATCCGCTCCCATCACGACCGAT
>NZ_KB902420.1 GCF_000379525.1 Lamprocystis purpurea DSM 4197 | reverse complement strand
ACGCGCTTTATACCCGAGCGGCCGGGCAGTGTCCAGAGTCGAGGACAACCGCACGTTGAATCACTGAAAGTTAGCTAGAACGGTTTAGCCCTGTCGCCGGTACGCTCGACCCCTTTCCAAGCCGTCAGGCCCTGTCACCCTGGCAGTTTCGACTGCGCACGCTAGGATTATAGGCGTCGAACGTGTTTGACCATTTCATCGACCGTTGCGACGCGGGTGCCGGCGCAGCGGCTGCCCGCGCCGCTATCCACCGGCCCGCCGATCCGGCGCGCCAGCCGACTGATGCTGAAGGAGAACATTCCGTGTCGAAAGCCGCCAAGATCACGCTGGACGAACTCAACCGTAAGCTCGCGGACCTCACGGTGCCGGAAGCCGATCTCGCACCCTACTTCGCACTGGACGACGAACGCTCGACCCCCACCAGGCCCGTGCTCAAGCTCAATGAGGACACGGTGCAGGTACCGCCCGCCACGGACGCCGCGGGCCGTGAACGCAGCGCTCAACTGCTCAACAGTGCGAACTTCATCTCCAAGATGCGCCGCGAGGCGCGCTTTCAGTCGATGGCGTATTCGGGCACCTATCAGGGTCCGCTGATCGCGGCCGAGGGTGACAGTTGGTTTCAATATCCGATTCTGCTCAACGATGTGATCGATTGTATTTTTGAGCATTACGCCGTGTTTTGCCGCAGCGAGGCCGGCGACACGCTCGATAACATGGTGCGTGAGCAAGAGTATCTCGACGCGCTCGAACGCACCGGCGGGCGGCTGTTGCTGCTCTCGGGCGGCGGCAACGATCTGGTCGCCGGCGGCGAGCTCGCCCGGCACTTGCGCGCCTTCGACCCGACGCTGACCGCGGCGCAGTATCTGCTGCCGTCGTTCAACAGTGTGCTCGACGCGGCGGTCGCCAATATCGAGCGGATCGTGCGTGATGTGGGGCGCGCCTTCAACGACGCCGCGGTGATCTGCCACGGCTACGACTACGTGATTCCAGCCAACGGCAAATGGCTCGGCAAGCCGATGAAGTCCTGCGGCATCAAGGACGCGGCGCTGCAGAAGGCCATCGCCGACATCATGGTGGACCGGCTCAATACCCGGCTGTACACCCTCGCCGAACAGTCGCCCCGCCTGTCCTTTGTCGACTGCCGCGGGGTGGTCGCCGGCCGCTGGCACGATGAGCTGCACCCGACCAATGCCGGTTACGCCGACGTGGCCGCGCGCATCGAGACCGAGATCAAGCGGCTCACCGAGACCCAGGCGGCCCCCGCGGTGACGACTGCCGCCGGTGCCGCGCCGCGGGCGCGTCGGCGGGCGCGGCTACCCACTCCGCCCGCGGCGGCCGTCGCCAAGGGTTATGCGCTGCATGTCGGGCTCAACCACGTCAGCACCGACCACTACGAGGGCTGGGACGGCGCGCTCACGGCCTGTGTCTACGACGCCAAGGACCTGGCCGAACTCACCGGCAGTCTGGGCTATAAGGCCAAGCTCCTGCTTGACGAGAAGGCGACCCGCGACGCGGTGATCAGCGCGGTCAAGGCGACCGCCGCCCGGATGAAGGCCGGCGACATCTTTGTCTTCACCTACTCCGGTCACGGCGGCCAGGTGCCGGACTACAGCGGCGACGAGGTCAAGGACACCCCGTACGACGTGCTGGACGAGACGCTCTGTCTCTTCGACGGCCAACTCGTCGACGACGAGCTGTATGTGCTGTGGGCCGGCTTTCCACGCGACAGCCGGGTGCTGGTGCTCTCGGACTGCTGCCACTCCGGCACCAATACCAGGGCGCGCCGGGCCGACGCGATGCTGGCCGCCAATCCCCCACCCGGCGAGCGCCCGCGTCTGATGCCGCAGGACATTGCCGCCAAGGTCGCCCGCCGCCATCGCGATTTTTACCGCGGCCTGTCGACCGCGGCCGTGGCGCACTGGGCCGGCCCCGCCACCCGCGAGATGGCGCTGCCGGTCGCCGCCAGTGTGCGGCTGATCTCGGGCTGCCAGGACAATCAGGTGTCGCTCGACGGGCTCGACAACGGGCTGTTCACCGCGAATCTGCTCCGGGTGTGGGGCAATGGCGCCTTCCGCGGCGACTACGGCACCTTCCACCGCCAGATCGTCGACCAGATGCCGCCCACCCAGACGCCGAATCATTTCCTGGTGGGTCAGCCCAGCCCCAGCTACAACGCCCAGCGGCCATTCGACATCTGATACCCTTGCGGAGCCCCGCCGCCGCATGGTCGGCGGCGGGAGCGGGTCCGCAACTGAGACTTCCCGCCCCTCGCCTACCTGTGAGATCCTTATTCGCCAGCCGATCGGTCGGCCGGCTTTTTTACAGGAACATGGTGAATGGCACTCGATCAAAAGGCGTTACAAAAGAAACGGGCGAAGCGGGAGCTCAAACGCAAGCAGGCCAAGAAGGCGACGACCGGCCTGTCCGGCGCCGCGGCCATGGCCCACGCGTGGACGGTCGCCGCGCACGCGCCGATCGCCGATGTGTTGTTTTCTCCAAAGCTGTTCGAGGTGGGGATCGGATCGGTCTGGCTGAGCCGGCAACTGCCGGACGGGCGCTATGCATTTGCGGGAATCGTGGTCGACGTCTTTTGCCTGGGCGTCAAGAACGCGATGTATAACATCATGGAGGAGGACGCCTATCGTGCGGCCTTGACGCGCATCCAAGCCACCACGGAGGAGGCGCTGGAGCGCCAGGAGCCGGCCTGTGCCCGCAAACTGGTGGAGGGGGCCGTGGCCTATGCCAAAGACCTGGGCTTTGAACCGCACCCCGACTACCGGATTGCCCGGCTGATCTTTGGTGACATCGACACCGCCGACTGTGCCACTGAGTTCACCTATGGGCGGGAGGGAAAACCACTGTATACCAATGGGCCCAACGAGAACGCGGCGATGCAGCGGCGCATCGTGAACCAGTTGGCCCGCCGGTGCGGACCTGGCGGTTACGAATATTATCTGGAAGTGTCGCGTCGCACCGCGGTTGATCTGTCCGCCGAACTGACGCGGTCGGACTGAATGCTTTAAACCGCGCCGAACACACCATGAAAATTGCGCATTTCGCGCTGGACGCGGTTTAGGCGATTCCCAGGAATAAACGTCCCGACTGCGCGTGCCTGCAAGATCCGTAGGGGCGACTTTAGTCGCCCCTCAACCGTGGGAGCGGCGTCCCGCCGCGATGGGTGCCGCGGCCACCCCGAACCGTCGGGTGACGCGCCGGGCCCCGTCGCGGCGGGACGCCGCTCCCACGGGGTCGCTGCGCGACTTTCGCGGTAAAGCCTCGGCCTCCGGTCGAGTCGCCCCGGTCGGCGAGCCGGCGTGATACGAACTACTGCGGAAATCGCCTAGCAGCCTGTCGGACTTAGCCCCTAGGATTAGGGTATGAGTCAACATAAAGGCTTTTGTTGCTCCACAATCTAACGTAAGGTGATTTCCGCG
>NZ_KB902419.1 GCF_000379525.1 Lamprocystis purpurea DSM 4197 | reverse complement strand
CTGTTCGTCAATGAGCGGGCCTTCACCCTCGATAGTAACGGACGCCATCAGTGGCGCCCGATCGCGCCGAGCGCCCGCGTCGAGGTCGAACTGTCCCGGCCAGACCTGAGTTGGAGCGGTCACGCCTATTTCGATCGCAACTGGGGCACCGAGCCACTCGAAGATGCCTTCGTTTACTGGGACTGGTCGCGGGCGAGTATGGGGGAGGAGAGTGCGATCCTTTATCACGTCGACCGCCGCAGCGACGGGCCGCTATCGCTGGCCTTGCGGTTCGCAGCCGACGGCACCTTAAGCGAATTCGAGCCGCCGCCGAACCACCGCTTGCCGCGCACACCGATCTGGCAAGTTGCGCGCAGCAGCCAAGCCGATGCAGACCATCCGCCGAAGATTGTCAAGACGTTGGAAGACACGCCATTCTACTCGCGCTCAGTGATCGCGTCACACCTGCTGGACCGGCCGGTTACCGCCGTGCATGAGAGCCTGTCGCTGGACCGTTTTCGCTCGCGCTGGGTCCAGCATCTGCTGCCTTACCGCATGCCCCGGCGCTGACGCCGAGGCCTAAGCTTGCGGCCGCATAATGCTTAAGTCGAACAGAAAGTAATCGTATTGTACACGGCCGCATAATCGAAATTAATACGACTCACTATAGGGGAATTGTGAGCGGATAACAATTCCCCATCTTAGTATATTAGTTAAGTATAAGAAGGAGATATACATATGGCAGATCTCAATTGGATATCGGCCGGCCACGCGATCGCTGACGTCGGTACCCTCGAGTCTGGTAAAGAAACCGCTGCTGCGAAATTTGAACGCCAGCACATGGACTCGTCTACTAGCGCAGCTTAATTAACCTAGGCTGCTGCCACCGCTGAGCAATAACTAGCATAACCCCTTGGGGCCTCTAAACGGGTCTTGAGGGGTTTTTTGCTGAAACCTCAGGCATTTGAGAAGCACACGGTCACACTGCTTCCGGTAGTCAATAAACCGGTAAACCAGCAATAGACATAAGCGGCTATTTAACGACCCTGCCCTGAACCGACGACCGGGTCATCGTGGCCGGATCTTGCGGCCCCTCGGCTTGAACGAATTGTTAGACATTATTTGCCGACTACCTTGGTGATCTCGCCTTTCACGTAGTGGACAAATTCTTCCAACTGATCTGCGCGCGAGGCCAAGCGATCTTCTTCTTGTCCAAGATAAGCCTGTCTAGCTTCAAGTATGACGGGCTGATACTGGGCCGGCAGGCGCTCCATTGCCCAGTCGGCAGCGACATCCTTCGGCGCGATTTTGCCGGTTACTGCGCTGTACCAAATGCGGGACAACGTAAGCACTACATTTCGCTCATCGCCAGCCCAGTCGGGCGGCGAGTTCCATAGCGTTAAGGTTTCATTTAGCGCCTCAAATAGATCCTGTTCAGGAACCGGATCAAAGAGTTCCTCCGCCGCTGGACCTACCAAGGCAACGCTATGTTCTCTTGCTTTTGTCAGCAAGATAGCCAGATCAATGTCGATCGTGGCTGGCTCGAAGATACCTGCAAGAATGTCATTGCGCTGCCATTCTCCAAATTGCAGTTCGCGCTTAGCTGGATAACGCCACGGAATGATGTCGTCGTGCACAACAATGGTGACTTCTACAGCGCGGAGAATCTCGCTCTCTCCAGGGGAAGCCGAAGTTTCCAAAAGGTCGTTGATCAAAGCTCGCCGCGTTGTTTCATCAAGCCTTACGGTCACCGTAACCAGCAAATCAATATCACTGTGTGGCTTCAGGCCGCCATCCACTGCGGAGCCGTACAAATGTACGGCCAGCAACGTCGGTTCGAGATGGCGCTCGATGACGCCAACTACCTCTGATAGTTGAGTCGATACTTCGGCGATCACCGCTTCCCTCATACTCTTCCTTTTTCAATATTATTGAAGCATTTATCAGGGTTATTGTCTCATGAGCGGATACATATTTGAATGTATTTAGAAAAATAAACAAATAGCTAGCTCACTCGGTCGCTACGCTCCGGGCGTGAGACTGCGGCGGGCGCTGCGGACACATACAAAGTTACCCACAGATTCCGTGGATAAGCAGGGGACTAACATGTGAGGCAAAACAGCAGGGCCGCGCCGGTGGCGTTTTTCCATAGGCTCCGCCCTCCTGCCAGAGTTCACATAAACAGACGCTTTTCCGGTGCATCTGTGGGAGCCGTGAGGCTCAACCATGAATCTGACAGTACGGGCGAAACCCGACAGGACTTAAAGATCCCCACCGTTTCCGGCGGGTCGCTCCCTCTTGCGCTCTCCTGTTCCGACCCTGCCGTTTACCGGATACCTGTTCCGCCTTTCTCCCTTACGGGAAGTGTGGCGCTTTCTCATAGCTCACACACTGGTATCTCGGCTCGGTGTAGGTCGTTCGCTCCAAGCTGGGCTGTAAGCAAGAACTCCCCGTTCAGCCCGACTGCTGCGCCTTATCCGGTAACTGTTCACTTGAGTCCAACCCGGAAAAGCACGGTAAAACGCCACTGGCAGCAGCCATTGGTAACTGGGAGTTCGCAGAGGATTTGTTTAGCTAAACACGCGGTTGCTCTTGAAGTGTGCGCCAAAGTCCGGCTACACTGGAAGGACAGATTTGGTTGCTGTGCTCTGCGAAAGCCAGTTACCACGGTTAAGCAGTTCCCCAACTGACTTAACCTTCGATCAAACCACCTCCCCAGGTGGTTTTTTCGAAGGTTAAGTCAGTTGGGGAACTGCTTAACCTTCGATCAAACCACCTCCCCAGGTGGTTTTTTCGTTTACAGGGCAAAAGATTACGCGCAGAAAAAAAGGATCTCAAGAAGATCCTTTGATCTTTTCTACTGAACCGCTCTAGATTTCAGTGCAATTTATCTCTTCAAATGTAGCACCTGAAGTCAGCCCCATACGATATAAGTTGTAATTCTCATGTTAGTCATGCCCCGCGCCCACCGGAAGGAGCTGACTGGGTTGAAGGCTCTCAAGGGCATCGGTCGAGATCCCGGTGCCTAATGAGTGAGCTAACTTACATTAATTGCGTTGCGCTCACTGCCCGCTTTCCAGTCGGGAAACCTGTCGTGCCAGCTGCATTAATGAATCGGCCAACGCGCGGGGAGAGGCGGTTTGCGTATTGGGCGCCAGGGTGGTTTTTCTTTTCACCAGTGAGACGGGCAACAGCTGATTGCCCTTCACCGCCTGGCCCTGAGAGAGTTGCAGCAAGCGGTCCACGCTGGTTTGCCCCAGCAGGCGAAAATCCTGTTTGATGGTGGTTAACGGCGGGATATAACATGAGCTGTCTTCGGTATCGTCGTATCCCACTACCGAGATGTCCGCACCAACGCGCAGCCCGGACTCGGTAATGGCGCGCATTGCGCCCAGCGCCATCTGATCGTTGGCAACCAGCATCGCAGTGGGAACGATGCCCTCATTCAGCATTTGCATGGTTTGTTGAAAACCGGACATGGCACTCCAGTCGCCTTCCCGTTCCGCTATCGGCTGAATTTGATTGCGAGTGAGATATTTATGCCAGCCAGCCAGACGCAGACGCGCCGAGACAGAACTTAATGGGCCCGCTAACAGCGCGATTTGCTGGTGACCCAATGCGACCAGATGCTCCACGCCCAGTCGCGTACCGTCTTCATGGGAGAAAATAATACTGTTGATGGGTGTCTGGTCAGAGACATCAAGAAATAACGCCGGAACATTAGTGCAGGCAGCTTCCACAGCAATGGCATCCTGGTCATCCAGCGGATAGTTAATGATCAGCCCACTGACGCGTTGCGCGAGAAGATTGTGCACCGCCGCTTTACAGGCTTCGACGCCGCTTCGTTCTACCATCGACACCACCACGCTGGCACCCAGTTGATCGGCGCGAGATTTAATCGCCGCGACAATTTGCGACGGCGCGTGCAGGGCCAGACTGGAGGTGGCAACGCCAATCAGCAACGACTGTTTGCCCGCCAGTTGTTGTGCCACGCGGTTGGGAATGTAATTCAGCTCCGCCATCGCCGCTTCCACTTTTTCCCGCGTTTTCGCAGAAACGTGGCTGGCCTGGTTCACCACGCGGGAAACGGTCTGATAAGAGACACCGGCATACTCTGCGACATCGTATAACGTTACTGGTTTCACATTCACCACCCTGAATTGACTCTCTTCCGGGCGCTATCATGCCATACCGCGAAAGGTTTTGCGCCATTCGATGGTGTCCGGGATCTCGACGCTCTCCCTTATGCGACTCCTGCATTAGGAAATTAATACGACTCACTATAGGGGAATTGTGAGCGGATAACAATTCCCCTGTAGAAATAATTTTGTTTAACTTTAATAAGGAGATATACCATGGGAGGAGAATACAGTCAAACTGCTGGCACGTTGCGGCCTGAACCTGGCGTGGCAGCCGGAGAGCGCGGTCGTCACCACACCGATGCAGTTCAACTGGATGTTTCCGGCGACGGGGGGCTCCCTGTACGGGCGGGCCTCACACGGATGGCNGGGGCCATTCAGCCGGTCGGGGGCGCGCAGCCGGGTGCCGGGGCTCTATCTGGTGGGGGGGAGCGTGCATCCGGGTCCGGGGATGCCGATGGCGGCGATTTCCGGTCGCTTGGCCGCGGAGGCCGTGCTGCAGGACCTGAGTTCGGCGTGAGCGTCGGTCCCCGGGGCTATGCCTGGTGGTATGTCGATGCGCTGAGCGATGACGGCCGCCACGGGTTGACGCTGATCGCATTCGTCGGCAGTGTGTTTTCGCCGTATTACTTCAGGGGTCGCCGTCGCGGCCTGGATAATCCCCACGACTATTGCTCACTGAATGTCTGCCTCTACGGCACACATCGGCGTTGGACCATGACTGAGCGGCGGTCCAAGGCGGTGACCCAGGAAGCCGCCGCGCTGACCATCGGGCCGAGTGCGCTGCATTGGAGCGCCGATGGCACGTTGACCATCGATATTGACGAAATCGGCACGCCACTGCCGCAGCGGGTGCGCGGCCGGATCCGCGTGACGCCACTGTTCGTCAATGAGCGGGCCTTCACCCTCGATAGTAACGGACGCCATCAGTGGCGTCCGATCGCGCCGAGCGCCCGCGTCGAAGTCGAACTGTCCCGGCCGGACCTGAGTTGGAGCGGTCACGCCTATTTCGATCGCAACTGGGGGACGGAGCCACTCGAAGATGCCTTCGTTTACTGGGACTGGTCGCGGGCGAGCATGGGGGAGGAGAGTGCGATTCTCTATCACGTCGACCGCCGCGGCGACGGGCCGCTATCGCTGGCCTTGCGGTTCGCAGCCGACGGCACCTTAAGCGAGTTCGAGTCGCCGCCGAACCACCGCTTGCCGCGCACACCGATCTGGCAAGTTGCGCGCAGCAGCCAAGCCGATGCCGACCATCCGCCGAGGATCGTCAAGACGTTGGAAGACACACCATTCTACTCGCGCTCAGTGATCGCGTCACACCTGCTGGATCGGCCGGTGACCGCCGTGCATGAGAGCCTGTCGCTGGACCGTTTTCGCTCGCGCTGGGTCCAGCATCTGCTGCCCTACCGCATGCCCCGGCGCTGATGCCGAGGCATCAGTACGTCGTTGGCGCGCATCTTTGCCACTGGCGGGATTCTGAGGGTGATAAGGTGCAGGAATCCCGCGTTCGGCCCGGAGCGCTAAGGCTAGGGTAGCTGATCGAGTCCGAATTTCGACGGCCCCCGAGGCTGATCGCGCTGCCTACGCAGGGCCAGCGGCGCAAACACCACCAGTGCAGCGAACAGCAGCACAATCTCCATACCGTAGACCAGCCGATAAGCGAGCGAGGGTTCGATCAGCGATCCTCCGGCCATCCAGCCACTGAACAGGTCTCGCATCGAGCCGCCCAGGGCGATCGCGACACCTTGGCTGGTCGCTTGCACCGCGCCCCAGGCGCCCAGCGCCAGGCCGGCGTGGCCCGTCTCTGCCAGTCCCATGGCTGCGGTCAGGGTACCCATGCTAAACAAGCCGGTACCCAGTCCGAGCAGTCCAGTACCGATCCGAAATGCCAAGGGCGAATCGACGGTGGCGGCGAAGATGATGAGACCGAAGCCGGGGATACCGATCAGCGCGCCAGCGGCGGCAATACGGAACGAGTCGCCGCCGTGGCTCAATAGGTAAGCCGACAGCAGGAAAGCAGTCAGGCCGCCACCCGCCAACAATGCGGTCAGTGACGTCGTCTGTGCCACCGTCAAGCCGAGAACCTGCGCGCCATAGGGCTCGAGCAGTATCTCCTGCATGCTGAATGCGGCGGTGCCGAGTCCGACGGCGATCAGTAGCCGACTGGCGATGCCGCCGCTGAGGAAGGTCTGCCAGGTTTCGCGGAACGGCGGACGCGGGATGTCGGCCACTGCCCGCTTGAGATCAATGGCCTCCTGTTTCCAGGCTGCGGCCAGACAGAGAAGGATCGATGCCAGGGCAGCGCCGTGGACGACCTCGACCAGTCTCTGGTGCGAGAAATTCTCGAGCAAATGCCCGAACAGCAGGGCTGCACCGACCATCGAGAGTAACAGCGTCGCATAGAGGAGGGCGACCACGCGCGGGCGCTTGTCGACGGGCGCCAAGTCCGTAGCCAGTGCCAAGCCCGCGGTCTGAACCGTATGCATGCCGGCACCCACCATCAAAAACGACACGGCAGCCGCAACTTGTCCAACGATGAGCATCTTGTTGGTCGGATCGGACAAGATCAGGATCGAGTAGGGCATGATGGCAAAGCCACCATACTGCAGCATACTGCCTAGCGCGATGTACGGAACGCGACGCCACCCGAACGCCGAGTGATGATAGTCGGAGCGATGCCCGATCAGCGCCCGCAGCGGTGCGAACACCAGCGGTAACGCGACCATCAAGGATACGAGCCAAGTGGATACGTGGAGTTCGACGACCATGACGCGATTCAGGGTGCCGTACAGAAGGACCATGGCCATGCCCACGGCGACCTGAAACAGCGACAGACGCAGGATTCGCAGAAGTGGAAGCTCCGCAGAGGCCACGTCTGCAAAGGGCAGACGCACCAGGAAGTCAACAAATCGACTCATAAGTCAATTATCTTGGTCAAAATTCAAGGTTAACGGCTTCGAATGCGATCGTCAACGGCGTTTGCGGCTGAGGCGACGCGGCCTGGCCGCGGTCCCTTCCCTGCCGGCACCGGCGTGGCGCGACCCCGCAGTGTCGCGGCCGCCGCACCTTGCCCGGTGTCACGCAGGACCGTGGTGAGGGCGGGGGAGTAGTACTCGCCGCATCCGCAGGTTGGGGAAAGTGGATTGACTGGGTGGGAGCAAATGTCTATCTTACCTGACACATGCAAATGTCAACCGATAAATATAGATGTCTCTGAATCAGTCCACGAGAGGGCCTACCATGGAACCGACGCAGCGTATCGAGCAGGCACTGGAAGCGGCTATCGTCTCCGCCCAGGGGCCGGGATGTCCACCCGGCTTCGCCCAGGCCCTGCGGTACGCGGTATTTCCGGGCGGCGCACGGGTGCGCCCACGCCTCTGCCTGGCCGTCGCCTGGGCGTGCGGCGATACCGATCCGGAGACCACGAATGCCGCCGCCACGGCCATCGAACTCCTCCACTGCGCCTCCCTGGTTCATGACGACCTTCCTTGTTTCGATGACTCCACCTTGCGCCGTGGCCGGCCGTCAGTCCATTGCGCCTATGGAGAGCGCTTGGCGGTGCTGGCCGGGGATGCCCTGATCGTCCTCGCCTTCGAGGTCCTTGGCCGACGCATCGAAGCGGCCCCGCTGCATGTGAGTCGGGTCATGGCAACGGTTGCGCGGTGCACCGGCGCACCGGTCGGCATCTGCGCCGGGCAGGCTTGGGAGTGCGAGACCGAGGTGGACCTGGCTGATTACCACCGCGCCAAGACCGGATCGCTGTTTGTCGCAGCGACCGTGGCCGGGGCCGAATCCGTTGGTGCGCCGACCGATGCCTGGCGTCTGGTTGGCGAACGCTTGGGCGAAGCCTACCAGGTCGCGGATGACTTGGGCGATGCCGTGGTTTCGACCCGTGAAATGGGCAAGCCGCTGGGGCGTGACAGCTCGCTGGGGCGGCCCAATGCGGTCCAGGAACTCGGCGTCGCCGGTGCCGTGCGACGACTCAAGGATCTGGTTGCCAGCGCGACTGATGCTATTCCGCCCTGCCAAGGTGCAGCCGCCCTCCAGACCCTGATCGCCGGCGAGTCCCGGCGTATCTTGCCTGAGGAACTCGCGCGACTTGCGGCGTGAACCCATTGCCTGCCCCGGTGAGTGACGACAGCGTGTGGTCATCGGCCTCGCCGACGGGGCTCGCGAGCCTGCGCCGCCGTTGGCTGGCCTTACGCAATCGTATCCTGGCTTCGCCGCGCTCCCAGCGTTGGTCCGCGAACTTTCCCCTGACGCGCCCGATTGCCCAACGGCGTGCGATTCGCTCAGGCGGGGTTGACCGCGCTTGCACAGGCCGTTGGCGGCGACCTGTTCCGCGATACCCTGCCCACCGACGCGGACCGGATCTCTTTGGTGCGGGTCATCCCTGACCATGATGACGTGCCGGCGCAACCGGTTCTGAGTGCGGCGCGACGGGCCCTCCCGCCCGGTGGGGCATTGACTCTGGCCGAGCCCATGTCCGATACCCCCGGCGCCGAGCCAATCGGTGAGGCTTACTTCGGTTTTTACCTGTTGGCCATGGGTAGCGGACGCCCACGCACGTGCGCGGAATTGACGGCGATGCTCAAGCGCGCCGGCTTCGGCCGGGTGCAGGAGGTCGCAACGCGTCGACCGATCATGATTCGCCTCCTCGTCGCGCGCTGCTGACAAACCATGTGTCAATACCGGTTGACATTCGATGCAGTAAGGCTAGACTGACACCAGTTTCACGGTCGTCCCTAGCGGCTAGCGTTCCGACCCAAAAAGACTGAGCAACCAAGTGACTCTCATTACCACCGCCGTGGTCTTCGCGCAGCCCGGGCAACTCAGCCTGGAGTCGCTCGAACTCACGCCTCCCGGGGAGGAGGACGTGGTGGTCGAGATCGACTGGAGCGGGATCAGTACCGGGACCGAGCGCTTGCTCTGGACCGGTCGGATGCCGAGTTTCCCGGGGATGGGGTATCCCTTGGTGCCTGGCTATGAATCGGTCGGGCGGGTGACCGCGGCGGGGATCCGTTCGGGGCTGTCGGTCGGTGAGTCCGTGTTCGTGCCGGGCGCCAGTTGTTATGGCGCGGTGCGAGGCCTGTTCGGCGGCGCCTCGGCCCGCGTCGTCGTGCGCGGAGCGCGCGTGGTGTCGATCACCGAGCGGATCAGCGAGCGCGGTGTGCTGCTGGCCTTGGCGGCGACCGCCTATCACGCGTTGTCGGCACCCCAGGCGCTGCAGCCCCAGCTCATCGTCGGGCACGGCGTACTCGGGCGGCTCATCGCTCGCCTGACCGTGCTGCGGGGCGGTGAGCCGCCGGTAGTCTGGGAGACCGACGCGCAACGGGCCATGGGTGCCGAGGGCTATACCGTGATTCACCCGGATGCCGATCCCCGGCGTGACTACCGCGCCATCTATGACGTGAGCGGCGACGCGAAGCTTTTGGATCAGTTGATCGCCCGGCTGGCGCCGCAAGGCGAGGTCGTGCTTGCGGGCTTCTATAGTGAACCGCTGTCGTTCAGCTTTCCGCCGGCCTTCATGCGCGAGGCGCGGATCCGCGTGGCGGCCGAATGGCGCGAGCCCGACCTGCATGCGGCTAAGCGTCTCGCCGAATCCGGCGAATTGTCGCTCGACGGCCTGATCACGCACCGTCATCCGGCGCATGAGGCAGCGGCTGCCTATCAAACGGCCTTTGGTGATCCGAATTGCCTCAAGATGATTCTCGATTGGAGGCGCAACGCATGACCATCCGCGACGGCCAGACCAACCCCGTGCTCGCCCAGCGTGACTCTGGGGAAGGCCACAGCGGGGGCAGCCGGCCCGCGAGCGCCGCTGTCGCGCTGCCGACGCCCTTGTCCGGGCGGCAGACCCAGATCATTGCAATCTATGGCAAGGGTGGAATCGGCAAGAGCTTCACACTCGCCAACCTCTCTTACATGATGGCCCAGCAAGGCAAGAAAGTCCTGTTGATCGGATGCGATCCCAAGAGCGATACCACCACCCTGCTGTTTGGCGGGCGCGCTTGTCCGACCATCATCGAAACCTCTGCCGCGAAAAAAGCGGCCGGAGAGCCGGTGCAGATCGGCGACGTCTGTTTCAAGCGCGACGGCGTCTTTGCCATGGAATTGGGTGGACCTGAGGTCGGTCGCGGTTGCGGCGGGCGCGGCATCATCCATGGTTTCGAGCTCCTCGATAGCCTGGGGTTCCACGAATGGGACTTCGACTATGTGCTGCTCGACTTCCTCGGCGATGTCGTGTGCGGTGGTTTCGGTCTGCCGATTGCCCGTGACCTCTGTCAGAAGGTGATCGTCGTCGGGTCCAATGATCTGCAGTCACTGTATGTCGCAAACAATGTTTGCAGTGCGGTCGATTACTTCCGCAACCTGGGCGGCAACGTCGGGGTAGCCGGAATGGTCATCAATAAGGATGACGGGACCGGAGAGGCGCAGGCCTTCGCCGCGGCGGTCGGTATTCCGGTGCTTGGCTGTATTCCGGCCAACGAGGAGATTCGCCGTAAGAGTGCGAGCTATCAAATCGTCGGGCAGCCCGGCAGCACTTGGGGGCCTTTGTTTGAGGCACTCGCGCTGAATGTCGCGGAGTCCTTGCCGCAGCGGCCGAAGCCGCTGACCGCGGATGGTCTGCTCGATCTTTTCAAGAGTGAGGACGTCGGTCGCAATGTGGTCCTGGAGCCCGCGACCATCGAGGACATGCGCGGCAAGTCCTTTGTTTCCAAACCGTCGCTCGAAGTCATCTACGACGACGCCTGATTACCGAACCGGAGCCGCGAGACGCCAGCGCCATGTCCGAGACCTTGACCGATTCCGTCGCGTTGACCGAGCCTGAGCACTCTCTGGACGTGCCCAAGGGTCTCGGCGCGCGGATTGCGGACCTTGGTGTGAGCCGCGCGAGTTTACGTGTCTCCGCGACTGGGCTGCCTCAGGATGTGGCCAAAGCCTGTGATTCCGGTGCTCACGATCAGCCCCAGAGTATGTGCCCGGCCTTCGGGTCCCTGCGTGTCGGGTTGCGGATGCGGCGCACGGCGACTGTGCTGGTCGGTTCCGCCTGCTGCGTCTACGGTTTGACGTTCACCGCACATTTCTATGGGGCGCGCCGCAGCGTCGGCTATGTCCCGTTCGATTCAGAGACACTGGTCACCGGCAAGCTCTTCGAAGACGTGCGTGAGGCCGCCTATGCGCTTGCCGATCCAACGCATTACGATGCGGTGGTCATCATCAATTTATGCGTTCCCAGCGCGTCCGGGGTGCCGCTACGGCTGTTGCCGCAGTCGATCAACGGTGTGCGCATCATCGGGATCGATGTTCCTGGATTCGGGGTGCCGACGCACGCCGAAGCCAAAGACGTACTCTCCGCGGCCATGTTGCGTCGTGCCCGTCAGGAAGCGGAACAGGGCCCGGTCCAGGCCCCCCGTGGCGGGCGCTCACAACGGCCCGCGGTCGCCCTCATCGGCGAAATGTTCCCGGTCGATCCGATGACCATCGGTAGGTTGCTCGAATCCCTGGAACTGGCTGCCGGACCGGTGGTGCCGACCCGCGAATGGCGCGAACTCTATGGCGCCCTGGCCGGTGTCGCCGCCGCCGCGATCCACCCCCAGTACAGCGGCGTATGCAACGAATTTGCAGTGGCCGGCCGGCCGGTCGTCGGTTCTGCACCCGTTGGTTACGAGGGGACCGCCGCTTGGTTGGAAGCTATTGCCGCAGCCTGTGGGGTGCCGTCTACAGTACTGACCGCGGCGAAAAACCGTTGGCTGCCTGCCACGCGAGAGGCCATCAAGGGGGCGCCGATCAAGGGCCGCATTACCCTGTCCGGTTATGAAGGTTCAGAACTCATCGTCGGGCGCCTGTTGATCGAGAGCGGCGCCGACCTGCGGTATGTGGGGACGGCTTGCGGTCGGACCGAGTGGTCCAGAACCGATTGCGACTGGCTCGAGTCCAAGGGTGTGCGCGTTCAATACCGTGCCACTTTGGAGCAAGACCTTGCGGCAATGCGTGAGTTCTCTCCCGATGTCGTCATCGGCACCACGCCGGTCGTACAGCAGGCCAAAGAGCGGGCGATCCCCGCCTTGTACTTCACGAACCTGATCTCCGCGCGTCCCCTGATGGGGCCGGCGGGTGCCGGTTCGCTGGCCCAAGTCATCAATGCCGCGTTGGCGAGCCGTTCGCGCTTTGATGCGATGGATGCCTTCTTCCGTCACTCCGATGGTTGCTTCCCATCGGATCGGGGAGCGCGTGCCGCCGCCGCTGTCGCCACCGGTACGGGAGGCTGAGCGCATGTTGATTCAGGATCTCGATCGGGCGGGTGGTTACTGGGGAGCGGTGTATGCGTTTGCCGCGATCGACGGACTGCAAGTGATCATTGATGGTCCGGTCGGTTGTGAAAACCTGCCCGTCACCGCGGTTCTCCACTACACCGACGGGTTGCCGCCTCACGCCTTGCCGGTGGTTGTCACTGGGCTTGGAGAAGAGGAGCTTGGTCAGAAAGGCACTGAAGCCGCGCTCAGCCGCGCCCATGCGACCTTAGATCCAGACAAGCCATCGGTGGTCGTGACCGGGTCCATTGCCGAGATGATCGGCGGCGGAGTGACGCCCAACGGAAAAAATATTCAGCGTTTTCTCCCGCGTACCATCGACGAGGATCAGTGGCAGAGCGCGGACCGTGCCTTGTTCTGGTTATGGAATCAATTCGGAGTTCACGGTAAATCCAAGGGGACCGGCAAAGCGCGCAAGCCCGGCAGTAAGCCGCGGGTCAATATCGTCGGGGCCATGTACGGCACCTTCAACATGTGGTCCGATCTGGCCGAGATGCGCCGCCTGATCGAGGGCATCGGCGCCGAAGTGAATCTGGTCTTTCCCCTGGGTTGTGCGCTGTCGCAGATCCCACGGTTGCGGGATGCGGACGCGACCGTCTGTTTATACCGGGAGTTTGGCCGCCTGCTGTGCGAAGCGCTGGATAAGCCCTATTTCCAAGCTCCGATCGGACTGCACAGCACGACCCGCTTCCTGCGGAGTTTGGGCGAGTGCCTGGGACTGGACCCGGAACCATTCATCGCCGAAGAAAAGCGCACGACCCTCGCACCGATTTGGGACCTGTGGCGCTCCGTGACTCAGGATTTTTTTGCGACCGCCAGCTTTGGTGTGGTGGCGACCGAGACCTATAGCCGCGGTCTGCGACATTACCTTGCTGATGAACTGGGCCTGCCCTGCAACTTCGCGGTGGCGCGGCGTCCGGGCGTCAAACCAGACAATCAGGCCGTGCGTCAGCAGGTTCAGGGACAACCCCCCTTGATCCTGTTTGGCAGCTATAATGAGCGCATGTATCTGGCGGAAGTCAATGCGCGTGCGACCTATATCCCCGCGTCTTTTCCTGGGACTATTATTCGTCGCCATACCGGAACCCCCTTCATGGGATATTCCGGGGCGACCTATCTGGTGCAAGAGGTCTGTAACGCGCTGTTTGACGCCTTGTTCCATATCCTGCCGCTCGGAACCGATCTGGACCAGACCGATCCGACGCCGGCACGGGTCTATCAGGAATTGCCTTGGACCGATGAGGCCAAGGCCGCGCTCGACGCCGCGCTCGAAAGCCAACCGGTGCTGATACGCATCTCCGCCGCCAAGCGTCTGCGCGATGCGGCCGAGCAAGCCGCGCGTAAGGCCGGCGAACCAACGGTGACTCTGGAGCGGCTGCAGCGTATTCAGGGACGGCGTCCCGCGGCGGTTGCGTCATGAGCCTATTTTCAGATGACACAATGCGCGACGCAGCACTGCTCCCAGGCCATCGTACCGTGAGCAGCCTGCGGCCATACCATTGCGCCACGCCATCAAGCGAAATCCGAGTAGCAACTATGAACGACCCTAACGAACTGTCCAAACTCTGGGCGCGTGAACGTCGGCAGTACCGGCTGATCTTCGGGGTGGCTTTCGTGATTTTCTGGGTGATGAGTCTGTTCGCCCGGTTGTTGCCGTCCCGTATGCGTCCCTGGCCCTCGGTCACGGATGTGCATCGATCGTGTTTCGCCGAGGCGCGAGCAGTGACTCATCGGGTCTTGCCTTTCGCCTTTCTTTGACATACTGTGACAGTCATGTCAATGCCCGACTGGCAGCGGGCAAGAAGCGGGATGCGGCGTATTGCGTCGTGTCTCATATGGTTCGCGCTGGGATGCGCGCTAACGGCCGCAAGGCCATCTCCACGAGCTTGAGGTAATTACCATGGCCGAAAACAAAAGTCTCACCGGACTCAGCGATGACGAGGCGAAAGAGTTCCACGGTTTCTTCGTACAGAGCATGACCGCTTTCGTTGGTATCGCAGTAGTCGCTCACATCCTGGTCTGGGCATGGCGTCCCTGGCTGTAGCCTGATCGTCACTAACCCCCAACGTAAATCAATAGGAGATCAACAATGTTCGGTTCCATGCAAGCAGACCTGTACAAGATTTGGAAGATCTTCGATCCGCGCCGCACGCTGATCGCACTCTTCGGTGGCTTGGCGGTTCTCGCACTGCTCATTCATTTCATACTGCTCAGCACCGCTAATTTCAACTGGCTCGACACGGCTTATGCGACGCCGATCATCTCGAACCCGCCGGTCGTGAAGGCTGCGCCGGTCGTGAAGGCTGCGCCGGTTGCCGCCAAGCCTGCGCCGGTCGTGGCTGCCAAGCCAGCCGCCGCGCCTGCGCCAGCTGCTGCGAAGCCCGCGGCCGCAGCCCCCGCGGCCGCTGCGCCAGCGGCCGCTGCGCCCGCGCCAGTGGTCGTAGTCCCGGCGGCGCCCGCGAAGTAGCGTCAATCGCCACTGGCAGCGGACGGGAGATCGGTTTCCGATCTCCCGTTCGTTGCTTGGCACCGTGGGGTGGTTGCCGCGACGGCAACCCCCGACCAGAGGGTTGAATCATGGCCATGCTGAGTTTTGAGCGAAAATATCGCGTTCGTGGGGGAACGCTGATCGGCGGAGATCTCTTTGATTTCTGGGTCGGGCCGTTTTATGTCGGCTTCTTTGGAGTCACCGCAGTCTTCTTCGCCGTCCTTGGTACACTATTGATAGTTTGGGGTGCGGCCATGGGGCCGACCTGGAATCTGTGGCAGATCAGCATCGCGCCCCCGGACCTGAGCTACGGGCTGGGGATGGCGCCGATGGCGAAAGGAGGTCTGTGGCAGATCATCACATTGTGCGCTATCGGCGCATTTGTCTCTTGGGCACTACGCCAGGTTGAGATCGCGCGCAAGCTCGGCATCGGGCTGCATGTCCCGTTTGCATTCAGCTTCGCGATCTTTGCTTATGTCGCGCTTGTCGTGATTCGGCCGGTTCTGTTGGGGGCTTGGGGCCACGGTTTCCCCTACGGCATTCTCAGTCACCTGGACTGGGTGTCGAATGTGGGATATCAGTTCCTGCACTTCCACTACAACCCGGCGCACATGCTCGCCATCACCTTCTTCTTCACCAACGCGCTTGCGCTCTCCATGCATGGGTCGCTGATTCTCTCGGTAACCAATCCGGGGAAAGGTGAGACGGTGAAGACCTCCGAGCATGAGAACACCTTCTTCCGGGACGAGGTTGGGTATTCGATCGGCGCACTGGGCATCCATCGGCTGGGCGTGTTCCTCGCCATCAATGCCTCTTTCTGGAGCGCGATCTGTATCATCCTCAGCGGCCCCTTCTGGACCCGCGGCTGGCCGGAATGGTGGACCTGGTGGCCTAACCTGCCGATCTTCGGCTGATCAGGAGTACCCTAATGGCTGAATACCAAAATATTTTTACTACGGTGCAAGTACGCGCGCCGGCTTATCCGGGTGTACCCCATACCGATGGTCAGCGTGACCGCATCGGAAAACCAATCTTCAGTTATTGGTTGGGCAAAATCGGCGATGCGCAGATCGGACCCATCTACCTGGGAACGAGCGGCGTGTTCGCGCTGATCTTCGGCTTCATCGCCTTTGAGATCATCGGGCTCAACATGGCCGCGTCGGTCGACTGGAGCCCCATCAAGTTCGCCCAGGAGTTCTTCTGGCTGGCACTGGAGCCGCCAGCTCCGGAATACGGGCTCCATGTCCCGCCGTTGGCAAAAGGCGGCTGGTGGCTCATGGCCGGGTTCTTCCTGACCGTGTCGATCCTTCTGTGGTGGGTGCGTACCTATCGACGCGCGATCACGCTTGGCGTTGGTACGCATATGGCCTGGGCCTTTGCCGCCGCGATCTGGCTGTATCTGGTGATTGGTTTCATTCGCCCGGTGATGATGGGTTCCTGGTCCGAGGCGCCGCCGTTCGGTATCTTCCCGCATCTCGACTGGACTGCCGCCTTCTCGATCGCCTACGGCAATCTTTACTACAACCCGTTCCACATGCTCTCGATCGCCTTCCTCTACGGCTCGGCGGTTCTGTTCGCGATGCATGGCGGGACCATCCTGGCCGTGAGTCGCTACGGCGGCGATCGGGAAATCGATCAGATCACCGATCGCGGTACGGCGGCCGAGCGCGCGCAGTTGCTGTGGAGATGGACCATGGGCTTCAATGCGACCATGGAGTCGATCCATCGCTGGGCCTACTGGTTTGCGGTACTGGTGGTCATCACCGGTGGTATCGGCATCCTGTTGACCGGCACCGTGGTCGACAACTGGTATCTGTGGGGCATCAAGCACGGTCTGGTTCCCGCGTACCCATTCGAGGGTGTGCCGGTTCCTGATCCAGCCTCACTTCCGGGAGCATTGTGATGAAAGTGAGCCTCTTTTCAGCACCAAAGATTTTACCGTTGGCTGCTGTCGGACTGGCGGCGATGATCGTCGCGGGTTGCGAACGGCCACCACCAGAGTCTGAGCAGCGCGGCTATCGTGGCGTCGGGATGGTTGCCTATGTGAATCCGCGTATTCTTGCGGCTCAGCATAGAGCGAATGTTCCGCCGGCAGTTCAGCCTCCTGCGGTGCCGGTGCCGATCGCTGCCGGGACTGTGTATAAGAACCTGCAGGTCTTGGGTGATGTCCCGCTCACCGAGTTCACCAGGCTGATGCTGGCGCTCACCGAGTGGGTGGTGCCGAAGGATCAGTGGGTCGCTGGGCAAGGGTGTGTCTATTGCCATGATCTGGCGGATATGGCGGCGGATACCAAGTACCAGAAGGTGGTCTCGCGTTCGATGATCACGATGACCCAGCGGGCTAACGCCGCCTGGGGTGATCATGTCGCACCCACCGGGGTGACCTGCTACACCTGTCACCGTGGCAACGCGATTCCGAAGTACGTCTGGACAACCAATCCGGGTCGGGCGGCCAGTGGACAGGGTGCATCCGGTCAGAACCGGCTGTCTGCTGTGCCAGCCTTCGCGTCGCTGCCCTATGATCCAATGACGACCTTCTTCGATAAGGACACGACGATCGCAATCACACCGGCGACCGCCTTGTCGCCGGGCTGGAACGATACGATCAACACGAAGAAGACGGAGTGGACCTACGCGCTGATGATGTACATGTCACGCTCCCTGGGTGTTGGCTGCAATCATTGTCATAACAGCCGTCAGTTCGCGGACTGGAGTCAGAGTCAACTGACGCGGACCAAAGCCTGGTACGCGATCCGGATGGTGCGTGAGATAAACCACGCATTCGTCATGCCGTTGAGCGATATCTTGCCGGCAACGCGCAAGGGCCCCTTGGGTGATCCGATGCGGGTTGGTTGCGAAACCTGCCATCAGGGCATCAACAAACCGCTCTTCGGTGAGCCGATGTTGAAGGACTATCCGGTCTTGGGCCAGCCAAGTCCAGCGGTCGTTCCGACTCCTGATGTCGTCCCTGAGCCTGCGGTAGTCCCCGCGGCGGTTCAGACCGACGCCGAGGTTCTTAACGCGCCTGGCGGAAAGGTCACTGGAGAGGCAGCAGTTCAGGAAGGTTTGATGTAGTATTGTCTACTGAGACGTTTGGTTGCCGGAGCCCCATCTCCGGCGGTGCCTCGCAGGCATTGAGGCAAGCGTTTTTGGAACGCGCGTCGACCGATCCGGCACGCGTGATGACACCGCGGGGTTCGCCGCCGCGGAGATCGGATTTTTTGGGTCGTGGCCGTGACGGCCACGACCCGGTGGTCGCGCTTGGTGCGCAAAAACGGCCTCAGTGGCCATTTTGACATCGTGAGGGTAATTCCAATGGCTGAGAACAAGAGCATGAGCCTTACCGGGCTCACCGATGACGAAGCAAAAGAGTTCCATGGCTTCTTCGTCCAGAGCATGACTGCCTTTGTCGGCATTGCCGTAGTCGCACATATTTTGGTGTGGGCGTGGCGCCCCTGGCTGTAGAAGCCGCGCTTTCTGCTGAACACTGTCCACACATTGGAGACTTGACATGCATAAAATCTGGCAGATTTTCGATCCCCGTCGTGCCTTGGTGGCGCTCTTCGGCTTTTTGGCCGTGCTGGGCCTGTTGATTCATTTCATCCTGCTCAGTACCGCCAACTTCAACTGGTTCGATACCGCTTACGCGACACCGATCATTTCGAATCCGCCCGCGGTTATCCGTCGTTAGGGGTTTCGCTTGCGGTTTGGGCCGGCCAAGCTCGGAGACGACTTGGCCGGCCCTTCTGCGAGCGCGGTTGATTCGAGTGGAGATGACAAGTTGAAGTCAGCGATCGTCTCGCATTCGAGCGAAGGTTCAGCACGCGTCGGCCGGCAAGATGCGCTTGAGCGGGTCATCGTCGTGGATGACCAAGACCACGCACTCGGGGACGGCGACAAATTGGATGTTCATCAGCGGGGTCTGCTGCACCGCGCCTTTTCTATTTTTATCTTCAATGCGGGCGGCGATCTGCTGTTACAGCGCAGGGCCGATACGAAATATCATTTTGCGGGGCAATGGTCGAATAGTTGCTGTGGACATCCACGCCCAGACGAGCCGACGGCACGTGCCGCGTTGCGTCGACTCGGTGAGGAACTGGGTTTTCATGCACCCTTGACCGAGCAGATGCAGTTGACCTACCGGGCTGCGGACCCGCTTTCCGGATTAATTGAGCACGAGTATCTGCATGTGTTTCGCGGGCGTTTCGTCGGCGAACCCCGACCCGATCCGGCGGAGGTTGGAGCCTGGCGCTGGATTTCGGTCGGTGCGGTCAGGCGCGCTGTCAGAGTATCGCCGGATCTCTTCACGCCCTGGTTTCGGCTTATCGCTGAGCGTGTGTTCGACGACCCTCTGGAAGATTAACGCGATCTGGTCTCGTGCAGGAGCGCGTGAGCGTCGGCGAAACCGCGTGGCGAAAACACGATGAAGATCATCCTCCAACAGATTTCCGTGGCCACGCTTGATCCGATCCAGGTGATCGATATCACCGCTGATGTAGAGCATGCCCTCGAGAAAGCAGGAATTCGGGACGGCCTGGTCACCTTGATTTCCCCGCATACGACCGCGCACGTCAATCTCAATGAACGCGAGGAGATGCTGCAACGGGATATGGTCAAGTACCTGAGCGATCTGGTGCCCCAGCGTGGCGACTATCTTCACAATAGAGCGCCTGTAGACGGTAGGGACAATGCGCACGCGCATCTGATGGGGCTGTTCATGAATGCCACTGAGACCATCCCGATCTCTGGTGGGAAACTGATGCTGGGTGGATGGCAGTCCGTGTTCTTTATCGAACTGGATGGTCCGCGCTCCGAGCGCAGGATTCTGGCCCAGTTTCTTGGCAGCTAAGTCAACGCACAGGCAATCGGGCATCTCCTGATATGACCCCGACAGACAGCGAAGGGTTCTTTCTGAACCGCGCCGATTACGATCCAGCGTCCGCGATTGAACTGGATTATCGTTTCGAGTGTTATGGGGATCCGCGCATCGCCGCGGCCCACCTGTGCAGCGAACAGTCGACCGCGCAATGGCACCGGGTCGGGATCGACGAGGATTTTCGGGCGCGCTTTGCCGCCAAAGTGTTGGAACTGCGGGTGGAGCGTCGACAGTCCGCTCCGAGTCTGACGCTCGGGGCGAGTGCGCAGCCGCAAGGCCGGGGGGAGGTCTGCGTCTGTACCGTCACCATCGCTCACCCCCATGGCAACTTTGGTCCGCGCATCCCCAACTTGCTGTCGGCGGTGGTCGGTGAGGGCGTATTTTTCGTCCCCGGGATACCCGTGATCAAGCTGATGGATATCCGCTTGCCGCCGTCTTTTTTGGCGGAATTCACCGGGCCGCGGTTTGGTGTTGCAGGTATTCGGGACTTGCTCGGCGTTCATGGACGTCCGATCTTCTTCGGGGTCATCAAGCCTAACATCGGCTTGCCTCCTGAGCCCTTCGCCGAACTGGGATATCAGGGCTGGCTGGGGGGGCTTGACGTCGCCAAGGACGATGAGATGCTGGCCGATGCCCCCTGGTGCCCGTTGGCCGAGCGCTCCGCCTTGTTAGGGCAGGCGCGACGTCGGGCGGAGGAGGCGACCGGTGTCACGAAAGGCTATCTTGCAAACATCACCGATGAAGTGGATCGGCTATGCGATCTGCATGACCTGGCGGTTGCCAATGGCGCCAACCTCCTGATGGTGAATGCGATGCCGGTGGGGCTCAGCGCGGTGCGGATGCTCAGCCGGCATACTAGGGTGCCGCTGGTCGGGCACTTCCCGATGATCGCGCCCTGCAGCCGGTCGCCAGTCTATGGCATTCACTCCAAGGTCATCTATAAGCTCCAACGTCTGGCAGGATTGGATGCGATCGTGATGCCTGGATTCGGCGCCCGTATGGGGATGGATGAAAGCGAAGTTCTGGACGGCGTTGCGGCTTGCCTCGCCCCCATGGGCGGCATCGCGCCAAGCCTGCCGATTCCGGGGGGAAGTGATTGGGCCGGCACCTTGGATGGCGTTTATCGCCGAGTGGGCCATGTGGATTTCGGGTTCATCCCCGGACGGGGCGTCTTCGGTCATCCACAGGGCCCGACCGCTGGAGCGGCAAGTCTGCGCCAGGCGTGGGATGGCATTGTTCAAGGCATCAGTATTGAGCAACACGCTTTGGATCATCCGGCGTTGCGCGCAGCGATTGACACCTTTGAGGTTAAAGCCGATTGAGATCAGTCGGTTTGTCACGGTGGATGACTCCGAGGCACGTCATCAGGACCACAATGGTTACGTGACGCAGATCGGCAACGCCAGGTTTTCCAGCATATCCAGCAAGCGCCGGATCAACTTTCTGGAGTGCTCCACGGGGGGATCTCCACTACGGCGCGCGCTCGATGACCTGCGTGAGCAGGTCTACCCCAGGAGCCACTGCACCGCCTGCAGGCCCAGTGGCCAGCCGGTGGCATCCTGAAGGCCTACCAGCGCAACCCCGAGCCGACGCGGGTGCCGGTCCTGGAGGTCCGTTTCGATGCCATCCTCACCCAGCGCACTCCCTTTGAGACCCTTAATGGAACCCTCAAGTGGATGATCTTAAGAGAAGAATAGCCTAGCCTGTCAAACTAGGGTTAACCATGCGTCTGTTACTCGTGGAAGACGAACAAAGCCTGGCGGCCGCCCTGCGGCGGGACCTCACGGCGGCTGGTTTCGCGGTTGATTGGGTGGCCGACGGACTGGATGCCCAGGTCCTGGGGGCGGAGTCGAGCTTTGATGTGGTGGTGCTGGATCTTGGCTTGCCCGGGCAGTCAGGGCTTGCGGTGTTGAGCGCGTGGCGGCAGATCGGTGTCATCACTCCGGTGCTGGTACTCACCGCCCGCGATGCCTGGCACGAGCGTGTGGACGGGCTCAAGGCCGGTGCCGATGATTATCTGGGTAAGCCCTTTCACACGGAGGAGTTGATCGCCCGACTCAACGCCCTGATCCGGCGCGCCGCCGGGCATGCGGGCGGGGGGCTGGTGGTCGCTGGCTTGCACCTGGACGAGGATCGCCAGCGGGCGCTGCTTCCGGATGGTCAGCTAGTGGAGTTGACCGCCACCGAGTTCCGGCTGCTGCGCTATTTCATGCTCAACCCGAACAAGCTCTTGTCGAAGACCCGCCTGCTGGATCACTGCTATGACGACTCCGCCGACCATGACGGGAACACCATCGAGGTCTACGTCCGGCGATTGCGCGACAAGCTTGGCAAGCACTGGATTCTCACCCAGCGCGGTCAGGGCTACCGCTTCCAAGGGGACCCCTAGCGGCCGGGAGTGCCGGTCCACCACCGCGTCCATCGAGGGTCGCCTGCGCTTGGGGCTGAGCCTGAGTCTGGCGCTACTGATCAGCGCGGCCTGGTGGCTGGGTCACGAGGCCCTGCACCGCACCGCCGACGCCTATGTGGTCTCGCGCCTGATGCATGACGCGGAGGCCCTCCTCACGTCCCTGGAGGTCTCCCCCCAAGGTCTGGTCCAGGTGCGCCCGCCGCACCTGAGCCCAATCTATGACGAGCCCGACTCAGGGCATTACTTCACCCTGCGGATCGTCGACGGGGCAACCGCCCGCTCCCGGTCCTTGGGTGACTTTGAACTGAAGGCGCCGAACCTGAGCCCTGGGGTGACGGCCCATTGGCACACTGCGGGTCCCCGCGGACAAGACCTCCTGACCCTGGGTGGCGGTTTCCGGCACCAGGGCCATGACCTGACCCTGGTGGTCGCCGAGGACTTCAGCCCCGTGCGCCGCCCCCTGCGATCCTTTGAACAACTCTTCGCCCTGATGGCGGTGGGCGGACTGACTGCCATGCTCTGGGTGCAACGCCGGATCGTGCGGCGCGCCTTTGCCTGTTTGAGGCCGGTCTACCGGGACATCGTCGCCCTGGAACGGGGTGAAGCCAGCACCCTGACCGAGGTCGTGCCAGCGGAAATCTTGCCGCTGGTGTCGAAGATCAACGGCCTGCTTACGCTCTATGCCAAGCGGCTGGAGCGTTCTCGCAACGTCGCCGGCAACCTGGCCCACGCCCTCAAGGGGCCCTTGACCCTGATGACCCAGACTCTGGACACGCAGCCAACGGGTTCGGATCCGGCCACCCAGGCCGTGTTACGCGAACAACTGGCGCGGGTCGGGGCGCTCTTGGAGCGGGAACTCAAGCGCGCCCGCCTGGCCGGGGCGGGCAGCCCTGGTCTGCACTTTGACCCCCAGGCGGAATTGCCGGTCCTCAAACGATTGCTGGAACGGATGTACCCGGATCAGGACCTGTCCCTGGAATGTCGGCTGGACCTGTCCGGGGTCCTGGCAGCAGACCGGGAGGACATGCTGGAGCTTATCGGCACCCTCTTGGACAATGCCTGCAAGTGGGCCCAGACCCGGGTGAGCTGCTTCCTCATGCAAACCCCCGACGGCGTACGCCTCTGCATTGAGGACGACGGCCCCGGCTGCCCAGAGGCCGAACTCGACGCGATCGCCCAGCGCGGTGTGCGGCTGGACGAGTCGGTCGCGGGTCATGGGCTCGGACTCTCCATCGTGCGCGAGATCGTGGACCTTTACGGCGGCCGTCTTGAACTTGGCCGTTCCACGACCCTCGGCGGATTGCGGGCCGCCGTCAGCTTGCCCGTCCGCTGTCTCGAACCAACGTCCTGAGCGGGCGCAGGCCGCTATTCAGCTTCGTTTCAGCTTGCACGGGTAGAGTCCCGTAAATGGACTCTGTGACCCTGATGTCGCGCGCCCTCCGTTCATCGCCCCCGAGCAATACCCGGATGATTGCGCTCACCCTGACCCTGCTTGCCGCCCTGACGGCAACGCCCACCCGTGCTGTCACCCTAGCGGAGGCCGTGACTGGCGCCCTGCAGGTCGAGCAGCAGGAGTCCCGGGTCGCTGCCCTGCGCGGGGAAAGTGCCGCCATCCGCCGCCAGGCGGGAGGCCTGTTGGCAGCGGACCCGGCGCTGCGGGCCAAGTCGGTCTCCGACGCCTTAACGGGGAACGACGGGGCCTATGAACTGGAGGCCATGGTCGATCTGCCCCTGTGGATGCCGGGCCAGCGGAGCGCAAGTCAAGGGATTGCCACCGCCATGGGCAACCAGGCCGATGCCCTGGTCCGGTTACTGCGCTGGGAGATGGCCGGGCGGGTGCGGGAGGCGGCCTGGACGACGGCCTTGGCCCAAGGTCGACTGCGCCAGGCCGCCGCCGCCCTGGCAGCGGCGCGCAGTCTGGAACAGGACATCGGTAAACGCACCATGGCCGGCGAGTTGGCGCGGATGGACCTCCTGGTGGCCCAGCAGGACACCTTGACCCGGGAAGTGGACTTACAGGCTGCGCAGCTCGACTACAACCAAGCGATCCAAAGCTACATTCACTTGACCGGCTTACGTACCGTCCCGGAGCCCCTGGTCGAAACGGCGCCGCCACCCTCCGGTACCCCGACCGAGGCCCACGCCGACTTGCCTGCCGATCATCCGTTACTGGCCAGCAGCGATGGCGCCGTGGCCAAGGCTCGGGCCGAGCGCGAGCGTGTCCACAGCCAGCGCCGCGGCAATCCGCTGTTGAGCCTGGGCGCCAAGCGGGTGCGTGACGGACGCGGGAGCGAGGCCGCGGACGCTCTGCAGCTGGAGATCAGCGTCCCCTTCGGTCTGACCAGCTACTCGGCCCCGGCCATCGCGCTTGCGGAGCGGGCCTATACCGAAGAAGTGACAACCCGGCGCCGCACCCTGATCGAGGCCGAGCACGCACTTGAAACCGCGCGGATCGAGGTCGCGGGTGCCACTGAGGCCCTGGCACTGGCCACGCGACGTCAGACGGTGACCCAGGATGCTGTACAGCTGGTGCGGCGCGCTTTCAACCTGGGTGAATCCGAACTCACGACCCTGCTCCAGGCCCAGGAGCGTGCCCGCCAGGCGAGCCTGGACCTGGAGTTACGGCGGTTGGAACAGGGGCGCGCCGCCGCCCGACTGAATCAGGCCTTGGGGCTGGTGCCTGAATGAACCACCCCTGCCAGGCATCGTTGGGGGTCGAGGAGTTGAGTACGCAGATGAATGCAGAGGAAGTCCGTAGAGTGGATAAGGCGCTTGCCAAGGTGCCGGGTGGCGCATACGGCGAACAGTCGCGCCGCATCCACCAAGCGCTTGCATGGCGATCAGTGGGGTTGAGGATTCGCTCCGCTTATCCATCCGACAAGAAGCGGTCGCTCGGTCTCTCGTTGTCCCTGTTGCTCCTGCTGGGTATCCCCGTACTGGCCGCTGCGGCGGAACCCGATGTCGGAGCCAGTGCTGCAACCGGCACCAATCTGATCGCCCTGGAACCAGCCCAGCAGCAGGCCTTCGGCATCGTACTGACAGCGCCGACGTCGGCGGGCGAGAGCCTGACCCGGCGCTATCCCGCCCGGGTGACGGTGCCCAATCGCCAACAGCGGGTGGTCTCTGCCCCCCAGGCGGGGATCCTCTCGGCCCTGCTGGTAGCCGAGGGCGAGCAGGTCGCCGCCAATCAGATCCTGGCGGAGATGCGCAGCCCGGAATTGGTGGAGGCCCAAAGCCGCTTCCTGGAAGGTGTAACCCGCCTGGCCCTGGTCGAGACAGAACTCAAGCGCGATGAAATGCTCCACAGGGAGGGCGTGATCGCCGAGCGCCGCCTGCTGGAGACCCAAGCCAAACAGCGGGAACTCCTCACTCAGGTGGATCAGGGGCGCCAGCTCCTGGGCCTCGCCGGACTGTCGCCGACGGCCATCGACCAACTGGCCCGGACCCGCAAGCTCAGCAGCACGCTGCCGATCCTGGCGCCCATCGCCGGGGTGGTGCTGGAGCAACTGGTGAGCACCGGTCAGTCGGTGGCCGCCGCCACCCCGCTCTACCGGGTGGCCCAGCTCAAGCCCCTATGGCTGGAGATCCATGTCCCGGTGGACCGGGTGGGCGGTCTCGCCGAAGGTGGTCGGGTCCTACTTCCTGGGCTCGGTACCGAAGGCGCCATCATCGCCGTCGGGCGCATGGTTCACGCAGAGGATCAGGGTGTTCTGGTGCGGGCCGCGGTCACTGAGGGTGCAGAGCAACTACGCCCGGGCCAGTTTGTGGAGGTTCAGTTGGCCAGTGTGGCCCCCGAGACCGGTTGGCGGGTCCCCGCCGCGGCGGTGGTGCGCAATGCTGGAGCGGCCTACCTGTTCGTGGCACGTCCGGGCGGCTTCGTGGCTATGCCGATCCAGGTGCTCGCGGAGGAGGAGCAAAACGCGGTCGTGGCCGGTTCGCTTGGTCTGCAGGATCAGGTGGCAGTGAGCGGCGTCATCGCCCTCAAGGCCGCCTGGCTCGGCGCTGCGCAGTGACGATCACCCTATGCTCGCCCGTCTGATCCAGTTCGCCCTCACCCAGCGGCTCCTGATGCTGCTCGCCGTACTGCTCCTCATCGGGGCCGGTTGGTCCGCCTTCCGGAACACCCCTATCGACGCCTTCCCGGACGTTTCCACTACCCAGGTGAAGATCATTGTAAAGGCGGCGGGCATGACCCCGGAGGAGGTGGAGTCACGCATCACCGCCCTGATCGAGGTGGAGATGCTCGGCATCCCCCGCCAGACCATGCTGCGCTCCATCGCCAAGTACGCACTCACCGATATCACCGTGGACTTTGCGGAGGGGACGGACATCTACTGGGCGCGCCAGCAGGTGGCGGAGCGTCTGAATGCCATCTGGGGGGACCTGCCCGCCGGGATCACGGGCGGCATCGCCCCCATGACCACACCCCTGGGGGAGATGTTCATGTTCAGCATCGAGGGCGGGGGGCTGTCGCTCGCCGCCCGCCGCGATCTGCTGGACTGGACCATTCGGCCGGCCCTGCGCTCGGTGCCGGGGGTGGCGGACGTCAATGCCCTCGGTGGTCACGTCACCACTTTCGAGGTGGTGCCGGACAACGCCCGTATGGCCACTCATGGCATTCGGCTCGCCGACTTACAGGAAGCCATCGTCGCTAACAACCGCAATGACGGGGCGGGTCGGCTGGACGAGGGGGAGGAGGTCCTGCTGGTGCGCAGCGAAGGAGCCATCCGCACCCTGGATGACCTGGCCGCCATCGTCGTGGGCGGTACGTCCCAACAACCGGTGCGGGTGGCGGATATCGGCACCGTTCAGTTGTCAGCCCTCACCCGCTATGGGGCCGTGACCCGCAACGGCAGTGGTGAGACGGTCGAAGGCCTGGTCCTGGGCCTGCGCGGGGCCAATGCCCGGGCGGTGGTCGAAGGGGTCCAGGCCAAGCTCGCGGAGCTCAAACCGGCTTTGCCAGAGGGCGTCAGCGTCGAAGTCTTCTACAACCGCGGAGTCCTGGTTGACCGGGCCGTGGAGACGGTTGCGCGGGCCTTGGCGGAGGCCATCATCCTCGTGCTGTTGCTCCTGGTACTGTTCCTGGGTGACTTGCGGGCAGCCCTGACCGTGGCCCTGATTCTGCCCCTGGCGGCTCTTGCGACCTTTATCCTGATGCAGCAATTCGGCCTCTCCGCCAACCTCATGTCTCTGGGGGGGCTGGCGATCGCCATCGGTATGCTGGTGGACGCGGCGGTGGTGGTGGTGGAGAACGTGGTCACCCAGTTGGCGCCCCGGGAGCACGGCGGGGGCGGTGGCGGGCGCCTTCCGCGGCTACATCTGATCTATCGGGCCACCCGGGAGGTCGCAGTACCGGTGTCCTCCGGCATCCTCATCATCGTCATCGTCTTCCTGCCCCTGCTGACCCTTGAGGGGTTGGAGGGCAAGCTGTTCGTGCCGGTGGCCCTCACGATTGTTTTCGCGCTGCTCTCCTCCCTGCTCCTGTCACTCACGGTGATCCCGGTGCTGGCCTCTTTCCTGCTCGGGAAAGTTTCTCACGGGGAGCCCTGGCTGGTGCGCTGGGCGGCCCGGCTCTATATGCCGCTCCTGGGCTGGAGCCTGCGCAACCCCTGGCCGGTCATCGTGGTAGCCATGGCCCTGTTGGTCGGAGCCGGGGCACTGTACACCCGTATCGGCAAGACCTTCATGCCGACCCTGGATGAGGGTGACCTGATCGTCCAGTTGGAAAAGCTGCCGTCCATCAACCTAGCGGAGTCTATCGCGATCGATCAGCGGGTCCAGCAGGCCATCCTGCGGGAGGTCCCGGAGGTCAAGGCCATCGTCGCCCGGGTGGGCTCGGACGAGTTGGGACTTGACCCTATGGGGCTCAACCAGACCGACAGTTTCCTGGTCCTCAAGCCCATGACCGAGTGGTCCGTCCCCACCAAGGACGCCCTCACCGAACGCATCCGCGCCGTGATCGAGGGCTTTCCGGGGGTGGACTTCGCCTTCACCCAGCCCATCGAGATGCGCGTCTCGGAGATGCTGACCGGCGTGCGCGGGGACCTGGCGATCAAGATCTTCGGCGCTGATCAGGGCCAACTGGACCAGGCCGCCGAGGCGATCGTCGGGGTGCTCACCGGAATCAAGGGTGCCCAGGACGTCTATACCCCCCGCAATGCGGGCGCTCAGTACCTGAATCTGGTGGTAGACCGATTGGAGGCCGGTCGCCTGGGGATCGACGGGGACGCCCTGGCCGGCTTTCTGCGTGGCCAGATCGAGGGATTACCGATAGGGACCGTCTACCGGGAGGGCAAGCGTAGCCCGCTTGTGATCCGCGGGCCGGACGCCATGCGCACGTCCCCGGCGCGCTTCAGTGGCCTGCAGCTGGCCTTGCCGGAGGGGGGCGCGGTGCCGCTGGCCAATCTGGTGAACATCCAGCGCATCGAAGGTCCGGTGGCCCTGTCACGGGAGCGCGGCAACCGGATGGCGGTGGTCATCGCCAACGTGGACGGGCGCGACCTGGTGGGATTTGTAGAGGAGGCGAAAGCCGCGGTTACCGCTAAAGTCATACTGCCTGCCGGCTATTGGCTCCAATGGGGTGGCCAGTTCGAGAACCAGCAGCGAGCCGCCAAGCGCCTTGCACTGGTGGTCCCCGTGGCCCTAGTCCTGATCTTCCTGGTGCTCTTCTCCACCTTTCGCTCCGTCAAACAGGCCCTGCTGGTACTCTCGAACGTGCCCTTTGCGCTCATCGGCGGTGTCGTCGCGCTGGCGCTCACCGGGGAGTACCTGTCCGTACCGGCCTCGGTGGGCTTCATCGCGCTCTTGGGTATTGCAGTGCTCAACGGGGTCGTGATGGTGACTTACTTCAATCAGCTCCAGTCCCTGGGGCGGCCCCTGATGGAGGTAGTGACCGAAGGTGCAAGACGGCGTCTGCGCCCGGTGTTGATGACCGCGAATATCGCCGCCTTCGGGCTGCTCCCCTTGCTGTTCGCGACCGGTCCGGGGTCGGAGATCCAGCGCCCCCTGGCCATCGTGGTCATCGGCGGCCTGGTTTCATCGACCTCACTAACGCTGATCCTGCTGCCCATTCTGTATCAACGTTTTGGCAGGCGCAGGCCGGCCAGAACCGACCGTCGGTGATTTTTCCATGCATGCGAAACCCTTTCTTGTCCTGTTGCTTGGGCTGATGCCGGCCCTCGCCGGGGGTGCCTCCGACCTGGTTCTTGAGCTGGACCAGACGCAGCGTCTGATCCCCAGCAACGTGCGCTACGAACGACTTGGGAACAGCGTCCTGATCTCTGGTGAGATGGTGAAGCCGGTACAGGGCCGCGGCCGGATCCTCGGGCATGCGCACGTCCAAGTCCTGACCATCGACGGCCAGATCCTCACCGCCATTGAGGTCCCTCTCACCAACTTCCAACCCAGCGCGAAGAGCCCGCAACGGGCAGATTTCGCAACGCGCATCGACCCGCTGCCTGTGGGTGCGCAAATCATCAGGGTGCGTTACGACGCTAGCGGGCGCACCGGGGATGCAGGAGACCCACCATGAACTGGGATGCCAGCGCGTCCGGTGGGACGCTGCTACTCAATTTGATCGTGCCGCCAGAGGTTGCCGATGCGGTCGCCGAGTGGCTCCTGGAGCGGGATGACGTGCCCGGTTTCACCAGTGCGCTGGTCGCGGGCCACGGGTCGTCGGAACATTCCATGACCTTGGCCGAGCAGGTAGCAGGACGCAGTCGCCGGGTCATCTTCTTCACCTACCTGCCGACCGTCGTCGCCGAAGCGGTGCTTGCTGAAGTCGGAGAATCCTTCCGCGGGAGCGGTCTCAATTACTGGCTAACTCCGGTCGCCGCCGCTGGGCATCTCGCTTAGCGCGGACCTATCGCTTCTGAATCGCTCAATCACAAAGAATTGCACGGTACCGCTCACCGATGATGTCCGGATCAGGGCCAGCCGTTCCGAAGGGCCATGCCCCGTTCGCTGTGCCCCGCAGGATGACTCAGCCGGCGTCCCGCGGCGGCCTCTCTTTCGACTCGGCCGCGCGGTCCTCGCCGTCCGTGAGCCGCTTGTCTTTGCGGACGCTTCTGAGTTGGGAGTAACTGAACCAGCCAACCAGCCCGACAACGAACAGCAGTTCGATCAATCCGGACAGATTGCGCTCCTCCATTCAATCACCCCCTTTCAAGACTGAATCTTGTCAGTTGATGGACACGGCACCGCGGGGTATCTCAGTCAATGGTGGTACCCGATTCATGTAGCCCGCAGCTCGCTCCATGCTGCGTAAACGATCACGCTTTTCCATCCGCTCGAACAGATCCAGTACCCAGACGACGCGATTTTCGATCTTGGCGGGCTGGGTGTGCGTCATCGTCCCGTTGATGGCCTGCGGCAGCGGCTGAGCCTTAACGGCCTCGACGAGGAACTGGGTCTCGGCAAGTGGCGGTAACGAGACCACCGCACGGGGCAGGGCGGCGGCCAGGACGCGCGGGAGCAGCCGGGCCTTGCGGCCGGGTGAGACGACGGCGCGCTGGCAAACCGAGTCCCACCCGCGCCGCTCGACCTCGTGACCAATCTCCGCGTAGAGGTGACGCGCGGCCCCGATGCCGGCGCGGCAAAGCAAGGGCAGGCCCGAAATGCCTTGATCGGCGCGTGCGTAGAGTGTTTCCGCTGCCGCTAGAAGCCGGGCGACGACTCGTCCCAAGGCGGGGCTCCAGCCGGGTGCTGCCAACCAGGCATCCGGGTCCAGGCCTTCCTCGCGCAGCCATTCGCGCGGCAGATAGAGCCTGCCGTTGGCCGCATCCTCACCCACGTCGCGGGCGATATTGGACAGTTGCATGGCGACGCCGAGGTCACAGGCTCGGGCGAGCAGGTTCGGATCGCGCACGCCCATCAGCAGGGTCATCATGGCCCCGACCGTGGCGGCGACTCGCGCGGAATAGGCGTAGACCGACGAGATATCCTCGTAGCGGCGGCCCTCCGCGTCCCACGCAAAGCCTTCGATTAAAGCATCCAATAGAGTACGGGGTATGGCGAACTGCACAACGACATCGGCCAAGGCGCGGTCGGCGGAAATCTGCATGGGGCGGCCGGCATAGACGGCGTCGAGCCGTTGCTTGAGCGCAATCACCGCGTCATGCGGGCGGTCGGCCAAGTCAATTTCATCGTCGGCGATGCGGCAGAAGGCGTAGAGCGCCGTCGCCGGTTCATAGACGCTCCGCGGCAGCAACAGTGACGCGGCGTAGAAGGAGCGTGAGCCCCCGCAGAGCAGATCACGGCATGTGACCAGGTCGTCTTGGGTCGAGAATCGCAGATTAAGCGAAGGTTGTCGCATCGGGCACCACCGTATCGAGTACACGGGCGGAAGATATGACGCCGGGTACACCGGCGCCGGGATGGGTTCCCGCCCCAACCAGGTAGAGGTGGCGGACCTCCTCGCTGGCATTGTGCGGGCGGAACCAGGCGCTCTGCCAGAGCACTGGTTCGAGGCTGAAACCGGCGCCCTTGTAAGCCAGGAGCCGGTGCTGAAAATCGAGCGGAGTGGTCACCAGGGAGGTCGCCAGATGCTCCGACAGACCCGGCAGCAGGCTCTGTTCCAGATAGGCGCAGACCGCCTGCCGGTAGGGTTCGGCCTGGGTCGTCCAGTCCGTTCCGCTATCCAGGTGCGGGACCGGGGCCAGCGCATAGAAGGTGTCGCAGCCCGCCGGGGCCAGCGCCGGATCAGTCGCGGTTGGCCGGTGCAGATAGAGGCTGAAGTCTTTCGCCAGTACCTTGCGCTTGAAAATGTCCTGCACCAGTTCCTTGTAGCGCGGGCCCATCAGGATGGTGTGGTGGAGAACGTCCGGGTATTGACGGCGGGTACCGAAATACCAGACGAAGAGCCCATTGGAGTACTGCGTACGCTTGAGCCGCCAGTCGGGCCAGCGACGGCGTTTGATCCCCGGCAGTAAGTTCGCATAGGTCCAGGCCGCATCGGCGTTGGAAACGACAATGTCGGCCTGGATCTTCTCGCCATCCGTCAGGCGGACCCCGCGGGCTGTCCCCTGGTCGACCAGAATCTCCGCCACTTCGGCGCCGCAGCGCACCCGATTACCCTGACCCTCGATCAGGCCCACCAGCCCGCTCACCAGACGGCCGGTTCCTCCCATCGCCCAATGAACGCCCCACTGCCGCTCCAGGAAGGAGATCAGGGCATAAATCGAGGTCACGGTGAACGGGTTGCCGCCGATCAGCAGGGGGTGGAAGGACAGGATGGTGCGCATCCGTGGGTCCTTGATGTAGGAGGACACCAGGCTGTAGACGCTGCGGTAGCTCTGGAGTTTCATCATGGGCGGAATGATCCGCACCATGTCCATGAAAGAACTGAAGGGGACGTGGGCGAGTTGTTCGAAGCCAACCCGGAAAATAGCCTCACTCTTCTTCAGGAAGCCTTCGTATCCGGCGAGATCCTCAGGGGCGAAACGGGCGATCTCAGCGCGGATTCGCTCGGGATCGCCGCTGTAGTCGAAGTGCTCGCCGTTGTCGAAACGGATACGGTAGAAGGGTTCCATCAGCCGCAGCTCGACATCGTCGGCGAAGCGTTTACCGCAGAGACCCCAGAGCTCGTCGAGCAGGAAGGGTGCGGTGATGATGGTCGGGCCCGCATCGAAGGTGAAGCCGTCCTGCCGGTGGACATAAGCGCGACCGCCCGGTGCGTCCAGGCGCTCCAGGACGGTGACCCGATAGCCGCGCGCTCCTAATCGAACGGCCGCGGCCAGCCCGCCGAAACCGCTGCCGATGATCACCGCATGGGGCTTGCGCCCGTGGCCGGCACCCGGTGCGGCAGGGGGAGGTGAGACTGTCAACTTAGGCGGACTCTTAGTGGTGTCAACAATGCTTGACAGTATAGCAGTTGAGGACGTCGTGTCGCAGGTTTTTTAAGCGGAATAGGTCGTTGGTCTCACTGCGGTGCGCCCGACGCAATAGTCAGAATCGGAAAGGAAAATAGCACGGATCAGAGCGACATCAGCGCCTGTGACGCTCCGGCCATCGGACGACGGTCTGCGTAAGCAAGATATGACATCAGGTGAACAGGCTGTCGGTCAGCACCTGATTACCTGGTATCCCGTTGCGGTTGCGCGTGTGCAGGAAGGTCGGAGGCTGGTCTTCGGACGGTGGTCGGTGCAGTGACCGCGCTGCGGCCCGACCACTCGCCCGCAGCCGCAGGGACTACTGCACCTTGACGCGCAAGATCTCCTCTCCTTGCGGATCGGTCAGATGCACCGCGCAGGCGATGCAAGGGTCGAAGCTGTGGATGGTACGCAGGATCTCGATGGGTTGCTCGGGATCGTGCAGGGTCTGGCCTTCCAAGGCCGCCTCGTAAGGTCCGCGCTGGTTCTGCGCGTCGCGGGGACCGGCGTTCCAGGTGCTGGGTACCACCGCCTGATAGTTGGCGATCTTGCCGTCCTCGATCACCATCCAATGGGCGAGCGCACCCCGCGGCGCTTCCATGTGTCCCACACCCTGCGCCTTCCGGGGCCAGGTCTTGGGATCCCAGAGGGCATCGTTGAAGGTTCGGGTATCGCCGCCCCGGATGTTGGCTAGCAGTTGCGCGTACCAGCCATCCATGGCGTCGACCATGACCTTGGTCTCCAGGGTGCGGGCGGCAGTGCGCCCCATGGTGGAGTACAGGGCATCGATCGGCAGGTCGAGCGTCTGCAGTGTCGAATCCACCAGCGCCTTGGTCTGTTCATGCCCGGTGGTATAGAGCATCAGCACCCGCGCCAACGGACCGACCTCAACCGGCTTGCCGCGCCAGCGCGGCGATTTGAGCCAGGAGTATTCCTGGTCCACGTTGAGAAGATCGTATGGCGGCTCCGGCCCCGTGAAGGCGAAACTTGTCTCGCCCTTGTAGGGATGCAGGCCGACATCTTTGCCATCCTTATAGTCGTACCAGGCGCGGGAGACGAACTCCTGGATCTCGTCCTCGTTATGCAAGTCTACGGGCTCGATGTGCGAGAGGTCGCGGTTCAGGATCACCCCGCCCGGCACCAGATAGGTGGCTGGATCGCCGAACCCCTTGGCCGGGAAATCGCCGTAGCACATGAAATTGCCGACGCCTTCACCGATTTTGAACCAGTCCTTGTAGTAGCCGGCGATAGCCAGGGTATCCGGCACATAGACCTGGTCCACGAAATCACGCATCTTGGTGATGACGTTACGGACGATTTCCAGTCCGATCACGTCCAGGGCGGTACCGGCCTGGGCGCCGGACTCCAGGCTGATGGCGCAGGGCATGCCGCCGACGACCATGTTCGGATGCGGGTTCTTACCGCCGAAAATGGCGTGGAGGGTGACCACATCACGCTGCCAGGCCAGGGCGTCCAGATAATGGGCAACAGCCATCAGATTCGCTTCGGGCGGCAGCTTGTAGGCCGGATGGCCCCAGTAGCCGTTGGCAAAAATGCCGAGCTGACCCGCCTCGACAAACCCCTTGAGCCGCTTCTGCACATCCGCGAAATAGCCCGGAGAGGATCTGGGATAGCTGCTGATCGACTGGGCGAGTTCCGAGGTCGCCTTGGGGTCCGCGCTCAACGAGGAGACCAGGTCCACCCAGTCCAGTGCATGCAGGTGGTAGAAGTGCATGACATGGTCGTGGACATACTGAGCCCCGATCATCAGATTACGGATGAGCTGCGCATTGGGCGGAATCTCGTAATTGAGCGCGTCCTCCGCCGCCCGCACTCCGGCCAGGCCGTGGACCAGGGTGCAGACGCCGCAAATGCGCTGCACGAAGGCCCAGGCATCGCGCGGATCGCGGCCGCGCACGATGGTTTCGATGCCGCGCACCATGGTGCCCGAGGAATACGCCTGCTGGATCACCCCGCCTTCCATCTGTGCCTCGATGCGCAGATGGCCCTCGATGCGGGTGATCGGGTCGACGACGATACGTTCGCTCATGCCGTTACTCCGGGCTGGGATGACTTGGCGGCCGGGGCCTGGGCCGGGGTGTCGATCAGATGATCAGCGACCAGTTCAACCAGACTCGCGACCTCCTTGTCCCAGTGGTTCTTGACGCGGCCGGCCTCGAAATTCAGCCGACAGCTCGCGCAGCTCACGACCACGGTCGCGGCCCCGGTGGCATTGACTTGTTTGATCTTGATCTTGAATGACTCGTCCCGCAGGCGGGTGGCCCGCTCCAGCAGGAAGATGCCCGCCCCGCCGCCGCAGCACCAGTTGTACTCCCGGCCCGAGGGCAACTCGACGTAATCGGCGTTCATGGCCTGGAGCACCGCTCGCGGTTGATCGAAGGCACCGCCGCGCCGACCGGTCTTGCAGGGGTCGTGGTAGGTGATCTTCCCGTCAATCGGCGTGAGGTTGAGTCGACCCGCCTTGGCCATGCGGCCCAGGAACTCGGACATGTAGACCATATCGAAGGGCAGACTGCCGCCCTTGATCATCGGGTTCCAGCGCAGGGCCGGGTAGGCGTGACCGCACTCGGCGATCACCAGCGTCTTGGCGCCGATCCGCTGGGCGGCGGTCGTGATGGATTCCGACTGCTGCCGCCAGAGCGCCATGTCGCCGGAGAGCAGACCAAAATTGGCGCTTTCAAAGCCGTCGCTGCACATGGTCCAGTCCACCCCCAGGTGGTTCATGATCCTGGCCGTCGCCAGCAGGCCGTTGCCGTTGGCCACCAGATCGACCGCGGAACTCAGCACCATGACCTCGGCGCTGGGTTTGTCCAGCGGGATAGTGACCCCGTAATGGTCGCGGATGGTGTTGATCATGTTCATCAGGGTGTCGGCGGAGGCGCCGAAGATGGTCCCCCGATGCTTCTGCTCCGCGGTCAGCGCCGCCAGTTCCGCGGGCACCAGTTCCGCGGCCACCAGCGCACTGCGCAGATGATGGACCAGCGAGGCAGTATCGATGCCCATCGGGCAGACCATGGTGCAGCGTCCGCACTCGGAACAGGAGTCGTAGACCAACTCCTGCAAGTCCTCCAGCTCCTTGAGCTTGACCGGACGGGTGATCAACTTGTACCACCAGCGGAACGGGCCGACCTCGCGCTGGTAGATGCGCCGATACAGATCCATCTTGCGCATGGGGGCGTATTTGGTCTCGCCCGTCGCCTGGAAGAAATGGCAGGCGGTGGTGCACTGGCCGCAATGGATGCAGCTCTCCAGCCACACGGCTTCGCCCGCGTTGGTCTCCGCGATCAGGGTATCGATGGCGCGCTCGACCCGGACGGCATCCGTCAGCGTCGGCTCGGGCGCCATCTGGCGCAGCATCCCGATCTGCCCCGCGAAACCCTGGCAGACCTGTTCAAAGGTCGGAAAAATCGGTGCGACGGCGGCTGAGGTGCTCATATCTGGACTCCCTTGTGGGCGTAGGTGAGACCGCTCTGGGCGCGGGAGAACACAAACCAGATCGAATGCATCAGCTTGCTGAAGGGGAACCAGATGAACATCAGGGCAACACTCAGGATGTGGATCGCCAGCATGGTCTCGTAGCGCGGACCCAGATGCGCAAAGGCCATGAGTCCGGTGATCAGCGGGGCGGCAACCAGGATCCAGGTGATGTAGTCACCCAGATTGGAACAATAGATGGATGGATTGGTGAGGCGCCGCAGGATCAGGGCGAGCAGTGAGACCAGGGCGACGATGCCGATCGCCACCCCGACCGCGTTGGGGAGCGCCGGCCAGGAGGCCCCGGTGAGGCTCTGGATGAACTCGATGTGTGCCGTGATGCCGACGACGACGATCAGCGTGGCAAAATGGAAGAGGTAGGCCACGATTGTCTGGTAGCGGGTGGCGACGTTGAACTCGCTGCTGGGCCAGGCGCGACTGAACACGGTGCGATAGCCCTTGTAGTTGCCGAACGCGTCCCGCGGCCGGGACAGGTCCCCCCCGCGCGTCAGTGCCAAGACGCCAAGCAGGCGCCAGATGGTGCCGGCGACCAGGATGATCAGCGCCCAATGAATCGCTGGGCCACGTGCAAACTCTAACAGTGTCATAGGGATGTCCTCCGTTTGATCCTTTGATTGGACCGTTTCGTTATTCGTTGGCCGCGTGGGCAGCCGCCTTCTTTTCCTTCTTGCCGCGGGCGAGCAGGGCGGCACCGGCACCGGCCACGGCACCCACCACGGCGGCCGAGGCGAGCTTCGGTCCGGTTCCGAACTGGCCGTCGGCGATGGATTCATAGATCCCGGCGCTGTCCCAAAAACCGGGCTCGGAGCAACCGATGCAGCCGTGGCCGGATTGAATCGGGAAGCTCACCCCCTGATTCCATTTCACATGGGCGCAGGCGTTGTAGGCCACCGGCCCCTTGCAACCCAGCTTGTAGAGACACCAGCCCTTGCGTGCGCCGGCATCGTCGAAGGTCTCGGCGAAGAGTCCGCGGTCGTAGAAGGGGCGGCGGTAACAGCGGTCGTGGATGTTTTCGCCGAAGAAGGCGAGCGGCCGGTCCAGGGCGTCGAGTGCGGGCAAGGTGCCCAGCGTCAGGTAGTGGGCGATGACCCCGGTGATCGCCAGCGGCAGCGGCGGGCAGCCTGGGATGTTAATGATCGGCTTATCCGTGATCAGGTCGGAAACCGGCACGGCGCTGGTGGGGTTAGGGGCCGCCATGGGCAGACCGCCGTAGGCCGCGCAGGTGCCGACGGCGATAATCGCCGCCGCGTTGACTGCCGAGTCCTTGAGCATGTCCAGGTTGCTGATGCCGGCAATGGTCGAATAGGCCTTCACCGTGGGGATGGATCCGTCCACCAACAGCAGATACTTGCCCGCGTGCTCCCGCATGGCCTCTTCCCGCGCCGCTTCGGCGGCGCGCCCGGACGCGGCCTGAAGGGTGTGGTGATAGTCCAGCGAGATGAAGTCGAAGATCAGCCCTTCCAGGGTCGGGGCATGCGAACGGGTCAGGGCCTCGGTGCAACCAGTGCACTCTTGAAAGGACAACCAGATCACCGATTGGCGCTGAGCCTGCTCCAAGGCATCGGCCATGACCGGTATCAGCGATGCCGGCAAGGCCATCACCGAGGCGGTGGTGGTGCAGAACTTGAGAAAGGCGCGACGGCTTACCCCCTGGCTGCGCAGTAAAGCGCCCAGGGTCGACTGTCTGGTCATCGAATGTCCTCCGAAATAATTCGGTTATGTTTATTGTGAGCCTGAACGTCGACCTGCCTGCGGCAGGTTCCGATACGCTCCATCAGCGAATCAATGAGCGGCTCCGGCTCATTGATTGATAATTCGCAATCGACCTGTTCAGGTCGCTTGATAATTATCAATTACGCGGATCTATTTATCGTAGAGTAATGAGAAAGCCCTTTATGATCAGTGATCTTCACCTCAAAAGCTGATGCTTTTCTTTTTCTTGCGTCTGGATCCTAGATCCACTGATCAATTGTCGTATTGACCTGGATCAACAGAAGCGCAGTGAGCGCGCGAAATAGCGTTCACCAATACAGTCGAGGCAAATGAAAAGGGATCGGAAACAGCTAAACGTAAGTAATAAAGCGAATAGTCACTTTATTAAATAGGAAAACGCTTAATTACTTGATGACGCTATGCGCAAGCGGTGTCAGAGCGACAACCAAAGGACGGTACCATTCACGAAGGAACGGAAGCGGCAGGTAAGCGTTGACTGGAACTGCGGGCTGATGTGCCGGCAAAGGACAGGATCCGCAAGCGGCGGGGGTGCAGGGTCTAGGGAGACGGTAAGGAGCGGGTCGGGGCCGGTAGGGAAGGAAAGGGGAGAGTGCGGACCGACCGTCAGGCGACGGTCGGGTTGCCCACGGGGGCGGCCCTCAGGTCAGGATGCTGTAGCCGATCAGCAGCGGTACGGTAAACACGATGGCGATGGACAGCATTTCCGAGAGAGTCAGTTCCTTCAGGTTGGCCAAGTACTTCATTACAGCATGCCTTTAGTTGATAAACGGGTGTAGCTGCGGCGATCCGCAACGGCCAAGGCGCCCGCCCCAGCGCAGCAGCGGTTTCGGAGCGGTAGTAGCATCATAATATTAGTAGTTGGCTATATAGCTGTCAACAGCCTTTTTGTGCGTTGCAACAAAAATCGCATCAGTTGCCGAATAATTACCTATCACCCTGTCGTATGGCGAAATCTGATGATTGATAATGAGACTTATCAGCACTCATTCGCCGATCAAGTGTCATCAGGGTCAACCGGTGCGGCTGCCGACGTCCGTTACTTGCGATAGTGCTGAGCGATGGAGCGGATCAACGAGGCCACGGTCTGCGGCGCTTCCTCATGAGCCAGGTGCCCGAGTCGGGGAATGCTCTGGACTTCGACCGTCGGGAGCAGCGTGCGGACGCGGCGGGCTTCGGCCGGACTGACCGTGCTGTCGCCTTCGGCCACCAGCATCACCAAGGGCGTCGCGAGGCGTGGCAGGTCCCGCGCCAGCGGCTGCAAATCCCAATTGGCCATCATCCCGATGGCGGCGGCCACATGTCCGGGGTTGATCACCAGCCGCCGGTAGAACTCCATCCCCTGGGCGTCCAGACGGGAACCGGTACTGGCCACCAGTCGCTTGACCGCGCCCGGTGCCCGGGCGCGCCAGGCGAAGTACCGGGACGCCAGTGGATGGGTGGCGAAGAACCGCGCGGCGGGGGCGAACCACTGTCCCGCCAGACCGCGCAGGGGCAGCAGCGCGCCATTGAGACTGATCAGAGCGTCGGGGGCGATGCGTTGGTCGAGACAGAGTCGGACGAGTACGGCGGCCCCGGCGGAGTGACCCAGCACCAGATCGGGCGTCACGCCAAGGGTATCGAGCAGGGCCGCGAGGCTGGTTGCCATGCCGGGAAGCGACAACCCCCCGTCGCCCGGCGTTTGGGTGAACCCGTGACCCGGCAGATCCGCGGCCACCACCTGGAAGTCCTGCGCGAGCAGCGGGGCGAGGGTGCGCCAGGAGTGAGTGGCCGCGCCGGTGCCGTGGACCAGGACCAACACCGGTCCCTGGCCCAGTTGCTGCACGTGCCAGCGCAGCCCGCCGGCGCTGACGAAGCGGCTGGCGTCCCGATTCGGCCAGTCGCGTCCCTCATGGTCCCAGTCGAGTCGTCGGTGCATGATCAGTCAGGAACCTGAAGCGGATGTCAGTGTACGGCCAACGGACATGAATGCGGCAGGTGCTCGTGCCGACTGCCGGCCGCGGCGAACCCGCTGGATCTGCCGGCGGTCCTCACAACCCGGCCTTCGCTTTGACCGCCGCGTTCAGGCGCCCGGCATCCGCATGGGGCAGCGGCATATAGGTGGCGTCCATGGCCTCCGCCAGAGCCTTGGCCTGGGGATGTGGGTGCGGGGAGGTGTCGACCACCATGGCGGCCACGCCCGCGGCCCGCACCAGACGCGCGCAGGTCAGGGCCTCCTCGCCGGCTTGGGCGCGCCCGCCCTGACCATTGCGGGCGACGTTGCCGCGCCCGTCGGTGAGCAGCACCAGCAGCGGCGTTCCGCCGCGGCGCTTGACCGCATCGGCCAGGGCCAGCCCGGCCTCGATCCCGGACGCCAGCGGGGTTCCGCCGCCGCCGGGCAGATCCGCCAGGCAGCGCTTGGTCCGCACCAGCGAACGCGTCGGCGGGAGCAGCAGCTCCGCCGTCTTGCCGCGGAAGGCGACCAGCGCCACCCGGTCGCGGCGCACATAGCAGTCCGCGAGCAGCAGTTCCACCGCGCCCTTGGCCTCACCCAGGCGATGCAAGGCCGAGGAGCCCGAGGCGTCCACGATGAAGATCGCCGTGGTTTCGGAACGATGTTTGTAGCGCTGGATGCGGAAGTCGTCCTTACGCACCTCGACGCGCGGGGCCAGGTTGGGCACCGGCAGTGTCCGTGGCCTGGCTCTGGTCGCGCCGCCCGGTGTCCCGGTCGCCGTCATCTGGGTCTGCGTCTGACCGCGCTCCCGTTCCGCCCGGCGCACCCGCTGCCAGGGGGCGGCGGCGCGCAGCGTTTCGATCAGGTTCAGCCGATCCCCTGGACGCAGGTCGCCGCGGCGCACCCCGGCCGGTCGGCCGCGCATATTGGCCTGCTGGACCTGCCCGGATTTGCCGGTGCTGCGCACCTTAGCGCGCCGCAGTTGGCCCAGCCGCAGCCGGTCGAGCAGATCGGTGGGGATGGCCGCCTTGGTGGCATCCAGGACCTGATCCGCCAGGGGGTCTTGGCGCTGTTCCTGATTGGCCTCGGACTCGCCCTCCTGGTCGGGCGGGGGCGGCTCCGGCGGCGGCGGCTCGGGCTCGGATTCGGGCGGTTGCGTATACGGCAGCATGGTCGCACGCGGCGCCATCACCAACCGGGCGGCGAGGCTCACCTGCGCATCGGTGACCACCAGGTTCCCATCCAGGGCGGCGGCGACGCGCGCCGCCCGCATCGTGTGCAGCGAGGTGCGCAACGAGGGGATGCCCAGCGCCAGGGCCGTTTCACAGATGGCGTTCACCTGGTCGGCGCTGATGCTGACCTCGGCCAAACGTCCCCGCGCCGCGGTGACGTCCGCGACTGAATAAGGCACGTCGCCCATCTCCCGCACGGCGATCGGGCTGAGGTCGATCAGAAAGGCGAGTCGATCGAGCAAGGCATCGGCCACCTGCTCGTCCTCGTTGCTGCCCTCATCCAGGGCGATCACGCCGACTCGCGCCGGGGAGCGCAAGGCAATCCCGTCGCGCTCCAAAACCACCTCGCCGGTGTCCAGGGCGGAGCAGAGATAGGAGACCGGTGAGCCGCGCACCCGCTCGGCCATCGCCAGTTCCAGCACGCCGCCATGGGCCTCGGCGAACAGTCCGTGCTCCGCGACCGGTCGGCCGGCGCGCAGGGTCGCGGTGAGATCCAGGCCCCCCAGCAAGCGGCCATCCGAGACGTGCAGCGGGATCTTGCGGCGCGGCGTCTCCGGCGGCAGCAGTTCGCGGGTGTCGGCGAGCCATTGATCGCGCACCGGACCGGGGAGGGCGCGCAGGCAGACACCGCCCAAACCGGCCGGATCGACAGCGAAGAGCGCGGCGATCAGGGCCGCGTCTTCCCAGGGGTCCGGACGAGCCGGCGGCGGCGGGCCGCCGCTGACCGGACCCGGCCGGGGGGGCTGCGGGGAGCGATCGGACGCCGGCGTCATCATGCCGGGAACAGCTCCTGAACCACCCGATCGACGCGGGCGGTCGAGCCGGACTCATCCAGGGGATCGCGGCGCAGCCGATGGCGCAGGGCGGGGGCCGCGAGCTTGCGCAGATGGGGAACGCCTACGGAGGTGTCGCCGTCCAGCGCCGCCAGGGCACGCGCGGCACGGATCAGCGTCAATTCGCCGCGCAGACCGTCGGTGCCGAGCGCCATGCACAGGCGCGAGGCCTGCTCCAGTGTATGGTCCGGGACCTCGATCGCCGGCAGCAGGGCCTGCGCGTCGGTGATGCGTTTGCGCACCTTGGCGTCCTTACGCTTCCACTTCTCGGTGAAGGCTTCCGGGTTGCGTTCGAACTCATCACGCAGACGCACCACCTGCACCCGCGTCGCCAGGTCCTGCGGGGTCCGTACCTCGACCGAGAGGCCGAAGCGGTCCAGGAGTTGCGGCCGCAGCTCGCCTTCTTCCGGATTACCGGAGCCGATCAGTACGAAGCGCGCCGGGTGACGGACCGAGAGACCCTCGCGCTCTACCAGATTCTCACCGGAGGCGGCGACATCCAGCAGCGCGTCCACCAGATGGTCCTCCAGCAGGTTCACCTCGTCGATATAGAGAAAGCCGCGATGGGCGCGGGCCAGCAATCCGGGCTCGAAGGCCTTCTCGCCCCGTGTCAGCGCCATCTCCAGATCGAGCGCGCCGATCACCCGGTCCTCGGTGGCACCCAGCGGCAGATCCACCACCGGCACCGGGACTTGCTTGGTCTTGAACGGGGTGCCGTTATGACGCACGCGGCACTCCGCGCAGAGCACACCGACCTCGGCCTCGGGATCGCAGCCATAGCGGCAATCGGCCACCACCCGCATTTTCGGCAGCAGGGCGGCCAGCGCGCGGATGGCCGTGGACTTGCCGGTACCGCGGTCGCCGAACACCAGGACTCCGCCAATGCGGGAGTCAACCGCCCCGATCAGGAGCGCAAGCTTCATCTCTTCCTGGCCGACGATGGCGGAAAACGGGAATGGGACGGGCATAGGAGGTCTCGATCTTATGTGTCAGGTGCGCTGGTTGAAATAGCCGCCCATGGTAACCTCAAGCGCCCGTGGATGGGACACATGAAAGTGCTAAAAAAAAGGGCGTGTGTCAGTTTGTCCTGACAACTATACTGTAAGTCCAGCACGACAGTTGGGGCGAGGTGTCACGATCGCCCGCCCCGTTGCTTTCCCAACACCAGCGACCGGAGCACACCATGACTCAGACCCAGCGGGCGGATTCGATCGGCACCGACGCGGCTAACACCTCCACGGCGATTGCGATCCGGCCTTTTCTCGTCGCTTGCGCGATCTGTTCAGTCCTCGGGTTCGGCGTCCTCGCCGGCCTGGCCCATGCCTTGCTGTCTTTCTGGGGGCCGGTGGTCTAGGCAGGCCCCCGCGCGACCATGACGGTGTCCGGGTCAGCGCATCACGGCAGCGTCAGTCGGGGCTGGAGCCTGGTCCAACCCGTTCAGCCATGCGCTCACCGCACCCATGAAGGCGGCTGGACATTCCTCTTGAGGCACATGACCACAGTCAGGCAATACCGCCAGGGTCGCGTTGGGGAGCGTCGTCGCGACCCGGCGGGTATCCGCCTCCTTCACCAGTTTGTCCTGGTCCCCGGTGATCACCAGGACCGGTTGTCGAACCTGTTCCAGGCGGGCGCTGATGTCCACCGGGGTCGAGAGTGAGCGGTGCAGCAGTGCGCCCCAGGCCAGATCCCAGTGGGCCATGCGGGTATGGATCTCGGCTTGTTCGCGCCGCGCCGCAGTGATGCGGGCCGGGTCGTGATAGGAATATTCGAGTAGCGTCGGGTCCCCCAACTGGCGTGCGATGAAGAGGCTCAAGCGCTGCAATTGGGGCAGGTCCGCCACCGCGGCCGGGATGGTCGGACGCTGGGCATAGACCCAGGGCGCGACCAGAATCAATGCCTCGACGCGCTCCGGCCGCGCCAGCGCGGCTTCCAGGGCCAGGGTGCCGCCCGAGGAATTCCCGACCAGAATGGCACGTTCGAGCCCGAGTTGATCCATCACCGCGAAGACCTGAGTGATCGCCGACTCTTTGGCATAGGGGTCGGCCGCCGTCCAGTCGCCCGCGGTCAGTTTGGCACTGAGTCCGTAGGGGATCTGATCGTAGGCAACGGTGCGCCCATACGCGGCCAGGGGATCGAGCACGGCGTCCCAGGTGAAGCTGTTGAAGGTGAAGCCGTGGAGCAGCAGGAAGGCGTGCCGGGCTGACTCGGCCGCACCGGAGCGTTCCAGGTGGTGGACTTCGATCCCGGAGGTTCCCGCAAAAGGAATGCGGATGAAGTGGCTGTCAGGCGTCGCCGCGGCGTGGGCGCTGCCCTGCGGCTGGACGGATGCTGTTGAAATCAGGAAAGGACCCAGGGCCGCGGCCCCCAGCAGGAGGACCAACAAGACGCCCAAGACCAGCAAGATACCCAGCAAGACACGCTTCCACATCAAAATTCAGTTCCCGCTTGAAGGCCGGACGGCCGCGCCTGGAGCGTCGGCGGCCGGTCGTTGACGATAAGGCGATTGGGGAACCATGATTCCCCGCGGACGCGTGTTGCCGATGCGGCATCGTGCATCCCTATAACCTCTCCAAGATACCCCAAGAGGACCCCGGAATGGATCAAGGCCCTTCAAAAGGTCTGCACGACGTCAGCCTGATGAGCCACGACCGGCGCCTGCAGGGCCGGCCGCGTCTGTGCAGCGACTGCGGACTGTGCGACAGCTTCCTGCGTCCGCAGATGGCGGAAACCTGTCTGTTCGTGCGCAATCGGGCTGACGAGATCGAACAGCGTCTGCATGGCCGGCTCCGCAACCCGGGTGATGAGATGCGCTTCGGCATCTACCGGGAGCAAACCATCGCGCGGATGCGCCGGCCGGTGGCCGATGCCCAGTGGAGCGGCATGATCACCACCCTGGCCTCCCGATTGTTGGAGCGCGGCGAGGTGGAGGCCGTGATCCTCACGGGCACTAACCCCGGCACGCGCTTCCAACCGGTGCCGGTCCTCGCCCGCACGACGATGGAGGTGCGGGCCTGCGTCGGCAACAAACCAAGCTTCTCGCCCAATCTGGGCCTGCTGGATCAGGTGCGCGAGGCCGGTATCCGCCGTCTGGCTGTCGTCGGTACCAGTTGCCAGGTCCAGATGCTGCGTCAGGCGCAAGCACAACTCGGGCTTGAACATCTCGACCTGATCGGCATCCCGTGCAGCGACAATGTGACCCACGAGGACCAGCAGTTCTTCCTGGCCACCATTTCCCGCTCGCCCGCCACGGTGGTGCACTACGAGTTCATGCAGGACTTCAGCCTGTGGCTGCGTCATGAGGATGGGCACATCGAGCGGGTCAACTATATCGACTTCCCGATGGACCAGCTCCAGGGCATTTTTCCCTCGGCCTGTCTGTCCTGTTTCGACTATCCGAATGCGCTCTCCGACATCACCATCGGTTACATGGGTGCACCGCTCGGTTGGCAATGGGTGCTGGCGCGGACTGCCCGCGGGGTGGAATTGCTGGACCTGTTGCGGCCGGATTTGGAGGTCCGGCCGGTATCCGCGGCCGGCGACCGGACCCGCGGCATGCCCCGTTACATCCAGATGCTCGCCAAGCGGCCGGCCAAGCCGCCCAAGCTGATCCGGCAACTCATCGCCTTTCTGCAACGGCACCGCGGTCCGCGGGGCCTGGAGTTCGCCCGTGCCATCATCGAGATGAAACTCCTGCGTAATTACACCCATGTACGCGAGAAATTTCCTCAATTGGAAGCTCGGATCGTCCCGTATCACGTGTACCAATCCATCGCGCCTTATACGCAGGAGTACGCTGCCGTTTTCGGCCGGGCGCCGGGGGAGAGGGCGATTGCGGATCAGGTCTGATCTCGACCAGTGCCGCCCGCATCCCGTGCCCCATCCGCTCTCCCCAGAGGACATCCTCTTGCGGCTTGAACGGCTGCTTGGCTACGCCGAGCCGGAACAACTGCATGCCGAGTTACATCAGTTGGTCGGTGTCCTGCGGGGGCAGCAGCCGGCCGCTGAGGTCCAAGACCACGGGCCGACGGACCGGGGGGACCTCGCCGCGCGCCGGACGCGGTTCGCCCTGATGGCGCGGCGGCACACGGCCGGTGCCTTGGCCACCACGCTGGCCCATGAGATCAGCCAACCGCTGGCCGCGATCAGCATTTACAGCAATGCCGCCGCGCACCTGGCCGGATCCGGTGAGATCCGGGCGGGCGAGTTGGCCGATGTACTCGGCCGGATCGAGTCTCAGGCCAAACGCGCCGCGGAGATCCTCGCGCGGGTACGGGAGTTCACGCGTACCGATAGCGCTGAACAGCACGCCATTGACCTGTGCCGGACGCTTGCCGACACCGTTGCCCTGATGCATCCGCTCGCCATCAACAAGCAGGTCGCGATCCATCTGGATCTGCCCATGCAACCGGTCTTGGTGATGGCCGTCCGGGCCCAGGTCGCTCAGGTCGTGCTCAACCTGCTTTTCAACAGCATCGAGGCGATCGATCAGGCCGACAGTCCGCAACGTCAGGTGCGGGTGGGTCTCGTCCCTGAACCCATGGGCGTGCGGGTCACGGTTCACGACAGCGGCCCCGGCATCAGCCCCGCAGACGCCGAGCGTATCTTCGACAGCTTCGCAAGCAACAAGGCGGATGGCTGTGGCCTCGGGCTCACCATCAGCCGCTCGCTGATCGAGGGGCAAGGCGGCAAGCTCTGGGTAGACGCCCAAGTCAGTGATGGCGCGGCGCTGCATTTCTGGTTGCCGGGGTGTCCGGACACCGGTGCCGACCCTTGAGCCTGACCGCAGGCTTGCGCAGCGACCCTCCCCTCTGCGCTGAGTAGTTTCCCGGATGATCAGGACGTGTCTGGCAGCTAGACTTATCAGTTGTTATACATTGCGACGGATGGCACGAAAAAGCCGACGAGGGGGACCTGTTGATACTAGCCATTAACCATTTTCTGCGTTCTGATCCGGGCACGGTGCCGGCACTTCGACCGTCAGTGCCGCGACCGGCAGCGTGGTCGTTGGGCACGATTGAGCGCCGCTCCAGCGCGACCGCGAGTATCGATCACCGCCAATCCCGGCGCGTACCCGTGCAGTTTCCCGTTTTGCTACACGTCTCGCGCGGTTTACACAGCTACGGGACTGCCTGTAACCTGAGTCGCGAAGGCATTTATGTCGAGACTGGCGTCAGACTCGAACTTGATTGCTGCCTGGACCTCATTGTCTCTGATTCAGCCGCGATGGCGGCTGGTCCAGTTGTGCTCCCGGCACTGGTGATCCACCGGACCAACCAAGGACTGGGACTGATCTTTCGTGCGTTGGACGATCGCGCATCCGGGTTCGTGCAGCGTCTGATCGCGGAGGTACCCTACGTGTCTCCTCAGGTCTGATGCGTGGACGATGGCGGCGCTGCTTGAGCGCCGACACCCGATGCCTGCCACTGTTCGCAACGACCGCGCGATCGGGCGATTTCCGTCAAATCCGGCAATCGCCTAACCGCATCATTCCGGTTATGACGTGACCGATGCACTGCGTTAAAAAGCCGAGTCAAAACGTCGATCAATCCGGCGCTTAATCGGACGCGATTCGGCTATAATTCTCCGAGATGTGGTCCAGGTGGCCGGGTCGGCGATGGGATCAGGGTCACCCGTCCCGCGCCGAGCGCGATCATGCGCTTTACGGCCAGACCATCAGGTTCCAGATGGAAAGATCGGAGGGGGAGGTCCGTATGAGCGAACAGCCAACGGTCTTCATCGTAGACGACGACGAAGGGGTGCGCGAGGCCATCGTCTGGGCACTGCGCAAAGAGGGTCTGCACGTCGAATCTTTCCCATCGGCCGAAGCCTTCCTGGCGACAGTCCCCGCTGACTATCCGGGATGTCTCGTCCTGGATGTCCGGATGCAGGGTATGAGTGGACTGGACCTGCAGCAAGTGCTGAACGCGCACGGCTGCGAGATTCCGATCATCTTCATCACCGGCCACGGAGACATCCCCACAACGGTCAGGGCAATCAAGGCCGGCGCCGTTGATTTCGTAGAAAAACCCGTATCCCGCGAGATTCTGATCGAGCGCGTCCGCGACGCGTTCCGGGAGGACGAACGGCGACGCCACCAACGTGCTGTTCGGGCAGAGGTCCATAGCTGCTACCAGACGCTGACCGCGCGTGAACGCGAAGTCATGGACCTGGTGACCAACGGTCTTTCCAACAAGGAGGTCGCGCAGATGCTCGGCATCAGTCCGCGCACGGTCGAAAATCATCGTGCCCGAGTCATGACGGTCATGCAAGCCGACAGTGTCGCGCAATTGTGCCACTTGGCGACCCTCTGTTCCTGAGTGCTGATCGCCGCTCTGGCGCGCGGGCTGCGCACTCCCCCGTCCCATCCGGGACCCTACGCCCCTACGCCCCTACGCCCCTACGCCCCTACGCACGTCCCCGCACCCGTTGTATGAATGGCTCGGTATCCGCGGCCAAATCCTCCAGCAAAGCCAAGGGCACGGCATCCGCTGCCTGGGCCAGGGCAATGGCACGCATCACCAGGGCGGCATCGGCGGGCTCAATGGCGCCGGTCGGCAGCGCCTCCCCATAGAGCCAGATGCCGGCTTCGCGGGGATTGGGCGGCTGGGTCCGACCGGCCAGGAGCGCCGCGGCGCAGAGCAAGGCACCGAGCAGCAGGTCCAGCGCCGGCCCTCCGAGCGCGGCTCCGGCCTGGGTCTGCGCCAGCAGCACCCGAGCACCCTCGAGCTTGGTCTGGGCCTGACGGGCCAGTGGATGACCCGCGACGGGAACCGGTGCGGCCCCCGCCTCGAACAAGATCTCGCCCTCCGCCGCCGGCGAGGCCGCCCCGAGCCGCTGAAGCCCGGCCAGGGTGCGGCGGTCGATCAGCGCGATCGGGATTTGATCCGACAGCCCCTCGGCGAACCGATCGGCCTCCGCGTCGGTACTGTCCATCACCACCAGCAGCCCGCCGCGGCTGGCCAGGATGCGCTCGATCCGCGTACCGAAGCGGTCTTGCAGCGCGATAATGCAGTGGCGCACCGCCTCGGTGGGGAGTGGCCCGCGCGGCGGCTCGGGTAATGCTGCCGTGTCGCTTGGCGTCGCGACGCTCGGTTCGTCCTCCGGCGCGGCGAGGGCGGCCGGCGGCTCGACCGCGGGCAGATCCGCGGCAAGCTCAGGCTCGGCGGAGACCCCATGCTCGGTCGCTCCCCGCTCATCCGGACCCACCAGGTCCCCGGCCAGGACCTCGGCCAGCCGCTTGGAGACATCGACCACGTCCTCGGTCGCTTCCGGGTCTACCACGTTGTCGAACAGCACGCGCTTACCCTGCACCAGACCCAGGACCCGCTCCTCATAGGAGTCCGGGGCCACCAGCAGGATTACCTGAACCCGCTGGCGCTGACCGAGCCGGTGAATCCGGGCGATACGTTGATCGAGCACCGCCGGGTTCCAGGGAATATCCAGATTCACCAGCACGGAAGCGCATTGCAGGTTGAGACCGACACCGCCGGCATCGGTGGAGATGAAGACCTGCACCGCGTCGTCATCATGAAAGCGGTCAATCAGCGCCCCGCGATTGGCGCTGGGGACACCGCCGTGCAGCCGCACCGAGCCCAGCCCCATGCGCCGCACCCGCTGCTCCACCAGCTCGGTCATGCGCTCCCACTGGGAGAAGACCACGGCCTTGAGCCCGGACAGTCGGCACAGCTCATCAAGGATGGTCTCCAGCTCGTCGAGTTTGGGCGAGCCCTCGGTCTCCTTGTCCACCAGACCCGCGGCATCGCAGGCCATGCGCGCCCGTTGCAGCGCGGCCATCATGCGGTTCTGTTCGGACGGAGTGAGCGGCCGGCGCTTCATGATCTGCGCCAGGATGCCCGCGGCATTGACGGCCTCGTCGTGGATTTCCTGTTGCTTGGGGGTCAGCGCGCAGTCGAGCCGCTGTTCGATCCGTTCCGGAAGCTGATCACGCACCAGACTGCGGTCGCGGCGCAGCATCACCGGGGTCAGGCGGCGGCGCAGTTCGGAGAGATTGCGGTAGCCCAGCACCTTGCCGCGCTCATCGGTGATGTGGAAATCGACCAGATAGCGCCACAGCGGTCCGAGTACGCGCGGGTCCACCACCTGCATCAGGCTGTAGAGATCCTCCAGGCGGTTCTCCAGGGGCGTGCCCGTGAGTACGAAGGCGTAGCGCGAGGGAATCTGCTTCACCGCCGAGGCGATCCGGGTGCGCCAGTTCTTGATGCGCTGCGCCTCGTCGAGGATCACCAGATCGGGACCCAGCGTCTCATTGATCAGGCTCAGGTCGCGTAACACCAGTTCATAATTGATGACATAAAAGCCGGTCCCTTTGCGGTATTGGACGGCGCGCCCCGCCACCGGCCCCTGCACCACCTCCGCCTCGGCACCGGTGAACTTGGCGATCTCGCGCGCCCATTGGCGTTTGAGCGAGGCCGGACAGATCACCAGCACCCGCTCCACCTGATCGTGCTGGTGCAGCCAATGGGCGGCGGCAATGGCCTGAAGCGTCTTGCCCAGACCCATGTCGTCAGCGAGCAGCGCACGCCCGCGGCCGGCCAGAAAGGCGACCCCGTCGACCTGATACGGATAGAGGGTGGCCCGCACACCCGGCAGGCGCCCGCCGCCGGCGCGAATGCGCTCGCCGATCTCCTGCGCCCGGACCTGGCGGGCGGCGTCCTCCGCCAACCGGCGGGCGAAGCCCAGCGTATCCTCGCCCATTTCGATGTCGGGTCGTCCGGCCAGGGTATCGGCAAGCCGCAACAGCCCGTCCGGCAGCCGCCCCCGGAAGATCCCGGCCGCGTCGAAGTGTTCGTTCAGCAGCGGCGCCAGCTCGACACTCGTCTCACCCGCGCGCTGCAACCGCACGGCCGGCGCGTTCTCACACTCCCAATCCAGGTAGACGAAGGCGGTGTCCGGGCCCCGGTCTCTGGCCTTCTTGTAGCCCTTGCGTTTACGCAGCCGATGGAGCACCGCCTCCACATGCTTGCAGGTGCCGAGCTGATTGGTGGCGAAGTCCGGGCAGGTACACCAGTTGGCACGGCGGGTCAGCGAGCGGATGTGCACTCGATAGCTTGTGGGCAGATACCCGGTGGGATTGATGGACTGCGCCCGCCAGGTCCCGAGCCAGTCGCCGCCCGAGACCGGCTCCACCTGCACCTCGGTCCGCCCACGCAGCGCGCGCTCCTCGATCGCGCCCGCCACGGCCCCGGTCAGCGCCCCGGCGCTGCCGCTCGCCTGACTATGGGCGAACAGGGCCGCCAGGCCATGCACGCAGAGCCCGTCCGGATCCGCTTCGCATTGACACTCGCAGCGGAGATTCCCATCGATGTCATAGCCCAGGGTGAGATCCAACTGCGCTTCGGTCTCCGCGTCCTCGACCCGCGCCCACAGCCGCTCGCCGTCCGAATCCAGCGCGGTGACACGCTTGTCCTGGCAATGCCGCAGCGCGCTGCGAATCAGCCCGGACGGGGCCAGCGCATGGAGCTGCTCGCTATCGAAAAGAAACGGGTCCTGGTCGGGTGTCGGGGCCGGTGTGCTGGGCATGGCGAACGGGGTCCATAGTCGACGGCGGAGTTAGCCGCTGATTAGGGTAAACCTTAACAGCGCACGCAGCACGCAGCACTCATACCTTGATCATCGTTCCGGCGGCGATCAGTTCCGAAATTTCCGGCCTTGATGGTAATCCCGGCCAGCGGCGTGCGTAGTCAGGGCTTCCAGCCCTGACGGTGTCAGGCCAGGATGGCCTGACTACGCACTCGGCGCGCTCAAGTGGCCGGAATCTTGATCGAGGCCAGCATTCAGCGCTCGGTTTGATGTGATCGCCCTGACCGCTGCTACGCCCTGATGGCCACTAACCGATCCGCCAGACCGGCGATCCCGGCACGCCGCGGCAGCGTCGCGAGCCACGCCGGCGGGATCGCCGCTGTCCCCAAGGCCGCCCCCAGCAGGGCGCCGGTCAGACAGGCCACCGAGTCCGAATCGCCCCGAATGCGCGCCGCTTTCTCGACCGCCAAGCCCAGGTCGTCGGGCCAGCGCAGTGCCGCGGCCACCGCGAGCCCCAGCGCGCTGCCCGAGCGCCAGCCGCCGTCACCCGGCGGAATCGCCGGCTCGTCCAGCCACTCCTCGCCCCGCTGCGCCCAGACCAGCGCAGCGCGCAGACTCCCGGCCAGGTTCCCGCCCTGGTTCCAGGGTCCATCCAGATGCCGGATCGCGTCTTCCACACAGGCCGCGCCCCAGACCCCGGTCTCCAGAATCTGCCCAACCAGCCAGGCCCCGGCCATCGCCGCTTCCGGCGCATTGGGATGCGCATGGGTGACCAGCGCCGAGACCCGGGCCGCCTCCAGCAGCGCCTCCCCACGCCAGGCGAGTCCAATGGGGACAATGCGCATCACCGCCCCGCAACCGTCGGACGACCGGATACCGCTGGTTTTCCAGTCGCGGTCACGCTCGAAATGGCGCGCACCGGTCAGGCAGGTGTTGCCCGGTGCGGTGGTCGGCGTCAGCGGGTCATGCAGCCAACGCACGAACGCCTCACCCACCAGAGTCCCGAACCGATCAGCCTCAAAGGGTGATTGGTCCGTGATGGGGCCATAGGCCAGCAGCGTCTCGCCGAGATACAGCGACATGTGCGTGTCGTCGGTCCAGTTGCCCAAGTGGACCGTGCGCGTTCGCACGCTGAGATCCGATACGAATTCCAGCGGCGCACCGAAGCGGTCGCCGCAGGCGTGGGCGAGCAGGGCGGCGCGGGCGCGGTCGGCAAAGTCCGGGTTGGGCGGCGGGGTGTCCATGAGCGGTTCCTGAAATGGCGAAGTCACAGTGGGTACGAACTCGTATTCATCACACAGGATACCAAAGCCCGTGATTGATTTCGATTGCCGACTACCAGATCACCGAAACAGAATAGGCGTCGAAGAGAGGATCCGCTGTGACGATTTCCATTTCATCTGTTCCTGTCAGGCAGAGGATCGTTAAAGTCGTCGGCCATGTGAATCCGGCCACGAAACAGGCCCATCTTTAACGGCTGTCGCCGGATCACTTCAGTCGTCGGCGAGTTAACAGGCACTTGATCTGCGTCCCTACTGCCTTGGTCAGGGATGCTGACATGAATCCTGGCCCACTGGTGCGCATACCCAGCCGGTACCTTGAACCGGATCTCATTATGTTCGTCAATTTCTGCTCGCAAGTCTATCGTTTGCATGTTTATAACTTCTTTGTCCGCAGTGATCGCATAGGCTGTGCCCATAAACATTTCAGTCGACATGGGGTCGCTCCCCGCCATATAGATACACGTCGACGTTCTCCGACCAGTCGGAAGGAGCTTCCAGCTCAATCGCACGCGCCGTGTGAAGGAAAGACGGGTCCGTGCGCTCGGCGGGCGGCAGGTTCTCGATGATCACGCGCACGCGGGTATTGGGGGCTAGGGCGATCTGCTGGGTCGGACGAAAGACCTCCCCGTCGTACAATGCTTCAATCGTCTCAGTCATTGTTTACCTCGTTCTGCTGGCATCAATCCAGGATTGCAGCCGCCGTCATCACGCGACTCTGGAGCGCGAAGAACATGTATTGGTGTCATCCATAGAAGATCTATCTTTGGATCTGCCGTGTTATTACAACCGATCGGCGATAGCGGAATCCAGCAGCCTTCTGTCATGGATGACGGAAAGCACCTGCACGTCGTCACCGGATACCTGATAAATTACCCGAGAGCTATAAATGAAATGCTCGCGGATTGCGGGATCTGCCAGTTCCGGAACGACTCGTCCCATCAGCGGCTGCGTCAGGAATAACTCACCAAGTTCGAGAATCTCCGAGACGACGCGCCGCGCGTAGACCGCCGAATCGCGGGCGATATAGCGGGCAATCGCATCGATATCGTCGAGCGCCTTCAGCGCCCAGATCAGTTCGCCAGCCATGTTGCTAGACGCGCCTTCGCCTCGTCAGCCGTGAATGAGCGACCGTCCTCGATGTCTTTTCGACCCTTGCCGATCTTCTCCAGCACATAGAGGTGGTATTGGATATCTTCCAGGGTGCAGTTGTCGGGCAGGTGCCGCAGCACTGATTCGGCTTGTTGTTTCGCGGTTTGCATTGCTTGGTTTCCTGTTAAATAATTCGCCTCACCTCGTTCCCACGCTCAGCGTGGGAATGCAGTCTCGGCCGCTCCAGCGGCCCGATTAGCCACGCGACGCTAGAGCGTCGGGACTTGCTCCCACGCTGGAGCGTGGGAGCCAGAGCAAATCAGCAAACAAGCATAACGTCACATGATCCGTCGCGCTCGTAAAGGGTGGCCCGGAATTGCGCTGCCGCCTGGCTCACTTGATCTTCCTTGTTCCAACAATATCGAATGGCGCTGCCATTTCAAACGCCGGGTCCTTGCCGCAGTAATCTGACCAAAGCTCCTCCACAACACTTGGTTGAAGTAGATTGATTACGTCCTTTTGTCCCGGTTTACCCTCGTCCAAGCCCCAGGGGAATTTGACTCCACCACGATCCGGACTGTCTGGGCGGCCACGGTCCGTCAGGATGTATCGATTATGAAAGCCTTGGCCTCCGATTCTCTCTTCACATCGTGTTACTTTGAGAACCATACCATCGGGGATTACTTGAGATAAGCGCTCCCGAGACTTGCGCTCGAAATCCGGGATATTCTGGGACCGCGTGTAAAACCAAACTTTATCTAAGCGACAACTCTCGAATCGTCCGACGAGGCACGCTTTGAGAAAAGCACCAACGGTCCTGACGAGATTGTCAAATTTATCCTTATCGGGCTCAAAGTAAGGATCGATGAAGACCACATGCCTGGATATCCTGAGGAGAGGCGCCACGGCGGATGAAAGCGCCTCTGCGGTACGCTCAACTCTTAGCTCTGTCTTTGCATTCCATAAAGAGTTGCCTTCGTCGAGGTTGTCATAAACTAATACGTGATCATGTCCTCGCGGGTTTTTACAGCCAATAATCGCTTGAAATGCGCGCGCTGCATTCTCCCGCTCAGAATTCGTCAACCAATCATCAGAGTCTTCCCACTTGCAGACGCGAACCAGCAACTTTTGCTCGATTTCAGCAAGCTTTTCAACTATGCGCAAACGATCCATGTCGCTCACTCCCTCAAGCCCATCATAAACCATCTTCGCCCACCTCTTCGGATACCGCGAAATCAGCCTGCCATTGGCGACTCCAAATTTCTCTGTTAGATATCGAAAGCGCTCCCAGTTCGTTAGCAAACCCGGATCGACGGCGAATTCCTTGATCATCCAAATAACTCCTTTCCCCGCTCCCGGAAAAATCCCTGCGGCCAGGCATCAAGAAACTCGCCGTCCTCGTCGATGCGAATGCGATGGATATGCGGTCCGTCGTCGTCCGGTTCGACGAAATGAACAGCGATGTCCTCGGGCTTCAGGTGCGGCTCGCCCTCGGGTACTTCGCCGTCACTGGTTTCCCTGATCCGGCGCAGGCAGCGCAGCATCAGGTGTTCGCTGTGGGTCTCGACGAGGAACAGGACGTTCGGGTTCTCCTTGGCCTGGCTGATGAACAGGTCAGCCAGCACGACCTGGAAAGCCGGGTGGAGGTTCGACTCGGGCTCTTCGATGGCGACGATTCCCGCGGCGTGTCGCAATGCCGCGACCACCACCGGAATGAGCTGCGACATACCCACCCCAAGGTCCTGGGGTGCCAACGAAACGCCCGTCCGGACATCGCAAAGCTCAAGCTTGTTCGCATCCTCCGGCAATTGTTTAAGTCGCCCGCGAATCGAGTCCACGATGGCGCCGAGATCGCCCAACATGAGGTCTTGCCAAAGCGAGCTTTCCATCGGGAGAATCTTATTTCGATGGACTGCCACGGAATAGTCGGTGCGAAAGCCGGTACTGGACCCGGACAGCCAGTCGTTTACCCGCTGCACAAGCGAGGGATCGGCGACGCCTGCCAACGCATACCAGGCGGCAAGTCCGCTTCCCCAGTCGGGGGCGGAAGGCACGTCGCTCAGCCGAAAGTTCCTGGACGGCAGTCGTCTGTAAGGCCCTAGATAGATGGCATCGTTCTTCAGAGCTTGAAGCAAGATCTCGCCAGGCCGAACGACGAAGGGACGCAACGCTTCAAGGGTACGATCGCGCAACACGTCTAACGACCCGAGCGGTTCGCTCCATCCAGGAAGTGCTGTGCCGATAAACAACAGTTTCTCTGGAATGCGCAGGACCCCGTACCCGTCATATTCTTCGCTGTCTATCAGGCCTTCGAGCAGGTCGTCTAGGGATATGTTCCTGCAGAGGATCTGCAAGTCCTCGGAGACGATACTAACTGTTTCTAGCGCTCCTATCGGTTCATCATAGGCATACCAACCGTCTATAAATATGATGTTTCTGTCTTTCAGCTCCCAAAATTCGGGGCAATCCAAACGCACCCGGCCAGCGGCATGGGCATGATCCAGCAACTCTTGTCTGAGCATGTAATTTAGATTCTGCTTGTGAGTCTCAGGATCGACCGTATCGTCTCCCCAAAGCCCATCGCCGCGAACGATTTCCGACACCAGTTTATCGAAATCGACTCGCGTCATCTTATTGGCGCCGAGGTGAACCCTTTCGTCCGGTGCAGCGACAGTCGCTCCCTGTCGTAGGCCGTGTCGAGAGCTTCCTTTAGACGAGATATAGCGGCGCACCCGGCTTCGGGCAGCGCGCTCAAGATCCCAGTCGAAATCGCTTTTCTCGCCCTGAGTATAGTGCGCTGCCACCACCGGAAATAGCTTGCTGTCCAGAAACGACAGTCGGGCACACTCCTCAGCGTCGTCAACGGTAATCTCGGCGTATTTTGCAGGTCCACGTCCTACGCAATAGCGCAGTACGGCTGGACCGCCGGACGAGCGACGCGAGCGCGCACCCAACCAACCGATCTCCAACTCGACCCAAAGATCGGCGGAAACGTCGTGCGATTCCGAGAGGGCATCGACATTGAAAATCTCGCTTATGCCCTCGTCTTCGGGCTCATCGTCCGAGTCCGCGAACTCCTCATCTTCGTCGAGTGCCTCTTGCCTGACGGCAAGAGCCGGAAGATCAATGGCCAGATCGAATCGCATGCGAATGCTGCGCCTTGCATCGTGGCCGTGGACCAGATTCGCGAACCCTCCCAGATCGACGCTATCGCCGCCCAGCTCGCTACGGCGAGCGTCGCAGTTATTCCGTTCCAACACCTCCCGGGCATACATGATCGCCTGAACGACGGTGCTCTTGCCCGCGTTATTGGGTCCGAACAGCAGCGTCAGCGGCGCAAACTCGATCCGCACCGGCTCGCGGATGCCTTTGAAGTTTTCGAGGGTGAGTGCCTTGATGATCATCGGGTTGTCCTGTGCGTTCCGTGGGTTCTTGTAGTGCCGGTCGCGCTATCGTGAATGTACCAGGTCGGCACCTAACTGTTGCTCGTCCTTGACCTGATCGAGCAGACGGAGATCCTTTCGGACGGTCTCGTCGTCGATGACCATACCGTAGCCGAAGTGCTCCTTGAGGCGGTAATGGAATTCTTCAAAGCCGAGTCCGGCGAGTGCCGCCGCGGCAGCGAAGCTGATCTTGCGGGCATGGTAGAGACCGGCCGCGAGAAAGAAGTCCCCGGCGCCCTGGCCCAGCGACTCCAGGACCGGCACGAAGTCCGGGTTGATCTGCGCGGTGGACATGGGTTCCGGCTCCGGATCGGTTGTTCGTGTGGCGAGTCGTTCGGGGTCGCCGCGCTGTTCCAGTTCGGCGATGGACTCCAGCAGCCGTCGGGCGTTGTTTGGGCTGCGCTGTAGATGGGCAGTCTCTGTCATGGCGTCGTAGCCCTATTGATCGGCAGCCGGTCTAAGAACTCGTTCAGGTAGCCCTTTGCCGATGCCATCGCGTCGGACTCGAATAGGACGATAACGCGGATCGGTCCGGGTGGGACATGATCCGGGAGTCTCACCCGGAGTTCATGGTGCGACTTGATGATGGCGTTGATTTCGATGGCTTGCATCGGAGTGAGTCCACAAAGGTTTGCAGTCGTATTGATCCGCGGTTAGTACCAGTAGAGCAGATGCCATGCCATCACGCCTCGACCCCATGTTTCTTGAGCCAGTTGGTCAAGGTCGTTGGATTGCCGAAGCCGAGCAACCGGGCGGCGCGGGTCTTGTTGCCACCGGTGAGCCGCATCGCCTGTTCCAGATAGTGCCTGGCGATCCGGTCGATGGTGGCATTGAGATCAATCCCTTGGGCAACATCCTGCGCCAGGTGCGGATCGCTCGCCAGGTCCCGCATCGGGCTCGGCAGTAGTGCCTCGCGGGCGTCCTCCAGGTCGATCGTTGGGCCTGGAGTCCAGACGGCGGCACGGCGTAGCGTGTTGAGCATCTCGCGGACGTTGCCGGGCCAGGGGTGCTCAATCAGAAGCTTTCTTGCGGTGACAGAAAGAATCTTTTGGCTGTAGCCGGGCTCGGACTCACTCTCGCGGTTGACCTGATCCATCAGCCGGTCGAGCAGCAGACCGACGTCGCCCTCGCGTTCACGCAGCGGCGGCAGTTGGATGACCGCGACGGCGAGCCGGTAGAAGAGGTCCTCGCGGAAGCGGTCGGCGGCGACCTCCTCGACCAGGGTGCGGTTGGTGGCGGCGAGGATGCGCACCTCGACCGGGGTCGGGGTGGTGGCGCCGACGCGGGTGACCTCGCCTTCCTGGAGTGCGCGCAGGAGTTTGACTTGGGCGGGCTTGGGCAACTCGCCGATCTCATCCAGGAACAGAGTGCCGGTATGGGCGGACTCGAAGTAGCCTTTGCGCTGCCCGGCGGCGCCGGTGAAGGCGCCTTTTTCGTGGCCGAATAACTCGGACTCGATCAGGTCCGGGGCGATGGCGCCGCAGTTGACGGTGACGAAGGGGCGTCCGCGCCTGGGGCTGGCCTGGTGGATGGCGCGGGCGAGCAGTTCCTTGCCGGTGCCGGACTCGCCCTCGATCAGGATGGGGATGGAGCGCGGGGCGGCGCGGCGGGCGCGGGCGATGGCGCGCTGCATGGCGGGGCCGCGGTGACAGATGGCGTCGAATTCGGGGGCGGCGGGCGGCAGGCCGAGGGTGAGCCGTTCGAGCGTCCGGTCGGGACGCTCCAGCAGGTCGGGGAGGAAGTCGGCTGAGATGTCGAAGGGGACCGCGGCCACACGCACGCCGTGCTGGATGGAAGACTCGATCAGTTCTGCAGGGAAGCGGGTTTTCGCGAGAATGATCCACACCGCGGCCATGGCGGGGGNGCCGGGGCTCAGATGAAAGGCGAGTCCGTCACCCGGCGGATGGCCGGCGAGGGTCTCCGCGACGACCGCGCGGGCGTGCCGGTAGATGGCGCCGAAGTCGGTGGGGCTGTCGAGGGTAACGTAGTGAGGGGTGACGGGGATTGGTGCCTGGGTCTGGAGCCAGGCCAGATAATGTGCGGCCACGTCCGGAGCGTAGTCGCAGAGGAGTTCCAGCCGGGCGAAGCGGCCGGTGTGCAGGGCCTGGGTGACGGGACCGAGACCGACTTGCTCGGTCTCAGTGACGGCCCGCAGATCAGTGCGGCCGAGCCAACTGATCAGGGTGGTTGCCATGGGGAATCATAACGAATTGTCGGGTGATACAGGATGCTGGTCGCTGCGGCACCATCGTCCTGCGGGGCAAAGAGCGGACAACCCCTGACCGAGACTCTGATCGTGGATGAACAGTCGCCCCCGGATGCAGTCCGTTGGTTGACTGCCATCCAGCGATTCATGTGATCGGCTTGACGCCACCACGGCGGCCAAGACCAAACCCGACACGGTACAAGTCCGGCAAATTCACACGGCCATCTTTCATTGTCTCAAAAATACCAAGGCGCTCAAGATCGTCACGGACCCCGGGCCAGCCGCGTTCGATGTGTTGGGGCGGCAATCTTAAATCTGAAGCGGACCGCAAACCACCCGGAGATAACTCGCCCCAACGCGATTGGACAGCGTCAAAATCACAGGGCACCGTCAACCCACGCAGGGGATGCATGAGTGGCGTAACCCATGGGTAATCTTCGGCCATTTCCGCAACGCGGATTTCCGAAGCTGTCTGTACGCCACGTTTGATGCTTTCGTAGTGAAGCGCATACTCATGGTCTGAATACTGTTCCAATGAATCCTCGGCAGCGGCACGAATGGCAGCGAGAAACGATCGCGGTGAAGTGCGTCCTCGCCCATCGGCCAGATGGCTCACCGACCACACATACGGGACGCCCCGTCGACGGTCGCGGCCCATCCAGAGGCCGGACAGTGCCTCAAACAATCCGCGCTGTTTGACGCCGTCTCGCTTCACGTCCTCCGCGAGACGCCACCCAGATCCGTGCTCATCCGGCAACGAACCGACAACCTCACGGTAGACTTCGCGCATACAAGCGCCATGTTCGTTGGGCGCATTGCAGAGCATTTGCCACATCAAGCCATGAAGATCGTGCGGCGCCCACGTCAGTTCGGCTTTGGTGGCAAGGAGCTTCGAGGCATCGGGGAAGTCTGTGATCGTGCGGGCTGATTGGTCCTCGCGCAGAAACACCTTGGCGTGCAAACACGGATAGGACTTAAGCCAGAGCACGACCCGGAGCAAATCTCGCACGATGCTATCCATCGTTCGCCAGTCACTGCTCGTGCGATCAAGGGCGTCAAAGACGATCAGCCCCAAGCGATGGTCATCCAGGAAATGCTGATTGGCGCGTTCCATCAGCCTGGCTAAGGGCTCGGGATTCTCCTGCACCCAAGAGACTGAATCGCACCAAGCGGCTTTTGGAATGTCCTCCCCGACGACGCCCGTCAGCCAGCGGGCGAGGACCGCGCGCCAGATAGCGTATGGTTCGCTGCCGCTCTGCATGAGTTGCGAAAGCGACGCCCCGTCGGGAAACGCCGCGATATCCGGGGTGACTCCAAACCCGATACGGACATCAGTGCGTTCCAGTTCATGCACCGAAGTCCCAAGCGATGCCCGCACTTCTCTTGACCCGAGCGCCGCCGTCCAGAACGATTTACCCACGCCACGCGCACCGATGACCAGATTGCACTCGATGCGTAGCGCCTTGACATGGGCCGGCGGTAGGTACAGGTGCTGCCGATCGGGTGTTTCGCCGTGGTTCGAGGTCGTGAGCGGTATCGCCTCGATAATGGCCTGTCGGATGCGTTGCACGTCACACATGATTCGCTTCTTCATCGCCGCCCATGAAATTCCACAACCCTTCGACGACAGGACCGAAAATGGCATCCACCTCGCGCGCGTCGACGACCTGGAAGCGTTCATGCAACGAGCGAACGGCCGCGAAACCGCGATGCCAGCGGATCGGCCACGGGTAATGGGGTGCGCCTTCGTCGGATTTGTCGAAGCTCCAGGTGCTGTCAACTGCCAACGCGCCGGCGGGCACCTCGTCGTAAAGTTCCTCAGCAAACACAGCCCAGGCGCGCTCACGTAATCCATCGAAATAGGCAGCCCCATCCACGTCCGGAACCATTGCGCCAATCAACTGCAGCCGCTCCCGGATCTCCCGCACGACACCGGTGGTACGCCAATGGCGGAACAGGATACGGTGGCCGGACCAGGTCTGCTCCCCGTCGATGGCGCAGAGCAGTACCAGGTTCGCGCCGAGATCGGTCACACAGGCCGACGCCACCTCGTCGATGCCGGCGCGCGAATCGATCAGGATCACGTCAGGCTTCCAGCGCGCTTCGAGTGCATCCAACAGGCGTTGCAAACGTTGCGACCAGGACTCGCGCCGACCATCGTTCGCGATCTTCGGCATCCAGGCACGACCGAGTTTCGCCACATATTCGCCGGGGTTTGCGCCATGTGCCGGTACCACATAGATCTCGCCATCATGGGACAAGGTACTGGTGGCGGCCATGTCCTCAAACACTGCCTCGCCATTCTCCACCAAGTCTTCTACCAGCCAGTCGACGATACCGAAGGCGGGCCGCCGCTCTTGGGGCAGCAAGGAGGACGACAGCCCCGGCGACTCCAGGTCCAGGTCGAGCACCAGGACCCGTTTACCCCGCTCGGCCAGTGCCCAGGCCGACGCGGCCAAGGCCGTCGATCGACCAAGGCCGCCCTTGATCGAGAAAAACACGACTCGCGTCACCCCTGCCGTGAGCGGAGCGATGGATGACCAGTTCCCTTCGGTGGCGAGTCGATCGATGACCGACACGCCAGAGACGCCAGCGAGCGGAAAATGCGGAATCCCTTCAATGACCGATTCCACGCTTTCCTCGAACAGCACGGCCCGGTTCGGCTCGAAGCCATGAAGGTCAAGCCTGCGGCGCATCTCACCCGCGATGGCATCGAGTGCCGCCCGCGCTGATGCGTCTTCCTGCCATTTTTCCGCGACGATCAGCCGCACCCGACCATTCAGATCGCGATTGATAACTATCGGCACCATACGTCGCACAGCGTCCGCGTAATCCTGGAAGATCGTGCTGATTTCAGGAAGAACACCGTCGAAGGTGGTCATATTAAACCCTCTACCATCGCTTTCTTGATCAACGCATGGACGACGGCCGCACCCGTGCGATGTGGTTTCACTCGTGGCGCATCGATATCGCGTTGGTGTGCGTAGCGCTGCGACACGTCCCAATCGAGAAACGGGCTGGGCGTCGGTAGACCATAATGCGTTCCCTGGTGGTGGCCTGAGCGATAGCTTTCATAGCGATCCCACGCATTGCCCGATTTATTTGCCTCCATCACATGCACGCGGTCGAATTTGTTCTGAGGACCGCCGTCTGAAGTGAGCGTCATGCCGAAGGCGTGCATCAATCGCTTCAAGCCACATTCGGCAGCCACCCCGTAAAGGTGATCGGCATTCGCAAGGCGCCCGAGACCAAATAGCAGTTCGGCGTCCTGCCAGTGGCGGTGGTGTGCGTCGAGAAAGTCTGCGTTCATTGAATAAACTTATTCCTCGGTGTGGTCCGGTAGAGCGTATCGCATCGCGGGCTTTCAGGCTATCGATGGTGGCGTTGCACTGGACATCCTTCGGGACAGTTGGGGTTCGTTCCTCACCCCAACCTGCGGCGCTCAATCATCGAATTGAGGCCGCTCAACAGCATTGACATGATTGACCCACTGCGCCAGACGATCTAGCCGGGATCGTATTTCATCATCGGTAAGCGTACCGTCACGCGCATGTTCAAATAGGCTTTCCAGTGCAACAGGAAGCCCAGACGGATATTCAATCGAATCGTGCGTGAGATTTTCGTAAAGAAAGGGAGCCCCGCGCGGATCGCAGTCGCCGTTGATCGCACTATGAGCTACGTGCCAACCATCCTCAAGAACGGTCAGTTCGTAATCGTCGTTTTGTTTGAAGCGCGGGCAATATACCGGGAATGTGAAAGTTCGCTTTTTGTCGCGGTCACTCATGGGACAAATACTCGATAGAGTTACTGAAGATGCCAGATTTCGGTTTGGCCGCGCGCGGACGTGCGGAAAGCCTGCCGCTAAGGCACTTAGGCACTTAGGCCGGAAATCTCGCTCCGGACTGGACGTTTCAGCCAACCAAAGTGGCGGCGGGTGGGACGGCGGCTGGCACTGGTGGCGGACCGCAACCCTTGTCACGCTTGCGTTTTCCCCGTCGCTTGCTCCCGCCTTATCGTACGTGTCTGACACTATAGATAAGGCAGGCGGCTTTTTCAAGGTGCATCTCAGTGGTTCCGCTCGGCACGCAGCAGGCGCTTTTCGACCTTATGAACGGGCCGATAGACCGTGACCACGGTCTCCCCGCCCATCACGACGCGACAGCCACGCAGTCGTTCCAGGGCGGCGATTTCCCGCTTGCGCGTTTCGATTGCGCGGGCAACATCCTGATCGAGCAGCATGACGCTGTCTTCGCCGAGTAGTGTTCCAGCGTCCAGGACCATCGCGACATCGCGTTCACGCAGGCCCCGCTGGCGCACTCGCGCAAGGGCGTGATTGGAGAAGGCGAGTTTCATCCGGCCACCTTCCCGGTAACTGCCAAGTCGGTATCGATATCGGCACGGGCGCCGAGATAGTCGAACAGGTCGTCGAGAAATTCCTCGATCGCGTCGCGGAACTGGAGGCATTCCTGCGCTAAGTCCTCCTCTCCGGTTTCCTCGAGTATCCTTGCTGCATGTTCATGTTGCTTCGCGTATCGACGTAGCAGTTGAAGCAGCTTGCGCTGACTGACTGTGTCGCGGCCCTCCCTGAGGGTCGCGCCGATCTCTAAGCTCAGATCGATGTTTTCCTGACGAATTGCGGCCTCATCCGGAGTAAGAGTCCAATCCGAACGGAAGTACGAGTCGAAAAATCCAAACGTGTCGCACCTCGATTCCAGTAGGCGTAGGGCGCGTTCACGAAGCCCCGCCGCTTGCAAGCCGGAAAGCATGAGACGAGCACGCTGGATGTTGGTAACGCCAAGAGCGATCACTGAGCCGGTGATTTCGCCTCGACCGTCTTTAGAAAACTCGCAGATCTGATAACCATCCTGGCTCTTGACGATCCGCGGCTCGCAGTCGGTATCGCGTAAGGCGCGCAGTAGCGGCATCGCGAGCCTCAGCACGATCGCTTCTTTCGCCATCAACGGAATCCGGTCCTCCTTCAGCCAACCGGTCACCGTCGACTCGCCGACCTCGAGGTACTTGCAGAACTCCTTACGTGTCATCGGGTCTGCGCGATCGAAGTGCTTGGTGAGTTGCGCCGCATCCAAGTGTTTTGCGCAGAAATCGCTTATTCCGTCTGCTCCGACGTCGAGAAGCGAATTTAGATGGGATTTTCCGAACAACATTCGTGCTCTCCTGACTTGTCTAATTCGACTTTCAGATTAGACGCAGAAAAGTCGGATGTCAAGGATTCTGGCATAAGAAATTTCGTAAACCGAATTCTAACGGCGTAATTTTGCGTTTTCCGAAAAGGTCTAACTTTTTCTACCGGAAAACGTGGCGAGGCGAAGACCCTGAAGAATGCCGCGCGACACGGGAACCGGCGCTCGCTCCGGGAACGGCGAGGCCGCTGGAGGTCAGGCAGGTCGCCTACCGAGGGCGGCTTGATTCCTCTCCAACCCAGCACTGCGTGTTCGGGTCCCGTTGTGGGCACCGCTGCGCCGACAAAGGTGGATGGATGCACGCGAAACAGCCGGGCCGCATCGGCGCCGATCCTCTGGTCCGAAGGTCGCATCACGGACCGGGCGCCGCCGCCGAAACAACGCAATGGGCAGACCGAACGGCCGAAACAACCGACGAATGGGCAGCCGTCCACTTGCTTCGCGGGCAGACTGAATTTACGCTCACCAAGCGCGCCAGGTACACAAAGGCAGCGCGATCGAATAAACGCACATGGAGATCCTCAATGAAAACGTCTTGCTCCCGCTTGTCGCACACCGCTTGGTTATCCGCCGCCCTGATTGCACTGTCTGCTGGTCCAGTCCTGGCCGAGTCCGCCTGCAAGGGGCTCGGGCAGGGTCCCTGCGCGGGCAAGACGGACTGCACCTGGGTCGATGGGTACACCCGCAAGGACGGCATCACTGTGTCCGGCCATTGTAAGGCCGTCAGTAAGCGGGATGAGGCCGCGGCCGCCAAGGAGATGACTCCCGCCGCCAAAGAGAAGCCGGCGCCGGTGGTCGTCAAGGAGAAGGCGCCGACGGCAACGGCTGCAAGCACGGGCGCCGTGGAAGCGCCGCCCGCCAAGGTCAAGAACGCCGCGACGCTGCCGACGCAACCAGCGGCTCAATAGTCAGGCGACGGCGCGGGATGTCCGCGCCGCCGCGGGTCAGGCTTCAGGCGGCGCGGTCTGCGGCAGACCCAGCAGGTCCGACACGGCAGCGACCGATTGCTCGATGATGATTTGACGGCGGGCCGGCGAGCCGGCATCCACGCCGGTACAGACCGTTTCACACAGCCAATCCGTCGGCGACTCGAAATCGCAGTGACTGGCCCCCGCGACCGGTATGAGTCGCGCCTTCTGGCTGACGGCGAAGACCGCGCGGCCATTGTTGCCGGCGTTGCAGCCGGCCGGCTCCCCGGCCAGTCCGATCAGCGGCTTGTCCAGGGCGCGCGCCATCCCGACCCCGATCCCCTGCGTATCGACCAAATCCAGCACCAGGACGCCAATGGCGGTCGGATCCAGCCGCCCGGCGACCAGGGCGGCCAATCCGCCAGCCGAGAAACCCGCATAGACCACCTGCCGCGCTCCCAGATCGCGGGCGACGGCGATCATGTCGCGGCCGTTCTGGACGTGCCGGCCGTCCCAGGGGCGGCTGTTGCAGAGGTTCAGGGTCACGGCGGGGATACCCCGTTCGGCCAGCGCGATGGCCAGGCCCTCCAGGCGGCGTTGGTCGCGCAGAAAGCCGTGGGCGAGGATGACCGGGGTCTGCGTGCGCGGTTGGCGCGGCGCAAACCGCCGGGTCTCGATCCGGCAACCGGTGGCGGACTGCAGGATGCCCGCTTGAATGACGAGACCGCCGGCCGTGCCGGGGGCCGTCAAGGTGCTGGCTGCGTTTGGTGGGAGGAGGGTGCCCGACGCGCGTCGGCCCATGCTGGGACAGCCGACCAGCGCAAGTGTGAGCGCCAGGGCGGCCAGCAGACCGGCGCCGAGCCGGGTGCGTGTGGCGGATGGCGATGGCGGTTTCATGCGTTCAAAGGTGGGGACGATCCGCGGTTTCCGAGGCGGAGCGTCCCCGCGGCAGGGTCGACTGAAACCGCCCGGATGCGCCCTTACCGGGCCTCAGACGCTGCTATAATGTCAAGCCGGCTTGACACTTGGGTGCGTCACCCGGGCCGGATCTTTCACCGCTCATCGCGCAACCGCGACAGGATTCCCATGAACGCCACGACCGTACATCCATTGAATCATCCCAACGACGCCGGTATCGTCCGCCGTGTGGCCCTGCCCGATGCCCTGGATGCCGCGCGTACCCGCATCCGTGTCCCCGAATTCGGTCAACTGAGCTATTACAGCGCCGGCCCCGGCCAGGGTCGCCCGCTGGTGCTGATTCACAGCATCAATGCCGCCCCCAGCGCCTATGAGATGAAGCCGCTGTTCGACCGCTACCGCTCCGAGCGCCCGGTGCTCGTGCCCGATCTGCCGGGCTTCGGCTTCTCCGACCGGCCGGATATCGCCTACACGCCCGACGTCTTCGTCAATGCCTTGGTCGAATTCATGCGCCGGGTCGTGGTTCAGCCCGCCGACCTGGTGTCACTCTCGCTGGGCGGAGAATTCGCCGCGCGGGTAGCCATCGAGGTGCCGGAACTGGTCAACTCGCTGGTGCTGATCTCACCTACCGGGTTCAGTTCCCGCACCATGCCCGGCGGTGAGAAGGGTATGCGCCTGCATCGCGTCATCAGCCTGCCCGGTCTGGGTCAGGGCGCCTATACCGCGCTGACCTCGCGGCCCAGCATCCGCTATTTCCTGCGGCGCTCATTCGTCGGTCCGGTGCCGGAGGCGATGGTCGAGTACGCCTATGCGACGACCCATCAGCCAGGCGCGCGCTTTGCGCCGCTCTACTTCCTGGCCGGCCAGATCTTCACCCAGGACGCGACCAACCAGATTTATTCCAAGGTAACCCAGCGCGCCTTGGTGCTCTACGATCGGGATCCGAACATCAACTTCGATCTCTTGCCGGCGTTCCTGCCCGGCCGGGCGAACTGGCAGGCCCAGCGCGTCACGCCGTCGCTCGGCGTGCCGCATTGGGAGCGCCTCCCCGAGACCGCGACCGCCATCGAGGGCTTTTGGGCCGGGCAGAACTGACGGCCAACCCGCGCGTCCCCATCGAACGCGAACGTTCAGCGGCGACGGCCCCGCCCGGCTTACGGGTCGGGGCCGCGCACCCCGCGGCCAGCCGCGCGGCTGGCCCGTCACACGACACGCCGAGCAGGCGGGAGGATTGGGATGGAACAGGTTGCCGAACTGCATCCGGGCATTGATTCAACGGCGCTGGCGCAGCGGGAAAACCTGCTGAGTCCGCGTTTCTATACCACCGATTATGCAGCCATGGATGCACTGGACGTGAGTCCGGTGCGCCGTGAATTCGACGAGATGATGGCCGAGTTCGCGCGGGATGAAAACCGCACGCACTTTCGCCGGGTCGAGGACTTCACCGCCGACGCCGCCCGCATTCCGCCGCATGTGCGTCAGGAGTTCCTGGACTTCCTGATCAGCTCGGTCACCGCCGAATTCTCCGGCTGCGTGCTCTATACCGAGATCAAAAAGCACGTTGATAATCCCGACATCCAGGCGCTGATGGGCTATATGGCCCGCGATGAATCCCGCCACGCGGGTTTCATCAATAAGTCATTGGCCGACATGGGTGTCGCGGTTGACTTGGGCTTCCTGAAGAAGGCCAAGAAATACACGTATTTCCGTCCCAAGTTCATCATGTACGCGACCTATCTGTCGGAGAAGATCGGTTACGCGCGCTACATCACCATCTTCCGGCATCTGGAGCGGCATCCCGAGTACCGTTTCCATCCCATTTTCGAGTGGTTCGAGGAATGGTGTAATGACGAATACCGTCATGGCGAAGCCTTCGCCCTGCTGATGCGTGCCCAGCCGCATCTGCTGCGCGGGCTCAACCGCTATTGGATTCGGTTTTTCGTGCTCGCCGTCTACGCCACCATGTATGTCCGCGACCACACCCGCCCCGTGCTCTACGAGGCCCTGGGTATCGATCCGACCGAATTCGACTATCAGGTGTTCGCCATCACCACCGAGATCAGCCGGCAGGTGTTCCCGCTGACGCTGGAGACGGACGACCCGCGCTTCCGGGCCGGTCTGGCTGATCTGCTCGTGGTCGCGCAAGCCAGCGCTGCCGCCAAGGCGCAGGGCGGCGTCATCGGTTCGCTCAAACGCGCGGGGCTGAGCGTCAAGGCCGCGCTGCTGTTCGCTCGACTTTACTTCCTGCCCACCAGCCCGAATCAGGCGCCGGAGCGGGTGCGGGTTGCCCCGGCCTGGTGAGCATCGGTCTGAATGGTCAGCAGAAACTCCATGCGCGACTCGGCAGTGCCGAAATAGCTCCCTTCCACCGGTAAGGTGCCGGCCGGGTCCAGGGCCGCGGCGAGCGGGAGATGCCCGTCCGCGACCGCAATCCCCCGCGTGGGATCGTAACCGTACCAGCCGGCCCCCGGCAGATAGACCTCGGGCCAGGCATGGAGGTAGCGCCGGTCGGTCTCCATGGCCGAACGGTCCTGATAGCCGCTGACGAAGCGGGCCGCTAAGCCTGCGGCGTGACAGAGTGCCACGAAGAGCACGGTCTGATCACGACAGGCGCCGCGACCCCGGTCGAGTGTTTCCGATGGGGTCTGCGGGGCGCCGGTGGGGCGGATTTCGCGGACGATCGATGCGTAAATCCACTGATTCAGGCACTCCAGATACGCCAGGAGATCGCCGCCCGCCCGCTCCTGCAGGCGTGTCGCCAGTTGGGTCACGGCGGGTGGGGCCGGCGGTCCGGACAGGTACGGGGCGAGCGGATCGGCCTCCGCGGCTGGATAACTCAGGGGCAACAGGCGATGCGCCGCGTCCAACACCGGCACATACTCCGCGGCGGAACCGGTCTCCACCACCAGGTGGGTGGTGAGACACAGATGCCGGGTTTCGCCGATGAATTGCAGCCGCACGACGCGGTTACCGGCCGGGTCCAGACACTCCAGTCGAACCGACGGGGCTGGGTCTACCTCAAGCTGGTAGTGGATCTCGCTCAGGGGCCCGCCGGGGCGGGGCCGCAAGCGGACCGTTTGGGGTCCCAGCCGCACCGGTTCGCTGTAGGTATAGGTGGTCGTGTGGTCAGTCTCGATTCGCATGGTCCGGTCGATTTCATCGGTGAAGTGGGGCGTCAGAGCGACGCGTCATGGTCCCACAAGAAGACCGCGGGAGCTGACCTTGCGGATCGATGCCATCCGCCGCCGTGAAATCCAGCCGCTGAGCGGACCGGGGTTCGGTAAAATCAAATCTCGACCCCAACCAGATCCAGAAGGACCCCACGGTGGCAAAGACGCCGACGAAACGATCATCAGCGCAAAGGCCGCAACCCGACCCAGCCCAGATCAAGGCCATAGAGCGTTTGCTCGGGACGGAAGACTATCCGCACGCGATTGCGCGGGCACGCGCGCTGGTGGCGCGCTACCCCGATCATGGCGGCGCCAATCGGTTACTGGTCGATGCGCTGTATCAGGGCGAGGGTCGGGCCGCCGCCACCCTGGCCGCCTATCAGTGGGCGGAGCGGCGGCCGAATAGTCTGGCCGCTACGGAGGCACTCTTCCAACTCGCGATCGAAGGCCGGTATTTCCTGCTTGCGCTGCGGGTCGAGTCTCGAATGCAGCAGCTGGGAGTGATCACCGGCGATGGCCCCCGCACCGACGAAATGATCGATGAATTACTGGAACAACCCGACGGCTCCCGCGCAACCCGAGAGGAACAGGAGCGATTCGAGATCGGCAAGGTGCACCTGGAGGCTCACGATTTCGTCGGCGCCGCGCGTGTCCTGCAGGGCGTCAACACGACCCCGGCGCGCAACAACCGGGCCCTCGCCCTGTTTCACCTGGATCGCGCCGACGCCGCCTTGACCGCCTTCCTGGATGCCTGGGCGCGCGACCCGGACAATCTTTTCGCCCTGAGTTTCGCCCTGCAGCTGCGGCTGTATCGCGGCGATGAGACCGGCGCCGGCGGGCTCGCGGTTCCTTTGGCTCAGGCCCATGCGCGGCGCGCCGAAGATGCCCAGGCCCAGGTCGCCGCGTTGCTACTGCTTCAGGAGAACCAAGCCGCGTGGGAGGCCTTCGAGCGCACCAGTCGAGCGGACTGGACGGCTGACCAGACCGGCCTCCTAGAGGCCTTGCGACTCTTGCAGGGCGCCGGAGCGGCCAGCCGACTCGGGCGTCGCGAGCAGGCCAGAACGCTGTGGGAACAGGCACTGAAGCAGAGTCCGGGACTCCCGGCCGCGACCGCCAACCTCGCGGCCCTGAAAGCGGACGGCAAGCCGCCCACCTACCCGATGATCTTTGACCTGGGCGTGGTATTGCCCGTCGCCTGGGTCAATGGCATTCTCACCAGCAAGACCACGCCAAGGACGATCGAGTCACACCTCAGCGCGCTGACTGCCACAGATGGCTACCTGGACGCCATCTACCGTGGCGGCGATGACCGCGTACGCAGCATCGTCGGGCTCCTGCTGAGACATCGGCTGAAGTTCCCCCATCCGATCTCCTCAACGGCCGACCCGAGCGCGCGGCATGCACCGCTCATCCTCCGGGAACTGGCACGCCTGCCCATTGGTACGAAGGAGGAACACATCGGGTTCTTCACCGCCCTGCGCGAACACAATCTGATTGGAACCGACGAGATCATCGAATATTGGGACGGCACATCACTGCAGCGGATCCAGATGCTCGCGACCCAGATCGATCGTGAACCGGGGCCGATCGATCTGCCGGACGACCTCCGGCCTGTTCTCGAACAAGCCCTGAGCCTGCTGCTGGGAGGCCGGATCGATGCTGCAGAGGCATGCCTCAATACCATCCTGGAACGCGTCCCCGAACACCCCATCGCTTTAGGTAATCTGGCAGGAATCCGCTCTGGCCAGGGCCGCTATCAGGAGGTCGAGGCGATCCTGCGCCGGATCATCGCCGCCCACCCCGACTACCTGTTCGCCCGGTGCAACCTGGCCGCCATCGAAATCGAGGCGGGTCATCTGGACGCGGCCAAAGCATTACTTGATGGCCTCATGCAGCGGCCGCGGCTGCACGTTCAGGAGGCATTTTCACTCTACAGTGTCATGGCGATGCTGAATCAGGCATCCGGCCAAGGTGCGTCTGCCGACGGACTCATCGCCACCCTCGAGCGGCTGGTGGAAAACGAACTGGACGAGCGGATGCTCGCCAACGCCAAGGCCCGGGTCGCACAGGTTACCGCGAAGAAGCGTCGCACGACCGGCTTCAGGTCATTCTTCGGACTGAAGGACTGACCGGTGTTGTCGAAGAGGCCGCGGCGGCCGATGCCAACTATGAACCGTATGGCCCAAGAAAGCGCTCGCCATTGAAATGGGATTCAAAAGAGCCAGCAAACACAGAGCGGAGCGCTCGTTGTGCTGGGCACGAGGCAGACCGAGCGAGATCAGGATCTGGTACGCGCCTTCGGTATGACCGTTATGTTGCATCATGTCGAGAACATCTCAAACTTGCTATCGATCATCGCCTGGGTCAACACACAATTTTGCTCCATTGCCCAAGCCCCGAGAGCAATCAACACTTCGCGGCTTGGGTATTTCATGAGCTTAAGATCCGTTGCGTTCACCTGCGTATGCCCGCTAAAACGTCGAAAATTCTCATCCACCGCCGTTGTGCTGAGAAAGACGGCTAAACCGTAAGCCAAAGCCTCCGGCAAACCTTTTTTGCTTTGATGAAATACATTCAAGTGGTTCTCAAAGCCCAAAGCCTCGACACCGTCGAACGCGTCCGGATTCACCACGCCGGCAACAACGCGCCGCCTTTCCTCTTTCGCTGAGAAGCGGCGTACCACGCAATAACAGCCTACCGGGTAAAGCCACTTCTCGGTTTCCGGGTTGCGCCGAATCGCGTTCGCTTTATTCAGTCCTGGTTGCGGCCACTGTGTCTTCAGGCACCTGAAATGCGCGGGGTAGAGTAGCGGGACCGCGCCTGGTTCCGGCATAGGACGCAGATGCTCTTTGAGTCTGAAGTCGACAACCGGCCCGGTTGATACGTTGACCCCGAGATCTTCCAATGAATAGCGGATGATACCTGATTGCTCGATAGGAAGTTGTTCAATCGTGGTCGGTACGTGAATAAAGCGCGCTGCATCATCAAGAAACACAATACGCTCAAAGGGATGCATGTTGATGCTGAGGTCAACGAAACTATCATCGGTGGAGGTTGAGACGGTGACCTCACCTTGTCGGCCGCCGCGTTCAAGTACGAGAATGACATTCTCCTGTAGTACCGCATCGTCTTTGAACTGCTTGTTGCGCGAGTCAAACAGGTGTAACTGACGGATCGCGGTACGCTCCAGCAAAAAGTCGCGGAATGGCCGGTAATAAGGTCCGTTGCAAAAGCTGCGTGGGATGATCGCGACAAGCTGTCCGCCAGGCGCCAGCAGAGCCACTGTCAACGCGAGAAACGCCGAGTATAAGTTGACTGTCTCAATCCCGACTTGCCTCAGCAAAAGACGGTGATGGGAGTCACTGTTGATTTTCTTGTAAGGCGGATTCAGGATCGCGTGAGTAAAATCGCACTGCCCGAACTGAATCCGATTTACCGCCTGTTCGATGAAGTCACCACCAAGCACTTCGTATTTTAACGAGACTTCAGTCGCATGGCTGGAAAGCGTATGATTGAGCTCGTGCTGAAGCAGGTTGTCCAGTTCAAAAGCCGTCACCGTGATTTCCGAAAAAGCCAGATCACCGGATTGACACCTGTCGAGAAATGCGCTTGAAAGTGAGCCAATACCCGCGCCCGGATCAAGTAGCCGACACGGGCATTTCAGCATCGGATTGAATAGCCCTGCCATAAAGCGAGCGGTAGTGGCCGGCGTGAGAAACTGACCAAATTGCGATTTCCGCTTCGCCGCGGTGTTTCTGGATAGGCTTAATCGGGTCTCTTCAACGGCCGATAACAATCGGTTTGCCTCCTGGATAGCGTGTCGCCCCGTCGTTTGGTGGTGCTCAGGTCAGCGGTTCTCTCCCGGTTGGACCTTGGTCATAAACCTGGCCGCCGCGCGATCTGCGCGGTCGTCGGTCCGCACAGCGGACCCTACAGATCGCGGTTTCCCCGTAGGGTCCGCTGTGCGGACCGTCGGCGGCCGGAACGATGATCAAGCCCCCCCCTTTCGGGCAGGTCACCCGGGGACGCTGACCGATGACTTTGCTGACAGGATACCCCAGGTCGACGACCCGCTCGTCCTGTTCGCCAAACCTGACACGATCGCGAGGCTTGGGGCCTTGGGGCAGCCCAGGTTTCCCGGTATACACTACGAAACGACCAGACCGGCCGCTGAATCAGCCGGCATAGAACCGACAACCGGGGAACCACGTGACGCCTGGCGGACAAGACGTGAGACGCGGTAAGCGCTGGGCAGCGGCCGGGCAGGGCGCCTTGATACTGCTGGCCGTCTGGGTTGCGTTCGCGCACGCGGCGACGGTGCAGGACTATGGTCCGATCCGCTCCGGGGAGACCCTTTGGCAGGTGGCGGGCCGGGTCCACCCCGGTGCCGGGCTCGATCGGAATCAGATCATGCTGGCCCTGCTGCGGGCCAATCCGGACGCCTTCACGCCGTCCTGCAATGTCAACGGGACCTTGCGCCTTGGCGCTCGACTGCGGGTGCCGACTCCGGAAGCGATCGGCGCGGTGGATCGGCAAACCGCGCGAGCGACGATCGCACAGCAGACACGGGAGTGGGCGGATCATCGCCGCGGCGGCGAACCGCTGGACTGTGCACTCGTTGCTCCAAGTGCCCTGGAAGGGGTCGCTGAGACGCCCGGCGCGACTGCACTAACCGTTGTCGACCTGCCGTCTCCAGCACCGGCGAGCCCGCCCGTCCTGCAGCCGGTTCCGGCAAGCACATCGCCCGACCCCGACCAGCCGCTGTTGGCCAAGGTCTACCCGGACGCATCGATCTCGATCCAGCCGACGACCCCGGACGCGCCGGAACAACCAAGTACCCTGTTACCGCCCGGTGCACGCGCCCCTGCATGGCTCCTCACGGCCTTGACCATCGGTCTGCTGGGGATCGCGTTGATCCGCTGGGAGCAGGTCCAATTGGGCCGGACCGCGCACCTGACCCCAACCGCGGCGCTCGCCGCGGCGATCACGCTGCCCAAACGCGCCGTCTTGCTGCTGGCACTCGGACCGCGCGATCTGCACCTGCTGTTGCTGCTGGCCGCCGTGACCGGCGTGCTCGGTGCCCTGGTGACCGTCGTGTTTCGCGAGGCGATCGACGGGCTGGCGTCGCTCTACGGGGGCCACGGCAGCAGCCTGGCGGCCATGGCCGTGGCCCTGCCGGCCTGGCAACGGCTGCTGATTCCCGCGCTCGGCGGGCTGATCGCCGGTCTGATCCTGCAGGAGATCGGCACCCGGCTGCGGGGGCGCACCACCACCGATTATATGGAGGCCGTGGCGGTCGGGGACGGCTGGATCAGTATCCGCCAGAGCCTGGTGCGGGCCGCCTCGTCGCTGTTCACGGTGGCCTCCGGCGGGTCGATCGGTCGCGAAGGGGCGATGGTGCAGTTGGCGGCGATGGTCGCCTCGGCCCTGGGACGGCTCAGCCGCTTGCCGACCGACCGCTTGCGTTTGCTGGTCGCCGCCGGCGCGGCGGCCGGACTCGCCGCCGCCTACAACGCGCCGCTCGCCGCGACCATCTTCGTCGCCGAGATCGTCCTCGGCTCCATCGCCCTGGAGTACATCGGGCCGGTGATCGTCGCCGCGGTGATCGCGAGCGTCACGGTTCACGACATTTTCGGCTATGCGCCGACCTATGCCATCCCCGAGTTCAGTCTGGTGAGCGATTGGGAACTGGGACTTTTTATTGTGCTCGGCCTGGTTGCCGGTCATCTCGCGCCGTTCTTCCTGCAGTTGCTGGAGCGGACCTCGCAACTGTTCGCCAGGATGCCGCTTCCCCTGGTCGGCCGGATGACCGTCGGCGGACTCATCGTCGGCGCCATCTCGGTTTACGAACCCCAGGTCTGGGGTAAGGGCTACAGCGTGGTCGACTCGGTGTTACTCGCACCCTGGGCCTGGCAAGCGCTGGTGACTGTGCTGGTGCTGAAGATGCTCGCAACCGCGGTGACGCTCGGTTCCGGCGGCATCGGCGGCGCCTTCACGCCGACGCTCTTCGTCGGCGCCATGCTCGGCGCCCTGTTCGGCACCTTGATCCATGCACTCCTGCCCGATGGCACCGGGCCGGTCAGCGCGTATGCGGTGGTCGGCATGGGTGCCATGCTGGCGGGGACCACCCACGCGCCGCTGATGTCGATCCTGATGATCCTGGAAATGACCATGGATTATCAGATCGTCCTGCCGCTGATGCTTGCGGTCGTCATCGCTCATTACACCGCGGTGCGTTATACCGGGGTCCGACCCATGTATGCCGAGTCACTGCTGCCGCGTTCGGCCGCGCCAGCCTGATGGACGGGTCACCCACCCTGTTCGCCGACCATCCATCTGTGGCAGCATGGCGGGGCCTTCCGTTGCGCTTGCGCCGCTCGTCAGCGACGCAAGCCAGCGATCATGTTGCAACCGACTCACGACGAGGACCAAGATCATGACGATAAGGCCGGATTATCCGACCGTGCTGCTATTTGCCGGCCTCTCCCTGGCGGGCGTCGCATCCGCCGCAGAACCCCAGACAGAGACGGCTCCGGCGACGGCCACTCAGGCAGTCGATCCCGCGGCCATGCAGGCGCTGGACCGCATGGGTGCCTATCTGCGCGGCCTGCCCACTTTCAACTTGGAGGCGAATGACGCGACCGACGAAGTGCTGGAATCCGGTGAAAAGATCCAACTGTTGAAAACAGTCGCGCTTCAGGTACGCAAGCCAGACCATCTGCATGCCGAGGTGACAACGGACCGCAAGGCGCGCGAGATCTTTTACGACGGCAAGCAATTCACTTTGTTGGCGCCGGAGACCGGCTACTACGCGACTGTGGCGGCCCCAGCCAGCATCGGCGCATTGCTCACCGAGATCGAAACAAAGTTCGGTATCGAGATCCCGCTGGTGGATCTCTTTCATTGGGGTGAGAACGCGGACGCGGCAACGGAAGTCACACAGGCGACGGTGGTTGGTACCAGCAAGATCGCCGGCCAGGCGGCGGACCATTACGCTTTCCGTCAGGACGACATCGACTGGCAAATCTGGATTGCGCAGGGCGACGCCCCCTTGCCACTGCGCTATGTCATCACCACCAAGGACCTGCCGGGTGAACCGCAGTACGCGGCCAACCTGAGTTGGAATACGCAAGCCAGGCCAGATGATGCGGTTTTTACATTCACGCCAAATGAAAACAACCACCCGATCGCCATCGCCGTCCGTGACGAGTCCCAGGCAACATCCGAAGCGAAACCCTAGCGAGGCCTCAAGATGAAACGCCTATCACAGCACGCCATCACGCTGGCCGCCGTGTCACTCTTGTGCGCCACTGTCGGCCTGATGTCTCTGGATGCCTGGGCCGGCAGGGGCGGCGGAGGTCATGCCCGAACTTCGGTCAACCGGGGTGCCCACGTCAACCGGAATACGAACGTCAATCGCCAGGCGAACCTGAACCGCAATACCAATATCAACCGCAGCGCGAATGTGAATGTCGACCGCAATGTCAATCGTAATGTCGACCGCAACATCAACCGCAATGTCGATGTTCATCGTTACAACGACATCGATGTCGACGTGAACCGCCGCTGGAATCACCCGGTGGGGACCGCGGTGGCGATCGGGGCCACCGCCGCAATCATCGGCTCAATCGTCTATTCGCTACCGCCCTCATGTTCCATGGTTAATGTCGGCGGAATCACCTATCAGCGCTGCGGCTCAACCTGGTACCAGCCGCGTTATGCGGGCACCAGCGTACAGTATGTGGTGGTGAACTCGCCCTATTGAGCGACACGGCAGGTGCGATGCGCATCGCGTTTGGCCATGCGCTCTCGCGACAACAACAAAGCGGCGGGCTAACGCCCGTCGCTGCGGACCTCGAAAACGCAAGCCGGGTCACCCATCGCCTGGCACTGCACCTCGATGACCCGCACCTTGGAGTCGACCAGTTCCCTGAAGAGCCGCTCGAAGGTTGCGCCATAGAAGTCACACAAGGGGACCGGAGCTTGGACACCGAGACACACGCGTGAGCCCTCGATGATGAAGCGGGTCGGCGTTCCGGCCTGGGTACTGAAGCGGGCGCTGCCGGCGAAGGTCCAGGCGTTGCGCTCGATCGCTTTGAGCAGGACGCGGCCGGCGAGGAAACCCGGCAGGAATTTCAGCACGACCTGCGCCGGGCGGGGAATACGCTTGGCCAGCAGATAATCGCCGGTGCGCCGCCCGGCATCGGCACCGATCTGGCGGGCTTCCTTGATGCCCAGTATGTCACGCAGGGCGTGATGCAGCGCGGTGACCTCGCGCTCGTCGACCATCTCCTGCGGCAGTGAATCGAGATAACCGGCAAGCCCGGCGCGCTCGAATACCCTGGTCAGGGCCTCCGGGCCCGGACCGTCCCGCAGCGCCTCGGCGACCCGCCAGATGGCGTTCGGCCCGATGCGCGCGGGTGCCGAACCGGCGTCCCCGGCGGCTTCTGGTGTTTCCTGTGCACCCATCTTCAACAGACTCGCGCCACGTTCGACTGACCATTGCTCCAGGAGATGGATATCTCGTGTGGGGCACAGAGGCTGCGCAGGAAATAGCGCCCACGCTGGGTGACCCGCATGGTGTCACCACTGAACTCGACCAGACCGTGGTCGACCCACTGCGTCAGACGTTCATAGTCCCGATCGAAGTCGGTGGCCAGACCGGCCGGTACGTCCAGATTGCACATGAGTCGCGCGACGGCCTGCCGCCGGCGCAGGTCCGCATCGGTCATCGTGTGACCCCAGTGAAGGGGGAATCGCCCGGCTTCGATCTCACTGCGCCAGGCGTCAATTCCCGGCTGGTTCTGGATCAGGACCCGATCGACTTCGCCTAAACTGCTGCTGCCAAGCGCGATCAGATGCCGGGTCGGTGAGCTGGTGTAACCAAGACAGGTGTGCCGCAGTGTCCCCGCCAGCTGCGCATCAGCGAGTTCATCGCCATCGCGCGCGAACCAATCGACCCCGATCCAATGGTAGCCGGCGTCGGTAAAGCCGCGTACGGCGCTTTGCAGCAAACCGAGCTTTTCCCCGGTACCGGGCAAGCAACCCGCCTCGATCGCGTATTGATGCGGCCGCGCGGTCGGGAGATGGGAATAGCTGAAGCAGCGCACTCGATCCGGGTTGATTTCGATGACCCGCTCCAGGGTCGACTCGAAACTCTGCTCGGTCTGATTAGGCAATCCATAGATCAAATCCAGGCTGACGTTCTCGAACCCGGTCTCGCGCGCGATGGCACAAACATCCCGGACCAGGCCGAGCGAATTGATTCGACCGATCGCATGCTGGACCCGGGCATCCAAATCCTGGATGCCGAAGCTCACCCCGGTAAAACCCAAGCCTTTGAGCAATTCCAGTTGCCCGGCGGATGCGCGCCGCGGATTGCATTCGATCGCCGCGGTCGTGTTGGCGCCAAACCGGAAGCGTCTGGTCACCATCTCCATCAGTCGGATCAGTTGTGAGTCCGAGAGATAGTTGGGCGTACCGCCGCCCAAATGCAGTTGAGACAAGACGCGCCCCGTACCGAGACGCTCGGTCACCAGATCCATTTCCTGTTCCAAGGTGTCCAGGTAGCGGTCGATCCGCTCCGCTTCATGGGTCACCGTGGTATGGCAGGCGCAATAGAGACACCGCACCGGACAGAAGGGCAGGTGCACATAGACCGCCACCGCCTCATCCGGACGCCCGGCGAGGGCGGTCAGGGCACTCGCATACTCCGCTGACGGCAGTCGTCCGGCGTTGGCCGAGGGCGTGAAGGTGATCGCCTCGGCAGCGGGATGCGCAAAGTGCTCCAGCAGATTCCGCGGAATATCGGCGAAGAGGGTAGGGGTCATGGCGGCCCCCGGCTCAGGTCGTCGACGTGGCGGTTGCAGTCTTCTCCAATCCCGCGGCTGACACCGCCGGGGGCATTCCAGGCGCGCCGATCTGCTCCTCGTACACCTCGTCGCTCGGCCCGCCGCACGCCAGCACCTTGATCGGCGTTCCCTTGAAATTCACGTCGGCGGTCAGGTCCGGCCGGCTGAGCTTCAACTCGGCAATCTGCTCGGACGTCAGGACTTTGGTCTCATCGAAGCCCAGATCGACCTCGGTGGAGAAGCCCTTGCGCTTGACCCGTCCCAGGTCGTAGAACTTCTTGGTGATCGTGGTCTTGGCAAACGCCTTGAGACAGCCCAGCATATAGCGGCGCTTGAACTTATCTCTGATCCAGGGGTATTCGAAGAAACTCTTGCGCATATAGAAACGCGCGTAGTTCTTCAGCACGCCCTTCAGAACCTGCTCGCGGGTCATGGCCTCCGGCTTCATGATCGGCGTGACGAAGTTGTACTTGGAGTAGTCGCGCACTTCGACCCGATCCCCCAGGTCCTCGAACAATTCGGCGAAGGGCCAGGGGGTATACATGTTCCAATTGACCATGTCCGGCTTCCAGTCCTGGGCCAGACGGTAGGTCTCCTCGATGGTCTCCGGGGTCTCGTTCTCCAGGCCCATGATGAACTGGACCTCGGCCACGATGCCGGCATCGCGCAGCAGCTTCACGGCCAGCTTGTTCTGCTCCACCGTGGTCTGCTTGCGGAACACGTCCAGGTTCAACTGGGCGGCCGCCTCGGTACCGAGCGAGACGTGCACCAGACCCGCCTTGCGGTACAGCGGCAACAGGTCGCGGTCGCGCATGATGTCGGTCACGCGGGTATTGATGCCCCAGTGAATGTTCACCTTGCGGGCAATCAACTCCTCGCAGAGTGCGACGAACTTGCGCTTGAAGATGGTCGGTTCTTCATCGGCCAGAATCATGAAGCCGACGTTGTAATCCCGCACCAGGATCTCGACTTCATCGACGAACTTCTTGGGGTCACGGTGCCGGTAGGTGCGCCAGAACTTCCATTGCGAACAGAAGCGGCAGGTGAAGGGACAGCCGCGCGCGAAGTTGGGGACTGCCACGCGACAGTTCAGCGGAATATAGATGTACAGGTCCCATTTGAGCAGGGACCAGTCGGGGACCAGCGCATCCAAATCCTGGATGACCGGGTTCGCCGGGGTTGCCACCACCTGACCGTCATCGTCGAGATAGGCAATGCCCAGGATCCGGCGCCGATCCGCCTTATCGGTGCCCTTCTCAACGGACTTGAGCAGGTTGACGATGATCTCCTCGCCCTCACCGCGCACGATGTAATCGATCCAGGGCGCCTCGCCCAAGACCTGGGTGTACATGAACGTGGGGTGAATGCCGCCCAGCACGGTCACGCACTTGGGCAGCGCCTCCTTGGCGAGTTGCAGTGTACTTTGGGCTTTGTAGATCATCGGGGTGATGGCGGTCGCCAACACCACGTCCGGAGCGTGCTCGCGAATGATCTCACGGAGCTTCTCGTCCGGGATATCCTCGCACATCGCATCGATGAAACGGACATTGTTGTAGCCCGCCTGTTTCAGGGCGCCGCCGATATAGGCCACCCAGCCGGGCGGCCAGTTTCCGGCGATCTCTGCTCCGCCCGCGTGATAGTTCGGCTGAATCATCAAAATGCGCATGTGCTACTCCCGAAAGACTGTGGCTAACCGCTTGCTGTCGTACGTCGAACCCGGCCACGCGGATGGACCAGGTCGTTTCGGTCTTGTTCTTGCCTTCACTGGCACAGGCCCGCCCTCAGGCACCGCCCCGCGGCAGTCCCTCTGCCCGCGCGCTCAAATGCTCCAAAGTCAGCGTCCGCTGATCGCAGCCAATTGGGCTGACCGACCCGGCCCGCGAACCCTTGCCCGTTGCGAGCCCACGCGGGAGCGCCATACCGAGCGCCGCGACCGCGGCTTGAAGGCCCAGGCCCAGAGTGCCTCGTCCGGCAGGGGCAACACCAGGAACCAGTGTTCGAGCACCGCCAGCGCCAACAAGACCGCAACCAGGAGTTGTCCGGTGCTGCCGAAGGGGCCGGTCTCGAGATCAAGTGCCCCGCTGATCATCAGCACACAACCGATGGTTCCGCCACTCACCGACAGCGGAAACAGATAATTCATGGAGCGCTGACCCATATAGGACTGGAGAAAGCGCAGATGCTCCGGCAGCCAATCGATATGCAGGTTCGGCACCCCGAAGAAGATATTGAGCTTCGCACTCCAGCGCATCACCCAGAGCACGCAATAGGTCCAGAGGCCGACCTGATTGTCCGCATTCCAACAGAATACGGCCAGCAGCAGGCCCATGGCTACCACAGAAAGTTCGTGGTAAAGACTGGTGCCGATAGCCAGGCCGAAGCGTCGCCAGGACCCGCAGCCCGGAGGGCAGGGAGTCTTATGCGGTCCGCTGACCAGGCCCATGAAATAGCTCATCTCCAGCGTGCCCCAAACCAGGACACCGCAGGTGAAACCGATATAGGCGTGCGCCACCGAGGTGCCGCTGCCGGAGACGACGACCCCGACGATGGCACCAATCAACACCAGCGCGCCGCCGGTCAGACTCCAGCGATAGGTGTGTGTCGGCAGGCTATCGAGGTAGAGGATGATTCCGGTTCCGAGCCACCAGACGAACAGGGCATAGAGCGCGGGTGCGGCATAATCGAACATGCAGTCGTGTTCCAGGCTGGAAACCGGGCGAGCCCTAGAGCGGCTGCCGGGTCTGAGTCGCGGTCACCGGGGGCGCTTGCGCGGGATCGCTCCCGCGGGCGTCCAGCAGCGCGGCGAAGGCCCCTTCATTGGTCGGACCGAAAGAGCGCAGTTCGATGACCTGCCCGGTCCCCAGATCGCGCAGGATCAGGCGTCCATCGGCGAGGCGCGCCACCTGAAACGGGGTGTCGTCACCGACCCCGCGACTGCGGCGCGCACGCGCCGTAGAGCGCAGCACACCGCGAATGAACTGGTTGCTGCCTGCTTCAAGCACCGTGATGACAGTACCATCCGCAATGGCGCGCACGGTCAGCGCAGCGTCGCCCTGGCCCTCGAACCGCAGGTCCAGCGACTGCACCACCGGCGCCAGCGGGACATGACTGATCCCGAGACCGGTGAGCCGCGCCGTGATGACCAGCACCAGACTGAATCCGATCAGGGACGCGATGGCGATCAGCATCTTCCGCGGCATCAGGTTATGGGAATGATCACTCATGAGGCTTACATCGACCGAAAATCGGGATCTTAAAGTGCTGCGCCGCTCGTACGGCCGGCGTTCAGGTCAGTTGCCCCGGTACCGCGGATCTTTCACGATCCCCCGGCTCGGCTTCTGATGCGGTGTCACCGACCGGTGCGGATTGCTGCTCCCCGGCGGCCCGCTGGAGCGCGCCGGCCAGGATGTGTGCCACGGACGACACGTCAGGGATGGCCCGCAGCATCGGCTGCGCCGGTGCAAAATACCAGGGCCGGGCATGGGGCCACAACGCGAAATAGGGCACCCGCGTCGCGCGGGTCAAGGTGAGTGGAATATCACCGGTCCCGTCGCCGTTCTCACGCAAGGCCGCGCTCGCGATCTTGGCGAACGGCAGATTGATCGTCATCGGCAAAGCGACACCAAAACGCAGCACGACGCGCTTACTGGTGATGGTATAGAGCGTTGAGCGGGCCATCGCCCAGGCCAACAGGCTCAGCAGACCCACTCCCAAGGCCGCCGGGACCACCAGTTTCAGGGAATTCAAAAAGGTACTGAGAAGAGCCGCTCCCGAGGAGATCTCCCACCCGAGATACAGCACCCATACCACTACGAAATAGCCGATCACCTTACGGGTGTGGAAGGCGCGCCGCGCGAGCGTTTGCCGGCGCGGCGCGCCCTGCCAGAGGATCGTCTCGCCGGGCGGGAGATCCTCTGGCAGGCCCGGTACGGGTTCGAACTCGTACTCGGTCATCGGTTGACTCACATCGATTGACTCACAGGAAGGGCTCGGTCCGATCGGGAGTCGCGTAGAGCTTGCCGCCGCCGTAATAGGAGGTGATCAGATCCTCCTCGCGGAGCGTCACGCGGTCAGGGTTGGCAAGGACAGGGACATTGGCGAACTGGCTGCCGAGCAGGGCATCGACCTTGACCTTACGGTTAGCCTTACTGATACGCGCGAAGTTGATCGGCAACAGGACCTTCTTGCCGCCGGTAACGGACAGTTCCAGATAACGGATCTGCGGCTCGGAGCGGTCGACCCAGCAATCGGTGATGACACCGCCTTTCTGATCGTCGGCACCCAGGACTTCCATTCCCACCGGATTGCCGTCCTCGGACGCAATGGAGAACCCTTCGGCCACACGCAAGGGCACGATCTTGTTCTCGCCTTCGAAGGTCAGATCAGGCAGGTCGTCACGTTTCGGACAGGCGCCGGGACCCACACGGGCGAGCATCGGGTCGCCGTTGGGCTGCAGCGGAGCACCAGGCCAGGGCTCGGTGGGCGTTGCGTTGACGGTTTCAGGCTCCTGCGGACGCGGTACCTGACGGGTACCCTGGCCGTGAGGCAACAGGAAGGTCTTGGGTTCAGGCATGGCCGGCCATCCAACGACCTTAACGTAGTCGGAGCGCTCAGACTCCAGCGGATATCCCTCCCGCTTGTCCTCCTTGCGAAGATAGATGATAAGTCCTGCAAAGAACAGCCAAAAGGCCCAGATGGCAATAGAGCCAACATCAAGGGTGCTAACGAGAGCGTCGGCGGGCATGGTTTCTCCTCCCGAGGGCAAAGGGCTAGCCGGGAAATTCGGCCAAGCCAAAGCTGGATGACGGTGATCGCCGGTCGTTCGCGGACGAACCGACGAGCGGGCCAATGGCGATCATGGTCACAAAGAGTAACAGAATTTCGATATGGTACACGGCTCCGTAGCCGATTGCCGGACCAGTCAAGGCCTCGCCCAAGGCGCCTTGCGCAGCGAGCGCGGAAACCAGATCGCGGAGCGCCCCGCCGAAGGCGATGGAAAGCCCCGCCGCGGTCGCCTGAACGGCGCCCCAGGCACCCAGTGCAAGACCGCTTTCGCCTTTCTGGCTCAACCCCATCGCGGCGATCAGGGTCCCGACGCCGAACAGTCCGTTGCCGAACCCGATCAGGAAGGTGCCGACCCGAAACAGGGTCACTGAATCCAGCGGCGAGGACAGCAACACCGCGGCCAGGGCACACACGCCCACCAGCGCGCCGAATCCCGAGACCCGATAGGGGTCGGCGCCGCTGGCGAGGATGCGCGAGGCGAGCGCGAAGGCGATCAGGGTGCCGCCCGCGAGCAGCGCGGTGAGCGAGGTCGTCTGACCGACCGAGAGATGCAGCACCTGGCCCCCATAGGGCTCCAACAAGATATCCTGCATACTGAAACCAGCCGTCCCCAGGGCCACCGCGACCAGCAGCCGTCCGGAACGGCCATTCGCCAGAAAATCGGCCCAGGAGTCACTGAAGCTCGGCCGCACCCGATGCTTGGCGGTGAGTGCGGGGTTCCTGGCCTCCTGCTTCCACAAGGCGACCACGTTCAGACACAGGGTGACCAGGGCCGCACCCTGGATGACCTGGACCAGTCGGGTATAGCTGAAGTTCTCCAGTAACTGCCCAAAAATGAGTGAACTGCCGACCATCCCCAGCAGCAGCATGACATAGAGCAGCGCCACGGCCCGCGGCCGCGCCTCGGGCGGGGCCAGATCCGTCGCCAGGGCCAAACCCGCGGTCTGCGTCACATGCAGACCAGCACCCAGTAACAGGAAGGCCAGGGCCGCACCGGTGGGACCGATCCAGACCGGGGCCTCGTGGTTCCCGGACAGCAACAGCAGCGCAAACGGCATCAGGGCCAGGCCGCCGAATTGCAGCAAGGTACCGAACCAGATGTAGGGGACGCGCCGCCAGCCCAAGGCCGAACGGTGATAGTCCGAACGGAAGCCGATCAAGGCGCGCAGTGGAGCGAACACCAGCGGCAGCGAGACCATCAGAGAGACCAGCCAGGTCGGGACACCAAGTTCGACGACGGTGACCCGATTCAGGGTGCCGTTCAACAGCACCACCGCCATACCGACCGAGACCTGGAAGAGCGCGAGCCGCAGCAGCCGCGACAACGGCAGTTCGCACGTGCCGGCATCCGCAAACGGCAGGAACCGCGGCCCCAGCCGTATCCACTCACGGGTCAGGGTGGCGGTGAGCGACTTCACTGGCGGACCAGCTCCAGTGCCTGTGAGGTATAGAAACCGCGGGCGATCCGTTGCGTGCGGCCAATCCGCCAGTCCGCAAACCCCGGATGCTCCGCCACCAGTCGGTGCAGCCGGCGCTCCGCCACCGGTTCGATGGCCGGGGAGCGGTCACCGCGAGGGAAGAAGCGGCCCACCGCGTGCATCACCGCGAGGGCCGGCGTCCGCGGGGCATAGGTGAAGAGGATCGAGCCGGTCGTGCGTGCCGCCACGCCCGCCAGCAAGGTGACCACGTCGGCGGCCTGATAATGGATGACGGAATCCATCGCGACCACATGGTCGAATTGCCCCAAGGCCGGGTCGCTCATGTCGCCCACCAGGAACTCAATGCTGCCGACGCCCAAATCCTTGGGGCTGCGCTCCTGCGCCAGTGAAATCAGCGTCGGCGCCACGTCGATGGCAACCACCCGCGCGCCGCGGCGCGCCGCCTCCACGGCGAGTGCACCGGTGCCGCAGCCCGCGTCCAGCAGCCGCCGACCCGACAGATCCGCCGGCAGCCAGCCGAGCAGGGTGGCGCGCATCCGGTCCCGCCCCGCGCGCACGGTCGCGCGGACGCGACTGACCGGGGCATCGGAGGTGAGCCTGGACCAGGCGTCGGCGGCGGTACGATCGAAGTAGGTCTCGATCTCGACGCGGCGTTCTTCGTACGAAGACATCATAGAGAGTTCAAAAAGAAATTATGAATTATGAATTATGAAGTATGAATTATGAAAGCCGGAGGATAAAGAACCAAGGCGCAAGGATAATCCCCTCATGCCCGGCCTTCATCATTCATACTTCATAATTCATAATTCATACTTGGTATTAGTCGAACCCCAGAAAGTCGAAGATATCCCGGTCGCGCATCGGTGAGACCGTCAGCGGCTCGGTCCCGGCCCAGAGTGCGGCGGCCAGTTTGAGGTATTCGGCCTGAGCCAACTCCACCTCCGGACAGGCTTCCATCTCAAACAGCGTGCTCTTCTTGAGCCGGCTGCGGCGGATCACATCCAGATCGGGCAGATGGGCGAGCCGCTTCAGACCCACGGCCGCGGCGAAACGGTCGATCTGGTCGGTCTGGGCGCTGCGGTTCGCAATGATGCCGCCCAGCCGGACCCCGTAATTCTTGGCCTTCGCCATGATCGCGGCACTGATCCGGTTCATGGCGAAGATCGAATCGAAGTCGTTGGCGGTGACGATCAAGGCCCGTTCGGCGTGTTGCAGGGGCGTGGCAAAGCCGCCGCACACCACATCACCCAGCACATCGAAGATCACCACGTCGGTGTCCTCGAACAGATGATGCTGTTTCAGGAGTTTCACCGTCTGGCCGACCACGTAACCGCCGCAGCCGGTCCCGGCCGGAGGTCCGCCGGCTTCCACGCACATCACGCCATTATAGCCTTCATAGCAATAATCTTCGGGGCGTAACTCTTCCGGATGGAACTGCACCGATTCCAGGATATCGATCACCGTCGGCACCAGCCGTTTGGTGAGCGTAAAGGTGGAGTCGTGCTTGGGGTCGCAGCCGATCTGCAATACCCGTTTGCCAAGCTTGGAGAAGGCCGCGGACAGGTTGGATGACGTCGTGCTCTTACCGATGCCGCCCTTGCCATAGACCGCAAAGATCTTGGCCGTACCGACATCGATGCGCTCGTCCTCCTGGAACTGGACGCTGCCGTCACCGTCCGGGGGGTTACGACCCAGCTCGATCGGGATACCCAGAGTATTCAAGCGGCGGCCTCCTGAAAGACGCCCTCTAACCGGTCCTCGAGCTCCTCGCCGGCACGGCGCAGGGCTTCCAGAGTCTCGGGGTCGGGGGTCCAGTAATTGCGTTCGTGGGCCTCGATCAGACGGCTGGCGACCTTGGCGGACGCCGTGGGATTGAGCGCGGCGAGCCGCTCGCGCATCTCCTCGTCGAGGACATAGGTTTCGGTCAGGCGCTGGTAGACCCAGGGGGCGACCTGACCGGTGGTGGCGGACCAGCCCATGGTATTGGTGACGTGCGTCTCGATCTGCCGGACCCCTTCATAGCCATGCGCCAGCATGCCCTCGTACCACTTGGGATTGAGCATCCGGGTGCGGGTCTCCAGGGCCACCTGTTCGGCCAGGGTGCGTACCGTCCCTTCGCCGGTGGTCTGATCACCGATATAGACCGGGATCTCGGTCCCGCGGGCGCGGCCGACGGCCCGACTGATGCCGCCCAGGGTATCGAAATAGTGATCGATGGAGGTGACCCCGAGTTCGACCGAATCCAGGTTCTGGTAAGCCAGGTCCACCTTGCCGAGCACGCTGGTCAGCAGCTTGGCCTGCTGCACCGGTTTGCCGGAGCGGCCGTAGGCAAAGGACTTGCGGCGGGTGTAGGTCTCCGCCAGCTCGTCGCCCTCGTCCCAGCGGCTGCTGTCCACCAGATAGTTGACGTTGGCGCCATAGGCCCCGTCGGCGTTACTGAAAACCCGCAGGGACGCGGTCTCCAGATCGCAGTCATTGGCCGCCTGATAGGCCAGCGCGTTCTTGCGCACGAAATTCTGGTCCAGCGGTTCATCCGCACTGGCCGCCTGGAAGGCCGCATCGGCGAGCAGCCGGGTCTGGAGCGGCAGCAGGTCACGGAAGATGCCGGAGAGCGTCATGACCACATCGATCCGTGGCCGGCCCAGTTCGGCCAGGGGGATCAGATCGGCGCCGGCCAGACGGCCAAAGCCGTCGAAGCGCGGACGCGCGCCCATCAGGGCCAGCGCCTGGGCGATGGGTCCACCCTCGGTCTTGAGGTTGTCCGTCCCCCAAAGCACCAGGGCGATGCACTCAGGGACCGGATTGCCCTCGAGCACATAGCGCTCCAAGAGCCGCTCGGTCTGACGCGCACCATCCTTCAACGCGAACTGGCTGGGGATGCGGTAGGGATCGAAGCCGTGGAGATTGCGCCCGGTGGGCAGGATCTCCGGGGTGCGCAGCAGATCGCCGCCCGGGGCCGGACGGACATAGCCGCCGTCCAGCGCATGCAGGATAGACGGAATCTCGTGCTGCTCGGTCAACAACCGGTTGGTCTCGCCGAGTTGCTGCATGAGCCCGAGATTGACCTCGTTCTTTTCCATGCCGCCGGCCGCCAGCGCCTTCGGCGCCGCCGCCCCGGAGACCAGCGCGGCCACCGCTTCGCGCGCCGGGCGCGAGTCATGGCTGGCCTCGGCGATGGCCAGCAGCAGATCGGTGCGCTGCGCGGGCGTCGGAATGGTGCCGACGATGTGCAACCCATCGGGAATCAGGGTGTATTCCAGCTCCAGGACGGCCTTGTTCAAGCGGCCGATGGGTTCCTCGCTGGCGTCACCCCAGGCGGGTTCGGCCGGGCACAGGTCGAGTTCGGCCCCTTGGGCCTGGATCAGTTCGGCAAGCCCTGTGCGTTCATTCTCCTCGCTGGGCGGGAGGCTGCGCCACCGCTCGATCGAGCCTTTCAGGTCGATGAGCCCGCGATACAGTCCGGCGTGGGCGATCGGCGGTGTCAGATAGCTGATCAGGGTCGCGGCGGAACGCCGCTTGGCGATGGTACCTTCGGACGGGTTATTCGAGGCATAGAGATACAGATTCGGCAGATCGCCGATCAGCCGGTCGGGCCAGCAGGCAGCCGAGAGCCCCGCCTGCTTGCCCGGCATGAATTCCAGTGCCCCGTGGGTCCCGAAGTGCAGTACCGCGTGCGCCCCGAAATCCTCGTTGAGATATCGATAGAAGGCCGTGAAGGCATGGGTCGGAGTAAAGCCCTTTTCGAACAGCAACCGCATCGGGTCGCCCTCATAGCCGAAAGCGGGCTGCACGCCGACGAAGACATTCCCGAAGCGCTCACCGAGGACAAAGATGGAGCGGCCGTCGGCCTGCTGTTTGCCGGGCGCTGGTCCCCATTGTTTCTCAAGCTCCTTGAGCCAGGGCTCACGCCGCACATGGTCATCCACCGGAATGCGGGTGTGCACATTCGCATGAGCGCCATAGCGGGCGGCATTGCCGGAACAGATACTCTCGCGCAGCGCATCCACATCCTGCGGCACCTCGACCCCGTACCCGGCCGCCTTGAGCGACTTCAGCGTATTGAACAGGGAAGCGAAGACCGAGAGATAGGCGGCCGTGCCGGTGTTGCCCGCGTTGGGCGGGAAATTGAAAATCACGATGGCGATCTTGCGGTCCTTGCGCGCCGTGTGACGCAAGGCCACGAGCCGTGCCACGCGTCCCGCCAGCCGCTCGGTCCGCTCGCCGTGAGACTGCATGTCCCGCGCCTGCTCGGTGGTGACGGCGTTGGAGCGTCCACCGAAGACCATCGGGCCGGTGGAGCCGTCCAGTTCCGGAATCGCCACCATCATGGTGGCCTCCACCGGCAGCAGTCCCTGATCCGAGCCCTCCCATTGTTCCATCGTCTGGAACTCCACCGCGAGGGTGGAAAGATAAGGCACATCGAGTTGGGTCAGCAGTTCCTGAGCGGCCTTCGAATCGTTGTAGGCCGGCCCGCCTACCAGTGAAAAACCGGTGAGTGAGACCACCGCGTCGACCGTAGCACGGCCGTTATGCATGAAAAAGCGCTCGCAGGCGGGACGGGCGTCCAGCCCGCTGGCGAAGGCGGGGACCACCCGCAGGCCCCGTGACTCCAGGGCCGCGATCACGCCGTCATAGTGATTGGCGTTCCCGGCCAGGACATAGGAGCGCATCAAGAGCAGCCCCACGGTGCCTTTACTGTCGCGTCCGGCGGCGGGCAGACGGCCCAGATCATCGCTGATGCGCCCATTCATGCGCGGATGATAAAGACCGACCTCGGGATATTCCTGAGGCGCCGGCACCTTGAGGCTGCCGCGCAGCCCGCGGCGATCACCGTCGGCGTAACGGTCCACCAGATAGCGGACCATGTTCGCGATATTCTCCTCGGTGCCCGCCAACCAGTATTGCAGGCTGAGGAAATACGCGCGCACGTCTTGCGCGGTACCGGGGATGAAACGCAGCAGCTTGGGGATGCGGCGCAACATGCTCATCTGCTGGGCGCCGGCGTTGGCCTCGGTACCTTCTTTCTTGGTGCCGCCGCCGCGCAGCCGCTTGAGCAGGGCCAGCGGGCCGCCCTTGGAGCCGTCCATGCTGAATCCGCCCATGCGGGTCAGACGCATGACCTCCGCGGCGGACATGCAGGACACCATGGCATCGCAGTGATCCCGACGCGCCTGCAGCGCAGGCAGCACCGGCTGTATATGCTCCTCCATCACCAGCATCGTGTTGATGATGATGTCCCCGTGGGCGATGTCCGCACGACAGCGCTCGATCGCCTCGGGGTCCTCGGCCCACTCGGCCGCGGCGTGCAGTGAAAGATGCAGGCCTGGGATATCGCGGTGCAAACCAGGGCGGGCCCGGTCGAGCGTCCCCGCAAGGTGCCCGTCCAGGGACACGATGACCACACGGATCGGCGTATCCCGCATGGCCTTGGGCGAACGGTCAGCGACCGAAGTGCGCTTTTGCATCGTAGAGCGTCTCCACGGTAATCATTTGTATGCCGCGTTCCGCGGCGAACAATTCGGTGTTACGGCGGGCCTTGCCGCGGACGAAAAAGGGTATTTTCTTCAGTTCCCGCTCGGCGTCCAGCGCCCAAGCGAGGGGGTCGCCCGGCGCGGGCGACACGCTCGGTGCAGACGCTTGCGGGGTCTGCTGCTGCGAAATCTCGGTCTGCACCGGTTGCGCCTTGGCCGTGGCCGACGTCGGCAGATGCGAGGGTGCGGCCTCATCATGGAACTCGAAATCACCCCTGAACATGGTCAGGAGGTGCTCTTCCAGGCCCATCATCAGCGGATGGACCCAGGTATCGAAGATCACGTTGGTCCCCTCGAATCCCATCTGGGGTGCGTACCGGGCCGGACAGTCCTGAACATGGAAGGGCGCACCGATGACCGCGCAGGGGATCCCCAGACGCTTGGCGATGTGGCGCTCCATCTGGGTGCCCAGCACCAGCTCCGGATGCAGTTCGGCGACCTGCGCCTCGACCTCGAGATAATCGTCGGTAATCAGCGCTTCGATGCCGTAACGCTGGGCCGCGGCGCGGACGTCGCGGGCCAACTCGCGGCCATAGGTTCCGAGGCCCACCACCTGGAACCCCAGTTCATCGGCGCAGATCCGCGCCGCCGCGATGGCATGGGTGGCATCGGCGAAGATGTAGACCCGCTTGCCGGTGAGGTAGGTCGAGTCCACCGAGCGCGAGTACCAGGGCAGCCGCGACGCCTGGGCCGCAAGTGCCGCAGTGACATCGATCCCGGTCAGGGCGCCGATCTCGCGCAGGAAGTCCTGGGTCGCGCCGACGCCGATCGGGATGGTCTTCACCGTCGGCTGTTTGAACATCCGCTCCAGCCAACTGCACACCGACAACGCCACTTCCGGGTAGAGGCAGCAATTGAAGTCCGCTTCAGGAATGCGGGCGATATCAGCAGGGCTGGCACCCAAGGGCGCCACCAGATTGACATCCACGCCGATCGCATTCAGCAGCCGGGTCACCTCGGTCACATCATCCCGACAGCGGAAGCCGAGTGAGGTCGGTCCGAGCAGGTTGGCCTTAGGCCGGTGCCCGCTGACGCGCTCACGGGGCGGGGACCCGGGTTGCGGTACCTGTGCATGCAGCAACCGGCGGACGATCTGATAAAAGGTCTCACTCGCGCCCCAGTTTTCCTGCCGCGAATAGGCCGAGAGTTCCAGCGGGACCACCGGGATCGGCAGTCCCATGGATTTGGCCAGGGTGCCCGCCTGATCCTGGAGCAGTTCCGCGGTGCAGGCCTCGCCGACCAGCAGCAGGTCCGGCCGGAAGCGCTCGTGCACGCCCTGGACGCAGGTCTTGAGCAACTCGGCGGTGTCGGTCCCCAGATCGCGGGCCTTGAAGGTGGTGTAAGTCACCGGGGGGCGGCGCTCACTGCGCTCGATCATGGTGAAGAGCAGGTCGGCGTAGGTGTCCCCCTGAGGGGCGTGCAAGACACAGTGCACCCCGCGCATGGACGCGGCGATGCGCATGGCACCGATATGCGGAGGTCCTTCGTAGGTCCAGACGGTCAGTTGCATGTCCTAGACCTTCAGGCGCGCGCTGCGGATCAGGGGCCGGGCGAACAATTCGGCCAGATCGGCCGCCTGTTCAAAGCCGTGGATCGGGGTGAAGACCAACTCGATGGACCATTTGGTCCGCAACCCGAGCGCCTCCAGGGGATTGGCCAAGCCGAGACCGCAGACCGTGAGGTCCGGACGGTCGGCGGCGATGCGATCGAGCTGGCGGTCGACATCCTGCCCCTCCACCAGCCGCACGCCGGCCGGGAGCAGATCCAGTTCGGGCTGCATGGCGCGTCGATCCAGGTAGGGCGTACCGACCTCGACTAGCTCCATGCCACACTCGCGGGCGAGAAAACGCGCCAGCGGAATCTCCAACTGGGAGTCCGGCAAAAAGGTGATGCGCCGTCCCGCCAACACCTCGGCGTAGCGGATCAGGGCACGCTGGGCGCGCGCCGCCGGGGCCGCGGTGACCGCGTCGAAGCGCGCATCGGAAACCCCCCAGGCGCGCGCCGCGGCGGCCAGCCAGCCCAGCGTTCCTTCGACGCCGAAGGGGAAGGGCGCACTGAGCAGACGCGCCCCGCGCGCCGCGAGCAGGCCGGCGGTCTCGTTGAAAAACGGCTGGGCGAACAGCACGCAGGTCCCGTCTCCCAGCGGCGGAAAGGCGCGGGTGTCGGTGCCCGGAAGGAACTGCACCGGTCCGATATCCAGGGCGTCGAACAAGCGGCCGAACTGATCCTGAACCACATCGGCCAGAGTCCCGACCACCAGCAGATTACGCTCGCCGGCCGGCGCGCGCGGCAACTCGGGCACCAAGGCGGCCACGCACTGATCCTCGCCCTGGGTGAAGGTGGTCTCCAGACCGCTGCCGGAAAACGCCAAGACCTTGACCTGGTGACCCGCAACATTGGCCTGGGCGCGGGTGAGCCGCTCGGCCGCCTTGTGCAGATCGAGCTTGATCACCTCGGAGGGACAGGAGCCCACCAGGAAGAGGGTGCGGATGTCCCCGCGGCGCGCCAGCAGGCGGGTGACGACCCCATCGAGTTCCTCCATGCNGTCCGCCATGCCGGCCAGATCGCGCTCCTGCAAAATGGCGGTGGCGAAGCGCGGTTCGGCGAAGATCATCACGCCGGCGGCGGATTGCAGCAGATGGGCGCAGGTACGGGAGCCAACCACCAGAAAAAACGCGTCATGCATCTTGCGATGCAGCCAGACGATGCTGCTGAGCCCGCAGAAGACCTCGCACTGGCCGCGCTCGCGCAGGACGACCGGTGCCGTGCCGGGAAAACCCTGATCGAGATTCGTGCCGGCGGCCGCCCCGCTGCCGCTCACGCTGCCGACTCCGCCGGCCCGACCGACCCGGCGTCGGCCGTACCCGCCGTGCGGGCCTGTTCAAGGCGGGCCGCGCGCAGCTTGAGCAGGAACTGCGTGGCGTTGATCACGTAGGAGGCGTAGGCCGCCAAGGCCAGCAGCATCAGGTCACGGTCGGAGAGCAGGTTGAAGAGGAGCGCAACCAGATAGGCCGTATGCAAAGCCAGCACCAGCATGCTGAACACATCTTCCCAAAAGAAGGGGCGGGCGAACAGATAGCGCCCGAAGACCACTTTTTCCCAGATCGATCCCGTGACCATGATCAGGTACAGGACCAGCGTCTTGACGACGATCGACAGCGTCGCCGCCTGGTAACCCTCACCGGTCGACAGATAGCGCAGCACCAGCGCCAAACTCACCAGGAACACGAGGAACTGAACTGGGGCAAGCACACCCTGGACCAGGGTCCATGGGGTCGCGTCGCGACGCTTGCGCTCCTCCGGAGTATAGAGAGGCATGCTCGGGCGGTACCTTCAAGGTCAATTGTGCATGATGTAGCGGACTGGCGGGCGCCGACGCGCAGCAGCCGGTCCGCTGGACATCGGATTCGGCTCGGGTCCGGCCCAAGCGGATGGGTTCCAGCGCGGCCGACGCCGGCCCCACAACGAACAATCTAGCCTCGCGAGACGGGAGTGTCAATGCAAGTTGACGTAGCGGAAACTTGACATTCCCGGCCAAGCAGACAGACTTGGAGTCATTGCAGCGCTGACCTGGACCATTCCGGGCGCATCCGACGCGTCGCTGCTCCGTTTTCCATCCACAACAAGAGGGTCGTTTCCGGCAATGCCCACTGTTCACTGTTCGCCGCCGACTGCCGCGCGTTGTCTGCGCTGATGCCGCTTTTACCCGACCCATGTGCTGGCCGACGCCGTGCGCGCGGAGGGCTGCCGTGTGCCCGCTGAGCGTCACGCACGAGGCGGTTGACCGCATCGACGGAAAGGTCGCCGCCGACCTGCTGCGGACCATCGCCGATATCGCCCTGGTGCTGGACGCCAAGGGCTCCATCATCGACTGCTCGGTCGGCAGTGAGGCGCTGTCGCGTGAGATCTGCGACGATTTGCGAGGTCGAGCCTGGCTGGACACCGTTTCCCAGGACAGCCGCCCGCGGGTGGAGGCCATCCTGCGCGAGGCCGAACCACATTGGGCGCATGAATGGCGTCAGGTCGGCCACCTGGGCCGCCAAGGCAAAGAGATCCCGATCCAGTACCGCGCCATCCGCGTCGGCAAACGGGGGCAGATCCTGGCCATCGGCCGGGAATTGCAGGCCGTCGCCTCGCTGCAACAGCAACTGGTCGACGCCCAACAGGCGCTGGAGCGGGACTATTGGCGTTTCCGACAGATGGAAACCCGCTACCGCCTGCTGTTTCAGAGTGTCTCCGAGGCCGTGCTGATCGTCGATGCGGGCCTGCGGCGGGTGGTGGAGGCCAATCCGGCAGCCGCCCTGGTGCTGGGCGATACCGCCACCCATATCGTCGGCCGCCCGTTTCCCGAGGGGTTCGAGCCCGAGAGCAGCCGCGCCATCGAGACTTTGCTCGCCAACGTGCTGAGCAGCGGGCGCGTCGACAGCGTCAGCGTGCAGCGCCTCGCCGACGGCGGGGAATTGGTGGTATCGGCCACCCTGCTGCGTCAGGACGACGCCCCGCTGTTCGTCGTGCGCCTCTGCCCACTGCCGACCGATCCCGCCGCGGCGGTGCTCCCGGACAATGACGCCAAGTTGCTGAAGGTCGTCGCGGCGGCGCCGGACTCGATCCTCATCACCGACAGCGAGGGGCGCATCCTGGCCGCCAATCGCGCCTTCCTCAACCAGGTCGAACTGGCCAGCGAGCATCTGCTGCGCGGTCAGTCACTGGACCGCTGGCTGGGCCGGGCGGGGATCGATCTCAATGTCCTGATCAGTACCCTGCGCCAGCACGGGACGTTGCGACTCTTCAAGACGACCCTGCGCGGCCAATACGGGACCACGACCGAGGTCGAAATCTCGGGGGCCGCGGTGGAGCACGGGGACCGGCCCTGTTTCGGCTTTTTCATCCGTGACGTCGGTCGGCGGCTGAGCGGCGACCCCAGCGCCGGCGGATTGCCGGTCTGGGTGGCGCAGTTCACCGACCGGGTCGGCAGCGCCCCACTCAAGGATCTGGTCCGGGAGTCGACCGACCTGATCGAGCGGCTCTGTATCGAGGCCGCTCTGAAACTGACCAACGGCAATCGCGCCTCGGCGGCGGAACTGCTGGGCTTGAGCCGTCAGAGTCTCTACGTCAAGCTCGCCCGCTACGGAATCGGGGGCGAAGTGACCGAAGCGGACTGATCGCGTGGCGCGACCAAACCCATGAACGCGGTGCGCCAGGCATTGATCGTAATCCCGGCCAGCGGCGTGCGTCGTCAGGGCTTCCAGCCCTGATGGTGTCAGGCCAGGATGGCCTGACTACGCACCCGGCAATCCCCTAGACTGTCAAGTGTAGTTGACAGCGCAAACTGTCAGTTATAATTTGCACCCATGAATGCTTCCGCGCCCTCCCTGGCCTCCACCGGCCGTCCCTCGCCGGCCGCCGCGCTTGAGTTGCTCAAGCCGATCACCTGGTTCCCCCCGATGTGGGCCTTCGCCTGCGGCGTGGTGTCTTCCGGGGTCTCGTTCAGTGGCCACTGGCTTTACATCGTTGCCGGTATCCTGCTCGCCGGGCCCATGGTCTGCGCCACCAGCCAGGCCGTGAACGACTGGTTCGACCGTCATGTGGATGCCATCAACGAACCCCACCGCCCAATCCCGTCGGGACGGATACCGGGGCGCTGGGGTCTCTATATCGCCATCCTCTGGACCCTGCTGTCGGCGGCCCTGGCGGCGACCTTGGGGACCTGGGTGTTCTGGTCGGCGGCGCTGGGCCTGCTGCTCGCCTGGGCCTACAGCGCCCCGCCGGTCCGGCTCAAGCGCAACGGCTGGTGGAGCAATACGGCGGTCGGGTTTTCCTACGAGGGGCTCGCCTGGGTGACCGGGGCCGCGGTGATGCTCGGCGGCGACCTGCCCGAGTGGCGCATTCTGGCCCTCGCCGCGCTCTACAGCCTGGGCGCCCATGGGATACTCACACTCAATGATTTCAAAGCCATCGAGGGTGACAAGCAGATGGGGCTCCGCTCCCTACCGGTCCAGCTCGGAGTTCAGGGAGCGGCCTGGGCCGCCTGTCTTTTCATGGCCTTGCCCCAGGTCCTGGTAGTCTGGCTGTTGGTCGACTGGGGCCGGCCGCTCCACGCGGCCGCCGTCGCCATGGTGGTGCTGGTGCAGGTCGCCATGATGGTGCGCTTCCTGCGCGACCCCATCAACCGCGCCCTGTGGCTCAGCGCCTTCGGCGTCATGGTCTATGTCACCGGCATGATGATCAGCGCCTGGGCGCTGCGGGGGCTCGCCGCGTGACGCGGACCGACCAGGACGCCTTCGGCTGGCTCGGCATTCTGCGCCTCGGCCTGGTGCAGGCCGCCCTGGGTGCCATCGTGGTCTTGACCACCTCGACGATCAATCGCGTCATGGTGGTCGAACTAGCCCTGCCCGCCATGCTCCCCGGCGCCCTGGTCGCACTACATTACGCGGTGCAGATCCTGCGTCCGCGCCTGGGCTACGGCTCTGATCTGGGCGGCCGTCGGGCGCCCTGGATCATCGGCGGCATGGCGGTGCTGGGCTTGGGCGGGGTCCTGGCGGCGCTGGCCACCGCGCTGATGGCGAGCGACCGGCTGCTGGGCACGGCCCTGGCCGTGGTCGCCTTCACCCTGGTGGGCGGCGGGGTCGGTGCCTGCGGCACCAATCTCCTGGTGCTCCTGGCCAAACGCGTCGATGAACGCCGCCGGGCGGCGGCCGCCACGACCGTCTGGATCATGATGATCGTCGGGTTCGTGGTCACCGCGGGCATCGCCGGCCATTACCTGGATCCCTTTTCTCCCGCCCGCCTGGTGCTGGTCACCGCCACCGTGTCCGTCATCGCCTTGGCCGTGACCGTGGCGGCAACCTACCGGATCGAGGGCCGCGCCAGCCTCCCAACCGCGGACGCCGCCGCGCCCCCCCGAACACCCTTCCGTGAGGCCCTGGCCCAAGTCTGGTCCGAGGTCCGCGCGCGCCGTTTCACCGTCTTCATCTTCGTCTCCATGCTCGCGTACAGTGCCCAGGACCTGATTCTGGAGCCCTTCGCCGGGGCCGTCTTCGGCTTCACCCCGGGCGAGTCGACCCGGCTTGCCGCCGACCAGCACGGCGGCGTCCTCGTCGGCATGCTCCTGTTGGCCGGCGTGGGCAGCACCGCCTGGGGGCGGCGCCTGGCCTCGCTGCAAACCTGGACCATCATCGGCTGTCTCGCCTCCGCGGCAACCCTGTTCAACCTCGCGGCGGGCGGTCTGCTCGGGGCGGACTTCCCGTTGCGCACTGCGGTCTTCGCCCTGGGTGTCGCCAACGGTGTCTTTGCGGTCGCCGCCATCGGGGCCATGATGGGCCTGGTCGGCAAGGGGCGTGAACAGCGCGAGGGGGTGCGCATGGGCCTTTGGGGTGCCGCGCAGGCTGTTGCCTACGCCATCGGCGGCTTCCTCGGCACTGCCGCCATCGATCTGACCCGCGCGCTCATGGAGGCACCCGGCCCGGCCTATGCGTTCGTTTTCGCCGCCGAGGCACTGCTGTTCCTCGCCGCCGCGGGCTTGGCGGTGCGGGTGACGCGGGCGGAGACGACCGCCACGGGCGCGGTCATGCTCAATCCATCCGCCGCCGCGGAGACGGCCTGACCGGCGCTCGACCGGGCGCCGCGGATGAGCCAACAATTTTCTGTTATCCCATAGCCGACAAACGCCGTCGCGTTTGAAAAAAGGTATGTCGCATGAACGAGATCGAGAGTTTCGATGTGGTCGTCGTAGGGGGCGGGCCGGCCGGCGCGACGGCCGCGACCGATCTGGCCAAGATCGGCCGTTCGGTCATGCTGCTCGACCGCGCCGGACGGATCAAGCCCTGCGGCGGGGCCATCCCACCCCAGGCGATCCGTGAGTTCGACATCCCGCCGCACCTGCTGTGCGCGCATATCAACTCCGCCCGCATGATCTCGCCATCCGACCGCCAGGTAGACATGCCGATCAACGGCGGCTTCGTCGGCATGGTCAATCGGGCTGAATTCGACGAGTGGCTGCGCACCCGCGCCGCCGAGGCCGGTGCCGTGCGCCGCACCGGGACCTTCACCGAACTGGTCCCGACCGACCAGGGTCAGGTCATCGTCCGCTATGAGACGCGCGGCAACGACCGCCCGGTCCAAATTCAGGAGGTCCGCGCCCGCTGCGTCATCGGGGCCGACGGGGCACGCTCCAAGGTGGCCCGCCAGAGGATCCCCGGCGCGGACAAAATGCCCTGCGTCAGCGCCTATCACGAGATCGTCCGCTCACCCAAGAACGGCGAGGGTGGATTCGATGCAACCCGTTGCGACGTCTACTATCAGGGCAAGATCTCCCCGGATTTCTACGGCTGGGTCTTCCCCCATGGCGAGACCACCAGCGTCGGGGTGGGCACGGCGCTGAGCGGCTTCTCGCTGCGCACGGCCACCGACGACCTGCGCAAAGCCGCCGGACTGGCCGACGCGGAAACCATTCGGCGCGAAGGTGCGCCCATTCCGCTGCGCCCGCTTGATCGGTGGGACGACGGCCGCAATGTCGTACTGGCGGGCGATGCCGCGGGCGTGGTCGCCCCGGCATCCGGTGAGGGAATCTACTATGCTTTAGCGGGAGGACGCTTCGCCGCTCAGGCCGCCGAAGCCTTCTGCGCCACCGGCGATGTGCGTTCGCTCAAACTGGCCCGGAAGCACTTCATGAAAGCCCATGGCCGGGTCTTCTGGGTGCTGGGCATCATGCAGCGCTTCTGGTACAGCAGCGACAAACGGCGCGAGCGCTTCGTCAGCATGTGCGCCGACCCGGACGTCCAGCAGTTGACCTGGGAAGCCTACATGAACAAGCGTCTGGTACGCGCCAAACCGGCCGCGCACGTCCGCGTCTTCTTCAAGGATTTGGGTCACTTGCTCGGCATTGTCTCGGCGAAATGAGCGCATACGCATCCGCCGGTGTCGCTGATGGCTGAGTTCTTCGCCAGCGGCCGTTTCATCGACTGGATCCTGCTGTTAATGGCACTGGAAGGTCTCGGTCTGTTCCTGCTGTGGCGCGTCCGGGCATGCGGCATCCCGCCGGCGGCGTTGATCCTCATCCTCGCCTCCGGCGCCTGTCTGTTGCTGGCGGTGCGCGCCGCCCTGACGGACGCCGGATGGGTCTGGGTCTGGCTCTTTGTCACGGTCGCCTTGGTGGTGCACCTCGCGGATCTGCGGCAGCGTTGGCAGCGTGCGCACAGCAAGACCCCATAACGAGATGCGCGTGGCATTCGCCGCCCGGTGATTCGACTAAACCGAAGTTCCATCGAGAACCATTCTCATCTTGACCTTAAGTCTCTGATCTCTTGGGGCGCTGATCATTGGGGTCCGCTATCTTGATCATAAATGTACCCATGTAAATATCTCTCAGGAACTTGTAAATCTAAGCATATGCTTTATACTTGTATGCATGTACATTGACATCGTGCCGAACCGCAACTCCCCCCCGGCGATCTTGCTGCGCGAGTCGGTACGCGAGGGCAAGCGGGTCATCAAGCGCACACTTGCGAATCTCTCATCGCTGACCCTCGCGCAAGCGCAAGCCATTCGGGCCGTCCTCAAGGGCCAACCCCTCGCAGCAGTCGATGAGGTATTCGAGATCATCCGCTCGCGCACCCATGGGGCGGTGCAAGCGATCGACCTGGCCATGGGGCGATTGCGCATCAGTGCCTTGTTGGGGCGCGAGGCGTGTCGAGAGCGCGACCTGGTATTGGCGATGATCGCCGCCCGGGTCCTTGATCCACAGAGTAAGCTGGCCACCACGCGGACGTGGGACCACAGCACACTGGGGGAGCTGTACGGGGTCAGTGATGCCGATGAAGACGCGCTGTATGCGGCGCTGGATTGGCTATGCGAGCGCCAGCCGGCCATTGAGCAGCAACTGGCCAAGCGGCATTTGCACGACGGTGGCCGAGTCCTCTACGATCTGTCNTCAAGCTATTTCGAGGGTGAGTGCTGTCCATTGGCCATGCGCGGCTATTCCCGTGACGGGAAGAAGGGCATGCTGCAGGTCAATTATGGCTTACTGACCGACCGGCGCGGGTGCCCGGTGGCGATTGAGGCGTTTGCCGGCAATACCAC
>NZ_KB902418.1 GCF_000379525.1 Lamprocystis purpurea DSM 4197 | reverse complement strand
GATAGCCCGTTTGACGGCCGCCAGACCATGCGCCTGGTGCAGATCGTTAAAGTCGTTGCAGCCCTGATCGGGAAAGACCACCCGGCACCCGTGGCACGCCTCCGCCCCAGTGCGCCCCGCGGGATCGTCGTCGGCACAAATCACCATCTCCGCCGTCGCCGTGATCGCCCGCACCGCGCCCGCCACGGCCTTCAAGTTGCCCGCCGAGAAGGCCACCACCGCGGTGTCACCCGTCGCGGTGCGGACGCTCTGTGCCGTGGCCAGGCCCTCGGCAATCAGGATGCGGGTCGATCCTTCGATGGCTCCCAGCACATGAAACACGGCGGCCGTTTGGCCTGATTTCATGAACAGCTTCTTGCTGTTCTCGGCGTCCGGGATGATCTGCAAGGATCGCATCTCGCCGTCGCGGTTGCGCATCGGCACAATCAGGCCGGAGATCGCCCATTCGGCGCCCTCAAACCCAAAGGCTTTCGATGACAGGCCCATGACGGCGCGCACGCCTTCCGGGAGGCTGATGCCCTTGCGCACCAGGTAAGCACTGTGCTCGACCTCGCTGGACGCTTGGTCATAGATCCGTTGCGCGCGCAGTGCGGCCTGATCTCGGCGCTTTTTCTCATCCGCCTTGGCCGCCACCTGCTGGCGCTTGATGACATCAAGCTCGGCGACCGACAGCACGCGCCCAGTCCCGTTGCCCCAGGTATGCTGCACGCCGTCGCGCCACGATCCGAATGCCGCGGCCTTGCCGGTCGCATCGTCGTGGGCGACATACCACCCATCGTCGCTATGTCGATGGTGCGTCAGATCGGTGGGGAATCGGTGTAATTTGCCGTCCCATACAATCGCCTCGGGCGCATCAAAGCCGGCACTGATGATGGCGTCATAGAGCGTCATGCGGTGGTCCTGCCGGTATGTCGCGGCAGGCACTCCCGAAGCATCATCCGCCGCGCCTGGCCCTGTGCCTGCGCCCCTACTGCAAACCAGCCGCCCTGGAGGCCGCCCAATGAGTACCGTTGACATCAACGTGCAGATCTACACCAACCCGGCCCCGATCGGCTTGAGACATCGCGCCGGGGTCTGGCTGCACCGGCTGGCCGCGAAGATCGACGGCAAAGCCTACGCGCGGTTCGACCTGCGGTGCAACGTCCCGCTCCCGCCGCAACAGGAGTTGACGCGAGCATTCGAGCTTGGCACGCAACGCACGTGCGACCTGATTGCAGCCTCCGCGCGCATCCACATGGTGGACCGCGTCATGATGGATACCTGCCCAGGTCTATGGCAGGAGGACGGCCGATGAGCACCGATGATCGCACGTTGCCGTGTGACAGTCTGACCATGCTCAGCGGCACACCTGAATGTATGCGAGGGCTCCAGATCGACGCGCACCAGTGCGCCACCTGCGCCGAGTACGCCGTCGAGACCTACGTGCGCACAAGATGCGAGGTATGGACAAGGGTCATGGGCTATCACCGCCCGACGAGTCAGTTCAACAAGGGTAAGCAGCAGGAGCATCGCGACCGCTTGGTGTTTCGTGAATCGCCGGCCGCACTGGAGAGCCAAGCATGACAGAGTTCGCCGAATATTACGCATCGCACCGCAAAAGCATCGCCGTCGCAGCGATCCTCCCGATGGTCCTGGGGCCGCTTGGGACGCTGTACGGGAGTCCGCTCGCCGGGGCCATCCTGACCCTTGCGTCTGGCGCGCTGTTCGCCCTGATCACGGTCGGCGGGGCGCTGTCGGCCTTGCTCGTCGCCGAAGAGGCCCAGCAGTTGGCCGCCGCGATGGTGGTCTGGTCCCCGCTGACGGCTGTCGTGGCGATCTGGAGCGCGGCGATCCTGCTGGGATGGAGCGGAGCCGAGCAGCACAACCGGCGCGTGCTGGCGCAGATGGATTTGTGGCGGCGGCTGGCGTTGGAAGTGTGTGATTGCGCCTCGGCGGCGCTGAGCGCGGGCCAGGAAACTGACTTTACAATTCCGGAGATGTTTGTTGGCAGGAGGAATGAATCGTGACCACCATCAACCTCGTCATCTGCCACCAGTACGGAGACGACAAGACCCTGCGCGACATCATCAGCGAGTCCGCTGAAGCAAAGCCCATTGGCCGCGGGCTGGCGGTGCATCAGTCGGTGATCGTTCCGATGCATTGGCAGGTATCGGACATCGAAACAGGGATGTCCGTCGGTCTGCCCGCAGCGACCGAAGCGGAGGCACGTAAGTCCGCTCATGATCGGCTGATGCGGGCCATAAGGCAAATGGGGAACGGCAGGACGTTCACCGAGGTTCTGGACAACGCGCGGCGCGGGTGGGCGGGGCGATGACCAGGGCTCAAGCAAACAAGTTCAAGCGGCTATGCCAGCAGATTGCGGACCTTCATGCTGAGATACGCAAGACACATCCGCACGCTGAACTGTTTTTTGAACACGGGATTCTGAATATTTACGACTGGCCCCCTGGCTCGGATAAACCAGATGATCCGATTGCCGATGGGTGTAGATGGCCGCACTCGGGATCATGTGAGAGATGACAGTATGACCGAAGACACCAGAGAAGAATGGATAGCGCGTTGCGCCGCCCGCCTGGCCACAGGTAAGCGGATGACGCCAAAGCAGGCTTACGAGATCGCCGTTGCCTGCTACGAGATCGCCGACCATCCGGAAGACAGTCCGGAGTATGCGGCAGACGAGGAACTGCTGGTGTCTGCTGAGTGTGCAGCATGACCGAAGACACCTGCGAATACTGCAAATACCCGCTCGCTGGCATCCACGTCGGAACCGGCACCGGGCTATCGCATCCCAAGTGCTACGCGCAGAATCACCCGCCGTTCCAGGCGACCACGGCTGAGCAGGTTGGTGAAGCGAAATGACCATCTTCCCCGACGAGTCCCGTTGCGACCAGGACGATGTAGCCTACATTCCGCCGTGGGGGGATTGGTCGATTGCCAGCGTATCGGCACACGAACAGGTAAGGATTCTCGAAAGGAAAGCTGAGGTGTTCAGGCGCGGGGCGCAACTCGCCGATCTGGAGTTTCTGCGGCAGTGCTACTGTATTGATGCGTTTCGGGTGTGGTGAAGACATGACAACAGACGAAGCAACCCAATCCGCTCAACATAATCCGCGGGATAGCAATCAATGAGCAAAGCATGGAACGGGAACGCGCATGATAGGTCCGGCGTCGCTGTGCGTAGTGATCAATGCCGCAAAGCTGGTTGCAAGGCTGCAAGAAAGGAAAAGGCTGAGGAATTTAGTTATCACGGTAATGACATAATGAATACCACCTTCCTTCTTCTCGCCGAGTTCGGGCAAGCCGACATCCCGCTTGAGACCGTCGCCGCGCGCTACCTAGGCATGGACGAGCGCGCCGCCCGCGCCAAGGCCAACCGCGGCGAGTTGCCGTTCCCGGCGTATCGTGCGGGGTCGACGAAATCCCCGTGGATGGTGCGGGTCACCGATCTGGCTG
>NZ_KB902417.1 GCF_000379525.1 Lamprocystis purpurea DSM 4197 | reverse complement strand
CGGCGATCTGACCCCGCGTCACGGCCGCCGAGCGCACGTCGCCCAGGCGCTCGAAGACCGGGAGTTGCTCCTCGGTGCGGATGCGCAGGGCCTCGACGAGCTGGCCGCGTTGATAGAGGCGGCTGGCGTACTCATCGAGCAATGCCAAGGCGTCCGGGGTCGCCGCGCCCGGTGCGGCCGACAGCGCCGCGCCCCCCTTTGCCAGCAGCGCGTCGGCGGTGTCGCCGTCCCCGGCGGCACCGCTCACTCGGACAGCAGCAGCGACCAGTGGCGAGGGGGCGGGGTGGCCGGCACTCTCGAGGAGTTGCACGACGTCCCGGCCGAGTTGCGCGGCGGCCGGATAGCTGTCGGCTTCCAGCGCGCGGATGGCGCTGGCGCCGCAGGTCGCGGCGACCGCGGCATCCCCGGCGGCGAGGGCCAGCCGGGCGAGTTGCAGGTCCGCCCCCGCGGGGCGGGCGCCGGCCGCGCCGCCCCAAGCAGTGAACAGGGGCGCCACCAGGATGGCCGCGAGCGGTGCCCACTGCGCGGCGTTCAGGGGTACCAGACGACCCGCGGCCAGGGGGCTGATCCGCAGGGCGTCCGGCGCCCGGCTCAGGGGGTCCTCGCCGGGCTCGATCAGAGCCAGGTCGATCAGGCGCTGCACGTCGCCGCCGATCGCCGCGGCCAAGGCGGCCACGACCGCGGGGGGGACCGGCAGGTCAACGCAGGCCAGGGCCTGGAGCAGATCCCGACCGGCGCTGCCGGCGAGCCCCAGCAGGGTGTCGACGGCGATCTGCTCCAGCAGCGCGCGCACTGACTCGGTGGCGGGCAGCGCGCCGCCCGCCAGGTAGGTGTAGCGGCCTGCAAACATCCGCGGTCCGACCTGCAAACATCGCGATTTTCGACCCGGATTAGCTGCAAATAACGGGGGTCTCGGACCCGGATTATTTGCAAATGAGCCGACATTAACTGCAAACAGCCTGCAAACATCCGCGTCGGCCCAGATTATCTGCAAATGGCGCGGGTGCCTTCTTGACCAAAGGGTTAGTGCTGAGCAGTCCCCGCTGCTGGGGGATCAGAGTCCGCCGCGCGGTCATCCAGGACCCAGGCAAGGCGGCTTCGCCGCGGTCCTGCGGCTATCCCTGGGCCTGGCCGCGACCCCCAGCGCAGCACCGACCGACCACCGTCGGTTCGGCGAAACGACCGTTTTTCCGGACCATCCGCGCCACCCGCCCGCACCGCCTTGAACCGCGGTTTTCGGGTCCGGATAACTGGTTGCGGAAATCAGTGTTCGAGTTTCCAACGCTCTGATGGGTCTGTCGAACTGCGCGACCTGAAGGGCCTTTGGGCCGTCGCTTGCCAGGGTTGCATCACCTGGTTCCTCGTCCTGGTGATGCGGTGCCGACGCCCAGGGAGCGCCCGCCGGCCGCAACCCTGGTTCACCGCTGCGCCGGCCCGCCCTCGATCTCCCGCCCCCAATCCTGGCTCCTCGTCGCCGTTTGCAGATAATTCGGGTCGGCGCCGATGTTTGCAGGCTGTTTGCAGTTAATGTCGGCTCATTTGCAAATAATCCGGGTCCGAGACCCCCGTTATTTGCAACTAATCCGGGCCGAAAATCGCGATGTTTGCAGGTCGGTCCCCGGATGTTTGCAGGTCGCTACACCTATTGGCCAGGTTAGCATCCGGAGTCTCGATCAGCAGGTGGTAGTGATTGGTCATCAGGCAGTAGGCGTGTACCTGCCAGTTCCAGCGCTCCCACACGGCGCCCAGGATGGCGAGGAACAGTTGCCGATCGCCGTCGGAAAGATAGATGTCCTCGCGGCCGTCACCCCGTGCTGTTACGTGGTAAAGCGCGCCCGCGAATTCCAGACGAAGGGGTCTTGCCATGCCTTGAGTCTAACATCCTGCGGGAAAAAGGAAAGACCTGACCCCGGACTCTTCGACCCCGGCTGCGCCGCCCCACGGCCGATCGTCACCTGCCACCCCACCGCCGGTCGCGCGGGGCGTCCCATCCCACCCAAAGACCGCCCGGCCCAGCCGCAAACCCGCTTGCCCGGTATCCTGAGCGCGGCTAGGATGGAGGCCATATCGGGTCTCGGGTGATTGAATTTCCTATCCGTAGGTCGCCGCCAGACTAAACTATTCTTAACGTCCCCATCTCTCCCTAGTAACCCTATAGAAAAGGGTATATATACCGCCGGGATCGCTGTCTTGAAACTCCTCAACTACCCAAGAATCGTCACGATCTTCTTCTGAGTCGCTTTGGAGCACTCGTGTACGAAAAACAGTCTCCCTCGGTTGTCCGAAGTACCACTGGTCAATCGTTACATTAGCTCCGATACCTCCAGGAATATAACGCCGACGATCCGGGAGCATGATGCTTCCATTCGTATTCATCACACCCGACCAAACAGGCGATCCATTGTAGAGTATCTCGACCATGTCCCCAAAGATGGCCTCGGCTCTCTGGCATGTGATGCGTAAGAAGCGGATTGTGTTGACTGCCATCGTCTTCTCCTGCTAGTTTCATGATTATTTTAGGCGAGATTATACCATCAAAGAGCACCGGGGGTCAAGCAGGTCAAGCACCGGGCAGCAGTTCCAAATTTGGGCACTAATATACAAGATAAAACAGAATGTTAGGGCTCTTGCGATGATTCAGGCTAGACACTCATCTCATTGTTTCGTAAGGCTTATATTCTCAAATTTGGAATTGCTGAGCACCGGGGCACGGCAGATCCGTTCTAGCCCGCTGGCGCTGGGAGCGACCGCGGGCAGCGGCGGGAGTTCTCGGTCATACGCAGGTAGTCAAACACCAGGCGCACGTTGCGCGCCAGGCGTTGGATGGTGGCGGCGATGGTGTCGCGGGATTTCGCCTTGATGGCGCCGATCGCGAAGCGGCGCAGCGCGGTGATGTTCGCCGGACCATGTCCGGTGCGGATGGTGCAGAAGAGTAAAAGGGGCCAGGCTCGAATGGCACTGACTTAAGCCCAACCAACTGAGAAAAAAGAACATGTTTTTTGTCGATAGCTGCAAGTGGTAGGCTGGAGGTTGCGATAGAGCAACACCTCACCCGAGGGACCAGCAAGATGCATCGCGGATCACAGACCAGGGCCGTTCAACACCGCGTGCAGACCTGCATCGCACAGCCCGCGACCGACGCCTTTTTCGACCTGCTGACCGGACCGCGGTTGCTGGAGGGCGGTGACGCACCTGCGCCACAAAGTCGCAACCGATTGTTCCCGCAGAGGAAGGTGTTGTCGATGTTTTGCACTCAGGTGCTGTCGGCAGACCGCTCCTGCCAACGCGCCGTCGATGGCGAGGCGGTGCGGCGCTTGGCGCTGGACCTGCCGCCCTGCAGCAGCAATACCGGGGGCTATTGCAAAGCGCGACAGCGGCTGCCGACGGACATCCCCATGACACTGGCCCGTGAAACTGGGGTCCTGGTGTCGGTGTCATTTTCAGAAGTCGTCTGCACCAGTTTGCTGGGCTCGACGGGCCTTGTGCAGGGGACTTCTGACACGCGTTGCTCAGAAGTCGCCTGCACG
>NZ_KB902416.1 GCF_000379525.1 Lamprocystis purpurea DSM 4197 | reverse complement strand
AGCCGTTACGGCAGGCGTTGGGACCGCGCGCGCAGTTGCTGTCGCGCCTGCGCACCAATGCCGCATTGTATGATCTGCCGACCCCCACGCCCGGGGGCGGCGGGCGTCCGCGCACGTACGGCGAGCGCTTGGGCAACGCGGCGTCGTTGGCCACCACGCTGCAGCCGAGTGCGCAGGCGTATACCTTGAACCTGTATGGCAAGCTGCGCACGGTCATGGCGGTCGACCGTGTGGTGATGCTCAAGACCCTGCGGTGCCGGGTGCGCGTGGTGTGGGTCTTCCGCACCACCCAATGGGTCGCCTTGGTCACCACCGATCTGGACCTCTCTGTCGCACAAATTATTGAATATTATGGCGCGCGGTGGAAAATTGAAGCGGGTTTTCGCGAGATCAAGCAGGAGATCGGCAGTGCCGAGACGCAAACCCGCAATCCCGATGCCGTGACCAATCACTTGAATTTCTGCATGGCGGCGACCGCCATCACCTGGATCTACGGCGCGCATCTGGAGCACGCGCCGCCGCGCCGGTATTCGACCACGAAGCGCACCGAATATGCCTTCGCCGACCTGCGGCGCCGGCTCGCACAGGACCTCGGCGGGGAGGGTTTCGGTAGCGATTGCGGGGGGGCCAACAAACCGACGCAAAATCCCCTGATCGCGGCGGTGATGCGGCTCGTGGCTTAATTGAAAACAGGAAACTTCAGCTTACTTATTTTGCCACTCTCCTGCGCGTCTCCGAGCAATTAAACGTGGTCTTCCCTGATATTTTAAGAAGGCTGATAGGGAACGGGAGCAGATGCAATACACCAAAGGCGAGCGTGTAAGACATCCCACGGTGAGCGAATGGGGGGTCGGGGTAGTCATGGCAGACAGCAGCCGCGACTACATCAGTATCTATTTTGCCGCAGTGGGACAAAAGAAGCTTTCGCTTCGGCATGTTGAACCGGTAAGAGTCGCCGAACAAGAAGCGAACGACGGCGGCTTTCCTATTCCAAAGCCACAAACGACTGACAAGAGTGGGCGATTGCTTTGTGTAAATTGCGGCCAACCAACGACGTTCGGAGATCGAGCAAACCCGCACCGCGTTGCTCTCGGATGGTGCGAACCGTGCTTTCGGCAGAGTCAGCGAACATTCACAGACCCCGAAACGCGAGAGAAACGGTACTTAGACGAAACACGGACCATGGACGGGATCAGGCACCGTTACAGGAACAATTTAGGGCTTGTACCCCCTAATACCGCGTTTCGGAGGAAAATATCGGCCTCCCAGCCCAGATGGATTAGTGAAGTAGATCGCGGAGCGAAAGGCGCCTCCATAGCAATAAGCGAGCTAGAAAATTCCGGCGAGTCTTTTGCCCCGACAATCCCGGATGGCCGTAACGACAGCACTAAGAACAAAGACAACTCGCAATCGAGGGTACCAAAGACTGTCTCCAGGACTGAAGTGGAGAAAATTTCTCTTGAATCGCCAATGGCCCATCCCGCTGCCGTTGCGCCGAAGGCCGCAATCCCGCGGACTATCGAACCTAAGCCTGTTACTCTCGAGCGAGTAGACTCTAAGCCGGCGACGCCACGCGCTGCAACGCCCAGTTTGGCGCCACAGATCGACAAGCCGAAGCCTACTCCTGCCGCAATTCACTTTATCGTGCTCGACTTCGAGACGACGGGTGGCTCGCCAAAAAACGGCCACGCGATCGTCGAGATTGGAGCAGTAAAGCTCGATATAGACGGCAATACATTGAGCGAGTTTACGGAGTTGGTCAACCCAGGCAGACCCATACCCTATCAATTCGCAACCGAGATACATGGGATTAGAGACAGAGACGTTGCGCACTGCGACCCAGTAGATAAAGTCTGGGACCGGTTTTTGGCGTGGGCTAGTGGTTTCGCGGCGCTTATCGTGCACTACGTGCCATTCGAACGCCAGTTCATTGATGCACTATATCGAGGAAACGCTCCGCCCTTTGAATATATCTGCACGTGTCAGCTAGCCCGCAAGATATATCGCGGCGCAGAAAACCACAAGCTCGGCACGGTGTGCGCCCACATTGGTTACCAAATACAGAACGCCCACCGTGCGCTGCCCGATGCGCGGGCTGCCGCGCATCTATTCGTGGACATGGTTCGCCGTGATCCGAGCATTATTAGCCGATTTACCAAAGCTGCACCTCAAGCGCCTAGAGACGCAGCCGTTCAGCCACAGACGGAAAGGCCGACCACCAACAATGAGCGCAAGGTGCCGAACGCGGCGCCGCCCATCGGGATTGTCAGCACACGCGCTGGAGTCAAATCACAAATAGTCAGCGAAATCCCATCGCCGCCAGAGTCGACACTACAATACATTCGTCCGCGCACAGGCGAAAGGCACTCGAAGCGCCCTGCTGGACCGATACCGACCCCCCGCATACAGTTCGACTCCGGCGCACTCACGCCAGCGGAAGAAAGGACTCTGATCGCGGCTGACGAGGCTAGGAGTACGCGATTGGTAGAGGAAGAATTGTGTCGGAAGCGAGAGGCGGAGCAGCACAAGCAGTTTGCCGAGCTGGCCCAGTCTCCATCCTGCAAAATCACGTCGCATGTCCTTGCAGATGGGCGCGCTTTACGTGGTTACTTCAAGGAAAACTCGCTCACAGGCGCCGGGGTGTGTAATTGGCCTGATGGAAGAGTCTACGAGGGTGAATTCGTGAACGGGGAAATAACTGGACAAGGGGAATTGACGATGCCCAATGGGCAGATCTATGCGGGCGCCTTCGTAAACGGGAAACTTAGCGGCAGCGCCGGGCGCGTGCGGTGGGCGACCGGTGCCACTTGCGATAACTTGGATATGCAATTTGTTACCCCATCGGAACCACTGCCTCGCCAAGAACCGATGCCGGAGCCCAAACAGGCAAAACCAGTTGACAACGAGGTTAGACAAATCCAAAGTGTGAACGAAATGTTCAGCGAAATCGCTGCGCGTCAGCGGCAAGCAGAAGACCGCGCTCTGATTGCCGCAGATGAACCACGTCAAACACGGGAATTGGAAGCACAAGAAAAACGATATAGAGAGGACACCTGCACAGAGGTAGAGGCTTGCCCAAGTCAAGATCCGAAATCGAGTGATACCTCATTATCAACGCCGCAAAGAAGAAACGTAGGTATCGCGCTCGGGTTCGCAATTTATGCTGTTCCGTGGATCTTTGTGTGGATTACCCTATTGCCCGGATATTCAAAGACCGCGCGCTATGCGGCGTTTGGCTGGCTTTCATTTATTTCGGCTATATTTCTCGCCGCCACAATCTTACCCCCATCCCCCGCACAACGTTCTCCACATCAAGGCGTTCATAATGCCACTCACAGATTGGGAAGCTCGCTGCCAAACACTATTAACACGTCGTCAGACCCAAAGACGAAAGTCTTGCTAGCCGCGGCAAGGTCGGGCGAGAAACTGCACATCCGCTACACCAAGCCGTATGTCAATGGAGTAAGCGAGCGATGGATTAGCCCCCAGAGGGTATTTTCCAAGCACGGCGAGACCGAAAACTATATGGAAGCGCATTGCCACAAGAGAAACGAGATGCGGGCGCAGGTTAACGCGCCGCAGCGGGCATGGTTGTGGGGTATTGATAGCTTCGGGGCGCGGCGGTCCGCATAATGTCTATAGTGGACCCTGAAAACCGGACAGTAATTTAAGCTCGCGTCGAACCAAAAGGGGCATATCATAATGGGCGAAGCGAAGCGCAAGACGTACA
>NZ_KB902415.1 GCF_000379525.1 Lamprocystis purpurea DSM 4197 | reverse complement strand
ACATTTATGGCACCATCGCCAGTCGGGTTGGCCGGGAGAATTAGGCTGGTTATGACCCAAAGTGTAGTTACCACTCACCCCTCTCTCGTGCTGACCACCAGCGGGGCAACTTCCTCCTAACGGTCGATCTTCACCAAAATACAGCCCCTGACATTTATGGCACCATCGCCAGCCAACTTGTATTGAAATCGACCGTGGGTTGATTTCGAAAAACCAGAAAAAACCAAGTAATATCCACTGCCAAGGCATTACGATAAACACGCCATTACTTTGACCGGCTTGATCGGCATCCCTTATTCTCTGTGTCTGTGTTGTAAAGATTCCTCTTATCGCTGCAACAATAAGGGTTCTTACGGCGCCCGGCTCGACGCTTTGCTTATCCTCAAAATTACTCAGGAGATTATCGATTAAATTTGCTAAGGCATTCTCCCCCTGTGTTACTGCATCGATCAGAAGGAGAACTTCATTATGGTCGATCTCGAGTGCGACACCAGATGCAAATACATTGTTAGAGCTATACCAATTAACATTCATGGTTTTTCTCCTAAATTTGACATGCATAAAAAAATCGGGGTATGGGGATCAGATCGCTTTTGAGAGGTCCGAGTCAATCTGATCGACTGACCGCAGGGTCTTGCAATCCAGCCCCGCCCCACCCGGCCAGCAACCGTCCGCAGACCTGACTGCAGATCCCGCGTTCTCGTAGGGTGCAAGCCGCCTTCCGCGCGCCTAACCCATTGATAGATGATCTCCGGGATGGTGCTTTGCCAAAGTCGGAAGCGCCCGACGTCCCAGTATAAAGCTCCGGTCGCCACGCCGATCTGTTCGTGTAAAGATGTAGCCATGAAGCCTCACGGTGATGATACCTGGGAGCGTGCCGACCATCATGGCACTGGCTACACTCCACAGAGTATGGGAACCTCCGATGTGACGGTGCCCCATTGCGTCGGCCGCTTGGCTCTCGCGCCCAGCCCTTTGCCGAAGGGGCTCGCGCAGAGTGTCCGCCGCAACGCTTGGTCAGGCACAGTCTGCTCTAAGCGTTCGCCGGCTGAGACAACAGGCGACCCATCGCCTCACACAAAGGTCCGAGGTCGTTCGGGCCGCGTGCGGTGAGAAGTCGGCTTGCCGCGTCGTAGACCGTTGGCTGATCATGGTGGACGACAAAGCCCGCATTATCGAGGTCTACGTGAATGCTCTCGACACCGGTGATTTCGGTTCCGCGCGGAAACACGACGGGTCCATCGGGCTCCCTCTTGGCGGCGCTGATGAGGACCTGAGGCCCGTGGCACAAGGAGACAATCAGTACGCCGTGCGCGCGGGCCTCGCGGACGATCCTCAAGGCATCCCCGTCGGTCCGCAACATATCCGGATTCCACGCACCACCTGGGATGAAGAGCGCATCGTAGTCAGCGACGTTTACGACGTCCTTCAAGGCCAGGTCAGCCTTGACGCAGACGTTATCGGCCAGCCACTGCGCAAGGACGATGTACCCGGGAGGATCTCGGTGCTCGAAGATCCAGTTCTGGCCGGCGAGTTGCACCTCGGCCCCGCGTGCCCGGAGGTACTCCAGCGGCACATCGATCTCCGGAAGCTCGGGACCGTCGGCACTGACGATCAGGACACGCTTCCCAGCCAGCGAGGGCGATGGGGGGTCGGCAAAGACGGGAAGCGCCCAGTCCATGCCCCGCGTGTCGAGCGATACGGGAACCGGCAGGTATTTCGCCACGAGCGAGTGGGAACCGTTCATTTTCGATCTCCTCGAGTCTTTTGATAAAGTCAGGCGTCCTCGCCGTGATGGCCGGGCCGGCGATTAATCTGCGCCACCGGTTTGGCGGCGGCTGACAATCCCTCGGATGGAATGGCCAGTTACTCCGACGCGCGGAGAGACGCCAGGAGTCGTCATGGTGAGCGTTGCCAGAAAAGCGCACGGCACCTCGCTTGTCGTTCGGGCGGATAGGGCCAACTCGCTTACCGAACCTCTGTGAGACCCGGCGGGAGGCTCCACCCGCGGCACCCGCGCGGTGTTGCGGTGCAGCCAGCCGTCCGTGGGGTCGTTGAAATAGCACTCGAATGAGGTGTTGGAGCGCAGCACGTCAGTGACGCCATCCCCGGTGAGGTCGACCAGACGCGTCTCGGGGTCCTCCAGGTCGAAGTTCGGCGCCGGCTGGTAGCGTTGAAACGACCGCTTGCTGAAGCCGGCGCGAAAATCCAGCGGGTAATAGCCGGAGAGTGCGTCGCTGGTCACCAGCAGGTCGACGCGGCCGTCGCCATTGGCATCGATCAACTGCACGCCGCGGTCGGTGAGCCTGACCCCGGCCGGGACCTTCGGGATCCCGCGGAGCCGGTCGAATCGGCCATCACCCAGCTTGCGCCAGTAACGCGGCTGGCTGCCCAGCTCCAGGATATCGGGCAGGCCGTGGCAGAAGAGGTCGACCAGCTCCAAGTCCGGGTTGGCCAGGCTGGTCATCGGCAGGGCCGTGCCCGCGAGCGGGAAGAGCCGGCGTGCTTCCGGGGTGAAGCGGGAATAGCCGAAGTCCAGCGGTGGGAGCTCCCGCACCGGACAGCCGGCGTCATCATAGCCGATGACGTTGATGCGGCTGAGCAGCGAGGCGCCGTTCGGGGGCAGCGCGGCGGGATCCGTGGTTTGCTCGTCCAGGTAAACGAGCTCGTAGGCGCGGACCAGCGTGGTCTCGGTGGCCGGGGTGGGGTGCGCACCACGATGCCGGTGCAACAGCGGCGGGTGCGGGTCTCGACGCCTGCACGGTAATCGGAGAAGTCGTCGGGACGCGGGCGGCGGGAAAACTCGGGCTGGAGGCCCGGGAGGCCCTGGGGGTTGGTGTCGTAGACAAACGCGACCAAGACCAGGAAGGCCGCCTGGCTCGGGCCGGTCAGATCGACGTAGCGGATGGTCCGCAGGTCGAGCTGCTCGCCGTTGTGACCCTGCCCGGACGCGTTGTCGCGCTCGTATTCGTAGACGATGCGGTTACCGAAAGGGTCGCGTGTCTCGGTCAGGCGCCAGGCGAAGACCTTGCGGCGATTCTCTGGGTCGGCGACCACCGCGCGTTGGTCGTCGGCCAGGTCGCCGGGGACCGGACCCGGCGCGCCGTAGGTACTGATCAACCCGTCCTTGGTCCGCACCTCCCAATGGTCCGACGTCCCGGTGTGCCGTTCGATCCGGGCGAACAGCCCCTCGGTGCGCGGACGGTAGGTGGTGACGGTGCTGATGTCGGTGGGATGCGCGCGGGCGACCTCGACCAGGTCTTCGGCGCCGGACAAGACGAAGATGTCGGCCTCGGCGCCGTCGCGATAGCGTGGGACGCCAAGCGACCAGCACAGGCCGAAGGGGCAATTGCCGCTGCCTGGGCTGAAGCTGAGCGAGAGCTGCGGCTGTAGCCCGTTGCGCCATGCCGGCAGGGCGATGGGAACCGAGAAGTTACCGGTGCCGGTGTGGATATCGAGCGCGAACTTCTCGCCCAATCCCTTATGCGCACCCCCGCCCTGCGGGACCGCGATCAGGTCCCCGATGCCGCTTGCCTTCTCGCTCATGCCAGGGCTCCTGAAGCTCCCGTCGCAACGTGAAGCTATAGGCTAGAAAATCATAATGCCAAATGTCAACAACTAAGAAATTATGTGATATTCGGGCGAACGGGGTAGTGCTGGCTCATGACCCGGTGCAGGCTGCGGCCCTCCGCTCGGACGATGACGGTTGTCATTTTCAGAAGTCGTCTGCACCAGTTTGCTGGGCTCGACGGGCCTTGTGCAGGGGACTTCTGACACGCGTTGCTCAGAAGTCGCCTGCACG
>NZ_KB902414.1 GCF_000379525.1 Lamprocystis purpurea DSM 4197 | reverse complement strand
GGCTCAGATCCGGAATGTCTCACGCCAAGGCGCCAAGACGCCAAGGTTCTTCAAGGCGCTATCGAAACCGGAGGCGCTCGCGGGGTGACGGGGGTCACCNCAGGATTGCGCTCTTCTTGGCGTGCTTGGCGCCTTGGCGTGAGATACGTTCTTTCCAAACTCGGCGGTCGGGAGAATTCGCCACGAGTGTCAGTTGCTCGCGCAGCAGCGGTTCGGCGGCGGCGGCGAGCACGGCCAGGATCAGCGGGGCATGGCGGGCCAGCAGCGCCCGATCAGCCCTGCTCGTCGGCGTCCGGCGGGTCAGTCAGGTCGCGGATGGCATCGGGGTCGCGGAGGCCTTCGAGGATGGTTTGGACGATCAGTGCATCCTCGCGATCCAGCGGCTCGCAGAGCGCATCGGCATCGCGCTCGCCGTCCAGGATGCGGCGGATAGCGGCGACCCGATTGGCCAAGCCTCGCTCGATCCCCGATTCCAGCGCCTGCTCGAGCCCGGCGCGGTGTTGCGGCCGGGCGACCGACTCGACCACCGCGGCGATCAGCGCGCCCTGCCGGCGCAGCGCATGGCTGCTGCCGGCGAACCCGGCATAGGCCGCGCGCTCCTCCCGGCGATAGCGGGCGGCGGACTGGCGGTCGCCCTGAGACTCGGCGATGGCGGCCAGGATGCTGTAGGTCGTCCAGATCTCGGCCGCGGCTGGGTCCAGTGTCCGCTTGATGGCCAGCGACTCCTCGGCCAGTGTGCGGGCCTCGTCCAGCCGGTCCGGGAGTCCCCGCAGCAGATCGGCGAGGTTGTTGAGCGTGGCGGAGAGCTCGCCCGGCTCGGCCGATTCGCGCTCGACCGCCAGCGCCTTGCCGGACCAGCCCTCGGCCTCCTGCGGTCTGCCCCTGGCCTTGAACATCTGGGCGAGTTGGTCCCAGGTTCGGGCGGCACCTGTCCTGTTGCCGCTGGCCTCATTGAGCTCGGCCGAGGCCCGATAGGCCCGCTCGGCCGGCTCCCAGTGTTCGGCGTCCGCGTAGACCATCCCGAGCTGATGCCAGGCAACTGCCTCGCTCTGCGGCTCGCCCAGCCGCTGGAAGGCGGAGAGTGCCTCCCGGTAGCGCCGCTCGGCCTCGGCCAGGTCGCCCTGACGGTAGGCCAGGGTGCCGAGCTGGCCCTCGTCGACCGCGGCGCCACGTAGATCGTCGACCTCTCGAAAGATCGCGAGTGCGGACTCGTAAGCGGCGCGGGCCTGCGCATAGTCGCCCCGGTCGCTGAGCACATCAGCCAGCTCGCCATGCAAGGTGCCCAGCTCCCGCTTGACCTGATCCCCCGGCTCCAGAGTCCCGGCCTCGGCGATGGCCTGGCGAAGCGCGGACTCGGCCTCGGCCGCTCTGCGTTGACGCTTCCGACAGCGGCCCAGCAAGTGCAGTGTCGTGCACCGTTGGTAGTTCGGCGACTCGGGGAGCCCGGCCAAGACCTCCTCGAAGACCAGCGCGGCATCGGCCAGCCGTCCGGCCTGAAGGAGCGCCTCGCCCTGACCGACGCGGGCCAGATACCAGTTATCGGAGCCCGACTCCCCGGCGAGCGACCCGGCGCGGGCGGTCAACTCGGCACTGTCACCGGTCAGACCGAAATAATCGAGAAACCGCTTCAGACACAGGACGAACTCGACCGCACCAGGCGCACCGCAGTCCAATGACTGGCTCGCCGCGGCCATCAGATTGGGCAGGATCAGCCGGGCGATGGCCCGGATGGCATGGGGGTTCTTGTCGTCCTGCTGGTACAGATCGCGGGCAAGCCTTGCGTGATAGTCCCGAAACCGCTCCCCGAGCCGCGCCTGCGCGTCCGGCTCCAGCCGTGCCCAGAGCGTCGGTGCCAGAGTCGGATGAAATCGCACATAGTGCGGATCGACCCCGGCGACCGGCTCGACCTGGATCAGCCCGGTCGAGATCAGTGCGGATCGCAAGACCGACCAGGGGTCGGGCGCGATCTCCGTCACCGCGAGCAGGTCGTCCTCGAAAGTCCCGCCCCGGAAGACCCCGAGCCTGGGCAGGAGCGCGCTGGAGTCGGCATCCAGCCGCTCCAACGACAGGTTGAGCGAGGCGACCAGCGGGCCGTCTCCGGCCGCGAGCAGCGCCTCGAGCCGCTCCGCGACCCGCCGGATGGGGTCGCGCTTGAGCGACTCGGCGAGCAGCCCGATCGAGAGCGGGTGGAAATCGACCCGCTCGAAGAGCGCGGTGAGCGCATCCCGGCCGGGCGGGGGCTCCGCGGGCGGAATCGAGGACTGGCGCAGAATGGACTGATACCAGGCGAGCGCGTCCCAGGGCGCCAGACCCTTGAGCGTCAGATAGCGACAGCGGCGGTCGCCGTCGGTGGGGAACGCGGGATGAGCCAAATCCGGGGTGCGGGTGGTGACCAGACAGCGGCTGGCACCGGACTCGGACCAGCCCTGCGCCGCGGCGAGCAGCGCATCGAGCCGGGTGCGGTCCGGCCGCTCGGTCGCGGACTGACCGGGCGCGGGCTCGATCAATGACTCCAGGTTGTCCAGGATCAGCAGGGTGGGCACCCGCGCGAGCGCGGCGGCGGCGGCGCGTTCGTCGAGCAGCGCCTCGCCCAGGACCTGCGCCAGGCTGCTCACCGCCCAGCCCACCGGATCGATACCCTGAAAGTCCGCATAGCCCACCAGACAGACTCGCTCGAATAGGCCGGTGGCGCGCAGCCAGCGACCGGCCTCTTGCGCCAGCGTGGTCTTGCCCTGACCGCCGAACCCGCAGACAACCAGACGGCGGGTGCCGCCGACGTAGGCGCGCTCGATGTCCCAAAGCTCGCGCGCGCGGCCCCAAAAGCCGGCGGGCTGGACCTGGGGCAGATTGTCGGCGGCGGGCACCGCGGCCGGGTCCGGCCGGGCGTCGGCGGGCGCGGCGGGCTGGGCGAGCAGTGCCGCGTCGTCGCCGGTGCGATAGAGCGTCGGCAGAAACCAGTCATGGAGTATGAGATCCGTCCAGCCGGTGCCGCGTCTGCGCTCCCCGCGGACCGGGCGGGCATAGAGTTCGCGCCGGGCATTCTCCAGCGCGGTGCCGAGCGGGCGGCCGCGGCCCAGTTCACGGTACAGATGGCCGAAGAGCGCGCGGGTGGTCTCGACCAGCACCGAATGGGTCATGGCCAGCACATTGGGGATGCCGGCCCGGGTGAGCCGGGCGGCGACGCTGCCCAGGGGGTCGTCGCCGCCGAGCTTGGCGGACTGGCAGGCCGAGAGGATGACCAGCGGGACGCGCTGCTGGTTGAGCATGTCGCCCAGCAGCGCGGCCGGGACCAAATGCTTGCTGCCGTCGTCCTGCTCGAACAGCAGATAGCCTTGGTGGGCGCCGGTGGCGCAGTCGCCGGCCCGGGTCATGGCGGCGCGCAGCCGCGCGGGGAGCGCGTCGGCGGCCCGCGCGCTCAGGTGTCCGTTCGGGTCGTAATCCCTGTTGCAGGTCGTTCGTGTGGGTGCCCGGGACGGGGTCCACAAGTCAGGGACAATCAAAGCGGATGAGCGGGGGAATTGCAAGGGTGTGGGGATGCGGTCCAGGCGCGCCACAGACCGGAGGTCGAGGCTTCAGCCGGACGTGGCGGCGCCGCCCGCTAAAGCGTCGGCCTCCGGTCGCATCGCCCGGGTTCCGGGCGGTACTTGGCCGCGAGGGTGGTCTGTGCGACCGACGGAGCGGGTTGGACATTCGGCGACGAGCCCATCTTTATTCGCCTCGACAGCCGCCCCGGCGGCATCGAAGCGGCGCTGAACGCCATCCTGGTCGCGCTGCACCGGCGCGCGCCGGCCGACCGTCTCTCCGTGCCCCCATCCCAGATCGGCCCGCTCGAAGCGCTGGTTCTGGAACTGACTGATCTCGGCATCCGGGAGATCCAGCCGGGCGTTCCCCGGCCCAGCGCCACCGCCCGGCTGAGCTACCGCCCGGCCGACCCCAAGCGGCCGCCGGTCGCGAGCCCCGACACCTGGACGCTGGTTGCCCCCCTGGGTCCGATCGAGACCGAGGAGCTGCGCTGGTATCTGGAGAAATACGCCGTCTGGCCCGAATGGCACGAAGATAAGCCGAGAGCATCTTTAAATCAGCGAGTTAGCATCGCGGTTCATGCCCAAAAATCGGCGTGTTCAGCGCTATTTCTTGGGGTGACCGTTCTGGCGGACCTCCTCCTGCGCGAGGCGCCGGGGCTTGGTTAACAGCGGATAGCTCTTGAGCCGACGCTTCAACGCCCGCGGTTCAATGCGCCCCCGCCGCAAACCGACCCGGGGTTCGGC
>NZ_KB902413.1:1044-4247 GCF_000379525.1 Lamprocystis purpurea DSM 4197 | reverse complement strand
ATGGAAAGCCGTCGTATCATGGCGTTAGTGTATCACGCGGGGTCCACTGGGCTGGGCCGTCGCGCACCCCGCCCGCTCAGAGGCCACCGCGTCCGCCCAACTGACGTTGATCACCGGCCGCTCACCCTGCCCCCTGCCTTCGTCGACCGGCGGCTGCCGCGCGGTCGCCGCGCAGAAGGCATCGTACTAGGCGAAGGTGCACGGTCAAGTGGTCCTCACCTGCAGTTGCCGCGACTGCGCGCCGAAGGTGACGAAGTGGCGGTTGCTCTCGGTCAATGGTCACGGCTGCGACNTTCCTTCAGCCAGGCTTCAATGACATCGGGATCGAGCCCGTGCAGCCGCTCCTCCAGCGTCAATTCCCGCAGCCGATCTTTCTCCACCAAGCGCTCCAGCAGGACGCGCAGGTGCTTGGGATCAGCCAGGACGTCGCCCAACAGGACGTGCAGGAATTTGGGATCGGCCAGCAGGTCCTTGACTGCTTCGCGTCGGAAGTCATCAACGGTGTAAGCCATGTCGATCTCCTCCAGGCCAGAGCCGGTGGCCAGTTGGTTGTGTAAAAACCGGTCAAGATTGCTGCGCGGGCGATATTGGGTCAAACCGTAGCGGGTTTGTGTGCGGGCATGGGCGAACGGATGAGGATATCCAGCCGCTGGCTTTTCAGGGCCCTCGCTTCTTCCATGACCACAGACGAGGAACGTCCAATGAACTCGGACCTGATCACCGGACGTAGGGACGGGTTTCAAACCCGTCCCTACGCGAAGGGTCTGCCTGGATGTCAGGTACGAAGGCGATACCCTTTCGCAGCGGGTGCCCAAATAAAATTTCGCGACCAAGCGGGCGAGCCCCCCTGGCCCCCCACGACCACCCCCGGTCTGCGCGCTGGCCGTAGTATGCCGGCAGGAGGTAAAGGGATAAGGATTTTAAAGGGATAAAGTTCTGGCGAGACGCAAACCGAGAGAGCCGCTGCGGTAGTCTGGCTCGAACACGCCGCGGTTGGCGGCGCGCAGAATCCACGGTTGGTCGCCCCAAGACCCGCCGCGCACCACCCGCGCGGAACTGCCTCCCGCCTCCCAGGCACGGCCGTCCGTGGGCTCACCCTGATAGCTGGCATGATACCGATCCTGCACCCACTCCCAGACGTTCCCATGCACCTCATGCAGACCCCAAGGGTTGGCCGGCAGATTCCCCACCGGGACCGTCTGTTTCCGGTAGACTCCGGTCTTAGCCCCGCAGCCGGCATAGACATGGTTGCCGTTGTAGTTCGCCTGGTCGGAGGTGATGCAGCGCCCGGTCCAGAACGGCGTGGTAGTCCCGGCCCGCGCCGCATATTCCCATTCGGCTTCCGTCGGCAAGCGATAGTGTTCCCCGGTCTCCTTCGACAACCAGACCGCATAGGCGACCGCGTCCTTCCAACTGACATTGATCACCGGCCGCTTACCCCGCCCCCAGCCGTGGTCGCCCGGCGGCTGCCGCCCGGTCGCCGCGCAGAAAGCATCGTACTGAGCAAAGGTGACCGCGCACTTCCCGATCGCGAACTGGGCAATCCGCACCGGGTGCTGCGGCCCTTCAACGTCACTGCGTTCCGGCTCGTTCGCCGGCGAACCCATCAAAAACGTGCCGCCGGGCAGGGCGATCAACTGCGGCTCAAACGCCAGACGGGGCACAAGCAAGGTCGGCGTTCGGATCGCGCTGGCCGTGGGTACGTGACCCCCAGAGGTTGCGACGGGTCCCGGCGGGTCGATCATCGCCGGCAGCGGTCGGGCGCCCCGGCGCGCGGCCCTGACCCGCAGCATCACAAAGACCCCGGCCGCCAACCCCAGCGCCCACACCAGCAGGGTCGGCATCCGTCGGGCCAGGCCGGTGAGGGTCTCCCAAGCGCCGGTCAAGGCCGCCGTCAAGCCCGCCACGGACGCCGCTTGCGGCATCTCCACCACGACCTGCGTCCAGCGCCCGGCGGTCACCGGATGCAGCGCGCTCACAGTCTGATACCCGTCCGCACGCACCTCCACCCGGTGGTCTCCGACCGCGAGGTCCCGTGCCCGCACCGGCACCCCAGGGGCGGCCTGGCCGATCACCCGGCCGTCGATCCGCACCTCGGCCGGGGTGTCGACGTCCACCTGAAGCTGCCCGGTGGCCGTCGGTGTGGCCGCCGCCTGAGCGGACGGCGCCGGCAAGGCCACGGCCGCGGCCGGCTCACCGCCGGCCGGGGCCGCCAGGTCCACCAGCAGCCGCAGGCCGTTGTCGGGGGCGCGGTTGGCTCCGCCCGGCCCGTAGAGGGGGGTTTCGTTGCGCGCGGCGGCGTCGAGCTGGTCGGGATTGGTATGGATGCTGCCCCCGCGAATGACCGCGGCACCGCGCTGGCCGAGGTACCAGGGGCTGCGGTAGAGTTCGATGGTCAGTTCTTCGACATTGCCGTAGAGGTCGTGCACGCCCAGCGGGTTGGCCGCGCGCTGGCCGAGGGGTTTGACCTGCCGGTCGCTGTTGTCCGCGTACCAGGCGTGGCGCTTCAGCCCGCCGTCCATCGGGTAACGGGGCGCGGTGAACTCAGCCCCACTGACCGCCCGACCGCCGCGCGCGCTGTATTCCCATTCCGCCTCGGTAGGCAGCCGCACCAGGGCCGGCCGCGGCACGCACAGGGTGGCGGCACGCCCGCAGTCGGGCAGCCGGTCGGCCTGCGTTGCCAGCCAGCGCGTCCAGTGCGCGGCAAAACCCAGCGCGTCGTACCAGCCGATTGCGCCCTGCGCCACCCGGGCGTCATCGCCCCCCGGCGCACAGGGTCCGCCGGTCAGCGCCGCCCGGGTGGCGTATTGCCGGCGCGAGACTTCGTATTTGCCGAGCAGCAGCGCCCGGCCGCCCGCGTGCTCAAAGGGGCCGACCAGGCGGAACAGGGGCGCCAGCTCCGGCGGCACGTCGGCCGGGACGGTGTCCGCGGTCGGCACCCAGCGGAAGGCCATGGCGCCGCCGCAGGGCAGCGGCAGCAGCACGTCGTCGGCCTTGGGCACGGGGTTGTAGAGGTCGCGCGGCCAGGTGATCGGCTCGGCGGCCAGGGCCAGCGGGGCGAACAACCCACCCAGGGCGAGGACGAAGAGCGGCAGGATTTGCCCATTCGGACGCCGCCAGCGGCGCGCCCCCGTGCTGCCGGCCGCGGTCATGGGGTCCTCACCTGCCGTCGCCGCGACTGCGCGCCGACGGTGACGAAGTGG
>NZ_KB902413.1:0-1039 GCF_000379525.1 Lamprocystis purpurea DSM 4197 | reverse complement strand
GNNNTAAGCGGCAGAACTTGCCCATTCGGACGCCGCCAACGGCGCGCNCCCNTGCTGCCGGCCGCGGTCATGGGGTCCTCACCTGCCGTCGCCGCGACTGCGCGCCGACGGTGACGAAGTGGCGGCTGCTCGGTCAATGGTCACGGCTGCGATGTTCGTTCAGCCAGGCTTCAATGGTATCGGGATCGAGCCCGCGTAGGCGTTCTTCCGGTGCCAACCCGCGCAGCCGCTTCTCCGGCGTCAATTCCCGCAGCCGATCCTCCGCCACCAGGCGCTCCAGCAGGGCGTGCAGGTGCTTGGGATCAGCCAGAACGTCGCCCAGCAGGGCGTGCAGGTGCTTGGGATCAGCCAGAACGTCGCCCAGCAGGGCGTGCAGGTGCTTGGGATTAGCCAGGACGTCGCCCAGCAGGGCGTGCAGGTGCTTGGGATCAGCCAGAACGTCGCCCAGCAGGACGTGCCGGGATTTAGGATCGTCCAGCAGGTCCTTGACTGCTTCGCGTCGGAAGTCCTCAACGGTGTAAGCCATGTCGATCTCCTCCAGGCCAGCGCCGATGGCCAGTTGGTTGCGTAAGAAACGGCCAAGATCGCTGCGCGGGCGATAATGGGTCAAGCCGTAGCGCGTCTGCGTGCGGGCATGGGCGAACATGCCCCAGGGGGCGTTGCGCGGGTGCTGCNCNAACCCATCGAGNACGATNAGGCGCACCGGCAGGGTGCCAACCATCAGCTCATACACNCCNGGNTGNGCGCCCGCGCGCCAGGCGCCCGCCGGNAGTTGCCGNAACAGTTGGCGCGGCTCGCGGGTGGCGATGGCATACCGGCGAAAGTCGCGCGCGGGCCGCAGCGGGTAGGCCCCCGGGGGCTCGGCGAGCGGTTCGTCCGGGTGCTCCGCCGCGGGGCGGGNGCTCCGCAGCGAGACCAGCTTGCGATAGGTGACATAGTGGCTCACCAGTTCTTCCAGCGCCCAGGCGTTGAANGGCTCCGCCGCGGATTTATAGCTCAGGAGATTATGCGCGGCAAGATCGTCAAAGCCATCCGGGAG
>NZ_KB902412.1 GCF_000379525.1 Lamprocystis purpurea DSM 4197 | reverse complement strand
ACAGCCGCGGGGAGTATGCCCGTGACGAGGACGGTGACGGCTTCCATGAGATCCATGTCAACACGATGGAAGGCTTCTGGTCATTGCTGCGTTCCTGGCTGCGACCCCATCGCGGGATCTCGCAGGAGAAATTACCGCTCTACTTGGGCTTCTTTCAGTTCGTCCACAATACACGGATTCGCGGAAAAGGGTTGCTGACTCCGCTGTTGGCATTGCTCGTGTCATAACAACTCGGGGACAGTCCGGAACCTATATTGAGCCATCGCCTAAAGTCCGACAGGCTGTTAGGGCGCCAACCGCTCGACCACCCAGTCCCCGCCCGCCGCGCGACGGTAGCGGAAGCGGTCATGCAGGCGGCTGTCGCGGCCCTGCCAGAACTCGATCTCCACCGGTGCTACGCGATAACCGCCCCAATGGTCCGGCAAGGGGATCTCCCCCTCGGCGAAGCGCCGCTGCATTTCCGCGACTTTCTGCTCCAGGAGTGAGCGTGAGGTGATCACCTGACTCTGTGGTGAAGCCCAGGCACCGATCCGGCTGCCGCGCGGACGGGTCGCGAAATATTTGAAGGATTCCGCCGCGGAGATGCGCTGCGCCCGGCCGACGATCTTGACCTGACGCGCCAGGGCGACCCAGGGCAGGAGCAGCGCCACGCGCGGGTTGGTCTCGATCTCCTTGGACTTGCGGCTCTCGTAGTTGGTGAAAAAGACGAATCCTTGGTGGTCGTAAAGCTTCAGGAGCACGGTGCGCAAGGAGGGCTGACCAGCGGCGTCGACGGTCGCCAGGCTCATCGCATTGGGTTCCGGGAGGTCTTGGGCGATGGCCTCCTCGAACCAGCGCTGGAACTGGCGGAGCGGGTCGGGCTCCAGTTCGGCCTCGGAGAGTCCGTGGGCCATGGCGGCGTTGCGGAAGGACTCTGGGTTTGTGTTCATGGGGTCAGTCCTGATGGACAATCGGGATAGGGGTTGACATCGCTGCTGGTGGCCAATATGGCGGCGTCTGTCGTCCTTTGGAACCCGCTTAACTTGCGCGCAAGAGGCTCACTGTAAAGCCAATACAGAACATTGGTAGAAATGCTTAGTCAAAGGCGTAACGCATCGTTAACTTGCAGGGTTAAGACCGATATATTTGGTCGGCGAATCACCGCGGGGCCCGCGCCGATTCCCGTGATGACGGGGGCGCGTTCGGAGGACACGAGGGGCGGGCAAGACAGCGGCCTTTTTTTACCACTACGAGGAGATCGAGCGATGACCCGCGACCAACAGATCAAAGCGATTGAAAAAGACTGGGCCGAGAATGCCCGCTGGACCGATGTGAAGCGCGGCTACACCGCCGCCGATGTGGTCCGTCTGCGCGGCAGTGTGCAGCCCGAGTACACCCTGGCCCGGCGCGGTGCCGAGCAGCTCTGGAAGCTGGTGCGCGGCGGGGCCAAGAAGGGCTACGTCAACTGTATGGGCGCCATCACGGCTGGTCAGGCCATGCAGCAGGCTAAGGCCGGCGTCGAGGCCATCTATCTGTCCGGCTGGCAGGTCGCCGCTGACGGCAACACCTCCGAGACCATGTATCCGGACCAGTCGCTGTACGCCTACGACTCGGTGCCGACCATGGTGCGACGCATCAACAACACCTTCAAGCGCGCCGACGAAATCCAGTGGTCGCGCGGCATCGGCCCCGGCGACGCGGAATTCATCGACTACTTCCTGCCGATCGTGGCGGACGCCGAGGCCGGTTTCGGCGGCGTGCTCAACGCCTTCGAGCTGATGAAGAACATGATCGTCGCCGGCGCCGCCGGGGTGCACTTCGAGGATCAGCTCGCCGCGGTGAAGAAATGCGGTCACATGGGCGGCAAGGTCTTGGTGCCCACCCGCGAGGCAGTCGAGAAGCTGATTGCCGCCCGTCTTGCGTCCGATGTGATGGGTGTGCCTACCCTGCTGCTGGCGCGTACCGATGCCGAGGCAGCCAACCTCCTGACCAACGATGTCGATCCGAACGACAAGGCCTTCCTGACCGGCGAGCGGACCCCCGAGGGTTTCTACGTGGTCAAGAACGGCCTGGAGCAGGCCATCAGCCGCGGTGTCGCCTACGCCCCCTATGCCGACCTGGTGTGGTGCGAGACCGGTACCCCGGATTTGGGCTTCGCCCGCGAGTTCGCCCAAGCCGTGCTGGGCAGCAGCCCCAACAAGCTGTTGGCCTACAACTGCTCGCCCTCGTTCAACTGGAAGAAGAACCTGGACGACGCGACCATCGCCAAGTTCCAGGACGAACTGTCCGACATGGGCTACAAGTACCAATTCATCACGCTGGCCGGTATCCACAATATGTGGTACAACATGTTCGACCTGGCGTACGACTACGCCCGCGGCCAGGGCATGAAGCACTACGTCGAAAAGGTCCAGGAGCGCGAGTTCGTCGCCCGCGAGCGCGGCTACACCTTCGTCTCCCACCAGCAGGAAGTGGGCGTCGGCTACTTCGACGACATCACCACCGTCATCCAGGGCGGGCACTCCTCGGTCACCGCGCTGCATGGGTCGACGGAAGAAGAGCAGTTCTGATTCCCGGCTGAGCTTCGCCTGATCGCATCGGCCAGGGATGGCCGGTACCTCCTCCAAAGGCGGCAGAGTGCCGCGAATGCCTGCGCCCCTTGCACCCAAGATGAGCGATGCTCGTCGCCTCATGTTTTTCCAGACTGGCCGCAGGCCGCCTGAAACCCGATCCCTGGTTCATGGCCGATCGCCATCGACGACACGCCATCGCCGTTCTGATGCGCGACTCCAGTGACACGCACCCCTGGGTCCGCTCAAACCCTTGATGACCAGAAACCGCGGCCCCCTCATAATGCCGAGACCCGTCGGCTGGATCATGCGCGAGGCAAGATGACCGTCGCAAACACTGAAAACGCAGCATCGGCCGACGATGAGGACTCCGCCCCCCTGGAGGAGCTCGCGTCCGACAGCACCGGCAGCGGTCTCGAGGCGGAGCCCCAGGTTGACTCGGGTGATATTCGTGCGCCTTTCGATCCAAAGCTGATCGACGTGACAACGAACCAGCGGACAGTGGATTCCCTGGTGGCGCGATTAAAGCACGGTGAGTTGAATCTTTCGCCGGATTTTCAACGTCGTGCGAATTTATGGAACGATAAGCGCAAGAGCGGCTTGATCGAGTCGATGCTATTACGTATTCCCATCCCCTCACTCTATGTTTCGGAAGATACGGATGGCAATTACCAGGTCGTCGATGGGTTACAGCGTATGTGCGCTATCGCCCATTTTGTGGAAGTGAGCAGCCTGAACAAGGCACTAGGATCGAAATTGGATCCGCTCCGGCTCGCTGACGACATGCAATCTCTCAATGAGTTAAAAAGCAAACCGTTTCTGGAATTACCAAGGCCCCTGCAACGCCGCATCATGGAGACGGAACTTACGCTTCACGTCATCCGCGCAGGTACGCCGACCAATGTTAAGTTCAACATCTTCTCCCGGATCAATCAGGGCGGCCTACCTCTCAATGCCCAAGAGATCCGCAATGCGATTTATCCCGGAAAATGGCGTGAGCATGTTCGGCGCATGGCGGCCAGCCAGGCATTTCGCTCGGCCACTGAGGGTAAGATCAAGGGTGAGCGACTGGAGGATCACGAGCTCGTTCTGCGCTTCGCCGCATTATTCTTCCTGCCGCCCGACGAAAAGCGCGGTTCGGACGAAAACCTCGATGATTTCCTTAACCGATTTGTCGAGGAGCGTTCGGCGGGTTGGGACGACCGGAGATGGCAGGCTCTTGAGTGCGCTTTCGAGCGTGCCATGCAGGCTGCGCCCCGCGTCTTTGGTCGAATTGCTTTTCGCAAGTATTCGGGTCAGGGCCACGCGAGAAGCCCGATCAACCGCGGTCTCTTTGAAGCGGAGTCGGTTGCCTTGGCCCAGAGGCCCGAATCCGAGATCGCGCGCCTTGTGCTGGCATCGCATCAAGTTGCCGAGGCTTTTGCGCGACGATTTGCCGACGAGAACGACAGGGATTTTGCCAGCGCCTTACTCTACGCAACCGGCAAAGGCTCAGCATCCAACGACTAAGCGTTTATCCGTCGTGCGCGCCGCACTGATCCCTGGTTGTGGCACGGCGCCTGGCGCGCACGACGGATAAACGTTTGTTGGACTAATCCGATCCTGGCACGGTGCCCGCTGCGGGTGCGGCCTTCTTTAGAGATAGGGAATTGTATCCCCGCGCCCAGGGTCGCCGGCCGGTGCCGGGCGGTATTTCAGCACGTGGTCGACGCTCGGAGCGGCGCAAGACGGGCATCCGAGGGGGCCGCGGGGCTGATACGCGGGCGATTTTGCGTCGATTG
>NZ_KB902411.1 GCF_000379525.1 Lamprocystis purpurea DSM 4197 | reverse complement strand
TTCCGGCCCAGCCTGATCGTCCACTTTCTGACGTCCACGCTTGGTTTCAAACAGCGTCCCGGCCTGCTCCAGGATCTCCTTTTTCCACTGCCCCACCTGGACCGGATGGACTCCATGCTCCTGTCCGATCTCGTTCGTCGTTTTGACCCCGCGGATCGCCTCCAGGCCGACTTTGGCCTTGAAGGATGCCGTGTACGTCTTGCGCTTCGCTTCGCCCATTATGATATGCCCCTTTTGGTTCGACGCGAGCTTAAATTACTGTCCGGTTTTCAGGGTCCACTATACGGAGCGGCAGTGGATTGGCGGATCGACCAGGGACGGGTAGCTACCATTCGCACCGAATTCCTGCCCAGGGTGGAGGTCCCGCAGGTCAGCGCCGAAACCGGAGTCGCCGACCAGGAGGTGCTCCGGATGCGCTGGTTGGCGGAGATCGGCACCGACCCTACCGGACGTTGCGATGCTTTGCGTCGATTCAGCTCCGGGTACGCGACCTGGGTCCAGCAGGTCGCGACCATGGCCGATCGGCTGGGCGATGTAGAGCGGGCAGCCGGGCTACGTATTCACGGGCGAATGGATGCCGCGGTGATGCGTATCGGCGAGGGCATTTGTCTGCTGCGCCGTGACCCCTTGGCGGCGCGAGCCTTCGCACTCACGAACCGTGCGATGGACGCGCAGATGGCTCAAGTGGACCAGGCCGGCGGAAGGCCGCCCCGCGACTATCGCTGGCGTCCTTTCCAACTCGCTTTCCTCCTGCTCACCATCGAGTCCGCCACCAATGAGGGTAGTGGCGACCGGGATATCCTGGACCTGATCTGGTTCCCCACCGGCGGGGGTAAGACCGAGGCTTACCTGGGTCTGATGGCCTTCGTGATCTGCTGGCGCCGGCTCAAATTCGGCGCCACCGGGGGCGGGACCACGGTCCTGATGCGCTATACGCTCCGACTGTTGACCAAGGATCAGTTCCGCCGCGCCGCACGGCTGATCTGTGCCCTGGAATTGCTGCGGCGCAACGTGCCGGAACTGGGGACGCAGCCCATCACCCTGGGCTTGTGGGTCGGCGGGGCATCCAGTCCGAACAACTTCGCAGACGCCAAGACAGCGATTGAACAGGCGATCGAGGACGGTGGCGATCCCCCGAGCCTGCTGGTGCTGGAGACCTGTCCATGGTGTGGGACTCCCTTCGAAACGGCTCGGAACTATTCGGCAGGCTCGGCGCACTTCTATTTCAACTGTACCAACCCAGCCTGTGACTTCGGCGCCACGCCGGGCGGCCCACTGCCCTGTAACGTGGTCGATCCGGCACTCTATCAGGCCCCGCCGACCCTGCTCCTGGCGACCATCGACAAATTCGCCCGGTTGGCCTGGGAAGAAGGCTCCAACGCCTTCTTTGGCCGGGGCGGCAACCGCCCGCCTGAGCTGATCATCCAGGACGAGTTACACCTGATCGCCGGGGCCTTGGGCTCGGTCGCCGGGCTCTACGAGGCCGGGCTGGAAACCGTACTCACAGTGCGCGGGGTTTGCCCAAAGTACATCGCATCCACCGCGACCATTCGGATGGCCCACGAGCAAGTGAAACGACTCTACGGGCGCGAGGCGGCAGTGTTTCCCCCGCCGGGGCTCGATTGCGACGACTCCTATTTCGCCCGCACCATACCGATCAGCGAGAAACCGGGGCGCCTCTATGTCGGCTATCTTGCCCCCGCCCGGAATCGCGCCCATTGTCTGGCGCCGCTCGCGGGTGCCTTGCTGACGGCGCCGGAGGTGCTGTTCGGAGCCTCCGGCGCCGATGCACAGGCCCTGTTCGATGCCTGGTGGACGATCCTGATTTATCACGGCAGTCTCAAAGGTGTGGGCGTCAGCCGTAACGCCCTCCAAGACATCGAGACCTTTATGGCCCGCTATCAGGGCGAGGAGATCGAGCGAAGACAGACGGCCGGGCGAGACGACGACCGTCAGGTGGGAGAGGATCATGCGGCCAATGTCGGAGCCGACTGGACGCGCCGAGAGGCGTTGGCTGAACGCCTAGCCCAGCTCACCAGTCACATGTCGGCGGACGAGAACGCCAGGACCTTCGACCGCCTGGCCTTGCCACGGGAGCAACCGGAGGCGCTGGATCTGGTGCTGGCAACCAATATGGTCTCAGTCGGACTGGACGTGGGGCGACTGGCGGTAATGATCGTCAATGGTCAACCGCTGACCACGGCGGAATACATCCAGGCGAGCAGCCGGGTCGGTCGCGGTGAGGTCCCCGGCATCGTCATCGCCAACTACTATCGCGATCAGGCCCGCAGCCTCTCCCACTACGAGAGCTTCCGCGCCTATCACGAATCCTTCTACCGTTTCGTCGAGCCCACCAGCGTAACGCCCTTCACCTATCAGGCCCGCTTGCGGGCTTTACACGCCGCTTTGGTGATCGCGATCCGCCACGCCGACGGCCGGCTGGCAGCGCGAGAACAGGCCGGAGCCTTCGACCCGACGAACCCCGAGACCGAAATGCTCATTGAGGAGCTGAAGCTTCGCTGTCGTCGTGCGGACCCGGAGCGCGGCGACGACACTGCGGCCCACCTCGATCGCCTCGCGGCCTTGTGGGCCGATGCCGCCCAGCGCTGCCGGGACCAACGGGAGCGCTTGGTCTATCATGGCGGCGACGGTGATCGCCGCGATCAACGGCTGCTGTATAGCCACGAGGCGCGGGTCAAAGGCCTGTGGGCGACCCTGAACAACATGCGCACCGTCGAGAATACCGTGCTGGTGAAGATCCTGTGAATCGACTGGTCGTCACGCGCTGGTCCCACCTGTTGGGCTACAGCGGCGTCGGTGCCATCGTGCGGGCTGATAATGAGCTCTTCGTCATCAAAGACACTCGCTGCTGGACCGACCGGGATGGCAGGCCCGGCGGGGAACTGCTGTGTTATGTGGATCTTTTGCGCAAGTCACTCGGCATCGAACAGGATCTGCGGCAGCCGCCACTCTCTCGGGTGCTCCGCAACGGCGTCGTCGAAGGGACCTGCATCCCGGCCCAGCGCTTCCCGGGCTGGATGCGTTGCCCCCGCTGTGGCCTGCTGTACCGGCAACCTTGGCACCGCGATGCACGGAGCGCTCCTGACAGCGACGCGGCCGATTGTTTGCGTTGTCGATGCACTGGACGGCCACGGTTGCAGCAGGTGGCATGGGTGGTTGCCCATCCCGCGGGCGGACTGCGGGACCTGCCCTGGCATCTCCTGACCCATCGAGATGCGCAGAGCGCTCAGGCGTGTCGGGCCGACAACACGCACGTCTACCTGAGGCTTCGGCGCGCTGCAGGCTCGGGGCTGCACTGGCAGTTGAGTTGCGACCGCTGTCAGGCCACTGCCCCTCTGGAATTGCGTCAGCCACTCCCGGAATTGGATCCCCAGCGTCAGCCCTGGGACTGGTCCAAGAGCAGATCTGCAATCGAGACCAGGCAGCCGGCCCAGATCCTGGAGGTGAACGATGCCCGTCTCTACTACCCACGAACGCGCGGAGCGTTGGTCATCCCACCGGAATCTCGCATCCGCCGCGATGGCGTGCTTGCTTTGCTTTATTCCAACCGCGGCCATCGGGACCAACTCGCGCAAACCCGCTCCGCCCTGGGGCAGCGCGCCTTGATGCGACGACTGGCGGACGAGTACCGCTGCCCGGTTACCGAGGTCGAAGCCGCATGGGCCGAGATCCAGACCGGATGGCCGCTCTATGACCAGGCCGTGACGCCGGGAGGTCTAATCTCCAAGGAATTCCAGGCACTCACCGAGGAAATCGCCGATCTGGCCGACGGCGAGGACTTCGTCCCCCGTCATCAGACGCGGGGCTGGCGAAACCTCACCCTGATCGCCGAGGGAGCGGAAACCTGCGTCTGGGCCGCGCTGGATCAGTTAGTGGCGGTCACCCGGTTGCGCGAGGTCCGTGTCTTCACCGGTTTCTCCCGCATCGTCCAGAACTTTGACGACGGGCTCAGTCCGAGCGATCTCGATGGCTTGAGCGACAAGCCCAAGACCTGGTTGGTCCCGCCGGACCTGGACGGCAGCCTCGACTGGCTGCCGTATAGTGGACCCTGAAAACCGGACAGTAATTTAAGCTCGCGTCGAACCAAAAGGGGCATATCATAATGGGCGAAGCGAAGCGCAAGACGTACACGGCATCCTTCAAGGCCAAAGTCGGCCTGGAGGCGATCCGCGGGGTCAAAACGACGAACGAGATCGGACAGGAGCATGGAGTCCATCCGGTCCAGGTGGGGCAGTGGAAAAAGGAGATCCTGGAGCAGGCCGGGACGCTGTTTGAAACCAAGCGTGGACGTCAGAAAGTGGACGATCAGGCTGGGCCGGAA
>NZ_KB902410.1 GCF_000379525.1 Lamprocystis purpurea DSM 4197 | reverse complement strand
GTAACCGGCAAATTCGTTCATCGTCGTATCTGCTGTCCAACCAACCAGCGCCAATGGTCGCAGGAGGATCTCGGTTTTTCAAGTGAATGGCGGCCATGCGCGTGGTTCCGGTCAGCCGAGGCGTCGGCCGATTGGAGTCCAAAGCTTCAGCCTTGGATCGGCCAAGGCTGAAGCCTTGGACTCCAAATGCGCATCGCTGGCCGCCACCAGACAGAGACCGCCTGAGCTAAATTGAGTAACTTGTTAGTGAACCTTCACTAAGCAGCTTTTCGCCTATCTTGTATGGAGCTATTTGAATGCAGCGAATATCGATTCCTCGGTCTATTAGCCACAACACAGTCGTCGTGATTTCAAGCGAGAAATCTGCGGAAACGAGTAGAATTCTCGGGACAGTGCTGATCAGCACGTCCTCGTCATCCGGTGTACCAAGGAACTGCCGGATGCGCACCTGGGCTTGGTCTACGGCGACTGGCTCATAGACCTTCAGGTACTCTTCAAAAGTGCGAACCACGTCATCAAAACGCATTGCCGAAATCATGGCGGCGTAGCGGATCGCCTGCAAATCCATGTGCCCGCCGTCTTCCGTGCGCTTCAACTCAATGATAACGAGGTTGCCATCCTCATCCAGCGCCAAGAGGTCGATACGGCGCTTGCTGTCTTCCCAGCTTCCGAATTCTACGGCAATGATCAAGAGGTTCTCGCCGAGGACTACCGGGTTGATCCGCAGCCACTGCTGGAGATCTTGTCGCTCCTTCACGCCCTCAACTGCAAATGAGCCACGCGGAATCTGCTGTAGACCGGACAGAGTGATTTCAAAAAGTGACATAATTCCTCGGCTGCATCGGCCAGCGCCAAATGTATTAGATTAACAGCGAGACGCTAAAGCGTCTATGGGGACGATCAAGTCTGCCGTATTGGCCAGAAGAGGCAAAACAACTTGTTCAAAGCGGTATACCTCTAGTAAAGGCAGATTTTTTCTCGACACATTGATTCCCCACTCGGGCTTACTCTTAAGACCTTCGTAATCTCGGCCAACCAGCAGTGAGTCTTGAGACTTCCAAGCCAATGATGGAATCAAATAGAGCTTCGGTGGCTCGTTTTCTTCGAGTAGCCCGAGTGCGAGATAAAAATTCTGCTTGAGAGGAAATTTCTTCTTCTGCATGAATACGTAGCCATGGGAGCGAAGCGATTTTACTTGTATTTCGATGAATGGTCCTTGTTCATATCTCGCGATAAAATCAACGCCGCGGTCGTCAACCTCTGTCCCATAGACCTGGAAGCCGTACATCGTCAGCTCCATCTTAACGAAATACTCGGCAAACGCCCCAACCTGTTGCTTATTAAGGCGGCTCCAATTATATCGTTGCTCAATGTTCATTTTTGCAGCAGGTCCCCAAGTGGAACAAAGCGCGGAGGTATCGCGCCCTGCAAGCTATCTTAACGCCTCAATCAGCTCGATATCCTTCTTGAGAAGGTCATTGACCAAACGATCAAACGAAATTCCCTTGGCATCCGCGCGAGCGCCCAGGTAGCTCTGGATCTCGCCATCCAAGTATACCGGAAGTCTAAGCACAGTACCCTCGCGGAACAATCTCCCCCGTTGCGTCCCGGAGAAGTCGATCTCTGCGGGCATCTCGTTGTTGTTGTCTAGCTGGTTTGACATGGCGGACCTGTCGTGGCGCGTTCCGGCACTGTTGGCGCTCGCTACCTGTGGCTTCTCCGGCTGAGAGGATGCGGAGCAAGACGCTTTCCCCAGGTTCGCTGAGATACCTGTGAGACCCAGCTAGGAGTCCGCAGCGGGTTGTCTCACCGAGAGTAAACCAGCGGTCCTCCTTAATGCTGTGCGCGACGTTGAATAAGGTGCGGCGCTGGAGCCAGATCTTCGGCACCCGGACTTCGGCCCTGGAGAAGACGATCAACCGCGCCTGGTTGGCGCGTATTCCTTGCTTCCGTGGTGTAACGGACCTACTTGGGTCTCGGGCGGCGGTGCCTTACCGTGACCTGCTACCAACTGAGCACGACCACTCGGCGCAGAGCGCCTCAGAAAGGCGTGACACCGCGGAGCGGTGTCATGAGCGTGCGATGCCTCTTGTCGATGCAGCCGCAAGCCGCTCGGCGACGGCGGCGGGCGAAGCGACGGTGTTGCTTAGACACTGGGAGTCGGGCGACGAGCCGGTGATCTGGTGCGCCAACATCTCCCTGATCGCGATCCACGACACGCAGAACGAGCACTTGCAGCGCGCCTTCGCGACCTTCGTCCTCCACAATCTGTATCAGGGGATGTTCCGCCGCGGTACCCAGGGGCGCATCACCCACGCGGTGATCTTCGACGAGGCCCATCGCGCCGCGCGCCTCAAGCTGATTCCGACCATGGTCAAGGAGTGCCGCAAGTACGGCATCGCCTTTGTGATCGCATCGCAGGAGGCCAAGGACTTTGATCCCTCGCTATTCACCACGGTCGCCAATTATCTGGCCCTGCGTCTGAATGAGCCCGACGCCAAGCTGATGGCCAAGAGCTTCGCGGGCGCGGACAAGGTCGGGCTTTATACCGACCGCATCAAGCAGATGCCCAAGTACCAGGCGATGTATTACGGGGAAGGGCTGCGGGCGCCGATCCGCGTGGCGCTGGGGCAGTACCAAGCGCAGGATTAAGGGGCAGATCCGGCGGAGGGGACCTATAGCCTTCGGACGTGATTACCGGACGTAGGGGCGGGTTTCAAACCCGCCCCTACACGAAAGTCTGTGTGGATATCAGGTGCGAACGCTATAACGCCTTAGGACGATGTCGGACGGTAGCCGGTGCCGATCGCGCATGACGGTGAGGCGCGCTTGTGGGTTCCGTTGCCGGCGCTGGGCGTGCCGGTGCTCGGTGCGACCGTGGCGCTACTCCTGGGTTTGGCCTTGGCCGATACGCAGAAGCGGTTGCAGGCACGGCCTGAGGAACAACCAAACGACCGGATGGCTGAAGGTGCCAAGTCGGGGGGCCTGCAATTTGGCGTCCTCTTGGGCCGGTCCCGGCCAAGGCCTGCCTCTGCCGACGCACCGAGGAGCGGCGGCAGTGCGTACACGAGTGGCCACCCTTCGGCCGCCATCGCTCAGTTTGCTTGAGGCTGGTATGTGCCTGGCCGACTCCACTGCGGTCCATCCGCCGAGAATCCAAGCGATAGACCAGCCCGCCGCATTGGAAATCAAACTCGGCCGAGTGTTCGATTGATTGCTGTAGAATGAAAGGCCGTCGCCACACACCTGCATCGATGCCCCACTTTTCCCGCTGCCATGGTCTCAATCGCTGACCGGTTGTTCACCCTCAAGCTTCAGGCTTACCGCTCGTTTCGTGACGAGACCAGCATCGACATCCGGCCGCTGACCCTCTTGTATGGCTTCAATCAGGCGGGCAAGAGCACCCTGGTGCGGCTCCTCGCGTTGCTGGCGGACTCCCTCGCGCCAGGCGCCGGCCCCCTGGATCTGCGGAGCCCGGCGGCACGCGGGGCGACCTTCAAGGAGCTTGGTCACTTGGGGCGCGAACCGAACCTGACATCCGATTCGAGCTACAATGGCACTATGTCCGTCAAAGCGCGTCGGCGCCAGTCCGCCAGCGGCAGTAACCGCCCAAGAACGGTCTCCCATGGCCCGACGGCCAGCACCGCATGACCTTGGATGATCAAACCTGTCCGGAAGGCGAGGTGCGCTGGCGCTATGAGCGCGGTGAGGGACGGTATAAGCATCGTTGGGGCAAGGACTACGCGGGCTTCGAGCCGGGCGGCAAGGGTCCTATCGGTAAATGCCCAAGCTCGATCGAGCAGAGGACCGCAGAGGCATTGCTGAACAGTGGTGTTCCATTTTATGAGTCCGCGAATGCCGACTCGCCTGCGCGAATTTACAGCGTGTATCGCGGCGTCATCTATGAATCGGTGCCGACGGCACCGGGCGAGTCATACCACGGATATCCATGGCGCGGCGACCTGCCAGGCCGCCCGCCTTTACCGAGATCAATCCTCAAACAGCTTCAACAGCAAGCCGAATCCACCAATGACTTGTAAGGATTCAAGCAATGGCTAAGAAATTACGGGGGGCGGCAGAATTGATCGGCCCTGCCGACGGCCTGCAATTCGAACTGACGTTAGAGACGGGTTCGACGATGGACCTGGCCTGGGGTCATGGTGTACTCCGTTTTCAGGGAGAGACCGTCTGGTCCGGCGAAGACGCGGTGGGTCGAGAGACCGCCTTGCGCTGGACCTAGGATGTTCAATTTGACCCGAAATGACGCCCGATCCCCCATGCAAGAACCGTGTTGCCCGGACGCACCGGGTCGGTGTTCAACGCACGGGTGGGTATGATGAAGCACGCCGCACGCGTTCGTGCCCAGGCATCGACAAGTGCTCAGCGGTTGGTCACACTGCAGGAATGATGACATGACCCTGACGGAGAGCGTAGGACGTGATGAACGCATTCAA
>NZ_KB902409.1 GCF_000379525.1 Lamprocystis purpurea DSM 4197 | reverse complement strand
CGCATGAACAACATGGTGAAGTTCCAAAGCGACCGCGGCGGCAACCGCGACACCCAGTATCTGACGTTCCGTGTCATGGGCGAGTGGTCGCCCGGCTGGCTGCGCCCCGCGCAACCCGGCAAATTCCCGGCCAAGACGGCGCTGGAAGACTTCAAGGACGTGGCGCAGACCGCCTTTGCGGCGGCCTTGCAGCGCGATATCGCCGCCATGGTCGGCGGCGGCGCATGATCATCTACGCGCAAGACCTGCACCGGGCCGGGGCGGCGGTCTATCTGGCCCTGTCGCCACCGGCCGGGGTGTCGCACATCCGCATCGAGCGGCGCTACGATGATCAGTTTGCCGAGCTGCCGGGCGGCCCGGATACAGTCCCGATTTATGCCGGGGAGCCGGCCGTTGGCGCGCTGGACTGGCATGATGTGCTTGTCGGCGTCCCGCACTGGTACGCCGCCTACGGGCTGACCAATGGCGCGTGGGCGCGCCTTGGCTCGGCGGTCAGTGTCACCCCGACGGCCCAGCCCCANGCGCCCCGGTTGGATGCGCTCGACGTGCTGCGCGAGCGCCTGGAGGTGGGGTTCAACGCCTTGCTGGCGGCNGGGGTNCTGACCCATCCGCGGGGCCGGTTCCAGGTGTTGCTGGCGCCCCCGGCGCTGGATGATGTGGCGTTTCCCGCGGTGTCGATCAAACTGGAGCAGGCGGCCCCCGATCAGCAATACATCGGCGGCTGTTTGGCCGAACAGGTCACCGAGTCCGGGGACTGGGAGGATCAGGCCGGCTGGTATGCGCGCTATCACGTGCAGGTGGGCTTGGCGTCATTCAGCCCCGACGAGCGGCGGCTGTTGCGGGCCGCGTTGCGCGACATCCTGATCAGCAACCGCGAGTTGCTGGAGTGGCTGGCGATCCAAGAGATGGAAGTGTCACTTGCTGATCATGAGGATTTCAGCACCTACGCGGCCACGCTGTACTGCGCCACGGCGCGCCTGATCTTCCTGGCGCCGTGCACGATCGCCGTGGACGTGGCGGCGCTGGCTGCGGTGACGGTCGCGGTCACCGTGTCGTGACGCCATGATGGGGCCACCATCCCGGAGTGAGTCTCGCCATGTCCGCACCGCCCGAATCCCTGCCCGCCGCGTCGCCCGCGCGCACTGCCGTGGTCACCTTGGCGCCGGCTGAGCCGCCGGCGCCCCGCCTGTCGCTCGCCGACTTCCTGAGTCGTGAACCGCGCCTGCGCCAGCGCCCGACGCTGGCCGGTGGGTTCGCGCGGCAGTGCGCCCGGCAGCGCTTGAAACACGCCACCGCGGCCGCCTTTACCGCTGCGCTCGACGCTTTCGAGCACGGAGCAACCTGATATGCCAGTCATGTTCAACGGCGCCTATCTGGTGACGCCGACCGTCGTCTCGGCGATCGACGACAGCCAGATGTATCCCGAGATCAACCCCAGCGGTAACGTGCTGGCGTTGATCGGCGAGTCCGCGGGCGGCATCCCGAAAACGCCGACGCGGATTCGCAGCCCCTACCATGCGCGCCAGGTGCTCGGCTCCGGCCCGCTGTACGATGCCTGTCTGCGCGCCTTCGCCCCGGCTGCCGAGGTCGGCTCGCCGGCCATCGTGCTGGCGGTGCGCGTCAACCCGGCGACGCAATCCACCGCGGTGCTGAAAAACGCCGCGGCGGTCGCGATCATTGACCTGAAGTCGACCGACTACGGGGCGCTGACCACCACGCTGGCGGTGCGCCTGGAATTGGCCGTCGACAACGCCTCGTACATCGTGTCGGTGCGCCAGGGTGAACAGGTGTATCGACGCGAGGGGATCGGCGCGCAAGTCTTCAGCATCGACTACATCGGCACCAGCCCGGCGACGGCGAACTGGAAGGTGGCGGCCGGCAAGCTGACGATCGAAGCGCCCGACTTGACGCTGCTCAAGGAATACACCCTGGCCAACTACACCAACGCCGCGGCGCTGGTCGAGGCCATGGCGGCTGACCTGGGAGCGGACTGGTCGGTGGTGTTGACGCGCGGGCAGGAACACTTCCTGCCGGCCAATCTGGACGCCCTGGTGGTGGCGGATGCCAAGGTTCTGACCATGGCCACCGGCCACGCCTGGGCGGTGCTCAATCACATCAATTCCAGCGCCGAAATCTTCCTGGATGCCACCTTTGCCGCGGCGCAACCGGTGGCCGCCCCCGCGGCCTGCGCCTGGACCTCGCTGACCGGCGGCACGGACTACGGCGGCGGGGTCGGGGTGATTACCACGGACTGGGAAGATTGCTTTGAGTCGCTGTCGGAGATCGACGCCAATTGGATCGTGCCGCTGACCGCCACCGAAGCGGTGTGGGACTTGGCCGCCGCGCATTGTGACTACATGAGCGCCAACAAGCACGAGCGCCGTGCCTTCGTCGGCGGCGGCACCGGGGTCACTGATGCGCAAGCGCGGATGCACGCCATCACGCTCAACGCCGATCGGGTCGGCTATGTGTGGCCGGGGATCTATGACTACCATCCGGTCACGCTGGTCTTGTCCCTGAACCCNGCCTATATGGCGGCGGTCCACCTGGCGGCGGGCTTCGCCTCGCTGAGCCCCGGTGTGACCATGAGCCGCAAGGCGATCTCGGTGGCCGGCGCCGAAGTGCTGCTGCACGAGCCGACCGACACCGACGCGCTGATTGAGTCGGGCGTGATCCCCTTGGTGCAGAGCAACAAGGGCGTGGTGGTGTCGCAGGCGGTGTCGACCTGGCAGACCGACGCGCGCTACAACCGGCGCGAAATCTCGGTGGGCGCGGCGGTGGATTATGTCGCCAACACGGTGCGCGCCAACCTGGAAATGNTGCTCGGGGAGCGCGCCAGCTTCGAGGTGATGGGGCGCGCCAAGAGCCGGCTGGAGTCGATCTTGAGCGATTTGGCGGTGGCGCCGCCGATCGGCCCCGGCATCCTGGTCGGCGATCCGGCCAACCCGCCGTATCGCAACATCGTCATCAGCCTGGAAGGCGACGTGCTGAATTGCTCGTTTGAGTGTTCGCCGGTGATCCCGATCAATTACATCCTGATCCCGATCAGCATCAGTCCCTACCGCAACACGCTGACCAGCACCTAAGGAGCGACCATGGCTATTCAAAACATNGTCGCCCATAGCGGCAATCTGATCACGCTGGAACTCGATGGGCAGCGTTTCGGCACCATCCAGCGCATGAGTTGTTCCGATGCCTATAACCCCGAGTCGGTCTCGGGGGTCGGCGACATTCACTCGCTGGAGTTCGTGCCCAGCCTGGCGCAGCACACCATCACCGTGGAACACGCGGTGCTCAAGGTGGGGGCGATGCGCAGCCTGGGGGTGATCGGGGAGAACGGCACCGAACGGCTCAAGGGCATGGAGTTCGATATCGTGATCTACGAGAAGAATCCGCAATCCAGCGCCATCAAGGAACTGCGCAAGTACCGNTACTGTTCGTANGCTTCAGGCACCATCAACATCAGTGCGCACCGCGTGGTGATGTCGGATGCCACCTTCAATTCGCGCGATGTGACCGGTACGGGGATCTAGGATGCCACAACCCTTGACGTTCGCGGTGTCCGGCCTGGGGGCCTTTGAGGCCCAACACCGCACCATCGGCGTGCAGTTGCAGATCGAGCGGGCCTATCAGGCGTGTTTGGGCGGCCCCGAGGCGCAGGCCAGCGAGAGCCTGCGCACGGTCGCGGCGGTGAGTTCGCAACTCCAGACCCTGCTGACGCGGATGCCGGACGGGTGGTCGCTGGAGACCGCCGATCTGAATGACTGCTACGCCGTGTTCGCCGCGCTGAGGTCGGCCGAGGACGCCTTTCGCGACGCGATGGACCGCCAACGTCAAGGCGGAGGCGCGCCGGCTCAGTAAATCCCTGGGGTGGTGGTATCGGCGCACCTTCAACCTCACGGCCACCGATCCGCGCTATCTGGAGGCGACGCCGGAGGCGATGGCGCTGGACTTCTGGACCGACTACTACGCGCGCCATCCGCAGTTGGGCGTCACCGAGTTCGAGAACGATGACTTCGAGGCCGATGTGGAGCGCATGTTAGCCGAGGACGACGACTGGGAGACCATCCATGCCGAGCGTTAGCGCGGACGTTGGTGTCAACATCGGCCATGCCGAATCGAGCATTGCCAAGGTCCTCAATGGTCTGAAGCAACTGCGCGATGCGCAGGCCAAGCTGGGCGGGGGCGTGCATCTGTTCGCCCCCGACGAACTGAAGAACGTGCAGCGGGCGCTGGCCGAGGCGACCGCGGCGGCGACCAATTTTCATCGGGTGAATGCGCAGGGGCTGACGGGGCTGACCACGTCCTCGCAGCAGTTTGTGCGCACGCTGCAACAGAACCTGACGCAGTATCAGCGCAATCTGGGATCGATGGGCGCCACGCAGACCCAGGCGCGCGTCAACCAGTGGGCACAGCAGGGCGGCAACCCGCTGGCGCCGAATTTTGGGCAACTGTTCCCGAA
>NZ_KB902408.1 GCF_000379525.1 Lamprocystis purpurea DSM 4197 | reverse complement strand
CGTGAATGTCGCAGTAGCGACCGTGTGGACAAGCCGGGGACAACGCGCCGTGGGCGCGTTGCCCCCACCTTGCCCACACTCATTCACCCTTTGCCCACACTGCGCCGCACGGCCGCCGGAGCTGGCTGAGAACGCCTGCGGCGCAACAGCAACAGATCTTTTCTTAATCGCTGCGCGGATGCCGTCTTAACGACCGCTCCGCGGTGGCTGGGGCAGCGCCAAACCGCTGCGATGAACGTCGGCACGACAACTTAAATTCGGGGGAAAACTGTCCTGGACATGGGGTCCACTATAGATGGGAACCGTCTGGTATCGACGGCTGCGGCGATGGCTGCGCGCGCGAGCGAGCACGGGTACAGGCGATCTGGTCGGTGCCCGATACGCCGGCCATGTGCTTGACAACTTCACCACCTACCAACGCCTGCTCCGCGGGCGACTCGATCACTTCGACGGTCTACGGGTACTGGAACTCGGGCCCGGCGAGCATCTCGGTGTGGGGCTGCTCTGTATGGCAGCCGGGGCGCGGGAAGTGCTCGCAATCGACGCGTGCGACGAACTGCGCGCGAGGACCACGGCGATCACCGAAATGTACATGGCGCTGGCCGCGGCGCTGCCGGCCGGATTATCGCGGGAGCGGTTCGATCAGGTCCGGGTTGCAGGTGCGCCGGGGCCGCTGCTGCGTTACCTGCCCAATCTGCCCATCGAGGCGGCCCGTGCGGAGCGGATCGGTCACTTTGACCTCATCGTCTCGACCTCGGTGTTGGAGCATGTGGCCGACCTGCGGGCCGGGTTGCATGCCATGTACGACCTGCTCAATCCAGGTGGCTGGATGGCCCATTGCGTGGACCTTGGCAGTCACGATCGCTACGAGCGCTCGCCACTCGCGTTCCTGCAGACGCCGACCTGGGTCTGGCAGTTACAGTTCGGCAATCTCGGCGGCCCGAACCGGTTGCGCGTTGGCAACTACCGGCGCCTGCTCGCGGACTGCGGTTTCGCAGAGGTCTGTGTCTCGATTGAGCAGACCTTCCCGGAGGCGGAGGTGCGCCGAGCACGCCCGCTGTTGGCTCCGGAGTTTGTAGCGGCCGATGACGATGATCTGCGAGCGGCGGTGATCTTTGTCTGCGCGCGTCGGCCGCCGAACGCGCCCTGATCTCCCTCGACCTCGACATAGCGGCTTGCCCTAGTCTCAACCATATACTACTCTTTTTTGAGTATCAGCTTCCCGCGTGCGTCGTCCGGCCGCATTGCACAGGAGGGCGCGAAACGGCTCCGTGGCCGAACCTTATCTTGCCGAGTCCCGCTCGGTGGAGCGACATTACGATGAAACGGTCGATTGGCCTGCTACTGTTACTGTGTGTATTAGGGCTCACGGCATGTGTCGCGCCCGGGGTACAAGGCCCAGGCGGCACCGTGCAGGGAACCGCCAATGTGGAGGCGCTGGAGCGACAGACCCCGGTGACCCCGGTCCCCGCCACCCCCTACGGATGGGGCGGATATGGCTATGGTTATAGTCCTTATTACTACGGACGCTGTGGCGGGGGACCCTGCTACCGCGGCCGCTACGATGGTTACTGATCGCGAACAAGTCGTTCTGTGTATCACAGGAGATTGGGGAATGAAAGTCTATCTCGCATTGCTTCCTGCAGCACTCGCGCTCACCGGCTGTGCCGCCACCATGAACGCCCAGCAGGTGTCGGATTACAATGGCGATGGCGTAGTTTCGGACGCCGAATTCAAGCAGTTCAACAAGCAAGCCGCCGTGCAGGAGCGCAATGTCCATACGGAGACCGTCAAGCGCCGCGGTGCCGTCAACACGGTCCACGATGTGAACGAGACCGTATGGACCGCCCGCAGCATCCTGTCGGGCCTCCGCAGCTTCTGAATCGACACGCACCGGCCTGGGAGCGATCCCGCGCGCTTGCACCCTAACCGGTCGCTGGAGCGGGCCGCGGTCTTGCCGATCCGCAGCAACCCCGCGCGGCCAGGATCAGAACTGCCGCACTTTGATATTCAAGGTCTGAATGCGGTAGGCGATCTGGCGCGGCGTCATGTTGAGCAGGCGCGCGGCCTTGGCCTGCACCCAGCCGGCCTCTTCCAGCGCGGCGATGACCCGCTCGCGCTCGTCCAAGTCGGGGTCATCCAGATCGACCTTGGGAACGGCCTCGGCCCCATCGATGGCAGTGGAGCGTAAGGCGGGGGCTGGTGCCGCTCCGGCGCCGTTCACGGAGCGGCCGTCCCAGGTGCTCACGTCGAGCCCGGTGAGTTCGATCACGTCGCGGTCGATGGTGCCGTCCTCGCTCATGACGGCCGCCCGTTCCATGCAGTTTTCCAATTCGCGCACATTGCCTGGCCAGTCGTGGCGCATCAGGATGCGCAGCGCGCTGTCGGTGATCTGCAGGTCCCGCCCCTGCAGGCGCGCGACCTTGGTGACCAGAAAACGGGCCAGATCCGGCACGTCTTCGATGCGCTCGCGCAGGGCCGGCATGCGGATGGGCATGACGTTGAGCCGGTAATAGAGGTCCTCGCGGAACTCACCGGCGCGCACCTCGGCCTCCAGATCGCGGTTGGTGGCGGCGATGATGCGCACGTCGACCTTCATGGTGCGGCCCCCGCCGACCCGCTCGAATTCGCCCTCCTGCAAGACCCGCAGCAGTTTGGCCTGAAAGGCAGGGCTGATCTCGCCGATCTCATCCAGAAACAGGGTGCCGCCGTCGGCCTGCTCGAAGCGCCCCTTGCGCATGTTGACCGCGCCGGTGAAGGCGCCTTTCTCATGACCGAAGAGTTCGGATTCCAGCAGGTTGTCGGGCAGGGCCGCGCAGTTGAGCTTCACGAAGGCGCCGCGCGCGCGCGGTGAGTTGTAATGGATGGCGTTGGCGATCAGCTCCTTGCCGGTACCGGACTCGCCGCGAATCAGCACGGTGGTGGTCCACTTGGCGACCTGGCGCACCTGATCGAAAACGATGCGCATGGCCTGAGTCCGACCGATGATGCTGTCGAATCCGTGCGCGCCCTTGACCTCGCGGCGCAGTTTGTCGCGCTCTTCGCGCAGCGCCGCCTGATCGGCCTCGACCTTGCGGGCCAGGCGGATGACCTGACCGATCAGATTGGCGACCATTTCCAGGAAGCGGGCGCGCTGATCCAGCAGGTCGTCGACCACCGGCGGCTGCGCGGCAAAGACGCCGACCGCCCGCCCCTCGCCGATACGGATGGGCACGCCGATGAACGGCAGGTCGGGCCGGTAGAGGTTGAGTCGGTCCAGGAAGCGCGGCTCATCGCCGACCCGCGGCAGCACGCACGACTGGTTCTGCTCCAGGATGCGCCCGATGACGCCTTCACCTGGACGATAGGTCACTGATTCGAAAGGATCGGCGTCATCGCTGTTGTGCAAGGCGCTGATCATCAGGTCGCCGCTCTCTTCGTCGAGCAGACTGACCAGGCCATAGCACAGCCGGCCGCGGTCATGCAGCACCCGCAATACCTCACGCAAGGTCTGTCGCAGGTCGAGCGAGCGGCTCAGGACGCTGCTGACCTCATAAAGCGCATCCAACTGGGCGTCGAGCAGGTCCAGTCGGGCGGCGTCCGCGGCATCGACTGAATCCAGGGGGTCAGGGTTCATTAGCTAAATGGCGAGTAGCTGGTGGTTAGTGGTTGGTTATAGCCTTCGCACCTGATATCCAGACAGAGCTTTGGTGTAGGGGCGGGTTTTAAACCCTCCCCTACGTCCGGTCATCATATTCGACGGCTATAACAGTGACGAGCGAAGTCAGTCGCGGTTTCGGTCCGCACCACGAACCCCGCTGCTTTTCACGAACGGTGACTCACATTTCAGCGCCTTACTGGTCTGCCGGTACAGCGCTCAAGGTCAGGTGGATACGGCAACCGTCCTGATAGTCCGGGTCCACCTCGATGTAGCCGCCATGGGCATTGACGATCTCCTGCGCCATGGGCAGCCCCATCCCGGCCCGGCCACGCCGATTGCGCCAACCGATATAGAAGGGCTCGAAAACCCGAAAGCGATCCTCGAACGGGATACCGCGACCATTGTCCTGGACCGCGACCTCCACGGCGCCGTCGACGCTGCGGGTCGCCAACAACAAATCGCGTTGCGGACGGCCGGACTCATTCACCGCCTGAATCGCATTATCAATCAGATGCTTGAATAGCGACCGCAACGAATCTTTATGACCGGGCAGTTCCGGCAGCAGGTGCGATGGTCGCCAATCCACCACGATGCCGGCCGCCAGCAAGCGGTCGGTTTCCAACTCCAGAACCTGGCGCAGCAGTTCGTTGACGTTGACCATGACACCCGGTTCACGCGGACCCTCGGGCAAAGCCGCCTTCAGCGTGTCCAGCGCCTTGGTGCCGGACCGGCTGATATCCTCCAGCATCTCCGCCAGGGTCTCCAGGCTCGCGCTGCCGCTGCGCGCCAGGGCCGCGGCGGCCTGGATGACGTTCATCGGCGCCTGAATCTGGTAGATGGACGCGGCCATGGTCTCATGCAAGCTGTGCGTCAACTGCTGTTCCGCCAGGCGGGCGCGCAGGTTCTCCAGGTGGGCACGCTCGATCTCCCGACGACGCGCGGTCACCTCGTTGGCCAGCAGCAGCATGCGCCGCTCGCCCTTCTTTTGCCGTCCGAAGAAACCGCGGGCACTGGGGTCCAGTTCGTCCGCCGGGGTCCCCGAGCAGGAGAACCAGCGGGGACCGCTCGAACCCGGTGCCGCGATACTGATCTCCAAATCTTTGAACGCGCGCCCGCTCAGACACTCGACCAACGGGTCCAGACCCACTTGCTCACGCAGGGCCGCGCTGAACGCCTCCCCCGGCTCGCGGCCGCTCAGCTCACTGTAGAGCTTCTTGCACGCCTGATTCTCCAGCAGTACCCGCCCTTCGGCATCGAGCAGCACCACCACCACCGGCGCGGCATCCAGCACGGTCTCGATGCGCATCTTCTGGCGGCGCAGTTCGCCCTCGAGTTCGTGCACCTTGGTCACGTCCCGGTGCATCCCCAGGAAATACTTGAGTCCGCCGCCCTGATCCAACACCGGGGCGATGGTCAACTCGGCCAGATAGTCCCCACCCTGACGGGTGCGGTTCACCAGGGTACCGGTCCAGGTTTGCTTGCCCTGGATGGTCCGCCACAGGTGCTGATAGATGTTCTCCGGCGTCGCCTTGTTCGACAGGATCGACTCGTTCTCACCGATCACCTCCTCGCGGGTGTAGCCGGTCAACAGCTCGAAGGCCCGGTTGACGTAGAGGATGCGCGCCCGTGCGTCGGTGATCGAAATGGCGGAGGGCGCCTGTTCCACGGCCTCGAAAAAGAGCCGCGGCGGCAGCGGGTCCGCCGCATTCCCGGCCATCAGGGTTAGCGCCTCGATGATCTCCCCCGGCGTACCCGCCGGGGGCGAGGCGAGGAACTCACTCAAGGCATTCACAACGACGTGGTCCGCGGACTCCGGGTTTGGTCGAGCCGACACGGCGATCTCCAGTCAGGGTCATGAGGTCTGTAGGTTGCGAAATACTGCACGAAGCATACCCGAGCGGCGCCGTCCGACCAAAACCGGATGGCACGGCCGGTTGAGTGCTCCGGCAATCGCCTGATCGGCATCCGCGCCCCCGGTCCCCGACCCGCGCGGCGGACGTCTTGTCGATCTTACGACAATTCCACCGTCGCGCCGCGGTCGGGTTGTCGTGTCGACCACAGCTTGGAGTCGGCTCGGGTCGCCGTCCCGCGTGGACGGCCCCCGCTTCCCGCCGCCATCGTAACGCTAAAGCCCTGATCCTTTGTGCGGTCAGTATCGGAATCGCACGCCTGCCGGAGCACTTCGGTACACCGCCGCCGCGCCCCCCGTTATTCTGGCATCGCGATTGCATTTGGAGTCCCAAGCTAAGTATGACGGTGGATTCGGGAATGGGCGAGTACCTGCTGCTGATCTTAGGGACCGCGCTGGTCAACAATGTGTTGCTCGTGAAGTTTCTCGGGCTCTGTTCCTTCATGGGTGTCTCGAACAAAATCGACTCCGCCCTGGGCATGGGGCTGGCCACGACCTTCGTCCTCACCATGGCCACACTGGCGGGCTGGCTGTTGGACCATTGGTTACTGGAGCCCCTTCAAATCGGTTACCTGCGTATTCTGACCTTCATTCTGGTGATCGCCGCCGTGGTGACCTTCACCGAAATGGTCATCCGCAAGGTCTCACCCGCCTTATACCAGGTTCTGGGCATCTACCTGCCGCTGATCACCACCAACTGCGCTGTGCTCGGCATTGCCTTGTTAACATCCCAGGAGGGGCAAGGGTTGTTTCAGAGTGTTGTGTACGGGTTTGGCTCGGCCCTGGGCTTCACCCTGGTCATGGTTCTCTTTGCCGGGCTGCGCGAGCGTCTGGCCCTAGCCCAGGTACCCGCGGCCTTCGCGGGGTTGCCAATCGCCTTCATCGTCGCGGGTCTCTTGTCCCTCGGGTTCATGGGCTTCGCGGGTCTGGCGTGACCAACATGGCCGCCGCCTGATCGCGGACGGCCCCGGAGAAACGCAATCGTGATCATCGCCATCGGCAGTATCGCACTTCTCGGCCTGACCCTAGGTGGGCTGCTCGGCCTCGCCTCCCGCTACCTGCGGGTCGAGGGGAATCCGCTCACCGACAAAGTCGCCGCCCTATTACCCGGTTCTCAATGCGGACAATGTGGCTACCCAGGCTGCGGCCCGGCCGCGGAGGCGATCGCCAGCGGGACGGCCGCCGTTACCATCTGCGTCCCCGGCGGTCGGGCGGTGGTCGAGGAACTCGCCAGCCTGCTCGGACAAGCGGTCAACCTGGCGGGCGTCGCCGAGCAGGCCCCGACCGTCGCTCACATCAACGAGAACCTGTGCATCGGGTGCTGCAAATGCTTCAAGCGCTGCCCATCGGACGCGATCATGGGGGCGAATAACATGATCCACAGCGTTTTCGCCGATGCCTGTATCGGTTGCGGCAAATGCTTCGAGGTCTGCCCCACCGAATGCATCGAGATGCGGCCGGTGGCGGCGACCCTGCAGACCTGGTTCTGGCCCAATCCGGCCCAGCTAAGCGCTTGATCTGGATGAGCGAATAAGATGAAACTCTTCAACATCCGCGGCGGCGTTCATCCGGAAGACCGCAAACATCTGGCGGCCGACCAGGCCATCGAAGACCTGCCCCTGGCGCCCCTGCTGCATGTTCCCTTGCAGCAGCATATCGGCAACGCGGCCACCCCCGCCGTGCGCCGCGGTCAGCAGGTGGCCAAGGGTGAGCTGCTGGGCATCGGCCAGGGACCCATCTCCGCCCCGGTGCACGCCCCGACCTCCGGGCGCGTCATGGGGATCGGCAGCTTCCCGGCGCACCATGTCTCCGGCCTCTCGGTACGGACCATCACCCTGCAACCCGATGGCAAAGATCAGTGGCTGGAGGGCATCGAAGGCGTGCCCGACCCCTTCGCCCTGGACCCCGATGAGATCGCGGCCCGGGTCGCCGCGGCGGGCATCGTCGGGATGGGCGGCGCCACCTTCCCTTCTGCGGTCAAGCTCAATCTGCGCAAGAAATACCGGCTCCACACCCTGGTCATCAACGGCGCCGAGTGCGAGCCCTATCTGACCTGCGATGACCGGCTGATGCGCGAGCACACCGCGCAGGTCCTCGACGGCGCCCGCATCATGGCCCATGCCCTGGGGGTGACGCAGATCATCATCGCCATCGAGAACAACAAGCCCCAGGCCCAGGCGGCCATGACCGGGGCGGCCGCGGACAGTCCCGCGGTGCGGGTGGCCGGCCTGCCCATGCGCTACCCCATGGGTTCGGAAAAGCATCTGGTGCAGACCCTCACCGGCCGCGAGACCCCAGCCCGCGGACTCACCGCCGACATCGGCGTGGTGGTCCATAACCCGGCCACTGCCTTCGCGGTCCACCAGGCGCTGCGCCTGGGCTGGCCGCTGGTGTCGCGCCTGGTCACCGTCAGCGGCGGCGCCATCACCCGGCCGCGCAACCTGCGGGTGCCCCTGGGGACGCCGGTGCAGCATCTGATCGACTATTGCGGCGGCTTCCGGGAGGAACCCACGCGCCTGATCAGCGGCGGCCCCATGATGGGCAATCCACTGCCCGGCACTCGGGTGCCGATCGTCAAGGGCAGCAACGGGGTCCTGGCCCTGACCGCCGAGGAAGTCAATGCGCAGGCGGCGGCCCCCTGTATCCGCTGTGCCAACTGTGTCGCCGCCTGCCCCTGCGGCCTGTTGCCGCTGCAGATGGCCGCCCATGCCCGCGCCGGAGACCTCGACGGCACGGTGCGCCTGGGGCTGATGGACTGCATCGGCTGCGGGTCCTGTTCCTACGTCTGTCCAGCCCACATCCCGTTGGTTCAGTTCTTCAACTACGCGAAAGGCGAGATGGCCGCCCGCGGACGCGCCAAGCAAAAGCAGGCCGAGACCAAGCGCCTGATCGAACAGCGCACCGCGCGCATCGAGGCGATCCAGCAGGCGAAGCGCGAGGCCATGGCCGCGCGTAAACGGGAATCCGCCGGCAAGCCGCCGGCCCAGACACCGGCGGACCGCCGGGCCGAGGCCTGAGATGTATAGCGACACCCCGATCGCGGGACCCTACGCCCATGAGCGGACCAGCGTCTCGCGGATCATGGTGCTGGTGGTCCTCGCCCTGCTCCCCGCCACCCTGTTCAGCCTGTGGCAGTTCGGCTGGCCGGCGATCTTCCTGTTCCTGATCACGGTCGGCACCTGCCTGGTCGCGGAAGCCGCCTGTCTGCGGGCGGCGGAGAAGCCGTTGCGGCCCAGCCTGCTGGACGGCTCGGCCCTGCTCACCGGCTGGCTCCTGGCCATGAGTCTGCCGCCCTGGGCGCCCTGGTGGATCGGCGTCCTGGGCGGGCTGATCGCCATCGTGGTCGCCAAACAGGTGTTCGGCGGCATCGGCCAGAACCTGTTCAATCCGGCGATGGTCGCGCGGGTGGCGCTGCTGATCTCCTTTCCGGCCGAGTTGACCCGGTATGTGGCCCCGGCACCGCTGTTCTCGCCGCAGGCTCCCGGTTTCGGCGAGGGCCTGGCGATCACCTTCGGCCTGGACGGTCCAGACATGGTGACCGGGGCGACACTGCTCGGCCAAGTCCGCACTGAACTCGGCCAGGGCCATCCCCTCCCCGACATCCTGCCGGGCATCTATCAGCCCTGGTCCGACGCGGTCGGCACCCTGGCCGGCAGCATGGGCGAAACCTCCGCCCTACTGCTCCTGCTCGGCGGGCTCTTCCTGCTCTCACAGCGGGTCATCACCTGGCACATCCCCGTCGCCACCATCGCCACGCTGGCCCTGGCCGCGACCCTGATGAACCTGTATGACCCGGGCCACTACCCCGACGCACTCTATCATCTGGTCGGCGGGGCTACGCTCCTCGCCGCCTTCTTCATCGCCACCGATCCGGTGACCTCGCCGATCTCGCCGCGCGGGCAGTTGATCTTCGGGGCGGGGCTGGGCGTGCTGATCTACAGCATCCGCACCTGGGCCGCGTATCCGGAGGGAGTAGCCTTCGCGATCATCCTGATGAATACCTGTACCCCCCTGATCGATCACTACGTTCGACCGCGCGTCTACGGACGCGACCGCAAGGGCGCCCCGATCGAATACGCCGACGATGCCGACGCCGAGGTGACCCGATGAGCACCGCAGTCCAGGCCAGCCTGCCGCGCGGCATTCTTTACCAGGCCCTGTTACTGGGCGGTTTCACCCTGCTGGCCGCCGCCCTGCTCGCGGTGGCCGACCGGGTGACCCGTGAGCCCATCGCCCTGCGTCACGCCGAGGACCTCAACGCCTCGCTCAGTCAGGTCATGCCGAGCGAAATCCACGACAATGACCTGGCGGCCGACCCGCTCACCCTGACCGACGCTGCCGGCGCCCCGGTCCTGGTCTACCGCGCCCTGCGCGCGGGCCAGGTCACTGGGGTGGCTTACCAGGTGATCGGCAACGGCTACGCGGGTGAGATCACCCTGATCCTGGCCCTGGATGCCCAAGGCCAGGTGCTCGGCACCCGGGTCCTCGCCCACAAGGAGACCCCAGGACTTGGCGACAAGATCGAAGCCGCCAAGAACGACTGGATTCTGGCCTTCAAGGGCCGCTCTCTGGGCGACCCGCCGGCTGAACGCTGGGGTGTGAAGAAGGACGGCGGCACTTTCGATCAGTTCAGCGGGGCCACCATCACCCCGCGGGCGGTGGTGCGCGCCATCAAGGGCGGACTCGAATTCTTTGCCGCGAATCAAACGGAGCTGTTGGCGCCGCCGCGGTAAAGGTTATAAAGCGTTCGCACCTGATATCCAGACAGACCTTCGTGTAGGGGCGGGTTTGAAACCCGCCCCTAGGTCCGGTTATCACGTCCGAAGGCTATATGCGTTCGTTGCCCCATTCAGTTGCAGACCGGATCTGATCGATACCAGGAGTCTCCCATGACCGATGCCGCCAAACCGAAACCCGCCACCGACTGGGGCCGGATCACCCGTGACGGCCTGTGGGGCAACAACGTCATTTTGGCCCAGGCGTTGGCCCTGTGCCCGACCCTGGCGGTGACCAGCACCGCAACCAATGGATTGGGCATGGGGCTTGCCACCACCGCGGTACTGGTGCTGTCCAACCTGCTGGTGTCCCTGCTGCGCGGGGTCATCACGCCCGAGGTTCGCATCCCCGTCTATATCGTGCTGATCGCCACCCTGGTCACCCTGGTGGACCTGGGTCTCAATGCCTATGCGCATGAACTGCACAAAGTCCTTGGGCTCTTCATTGCCTTGATCGTGGTCAACTGCGCCATCCTGGGGCGCGCCGAGTCTTTCGCCTCGAAGAATCCAGCCGCCGCCTCCGCCCTGGACGGGCTCGCCATCGGGCTTGGGTTCACCCTGGTCCTGGTGGTCCTGGGCGGAGTGCGCGAGGTGATCGGCAGCGGTACCCTGTTCGCCGGAGCCGCGCAATTGCTTGGACCCTCATTCGGCTTCCTGGAACTGCACCTGATTCCGGACTATCGGGGTTTCTTGCTCGCCATCCTGCCGCCCGGCGGCTTCCTGGCCCTGGGCTTCCTGCTCGCCGGCAAGCGCCTGATCGACGCACGGGCCGCCGCGAATCGCCGGCGGCAAGCAAGCGCGGAGCCGGTCCTGAGCTGATCCCGCAACACTGGACCGCAACACTGGAGTGGAGTTTATTCAATGCACGTCGGCATCGCGTACGCGGACAAATTCAAACAGACCTGGCTCAAGCTGGACATGCCGGACGGCAGCACGGTGCGCGAGGCTATCGTGCGATCCGGCCTGCTCAATCAATTCCCGGAGATCGATCTCGACCGCAATCAAGTCGGCATCTTCGGCAAGATCACCCGCCTGGACGCCAAGCTGGCCGACGGCAACCGCGTCGAGATCTACCGCCCCATCATCGCCGACCCCGAGACCGTGGAGCGTCGCGACCGCGACTGATAGGGGCGTCCAACGCGATAACCGGATGTAGGGGCGGGTTTCAAACCCGCCCCGACAAAAGCCATGTCCAACTCTCGTGACACCGCTCCGCGGTGTCGCGCATCGCTCTTGCGCTCTGCGCCGCGAGCTTCGATAGCCAAAAAAGACACTCGACATTCATCGGTTTCTCTGCTATACGCACCTGTATACAGATTGCGCGCGGAAACCGTTGATATGACACCGGACCCCGACCACCGCTTTTGCTTGAGCCCCATCGCACGATGGGAAAGCTAGCCAAGCACCGCTTACCGAGCCCGGCGGAACCAGTACCCGAGCCGGCCCGCCAATGCTGGCTGGTGCGTCACCTCGATGGTTCCGTTGCAGCGCATTCATTCACCCCGCCCGCGACCTTCGATGAGGTTCGCACCTGGTACCCCGACGCCCTGAGCATCGAACCCGAGCAGACGGCAGAGCCGTTCTCAGACCCGGACCTACTGCCGGATGCGACGCTCAGGCCCGCAACACCCGTCACCTGCGGCACCTGTGCCCATTGGGTGCCGGACCCGATCGGCGACGGCGCCGGACTCGGTGTCTGCCTGGCGGATGCCCCGGCAAGCCGCGAGCCGGGTTCGTTGTGGCCAGCCATTAAACTCTACTGTCGGTACCATAGCGATTCAGACAGGCGATAAACGGCGTACCCGCTCGACGGCCTGAATGATCGTTCCGGCCGGAAGAAAACCGGAGGTTGAGGCTTACCGTGAAAGTCGCGCAGCGACCCCGTGGGATCGGCGTCCCGCCGCGATGGGGCCCGGCGCGCAGCCGCGGCGTTCGAGATCACCGCGGCACCGCATCGCGGCGGGACGCCGCTCCCACGAGGACCATTCATCGTCCGGTCATCTTCAGTCGTAAGTTTTGTCATCAAACATGGCACAATAGGCGTCCTTGTTCGACACACAGGCCGATGGGCATGACACGCAGATGCTCAACAAATTATCCCACGCCTTACCGGTGCAATCCAATAGCCTATTGATGGTCGCGTCATTGAGTCTCGGGAATGCGCGTTCCACTGCGGTATAGCTGATCTCCATGTCCGGAATCTCGTTTCTCAGTTTTTTCAGAACGACTTCCTGCAGTAACACTGCAAGTGTTATACAGGACTTATTGAACATCTTCTTGGTATAACCCTTGGTTGACAGATAGCGCTTCAACTGGTTCGGAACCGCGCGATCGATCTCCGACGCCAGCTCGAAAGCGAACCAGTTGAACTTCGTCTTCTCTTCAGGACTCCCGAAGAAATGCGAGGGTTCAATCTTTGAATAGTCAGTGTTGTGGTTTGCCATTTTCCGATTACATCAAGTTAAGAGGGGCCGTGATCAACGTTCCTGTCAGCACCCGAACGTCGCACCCTGGGTCCTTCCCCGAACGTCCGGCCGGGACCTTGTGGGAGCGGCGTCCCGCCGCGATGGGGCCCGGCGCGCAGTCGCGGCGTTCGAGATCACCGCGACACCGCATCGCGGCGGGACGCCGCTCCCACAGCCCTCAAGCCGCCGCCCGGCTCCCCACATCCCTCAAGACATCGATCAGCACCCGTGCGTCCTCCATCGAAAAGACGCCGGCCACCCCCTGATCGTCTAAGTCGGTAAAGGGGCTCTCGTAAAGCCGCTTCGGGTTCATGACCCCGTGCTCGGTGAGGTGATTCAGGATCAGATCGATGAATTCGATCTGATTGGCGGTCAGGGTCCGTCCAACCATGAACCCCGCCAGAGCGTCCTTGGCCGCCTCGCGCTCCAGACCCACCAGTGAGCGGATGAACAGGCCGATGCCGCCCTCTCCGCGAATGCGATCGAGGTCCTCATCGCCCGCGATCCCCTCATGCACGAAGATGCGCTCCAGTTCGGTGAGATCCAAGGGGGTGAGCTGCTCGTTGCGCCGCAGCTTGATGATGGCGAGATGATCCCCGTGCTGAGCCAGAAAGTGTCTGGCCTTCAGCAGGAATCGGGACTTGTCGGTGCCGTAGCCGACGTGCGGAAAGGACACCCCCACCGCCTCACCGATCTCATCCTCGAAGTCGCTGTAAACAATCGTGCGCTCCTGCGGTTCGATCAGTTTGACCAGGTCGCGCAGCCGGCGCCGCAGGTGCTCCAGCAGCGCCGCTGTAATGTCCTGCCAATAGTCATCGGTCTGTACCTCGGCAATGAACTCCAACTGCGCCTTCACCATGGGCACATTACCAAGCGCTTCGAGCTGAGCCGCAATCCCCCGGATACGCATCTGCAGGCTGTCGAAGCCGCGCTCCGCACGCAGCACGGCGAGTTGCGTCATCAGCACGAGCAGATCGAACTGTTTGGCCGCCAGGTCGTCATCCACCAAGGCGCTCGGCAGTCCAGCCAGATGCTCGGCCAGCTCGGCGCGCGCCTCGCGCGGCAGCCGATCCCAAGCCGTCTTGTCCTGGTACTTCTCGACGTATCGGCGCTTGGGCCGGACAATGAAGTTGTCGAGGGTCTTCTCGTTCCCACGCTCCAGCGTGGGAATGCAGTCTGGCCGCTCCAGCGGCCCATATGCATCGCGCCTCGACGCTGGAGCGTGGGAGCCGGAGCACATAGGGAAGCTATCAGAATTATAAGTCGGCGATCTTGGCCCTACACCGCCTCGCGCAGGTGCATGTCCACATGGATGTCGGCGAAGGGACAGACGATGCCGCCGCGTTCCGTCCGTTCCACCAGACCCAAATCCGCGAGGGCGGCAACGTCTTCATGGACGCGCTTCACGTCGCGAGCGGCTCGGCGCGCCAACTCGCGCTCCGACATCTCCTCCGTCCCCTGCAGGAGCCGCAGCAAGGCCCATCGGCGCTCGGTCAACTTGCTGAAGAAGGCGCCAGGGGTGTCGAAGTGAAGGGTTTCGCCCCGGTCTTCTCGTTCCCACGCTCCAGCGTGGGAATGCAGTCCGGCCGTTCCAGCGGCCCGTATGCATTGCGTCTCATCCTTCATGACGCGCCGCTGGAGCGCGGGAACCAGAGCAAGCCGACTGGGCACGCACCGAACCAGTTGATTGTTGGGCGTCCTTCGTCAACCCAACGGCCATCACCACTGCGTCGCAACCTCGATCAACCCCGCCTGCCCGGCATAATTCCGCGCGCTCGAATACCGCCAATGCAGCGGATCATCCACATACCCCCGCGCGACCGGATTATTATGGATGTATTCCAGCTTCTGCAACATCATCGCCTCGCCCTCGACCTGCTCCGGATGCGACCCCTCCTGCCACACCTGATGCTCCCGATCCGTCTTGTGCCGTGCCTTATGGAAAGCGAGCAACTCCAGCACCGGCGAATGACGCTCGGTCAAACGCTTGACGATCTGCCCAGCGGTAAAGGACTTGAAGCTCGCCATGGTCTTGCCGATATCGCGCGAGCGGCCGAGCAGGTGGCAGTGGTTCTCCAGAATCACATAGCCGTAGATTGTCAGACCGCCTTCCGCTTGCAGGTATTGCAACGAGTCGAGAAGAATTTTGGCATTGGCCGGTTGGGCGAACAGCGGCAGCCACTGCAGAGCGGTGCAGGTCAGAAAATGCGGCGCGGCGGAATCGCCGAACTTATAGCGGTCGCGGCCCATGATCGTACCTCGTTCTTTTCGTCTTCTCGTTCCCACCCACTTCTCGTTCCCACGCTCCAGCGTGGGAATGCAGTCCGGCCGCTCCAGCGGCCCGTATGCATTGCGTCTCGTCTCTCATGACGCGACGCTGGAGCGTCGCCACTTGCTCCCACGCTGGAGCGTGGGAGCTAGAGCAGGTCTATTGGGACAAGAGGTATGGGGATTGTGCGCAACTCCTTTGCGTTGATGTTTGCCATCCCGATAATGGCCTTGCACATGCCACGCAGAGTCTTCTTACCAACGGGGCTGTTCAAGTATGTTCCGATGTATTCCGGAACGGCTTGGTCGTTGGTTCGCAGCCTTACCAGATAGCCCGCAAATGCGTATTCCTTGTCTCCGCGATACACACCTGTTTTTCCGACCAAGTCGGGGCTGTTTGTTCGGTTGAATAGAATATCGCCGTCTCGCACTGTATACTTTTCAACGTCCGGAGCAAGCAAGTCAATATACTTGAGCCTTGAATAATCGAAGGCGCCGGATTCCTTGATGTTTCCCATGCGTAGAATCGGAAAGGCACCGGCATCGCCTGCCTTGCCACTGGTTCCGTATTGAGTTGACGCGGTCAGGTCGTCGATCCTCCCAATAGGCCAATTTCTTTGATTGGTCGCAGGATCGCCAAACATTTCAGAGAAAATCGCCTGCCCGAGGCTGTTCAAGCGGTCGATGGCACGCTTTCGCAGGCAGCGTAAGCTGTCCGCCTGATCGAGGATTGCCGCGATGCGCTTTTGCTCGGGAAGAGACGGGAGCGGGATTTCGATTTCCTTGACGCCTTCAGGCCGTGCCCTTAGAAGCGATGCCCCAACACCAGCAACTGTCTGCATAAAACAGGCATGGAAATCATTTGAAATCAAGACATGGCGCAGGTAGGGTGGGAAAAATCGCGAGCCTCGGAATATTATCCATTCGCCCGAAGCGATTTGACGCGCACCGTACTTGGGGCCAACTACCCAGGAGCGGCGAATGTGGGGCACGATGCGCGAAAGAAGAACATCCTCCGGTTCAACGCACTTCTTTGCAGAACCGATCTCGGAACCAACTAGCCATTCTGGTTGACCACTATCAAATGCAGGGATGCTCCAAAGTTCAAAATCCTCCGGATTCAGACTCGGAACGCACGACGGCTTCACCTCACCTAGCGGTACCTTCTTCATCCTAGCATCCCCTCTCTTCTCACTCCCACGCTCCAGCGTGAGAGCAAGTCCCGACGCTCCAGCGTCGCGTCTTATCCCGCAGATGCCGGGCAGAATGCGAATGACGGGCCGCTGGAGCGGCTGGACTGCATTCCCAAGCTGGAGCGTGGGAACGAGAAGATGAGGCTGGCGCGTGGGAATGAGAACGGCGGCTCACACCCGCTTCTGGCTCCCACGCTCCAGCGTGGGAGCAAGTCCCGACGCTCCAGCGTCGCGTCTCATTCAGCAGACGCCGAACAGAACGCGAATGACGGGCCGCTGGAGCGGCCGCACTGCATTCCCACGCTGGAGCGTGGGAACGAGAAGATGAGGTTGGCGCGTGGGAACGAGAACGGCGGCTCACACCCGCTTCTGGCTCCCACGCTCCAGCGTGGGAGCAAGTGCCGACGCTCCAGCGTCGCGTCTCATTCAGCAGATGCCGGGCAGAATGCGAATGACGGGCCGCTGGAGCGGCTGGACTGCATTCCCACGCTGGAGCGTGGGAACGAGAAGATGAGGCTGGCGCTTGGGAATGAGAGCATAGATCGCTCATTTCAGCATCTCCTCCAGCCGCGTCAACCCGGTCGAAATCTCCGCCTCAATCTCCCGCAACTCCCGAATGATATCGGCCGGCGCATCATGCTCCACCTGCACATGCTCCACCTCCCGGTAGCGATTGAGCGACAGGTCATAGGTTCCGCCGGCGGCGATCTCGGCCTTGGGTACGCAGAAGCTCTGCGCCGTGCGCGGGCGCTCGCGCTCGGTTCCGTCACGCTCCCGCCAGCGCCGCAGGACGTCGGGCAGGTTGTTCTTGACGTGGTCCTCATCCGTCAGCGGCTCGCGGGGGGTCGGACCGAGCTTTTCGGCCGGCAGCAGCGGGTTGCGCTTGTCGTCGAGCGAGTAGCCGTCGGCCTGCACGTCGTAGAACCAGACCTGATCGGTGCCGCCGACGCCGGTCTTGGTGAAACACAGGATGGCGGTGGAGACGCCGGCATAGGGGCGAAAGACGCCGGAGGGGAGTTTCACCACGGCATCGAGTTTGTGCTCCTCCACCAGCATCCGCCACAGTGCCTGATGGTGTTCGCGCAGATACTCCCCGGCGGCCACCAGGAAGCCGCAGGTGCCGGCGGCCGGGTCGCAGATGCGGTCCCGCGGCTGCGGCTCCATCATCTCGACCATGAGACCGATGGCATGGCGCGGGGTGCGGAACTGGCCGTTCTGACCGGCGGAGGCGATCTTGCCGAGCAGATCGACCTGATTCCTGATGTCACCTGTCAGCACCTGTTCCGGACCCCGCCGTATCTTCGTGTGGATGGATTCTTGGGTCCACTATACCGGCGGCGGCAGTCATGAGTGAAGACCTGTGACTCAGCCTGCCACCGTCAAATTACGGCAGCGCGTCTCCCGCACAAAGAGCGCCGCGATCAGACCCAGCAGGGCGAAGCCGGCGGAGAGCCAGAGCCCGTTGTGGTAGTCGCCGAGGGCATAACGGCGCACGCCGTCGACCAGGGTGCCGTCCCAGGTGAGATCCATGGCCCAGCCGAAGGCCGGCTGCATGATGGCCGCACCCAGAAAGAGCCCGGTGTTGACGAGCGCGATGGCCATGCCGGCGACGCCGGGCGCAACCACTTCCTTGGCCGCGGCATAGCCCACCACGAAGCCCCCGCCGGAGAACCCGAGTACGGCATAGAGCAGGAAACCGCTCCAGCCCGGACCCCAAGGCAGGAGAATCAGCGCCAGCCAGGCCAGCACCGAGAGTACGGTGGTGCCGATCAGCACCGGCTTGCGGCGCCCCAACCAGTCCGACAGCGACCCCATCGCCAGACATCCCAGGGCGAATCCGGCCAGGGCCGCGGTGGTATAGAGCGAGGCGGCGGTGCGGTCCAGCCCGAAGGTGTCACGCATCAGCGGTACGCCCCAAAGCCCGGCGAAGGCGAAGAAACTGCCGGTGATTCCGAACATGAGGAAGAAGCTGGGCCAGACCGCACGGGTGACGAAGACCCCGTGCAGATCGATCACCCAGTGACGGTGGCGCTCCGGGTGCGAGACCAGACCCTCCAATTCCCGCACCGAGGGCAAGCCCGCGTCCTCCGGCCGGCTGCGCACGAATAGCCAGGTGAGCAGCGCATTCAAAAGCGACAGCACGCCGATGCCGACGAAGACCCCGCGCCAGGAAGTGACATCCAGCAGCAACGCCAGGGGCCCGGCTGCCAGGATGGAGCCCAGATTCCCGAGCAGCAGGGTGATGCCGCTGAGAAACCCGAAATTGCGTTCAGAGAACCATTGGGTGTTGGAGCGCATCAGACCGACGAAGACCACCGAGACGCCGAGCCCCACCAGGAACCGGCCGCTGGACGCAACCGCGAAGGTCTCGGCCAACCCGAACAGGATCGACCCGACCCCGGCGATCAGGCATCCCAGGGTGACGCTGATGCGTGCCCCCAGGGTGTCCGCCAGCACCCCGGCGGGAATCTGCATGGCGGTATAGATGTAGTAATACATGGCCGCCAGCGAACCCAGGGCCGCCCCGCTGGTCTGGAAGGTGGCCATCAGCTCACTGGTCACGACCCCTGGGGCCATGCGGTGGAAGTACACCAGCATATAGGCCAGGATCAGGATGGCGTAGGTACTCCACCGCAGGCGCTGGAAGCGCCGCCATTGCGCGGGGTCGATCGTCATGGTGTGGTCCTGGATGCGTGTGTGCGGCGGGCTGCGACCGGAGCGATGCCCGCCAGGGGTTGCGTTCTATGGTACAGGAGCGGATGCGGCCCGGGCGGGCTGCGCGCGTGGATCCAAGTCACCGTCGCCCACACCCGTCGGCAATCGCCTAATCGGCCCTCACCGCACCCAACAGCGGTCCCGCGCGCAGCCGTTTGGAGATCGCGTACTCTTCATCGGTCATTTGGCTGCCGACGATGATGCGCAACTGTTCGGCGTCGCGGTCACCCTGGGCCACGGCCAGCGACAGCCAATAGTGCGACTGCGCCAGATCGATCTCCACGCCGCGGCCCTCGGCGTAGATGAGCCCCATGGCGTACTGGGCGTCCATCTCCCCGGCCCGCGCCCGATCCCGGATCAGCGGCACTTTGGAAGGATCATTTCGCAGCAGGATCAGGTCTTTGAGATAGCTCTTGTCACCCATGGCAGGCCGCTCCGGGTTGCGGGTCAAACCGCGCCGTCGGGGTCCGCATAGGCGGCGAGCAGCCGGTCGTAGTCATCGAACCCGAGCATAGCACGCAGGGTCGCGAAGTCGGTGAGGCGCGGCGGGGTGCGCCCGGCGGCCAGGTCGCCCAAGGCGTCGCGCATGGCCGCGACGGCCGCGGCGAGCAGTGTCAGCGGATAGGCGGCAATGCGATAGCCCAGGTCGGCCAGGCGCGTCGGCGGGAGTATCGGCGTGATCCCGCCCTCGAGCATGTTCGCCATTTTGATTCCGGGGACCTCACGGCAGAACCGCGCCATCTCGGCGATATCGCGCGGTGCTTCCAGGAACAGGATGTCGGCACCCAGGTCGGCAAAGGCCTGCATCCGCCAGATGGCCTCGTCCAGTCCCAGCGCGCTGCGTGCATCGGTGCGGGCCAGGATCAGGCAGCCGGCTCCGGCGTCCCGGGCATCCACCGCGGCGCGGATGCGGGCCAGCGCGGCAGGCCGCCCGACGACCTCTTTGACGCCGGTATGACCGCAACGCTTCGGGGCGAGTTGATCCTCGATCATGACCCCGGCAAAGCCGGCCAGACCGAACTGTTCCAGGGTCCGCCGCACGTTCGCCGGGTTGCCGTGGCCGGTGTCGCCGTCACCGATGACCGGAAGCGCAACCGCCTGGCAGATGGCACGGCCCTGATCCAACATTTCAGTGACGGTGATGAGGCCGGTGTCGGGTAGACCCAGCCGCGCCGCCGAGACGGCAAACCCGCTCATGAAGGTCAGTGGAAAACCCGCCTGCTCGATCAGCCGCGCCGACAGCGCGTCGAAACAGCAGGGCATAGTCAGGAAGGCGTCGCCCGCGAGCAAGCCGCGCAGACGCGCGGGCGGGCTGGCCGGGGACGGCAGGTCGGGAGTCGATGACGGCATCGGAGACCAAGCGGGTCAAGCGTCGGACGACGCTCGATTCCCGGGATATCAAGTGTCTTCAGAACAGCAGAAAAGGCGGGTACTCCCGCCTTTTCCGGTTCAGTCCGCGACCCACTCGCCGAAGTTGTCGGTGGACTTCTCTTCCCCGTCGGTGTAACCGGCCTCGTAGGCCTCGGTCAGGCGCTGCTCTTCGCGCTTGGGGTTCTGGAGAAAACCACACTGCCACCCCTGGATATATTCGTCATCGACGCCCATTTCTTCCATCTTGGTGACGGCGTCGTAGTAGAACTGGTTCATTTCCGGTCTCCGGGCATTTTGTTTTGGAATCCCCTGTGATCGCCGCCAGTCCTCCGAGCGGGCGCGGGGACGAGAAGGGTGATTAGAATACAGCGGTTTTCTTATGGATGACAAGACACTGACCGCCGCCCGCGGCGGTTGGTGTCCTGTCCGCTTGTGAAGTCCGAGCACCAAACCCATGTTTCTCCAGGCGTGGCGACTGCCCGCCCCCGCGTCGGCGCGACGCGGTGAACAACCTGTCCGACCCCCGTACCCACGAGGAACCAGACCCGCCATGCGTCCAGCCCTGTTGCTTCGCGTCCTGGAGCGCGAGTTTGCGAGCACCCCCGAGGGTCACCACACACCCGTCATGTTGTGGGGTCCGCCGGGCGTCGGCAAATCCCAGATGGTGGCCCAGATCGCCGGGCGCCATCAGGTGCCGCTGATCGACATCCGCCTGTCGCAGATGGAGCCGAGCGATCTGCGCGGCATCCCCTTCCGGGTGGAGAACCGGGTGGAGTGGGCGATCCCGGCGCTGCTGCCCGATGCCGCGCGCCACGGCCCGACCGGCATCCTGTTCCTCGATGAGATCACCTCGGCCCCGCCGGCGGTATCGGCCGCCGCCTACCAACTGATCCTCGACCGCCGTCTGGGCGAGTACCAGGTGCCGGCGCATTGGGCGATCTTCGCCGCCGGCAACCGCCAGGGTGATCGCGGCGTGACTTACAGCATGCCGGCACCGCTGGCCAACCGCTTCTCGCACTTCGAGGTCGAAACCCACTTGGACGACTGGGTAGCCTGGGCCTATCGTAGCGGGATCGACGAACGGGTGATCGCCTTCCTGCGCTTTCGCCCGGAGTTGCTGTTCGATTTCGATCCGGCTCACAACCCGGTGGCCTTCCCCTCGCCCCGCTCCTGGGAATTCGCCCATCGCGGTCTCAAGAAGTTCGAGGACCACCCGGAACTGCTGCAAGGGACCTTGCAGGCCTGTGTCGGACCCGCCGCCGGCATCGAACTCACGGCCTTCATCAACAGCCTGGACCAGATGCCGGACCTGGACGCCATCGTCAACGGCGACCCGGTGCCGGTGCCGCGCGAGATCGACCTCCAGTATGCGGTGGCCGCCGCCCTGGTCGGCCGCGCCATCCGCGCCCAGGACAGCGACCGCCGCGATCAGACCATCGGCAACATACTGCGCTATGCCAATCGATTCCCGGCCCGCGAACTGGGCGTCATGCTGGTGTCCGACCTGCACCGGGCGATCGGCAACCGGGTGTTCGAGGTGCCGGCCTTCGCCGACTGGGCGCAGGCGGTGGCGGATGTCATGCTGTTTGAGTGAAACGCCGTTGGCGCCCCGGTCTTTCTCGTTGTCGTTGTCGTAATCGAGTTTTCGATAATCTGGCCCCCACGCTCCGGCGCAGGAACACCGGCGTCGCGTGATGCCACTGGCCGCTGGAGCGGCCGGACGGCATTCCCACGCTGGAGCGTGGGAACGAGAAGACAACGACAACGAGTGTATCGGTTGTTTAACTTTTTTCCGATCCGTCACTGATCGCTATGCCACCAACCCCCATTGAAACCAAGCTAGCTGCGGCCCGCACGCGGCTGATCCTGGACAAGCCGTTCCTGGGAGCGCTGGTGCTGCGCCTGCCGATGCACGCCGCCGCCACGGACTGGTGCAAGACCACCGCCACCGATGCCCGCGCTTTCTATTACAATCCCGAGTACATCGCGGCACTGACCCTGGATCAGACCCAGTTCATCCTCGCCCATGAGGCCCTGCATTGTGCCCTCTCCCACTTCGCCCGCCGTCGGCATCGCGTGCGTCACCGCTGGGATCTGGCCTGCGACTACGCCGTGAACCCGCTGCTGATCGCCGACGGACTGACGCCGCCGCCGGGGGCCTTGGTCATGCCGATGTACAAGGGAATGACGGCGGAGGAAATCTATCCGCTGATCGCCGAACAGGATCAGTCCGAGACGCTCGACACCCACGCCTACGATCAGGACGATCAACACCAGCAAGACCGCGGCCGGCAGAGCGGTTTGACCGAAAAAGACCTGGACCAGCGGCCACCGCAACAGCAGCCCGCCGCGGGCGAGCCGGATCAAGGCGGCGCACGCAACGCCCAGCCCGAACCGGGCGGCGGAGCCGGCGCCCCCCAACCGCTGACACCCGACGAACAGGACACCCTCGCGGTGCAGTGGCAGCAGCGCCTGGCCGGTGCCGCACAGCAGGCCATGCAGGCCGGCAAACTCGGCGGCGAGCTCGCGCGGATGATCGACCATCTGCTTCAGCCGCAATTACCCTGGCGGATGCTGCTCGCGCGCTACCTGAGCGCCACCGCCCGAGACGACTTCAGCTATGCCCGTCCGTCGCGCCGGGAGGGCGACTTCATCCTTCCCAGCCTGCGCAGCCAGCAGTTGGACCTGATCATCGCCATCGACACCTCCGGCTCCATCAAAGATCAGGAACTGGAAGAGTTCATCGATGAGATCGACGCCCTGAAAGGCCAGGTGCGTGCCCGCGTGACCCTGCTGCCCTGCGACGCTGCCTTGTGCGCGGGCGCGCCCTTCCGCTACGAGCCCTGGGAGCAGGTCATTCGCCCGACCGCGCTCCAGGGCAGCGGCGGGACCAGCTTCGTCCCGGTCTTCCAGTGGGTCGCCAAGGCCGGTATCCAGCCCGATTTGCTGATCTACTTCACCGACGCCGAGGGCGAATTCCCCAAGCAGGAACCCCCTTACCCGGTCATCTGGCTGGTCAAGGGTCAGTCAAAGGTGCCCTGGGGACAGCGGATTCAATTGAACTAAACCGCGTCCAGCGCGACATGCGAAATTTTCATCGTATGTTCAACCTTGGTGATTTCACCAACGTCGGTGGAGACGCGGTTTAAAAGTTGTCGTTGTAGGGTGGATAAGGCGCGCCGCACGCTGCTCGGGATTTGGCACGGCGGTCGCGCGCGCCGCATCCACCCCCCTGACACTACTGCCCCGGCGTCGGCGGCGCCCGAAACCCGCGGTCCAGTCCGCGGCGCAAGCGCAGCGCGTCCAGTTCCCTTGCCTGGCGCATCTGCAGCCCCAGCGCGCGTGCGCCCTGCCCCGGCGGCGATGTGCCGGGATCGGCGGCACGCGATCGAGCGCGCGCGGCCTGGTCTAGCTCTCGCTGCTGATCCTGAAGTGTCCCCCGCAGTTCCAGCCGTTCCTGCTGCGCCTGGATCTCAAGTTGCTGCGACTGCGGTGGTGTCATGGGTTCGGCCTGACGGCGCACCGCCCGCTGATCCTGTTCGAGCTGTAACCAGCCGCCCGCCGCCTGTTGGCGCCCGGCCGCGGCGGCCCGCGCGTCGAGCGCGGGCTCCGCGGCCCACAGCAACGCCGCGCAGCCGATTCCGACCACGGTCACCATCGCCGTAACGATCAATCGCATCAATCGCATCAATAGCACCAGTACCCCCGGCAACCGAAATCGACAGGCAGTCGCGCAAGACCGTCGCATGACTGTCGCTTTTTCGTAATCGTATCGTGCTAAAACATCAGACATTCACCTACCCGGCGGCGCCCGTGAAGCGCACGGCCAAGGCCGACGTTTTGCCCACCCACTCCCTTCACCAGAACGAGGAATTCCCGATGTTTCGCAGCACGACGACGATCCTGACACTGCTGGTCGGCTTGGCGGCTGCCGGCCTTGCTCAGGCGGCTTGGTCAGCCGGTCAGTTCAATGAATACAAGGGTATCGGCAATACGATTCACCTGGGTCCGCGCCCCGGTTTTCTGGTGGACGACATGGCCGACGGCCCACTCAAGAACAAACTGCGCTCATGCGCCAACAGCGACCTGCGCAAGACGGCGTTCTCCATCGGCCACCGCGGTGCCGCCCTGCAATTCCCTGAACACACCCTGGAGTCCTATGTGGCCGCGGCACGCATGGGCGCCGGGATCATCGAGTGCGACGTGACCTTCACCGCAGACAAGGAACTGGTCTGCCGTCACTCCCAGTGCGATCTGCACACGACCACCAATATTCTGGACACCCCGCTTGCCGAAAAGTGCTCCAAGCCGTTCACCGCCGCAACCTTCAAGTACGACGGCACCATCGATACGCCGGCCTCGGCCCTGTGCTGCACCAGCGATATCACCCTTGCCGAGTTCAAGTCACTCAGGGGCAAGATGGACGCCTTCAACCCCGCAGCCCAGACAGCGCGCGAATATCTGGGCGGAACCCCCAGTTTCCGCACCGACCTCTACGCGGGTCCGACCAGCGGCACCCTGCTCACCCATGCCGAGAGCATCGAACTGTTCAAAGTCCTGCACGTGAAAATGACACCGGAGTTGAAGAGCGCCAGCGTGACCATGCCCTATGAGGGCTACACGCAGGAGGATTATGCGCAGCAGATGATCGACGAATACCGTGCCGCCGGCGTACCCCCACGCAACGTCTATCCCCAATCCTTCGACATCCGCGATATCCGTTACTGGATCGCCCAGGAACCCGCATTCGGCAGACAAGCCGTCTACCTGGATGACGCGGAGACGGTCGAGGCACTGCCCAGCGCCGCCGATCTGCTCGGGTACAAGGCCGAGGGATTCAACATCGTCGCGCCGCCCACCTTCGCCTTGCTGACCACCGCCGGCGAGCAGATCGTGCCCTCCCAGTATGCCATGGACGCCAAGGCGGCCGGACTCAAAATCATCACCTGGACCCTGGAGCGTTCCGGTTTGTTGGCCGACGGCAACAACGGTTTCTACTACCAGACGTTCGACTCCGCCATCTCCCGTGAAGGTGATGTCATGAAAGTCCTGCATGTACTGGCCAAGGACGTGGGCGTGATGGGTGTCTTCGCCGACTGGCCGGCCACCGTGACCTACTACGCCAACTGTATGGGCCTGCCTCGCTGAGGCCGGTTGGCGGGCGGCGGCGTGCCGCGCTCGATCACCGGCGACACAGGATCAGAGTCCGCCAGGGCGACGTCGGCCGGACCTCGATCATCGTTCCGGCCGTAGGGTGGACAAGCGCTAGCGCAGTCCACCGAACCCCGTGCGCCGCGGGTGGACTGCGCTGCGCTTGTCCACCCTACAAGGCCGCGTGGCCGGAACCGTGATCAAGGCCGGCAGCCGCTTGCTGAGGTTTTTTTAGGCGAATTGATCTGCATTCGGTTACAGGATCAAAAAAATAGGCCATGATGAGGGCCGATGTGATCCGACATGGATAGCGAATCGCGTTAGTAAACAAGCAATAACTGATTTTCTGAGTGATCGTCGGCCGAGCGTCGGCGCGGCACGGACTGCCCCACTACCAGGATCAGTGAATCAACAACAACCAGCCCATCCAAGGGCGGAGGACAAACCGATGCTCAACCTGCAAGTCGCCGGACGCCATCTGAACAAGAAGGGGTACCTGGCCCGCTTCGATGATTGGGACCGTGACCTGGCGCTGACCCTGGCCGCCGAGGAGGGACTGAAACTCACCGACTGTCATTGGCGCGTGATCGCGTTCCTGCGTGACTATTACGCCACCCACGAGATCCCCCCGTCACCGCGGGTGGTGATCAAGAGCATCGGCACCGCGATCACGGAGCACGTCCCCTGCACCCGCAGACACCTGGAGTCCCTGTTCCCCGACGGCGGCTGTCGGCAGGCCTGCCGCATTGCCGGGTTGCCCGACTACTACTGTCACGGCTGCTGACCGGACAGTGCGGCGCTCTCCGTCAGCGGCGGCTCGCAGTGGGTGCCGCGACAGCGATAGGCGCGGGGTCCGGCGCCCGGCACCAGGCCGGCCAGGGCGCCGGGCAGGTCGGTCTCGGTATTCGGGATGGCAAGCACCATCCGCCGCGGCTGATAGCCCTGCTGCGCGGCGGTCTGCCAGTCATCCAGCAGGTCGGATTCGGCGCGGATCACCAGCAGCTCGGGTGGGTCGAGCGACTCGTCCAGCGCCAACAATAAGGTGGCGTGGGCATAGGGCAGACCACGGATCGCCTCGGCCGCCAGTTTGAGGGTCCCGGTCGCGGCGTCCAGATAACGCGGTTCGCCGAGCAGGTGCCCCAGCCGCTGCAAGGCGTGAGCGGCGATGCCGTTGCCGGAGGGCAGCGACTCGTCTCCCAGGGGTTTGGGGCGATGGATCAGCGGCTCGTGGTCGCGTCCGGTGAACCAGAAACCGCCGGCCTGGGTATCATGGAACTGGTCGAGCAGGACCTCAGCCAAGTCCACCGCGAAATCAAGATCGGCCCTGGACCACCGGGTCTGGAGCAGTTCCAGCAAGGCATCCAGCAGGTTCGCATAGTCGTCCAGATAGGCGTTCAGGTGGGCGGTGCCGTCTTTACAGGTCGCGAGCAGGCGTCCGTTCCGCCACAGGGTGCGACGGATGAAGCCCAGGGCGGCCTGCGCGGACTCCAGATAGTCCGGCCGCTCCAGCACCCGCCCGGCCCGGGCCATCGCCTTGATGGTCAGTGCATTCCAGGCGGTCAGCACCTTCTCGTCGCGGTCGGGGCGCACCCGCCGCTCACGCTCGGCGAAGAGCGTGGCGCGGGCACCGGCAAGCAGGGCCGCGACCTGTGCCGGCGGCAGCCCCAGGCGCCGCGCCGCCTCGACCGGCGTCTGATACCCGTGCAGATGCCACTGGCCCTCGAAGTTGGCCGGCTGATCGAGTCCATAGACGATCGCGAAGGGTTCATACTCGGCCGGGGTGAGCAAGGCCCTCACCTGCTCCCGATCCCAGACATAGTAACGCCCCTCATGGCCCTCGCTGTCCGCATCCAGGCTGGAGTAATAGCCGCCCTGCGGTGACTGCATCTCGCGCATCAGCCAGTTCGCCGTGGCCTCGGCCGCCTCGCGGAACAGGCTGTCGCCGGTGCCGGCATAGGCATCACAGCACAGCGCGAGCAGCGGGCCGTTGTCGTAGAGCATCTTCTCGAAGTGTGGGATCTCCCAGCGGTCATCGACCGAATACCGGCAGAAACCGCCACCGAGCTGGTCGTTGATCCCGCCGCGAATCATGCGCTCCAGGGTGACGACGGCCATCCGCAGCGAACGCCCGTCAGGCTCGCCCGCGGCGATGGTGCGGGCGTGATGCTGCAGCAGAAACTCCAGATTGGTGGCGTGAGGAAACTTGGGCGCGCGGCCGAACCCGCCGTCTTGCTCATCGAAGCTGCCCGCGAGCTGCGTCAGTGCGGCGTCCAGCACGTCCGCCCCCGGCAGCGCCGTGTCAGCCGCGGGCTCCAACCGGCCGAGGGCCTCCGTCAAATCCGCGGCCTGGGCGCTGATCGCCGCTTGTTGCTCGCGCCAGGCGCGCGCCACCCCGTTCAGCAGCTGGCTGAACGCGGGCAGGCCGTGCCGCGGCTCGCGCGGAAAATAGGTCCCGGCAAAGATGGGCAGGTGGGTCTCCGGGGTCAGGAAGACCGTCAACGGCCAGCCGCCGGAGCGCCGGGCCATCAATTGATGCGCGGTCTGGTAGACCCGGTCCAAATCGGGCCGCTCCTCGCGGTCGACCTTGATGTTCACGAACAGGCGATTCATCAACTCCGCGGTGGCCTGGTCCTCGAATGACTCGTGGGCCATCACATGGCACCAATGGCAGGCCGAATAGCCGATGGATAGCAGGATCGGCCGATCCTGCTCCCGCGCCAAGGCCAGCGCCTCCGGACACCAGGGCCACCAATCGACCGGGTTGTGGGCATGCTGCCGAAGATAAGGGCTGGTAGCCTCGGCAAGCCGGTTGGCGGGACCCGCGGACGGTGGGTTGGACATGAAGGGTGCCTGTGACTGAGGTGGTGGCCGTTGGACCTGCATCGACGCCCGGTCTGACTGCCCGCTCCGAGGCGCAGGTTCACCGCGTCAGCGTAGAGGTGGGTGCGCCGGAAGCGGCTTTCCAGGTGCGGGGGATCGGTCGAATTCGGATGAACGTGCCGGTTCAAGCCAAGCGCGGCATGGACGCCGACCGCTTATCACGGCACCCCGCAAGGTCCTGACCCTGGTGCCGATGCCGGGCGGCGCGGCGGCCGCGCGAACGACGCTCGCAATGCGCCGGGGATCTGTCATGATTTCCCAGTGTTGACTCACCCCGGCGCTAACCCAGGAGACACCGCCATGCCCGTCCGATCGTTGACCCGCCCCCTGCTCGCCGCGCTGACCGCCGCCGCGTTCGCTCTGCCGCCCGCGCCCGCCGCGGCCTGTACGACCTTCCGCCTCCAGTCTCAAGACGGGGCCTGGATCGTCGGCCGCTCGATGGAGTTCGCGATGGACCTCAAGAGCCAGGTGATGCTGGTGCCGCGCGGCCACCACCTGACAGCCACCGCCCCCGACCTCAAGCCCGGCATGACCTGGACGGCGAAGCACGGCTTCCTCGGCATCAATGCCCTTGGCCTGGACGTCGCGGCCGATGGCATGAATGAGGCCGGTCTGTCGGTTGGCGCGCTCTTCCTCCCTGGTTTCGCCCAGTACCAACCGTTCCCGGGCAAGGGCAAGCACGCGGTCTCCAACGTCGAGCTTGCCAACTGGCTCCTGAGTCAATTCGCGACGGTCGCCGAGGTGCGCGAGGCCTTACCCAAGATCACCGTTTACGAACTCGTTCTGCCGCAGGCCGGTCCGCTGCCGCTCCACTGGGCCATCACCGACGCGCAGGGGAACTCCATCGTGGTCGAATATCTCAACGGCAAGTTGCACATCAATGATAACCCCATCGGCGTCCTCACCAATTCCCCGCCCTTCGACTGGCACCAGACGAACCTGCGTAACCACATCGACCTGACGAACATCAACGTCGATGCCCTCAAACTGGGCTCGGTCGAAGTCACGCCGCTCGGCCAGGGCACGGGACTTCTCGGGCTGCCGGGGGACTACACGCCGCCCAGCCGCTTTGTGAAAGCCACCGCCCTCGTCTACGCGTCAACCCCCGTGGCGACCGCGGCCGAGGGCGCGAACCTGGCGTTCCACATCCTCAACGCGGTGGACATCCCCCACGGGGTGGTGGCGGAGAAAATCCCGTCCAAGACCGGGGGCAACCCGACCATCGACTACGACACGACCCAGTGGGTAACGGTCTATGACCTCAAGAACCAGATCGCCTTCTTTCGCACCTACGGTGACCTGACGGTCCGCACGATCGCGCTGAACAAAGTCGATTTCGGCGGCAAGGAGATCCGGCACGTTCCCATGCCGACGGCCATGCAGGCTCAGGATGTGACACCGGTTACAGGGAACTAAGTGATGCGCTGACCGGCGATCCTGTTGAGTTCGCCAGGACTCACACGATGGCACTTCCGTTGCTCGCAAGCGCCGGCCGCTCGCCCCGCTCGGTGATTTCCCAACTTCCCGAACGGTCCAGTTGCAGGACACGGTCGTGGTATTGGATCAAGGTGGTGCGGTGTCCGACGCTGATGAAGGCGATGCGCGATTCCTTGAGCAGTTGGTAGAAGCGTTCCTGATTGTCTTCATCCAGTGCGCTGGTGGCCTCGTCAAGGAAGGCGAAACCGGGATTGCGCAGAAACAGTCGCGCGAAGGCCACGCGCTGCTGTTCACCCATCGACAGGACGTTGGTCCAGTCGAGCACGCGTTCCAGATCGCGGTCGACGCGATCCAGCACGTCCGCGAGATTCACCTTATCGGCCACCGCGATGATCTGTTCGTCGCTGAGGTCGCGATCAGGATAGGGATAGAGCAACTGATCGCGCAGATTGCCGTCGATCATATAGGGGCGTTGCGGCAGGAACATGATCTCGCGCAACGGCGGGCGTTCGAGCGACCCGGCGCCGCTCGGCCAGAGCCCGGCGATGGTGCGCAGCACGGAACTCTTGCCGGTGCCGCTGGCACCCATGATCAGCAGGCTCTGATTGCGGCACAGTTCGAAGGACAACTGGCTGACCAATGTCTTTGCATGATCCGGCGTGCGGACCGTCAGTTTGTCCAACTTCACTTTGCGGCCGTCGTCAGCCCCTTCCGGGGGACCGGCCGGGGCCGCCTGGTCTTCTTCCGCATCGAATTCATCCAGATCGTCCCACAGGGTGCCAAGCCGCCGGACGCCGGCCAGGTAAGCGCTCAACCGTTCAAACTGCGTGATGATCAGCGACACGGCCGCCAGCACTTGCGCAAAGGCGCCGGCCGATTGAGTGACCACGCCGAACTCCACCTCCCCGCGCATGAACATCGGCGCCACGATCACCACCGGCAGGATGATGGCGGCATAGTTGTAGCTGTTGACGAAGAACGCCAGGTTGCGATTCCAGCCGATGATGCTCAGCATATTCAGGACCGCCGCGCCCAGACGCCCCACCAGATCACGGCGCTCCCGCGCCTCCCCGCGATAGAAAGCGATGGATTCGGCGTTGTCCCGAACCCGCACCAGACCATAGCGGAAATCGGCCTCTTTCTGATATTGCGAGTAATTGAGACCGATCAGGCGGCGGCCGATGAGAATGCTGATGCCGGTGCCCGCCACGGCATAAACGAACAGCACCCCGACCAGGCTGGCTGAGATCGCCCACAGCACGCCGATGAACGCAATCAAAGTCACCACTGCATTCAGCATGATGAGCAGGAAGGATAACGAGGTGCTGGTGAAGTTGCGCACATCCTCGCTGATCCGCTGATCCGGATTATCGATGTTGGATGCGCTGCGCAGCCGGTAGTAAGCGCGGTTGTTGAAATAGCGTTTGATCAGGTGCCGCGCCATCCATTCCCGCCAGAGCACGGCCAGACGCTCTTCCGTCCACCGGTAGTAAACCCCCAGCGGGACGGCAAGCGCAAAGGTCCCGAGATACCACCACAGCCATTGCCAATAGGCCGACACGTCTTTAATGGCGATGGCCGTCATGAAATACCTCGCCACATAGCTCATGAGCACCTGCACGCCGCCGACGGACAGGGCCAGGGCGAGCAGAACCATGGTGAAGCCAAGCGCCTTATATCGGACCTCCGAACCGAAGAACGCCTTGGAGATGGTCCACAGTTGCCGCACGAGTTCGCCGAAAGCGCGGGGTTTAGCAGGTTGCCGAGCGGCAGTTGGGGCCATCGTGGTCAAACCCCGGTTTCCGGTCGCACCGGAACGGCAGCGGTCGGGGGCGGCGTGGAGGTCACTTCCAGTGCCGCGACGGCGCGTGCGACCACCACCGACAGCGGCTCGCCGGGCCGGGCCAGGGCGCGCAGACGGGCGATGAGGTCATCAGACAGCGGCACGTCGACCGATGCCGATGCCCTGATCGGCATCGCCCCGAAAGTTCCGGCGGAAGCATCGGCGGGCGCTGAAGTGAGCCTGCGCAGCCCCCGCCAACCCCCGCGTCGGAGTCCCCACCCGGCCTGCACTCGCCGGGCGAACACCGCGAGACCGCGACGCGAGGACGCGTCGACCCGCCGGCGGTCCCGCCACACGAACAGACCGAACGCGATGGCCAACACCGCCAAACCCAGCAGGACGCCAGCGCCGCTCTTGACGGAGGCGCCCGGGGACGCCCCGTGCGGAGCATCGCCGGTCGGGGCTCCTCCCGCTGCCGGGGTCGGCGCTTCCGGCAACGGAAGCATCGGTATACCCGTCTGAGAGCTTGGTCCAGACGATGTCAGTGCCGTTTCGGCAATGGGTTCCGGCTCCGGAATCGGCTCCGGAATCGGTTCCGGCGGCTGCATCGTGGCCGTTTCAGCAGTGGTTGGCGGCGGCGGGCGGCGCGCCGGCTCGCGGGCGGCATCCGGCGAACCGGCCACCGGCGCGACGGCAGGGACACCGGCGGCCGCGGTCGCAACCGCCAGCGATTCGAGGTAACGAATCCGCTCGGCATAGACCGCGCGCAGACAGTCCGCATTGTCGCAGGCGTTGCGTTGGCCGAGCAGCCAGGCTTTTTGCAGCCGTTCGGGCAACCGGCCGCTCGCCTGCAAGTCGGCGTAGAGCGCCCCCATCCTGCCATCCTGGGCACGCACATCCGGGTTGGCGCAGATCAGGCGCTCGACGGCGGTTCTCGCCTTCCCGCAGTCCCAGTCGACCACCGGACTCCAGGACTTGGCCGGAGCCGGTGAGCGCGGCGCGCTGTTGGTGTCGGCGGTGTTGTTCTCGTCGACACAACCGTCTTTATAGGCATAACGATTGCCGTCGCCGTGCCTGGCGCACCAGGCGTCGCCCGCGGGATAACGGCAGGCACTGGATGCGCGGTCGACGCTCGCGCATTCCGCAGCGACCAATCCGTAATACACAACGCCGGAGAGCGCGACCGCTAATTGGCCGATCACCTTATTTTTCATGGCAACCCGAATCGTTATTCAGCAGAGTCAATGGGCAGACCGCGAGTATGCGCCCCCGATCGTTGCAGGGTAACGGTGACCTGAGGGTTCGCAAGAGCGCGCTGCACAAGGGTGCGCACGATTCTTCGGCCAAGAGGAGACGCCCTGCGCCTGACGTTCGTCCTTGTAAATCGAAAACACTGCTTTAGAATTGCAAGGATGTTCCCCCGCCACGCACTCCAGACCATCGAGCACGCGCTTGCCCGCCAGGCGTCGGTCGCCTTGATCGGGCCGCGCCAGGGGTGATCTATCCCGGCGAAGACCGCTTCCCCCTGGCCGCGGGGGTGGAGGCCATCGGTCTGCGGGCCGCTTTGACGGAACTGGCAGCCGCCGCCGACCCTCAAGGCGCGCCCCGGCGACCCGAGGGGGCCAGGTAAGAAATCAAGAGTTTGTTTAACAACGCATACAATCGTTGTCGTTGTCGTTGTCGGAGAAGCAATTCAATCACGACAACCAACGACCGGCCTTGATCGTAATCCCGGCCAGCGGCGTGCGTCGTCAGGGCTTCCAGCCCTGACAGTGTCAGGCCAGGATGGCCTGACTACGCACCCGGCGAGCCCAAGTGGCCGGAATCTTGATCGAGGCCCAGCGACCGAAACGCCAAAGGCGTTCCGCTTATTGCACTTGTTTCACTTCGTGATCCGGCCCCCGCGCTCCAGCCACTGCTCCAATTCCGACGGTCGTAGCGGTTCGGCATAGAGGTATCCCTGCACCTCGTCACAGCCCATATCCCTGAGCGCTGCGGCCAGGTCGATATGGTCGACACCCTCCGCGACCGTCGTCAGGTTGAGACTGCGGGCGATCTGAATCATGGCCAGGACGATGGCGCGGTCCTCCTCGCTCTGCAGGATGTTGCTGACGAAGGAGCGGTCGATCTTGAGCTTGTCGACCTTGAAGCGTTTGAGGTAAGCCAGGCTGGAGTAGCCGGTGCCGAAGTCGTCGATGGACAGACGCACGCCATGCTCCTTGAGCCGACGCACCGCGGTCAGGACGCGCTCGACGTCGTCGAGCAGGATGCTCTCGGTGAGTTCCAGCTCCAGACAGCCGGGGTCGAGACCCGCTTCATCCAACGCGGACAGGACCAACTCGTAGATGTTGCCGCTGTGAAACTGCACCGCCGACAAATTGACCGCCACCAGCCGCAGGGGTAGATCCGCGGCAATCCAGACCGCGGCCTGTCGGCACGCCTGACGCAGCGCCCAGGCGCCGATCGGCACGATCAGGCCGCTCTCCTCGGCGACGGCGATGAAGTCACCCGGCATGATCAGACCGCGTTCCGGGTGGTGCCAACGAATCAATGCCTCCGCGGCAACCGGCTGATCAGACTCCCCCGCGCGGCCCAGGCGCAACTGCGGTTGGTAGTACAACTCGAACGCGTCGTGCTCCAATGCCCGTTCCAGCGCCTCCTTGGTCCTGACGTAATGGACGACGTTCAGGTTCATCTGCTCATCGAAAAATCGATAGGTGTCGCGGCCGCCCTTCTTGGCTTCGTAGAGCGCGGTGTCGGCATTGCGCAGCAGCGTTTCAGTGGTGTCGCCGTCCGCGGGGAAAACGGCCACGCCGATCGACGACGAGGTCGTCAACTGCCGCTCGGCGAGCACAAAGGGCTGAGCCAGGTCGCGCAGAATCGCCTCGCACTGATCGGCAATCGCCTGCTGATCACCGGCCTCGTACAGCACGATGAGGAATTCGTCCCCGGACAGGCGGCACAGGGTATCGTCCCGGCACGGGGTCTGGCGGAGCCGCTCCGCCACCGCCTGCAACAGGCTGTCGCCGACACTATGGCCGTAGGTGTCGTTCACCAGTTTGAACTTATCCAAGTCCATGAGCAGCAGCGCCATCCGGCTCGCATGGCGCCGGCCGTGCGCGATGGCCCGCCCGATCCGCTCCATGGCCAGCACCCGGTTGGGCAACTGAGTCAAGGCGTCGTGGTAGGCGAGGAACTCGATCCGCTCCTGCGCGGCCTTGGGTGCGGTGATATCGGTGAAGGAGCCCACGTACTGCACGGTCTCACCGGCCTCGTTGCGTACGGCCGAGATGGTCAGCCATTCAGGGTAGATGTCGCCGGATTTTCGGCGGTTCCAGATCTCGCCCTGCCATTGCCCCTCACGCAACAGGCGTTGCCACATGTCGCGATAGAACTCGGGTGACTGTCTGCCGGACTGCAGGAGCCGCAAGGTCTGACCGCGGGCTTCCTCGGCGCTATACCCCGTCACCTGCGTGAAGGCCGGATTGGTCGACAGCACGACACCACGGGCATCGGTGACGACGATGGCCTCACCGCTGTTATCGAACACCTTTTCAGCCTGCAGGAGCACGGCGTTCTTGCGCTCGATGATGGCGGTGCGGCCGGTCATCCCCAGCATCAGCACCTGCAGCAGCGTCGCGAATAAGAGCCCGACGACACCCACGGCCCAGGCCAGCCAGGGTCGGTGCGCCTGGCGGTAGTTCTCAGTGACCGTGACCGCCAAACGCCAATCACGATCCCCCATGCCCAGCCGCGTGCTCCAATTGGCGGGGGTGTCCGCAATGGCGGAAGGACCGGCGACCCGGCGTCCGGAGCAGAACAGCAGACCCGATTCCGCGGCGGCCGCCATGTCGGTCAGGCAAAAGGTCAACCCTTCGGGAATCACGCCGCGGGTGGCGATCTCGATCATCTCATCGACCTTGACCACGGCAACGACGAAACCAAGATGCGCAAGCGGCTCGGGGGATGCGCCGTCGGTCGCGGCGGCGATGGGCAGGAGTTCCAGCAGGCCGACGCGCTTTTCCTGCTCCTGCACCAGCAGGATGGGGGCAGTCACGGCCATGGCGTTCGTGCGTCGCGCGCGTTCGATCGCGGCACGGCGGATCGGTTCGGAATGGATGTCGAAGCCCACCGCCGGCTGGTTCTTGGCCAACGGGACGATATAGCGCACCGCGACGTATTCGGGGCGGGTTCCGGCCCGCACCAGGCGCCGCTCGGCATCGCGTTCAGTGATCTGGAACGGTCCGAGGGGCGACAGGGCGCTGATGCGCTTTTCGTAGTCCGGCCGCTGCCCATCGCTGACCAGATCATTGAAGCTGAGCGCGAAGATGTCGGGGTTGGCTTGCAGGGTGATCCGCGTGAAGCGCTCGAACTGGGCGAAGCTGAAATCGGGTGTCGCCTCGATGAAATGACTGAGTGAGGCGAGAATCTCGCGATGGCTGATGAGGCGCCCGCCAATCGCCTGCGCAAGATGCACGCTGTCGTCGCGCAGATCGTTGGCTTGGGTCTGCACTTCCCAACGGGCGACGCCGAAGAACGCGGCGATGGCCAGGCCCAGGGTCAGCAGGACCGGCAGGACGGTACGCCGCAGCCGTTCCCGCCAGAGCGGGTCCTGGCGGTTGAGAAAACACAGTGCGAGGGGGGCGAACACCATGATCCCCAGGACATCACCCAGGTACCAGTTCCACCAGGTGTAGGATGCGCTGGGGACAGCGATGACGCCGGCGGCGGTGAGTGCGGCAACGCCGATCGTCGGCGACAGCACTCCGGCAAGCGCGCCGCTCAACAGCAGGAAGCGAAAGGTGTCCTGCTCCCGCTCCAAGGCCTCCCAGGTCGAGCTTTGCCAGCGGCGGACCAGCCAGGCCCCGGCCCCGGCCTGCAGACTGGCCCCTACGCCGATGCACAGCGCCAGGGCGGCGGTGGTCGGGGTCAGGGTGCCGCCGAACCATGCGTGACCCAGGTTCAACACAGCGGAACCCAGCCAGACCCCAGGTAAGGCCCGCGGTCCGAACTGCAGGGCGGCGGCCACCGCGAGCCCCGCGGCGGGAAACACCGGACTGGCGTAGCCGGGGGGGATGGCAAGCAAGAGGCCGGCGGCACCCAGCAGCACGTAGGCCAGCGCCAGTGCAACGACGAGGTGGTGACCGTTAACTCCAGGGGCTCCGCCGCCTGGTCCCCGTCGCGCGGACAACAGGACGCCGCGCAGACCGCGAGCCAGGTGTTGGATGACCTTATCGAGCGACATCAGTAATGGTATCGACCTTGGAGGAACGCAACGCGATCCTGCTTCACCAGATAAACGCACCGATGTTCCTGAGTGACGCGCCGAGACAAGACGTCGCCGCCCGGATACTTGAGCGGCTCCGGTTTACCAATGCCGGAGAACGGATCCCGCAACACCGCCTGCACCAGTTCCAGCAAACGTTTGGCCGTGGTTTCGATCATGGGGAGACCAGAGCGTTGTTGGACAGGAGTTCTGTGCAGTATAGGGTCGAAACACCGGACAGGCATTCGCCAGTCACCGGCACGGCGCCACCCGCGTCGTTTGCTGCGACGCTGGACTATGGACGGGCACTCTCCCGTCACCCTCCTGAGCGGGCGCGGGACCACCGAGCGGCCCATACTGTCGGTCAGTCCAACCCGGCGAGCACGATCCCATGCAACTGAATGACCCCACTCTGCTGCGCGACCAGACACTGATCGACGGTCGCTGGACCCAGGCCGACGCCGGCGGCACCTTCGCCGTCACCGATCCCGCCACCGGCATGACCATCGGCCAGGTCCCCGCCATGGGCGCCGCCGAGACCCGACGCGCCATCGCGGCCGCGGACCGCGCCTGGCCGGCCTGGCGGGCGCGGACCGCGGCCGAGCGCGCGACGATCCTGCACCGCTGGCATGACCTGCTGCTCGCCGCCCAGGACGATCTGGCGCGGATCATGACCGCCGAGCAAGGCAAGCCGCTCGCCGAGGCCCGCGGGGAGATCGCCTATGCAGCGTCCTATTTCGCGTGGTTCGCCGAAGAGGGTCGGCGGGTTTACGGTGAGTTGATCCCGCCCCATCAGGCGGACCGGCGCCTCCTGGTCATGAAACAGCCCATCGGGGTCTGCGCGGCCATCACGCCCTGGAACTTCCCGGCGGCCATGATCGCCCGCAAGGCCGCCGCGGCACTCGCCGCCGGCTGCACCCTGGTGGTCAAACCGGCGGAAGACACCCCGCTCTCGGCGCTGGCGCTGGCGGTGCTCGGCGAGCGCGCGGGGCTGCCGGCCGGCGTGCTCAATCTGGTCACCGGGGCGCCCGCGGCCATCGGCGCCGAACTGACCGCCAATCCCACCGTGCGCAAGCTGAGCTTCACCGGCTCCACCGCGGTTGGGCGGCTGCTCATGCGCCAGTGTGCAGAGACAGTAAAGCGCTTGTCATTGGAACTGGGCGGCAACGCCCCCTTCATCGTCTTCGACGATGCGGACCTGGAGCGCGCGGTGGCCGGCGCCATCGAATCCAAATACCGCAACAGCGGTCAGACCTGCGTCTGTGCCAACCGCCTGCTGGCGCAGTCCGGCATCCATGACGCCTTCGCCGCGCGCCTCGCCGAACAGGTCGCGGGGCTCAAGGTCGGCGCCGGGGTCGAAACCGGCGTGGTCCAGGGACCGCTGATCAACGCGGCAGCACTCGTCAAGGTGGAGGCGCAGATCGCCGACGCCGTCGCCGGCGGTGCGCGGATCCTGACCGGCGGGCACCGCCACGCCCTGGGCGGGACCTTCTTCCAGCCGACCGTGATGGTGGGGATGCAACCGGGAATGCGGGCGGCCCGCGAGGAGACCTTCGGCCCGCTGGCGCCGATCTTTCGTTTTGACACCGAGGCCGAAGCCATCGCGCTGGCCAACGCGACCGAATTCGGTCTGGCCGCCTATTTCTATACGCGCGACCTGGGACGCGCCTTCCGTGTCGCGGAGGCCCTGGAGTACGGGATGGTCGGACTCAATACCGGGCTCATTTCCACCGCGGTGGCGCCCTTTGGCGGGATCAAACAGTCAGGGTTTGGCCGCGAGGGGGGACGGCAGGGCCTGGACGAGTATTTGGAGGCCAAGTATCTCTGCGTGGGTCTTTAGGCGGGCCGCTGGAGGAGCAAAGGACTCCGGGATGTCGATTCTTATCCGATCCAACAGGCAGGCACCCGCGGGACCTGCCTGTCGGGCGCTGGTCGGCATCGCTAAAATCCCTTCGTCCGAGCCTCCATCGAACGCAGCCGGGAGCCGGGCTATGGAGTAAGCCCTAGCAGCCTGTCGGACTTTAGGCGATTTCCGAATAAGACGCTATCAAGAATCAAGCTCCGTAGGAGCCCGCTTGCGGGCGACGTGACCTGCCGGAATCGCGTCATTGTGCCCCCACCCGTCGCCCGCAAGCGGGCTCCTACGGGTTGGATGTTTCGCGGAAATCACCTTACGTTAGATTGTGGAGCAACAAAAAACCTTTATATTGACTCATGCTCTTATCCTAGGGGCTAAGTCCGACAGGCTGCTAGGGCCCCGCAAACATCGAAGATCGCACCCTCTGCGGCGTCGGGCGGCAGGCTTAGACTAAGCCGTGTGGGACCATCGACAGTCCATGACGGCAATCGGGCAGCGAGATCAGGATCGGGAACGGTCTTATGAATGCGCAACTGCATCACCGTGCCATGTTTCTCCGCTGTTAGCCTGAGGCCCAAGCCGTATGCGCGCAGGCGAAGCTGTGAATGTGCGTGGGTGTCGGTCTGCTCGATCAACTTCAGTCTGACCCGCGGATCAAGTTCCGTGCGCCGGGCGTTAAGCCGAAGGTATAGGCAATAGACATAGAGATCGACGTGATAGCCGTTGCGCTGTGTTTTCTTCAATAAGAAGACGGAATCCTCATCCAGCCGCAACATGCGCCGTTTGCAGTAAGCGATGAGGCTCGGTTGGGCGACGAGACAACCGCGCATGCCAAGCACCGGAGAGTCGTCTACGCCCTGCACACCCGCGGCGACAATGACCCGCAGCGAACCAATGGCATCCTTGGGGTCCACTTGGGCGAGCACACGGCGCACTAGGTCGCGCCGCTCCTCGCGGTCAGTCACCCGCGTGTCGGCCCGGAGTAGTCGACGCCAACTGGCATCGCGGTCACTGTCGTCGAGCAAGCTCAGGTTGCTCCCCTTTGGCAGGAGGTAGTCTCCCGTGGCCAGCAGTGCCCGCTCCCACAGGAACTCCGGAAAGGGCGCGAGCCAGCCCTTGTTGGTCTCAGGGAACACGGCGCAGGTGCGCGCGTACCAATCCTCAAACGACGCGCGCAACACGCCGTCCTCCGTGTCGTCCCAGTCGCACTGATTGGTCGGCGCGACACGATCCACTAACCCAGCCCAGTGCAGCAGGAACTCGATACTGCCGCGGAAGTACGGATGCGTCTCGGCGCGTTCAATCAGGGGTCGCCACCGGGCATCGCGCAAGATCAGCAGTGCCTTCAATCGCTCTTCGCGCTGCTGCTGCACATTAAAGCCGAGGCGCTCACCCAGGCCGCCGGCGGCGACCTGCACGAGGAAATCGGCACCGCCGGGCTGGGCGATCTCAGACAACTGCCAGGTGCGGCGCAGTGCCGGAATCAGGCGATCATGACGGTCGATTTCCGTGTTGTAGGCGAGATTGGTCAGGATGCGGACCCAGTCGTGGAACGCGCTCTGCGCCGCCGCGCTGCCGATATCTGTCGGGTTACGCAGCAGGAAAGTGCACCAGGCGCAGAACAGCACCCAGTCGAACAATGTGAGACCCTCGTCCTGGTTCGCGCTGCGGGCGAGCAGCACGCGCTGAAAGACGGCCGCCTCGTTCATATAGCGGGTCTGAGGCAGAAAGGTCGGCGCTGCCGGGTGTCCGGCGAGTGTTTCCATGAGGCTGGCCAGTTGCACGACGAAGCCGCGGTCCAGGCAGCCCAATTCCTTGTAGAACGCCAGGCCGGGCTCTGGCCTGGCAAGGATCTGCTCGATCTGTCCGGAGACCAGCGCGTCCTCGCTGTGGCTGACGCAGTGCACGACGGCCACGGCGCGGATGAGGTGCATGAACCGGGTGTCGATCTCAGTGGTTTCCCCGCGCTGGCGCCACATGAAATCGGTCCACGCGATGTCGAACTGTCGGCTGATAAACTGGCGCCAAGTGATGCCCTGCTCGGTTGGCCAGGGCTCGTTGGGGAATGCCTCGCCCACAAAGCGTTCGATCTCCGCCTTGAACACCTCGAACGAGGTCAGTGCCTTGCCCCGTGCGTTCATCTTTACGTACAGGTCATCCGAGAGATTGAAGTTTTCGAGCAGCAGCAGGTGGAAGGTGATGGCTGGCGAGGTCTCGCAGACGAGCCGCGACCAGGCGCCCTTGGCGGTGTGTAGGCGCTGGTGGATCGCGTCGAACATCGTGAGGCAGCCACGGACTGTCGGATCCCGGAGCCAGTTCCGGACGAACCAAACGGCATCGGTCAACCAGAGGGACAACGCTTGCGGCTCGTCGCCGAGGGCCGCCGGCGGCACCGGTGCCAACACGAGCGCATCGAAGAACTCACGCGCCGCCGGCCGTGTGCGGTAGGTAAAGCATGAACCACCGCCCGGCAGCGTCATCCACGACCGGAACTCGTCGAACGCGCCGTCCAGACAAGCCAGATACCAGTGCAGCAGGAAAAGTGTCGTCAGCCGCTGCTGTCCATCGAGCGGCTCAAGCGTCTTCGCGCGCGCGTTCCATCTGCCATAGACGAAGTCCAGATCCACAGCGGCGGTGCTCTTTGCCGTGGGGTCCAGCGCCTCGGCGAGGGCGTCGAGGAAGCGCCCGCGTACTTCGCGGCTGTGCTCATCCGAGCGCCCTTGCGCGTAGTCGCGCTGGATGACCGGAATCTCCACACGCCGGCCATCGCCGAACAGCGCGCGGAAACTGGTGTGCCCTGTCTTCATACGACCTCCTTGCGGTCCACCAGCGGCGCGAAAAATTGCTGCAAGGTAGCAGTGATTGCGTCGCTATAGGCCTTACGGTCGGCACGATCCCAAAGCATCAGTTGCGCCGCATGCGGCGAGTAGTACTTCAGGAAGACGTTGCGCGTAGCAGGAGGGATAAACTGACCCTGCTTGTCGAGATCGATGATACGCATGCGCTTCACGGGAAAGATTGCGTTCTGATAAGACCGGTTGGTGCCCAAGTCCAGCAGCGCCAGGTTGGACAGCGCGTCGTCCTCTCGCCCATCGGCCTCACCGCTGAGTGTGCGAACACGATCAAATACCGCCTTGAACGCCTGTTCTTCGGGTGAGGGCGCGGCGATCAGTGCCGCAATCTTTTTTGCGAGCGCCTCCGACTCTGCCCGATTACGCGCGGTCGCCACCGGGCTCACCACGAAGTCGCGAGCATGCGTCAGCCAACGCCGACGATCGGCGGCGGCTATGGGTATGTATTCGGCCACCGACCGGACATGTTCGATGTCCCAGGTGTTGTTCTTGAACCCGTCGAACTGGAACCGCTGGGTGGACGCCGTCTGCTCCAGGAGGCCCGCGATATTGAACAAGAGCAAGACCGGGCGGACCGACACCGAACCGTAGCTGAGCGTGTCGATGCGCTCGGTGATTCGCCGTGCCAGTTCAGGCGCCGTGAGGCCGTCAGCGGGAAGCTCGGCGGCGCGTGGGCCGGCAAAGCGCCGCCAGGCCAACCGCCGGAGATGTCGGTCGAATGCCGTGGCGGTGGACTTCCTGCGTTCCAGCAAGAGATCAAACAGAACCCGGGCCTCGGCCTGGCGCGACCGGGCGTCTGCCGTCTTGTCCGGGGTGACCGTGGCGACGAGAAAACCGACAAGGTGGTACAGGACGCGCTCCTCATACCAGTCTTCCAGTGTCTGAGTGAGCGTTTTGAACTCCTGCCACAAGGGCCACACCTCGTCCGGCTTGGCATCCAGCAGTGCCTGGAACGCCAGAAACGTCGCCAGCGGATCATTGGCCAGGTCGCCCTCCGTGTGCGCGCGCTTCATGCGAATGAAAACATCGAACAGGTACTCGATGCGCGTCGGCAGAGCCGAACCCTTGTTCTGCAAAAAGAACCAGTAGGCATCCTCTTGCAAGCGGCGCTCGATCAGGTCCCAGTCCTGCGGGATCTGCTGCGCGTCGCGCTGCTCCAATTGTGGTTCACGGTCAGACCGCAGCAGTTGCGCGCGGATCAGCTCGGCGCTCGTCAGCGGGATGCGGCCCACGTTCAGCCTCACGAACGCCTGTACCGGGTCCTGATGCTCGCCGAGCTCATACCAGATGACGCGCACGTTCGGCGCGTCGCCATCAGGGCCTGTGAGGCATTCCAGCAGCCGCAACCGCAGCCCGCCGTCCCGCCCGGCAAACCAGCGCTCGATGGCCTGGTAAGCCTCGTACATGTGGTGATAGTCGATGCACCGCTGGGCACCCTCGGCGGTAGGCTGGCTGAGAAACTCGGCACTGCCAGGGCGCGTTTGATAGGAAATCTCATAGCAACCGCGGCCAAATATCGCCGCAACGTTCTGCAACGCCCGGAGGATCAGGTAAATCGTGGTCAGCCGCTGTTGGCCATCGACGAGTTCCCATTCGTTCGGGCCGCGGCGGACGACGACTACCGGCTGCAGGCAATAGAAGTTCGTCGGGTCGGTCCGTCGCGACGCCAACTGGAACGCGGCCAGATCGTCCAGCAGCGCCTCAACCTGTCGCGCCGTCCAGCGATAGCCACGCTGGTAGGATGGGACAGAGAACTTGTCCTTCAGGAGATCAAAGATCGAACGGAGTTGCAGCGTCGATGTGGCCGTCATGTCCAGGATCAGTCCGATTTGATGGGTTGTTGACAGGGCGATTCCTGGCCCATGCCGATGCTCATCTGCTACGGCGACACACTCATTCACGAGACCGCGGGCGGTCATCAGGACATGCCGCCGCGCCCCCTCAGTGCAACACCGCGTCCAGGCTGTCGGCAGTGAGGATGCGTTCGCACCAGGAGAGCACGGGTGGCATCGCCGACGATTGCTCGCGCTTTTTTCCCCCGCCACTATCCGTCCGAATAGCCCTCCAGGCAATACGGATTGAGAAACTGCCGCTGCCATAACGCCTGTCGCTCGGTCGTGCCAAGCTCGGCCTCGTCGCAAACGGAGTGCCACTGGCGACTGACAACATCGCGCTGGTGGTCGATCAAGGCGCGGGCCTGCGCGGCGCCGAGCCCAAAGGCGGGCGCCGCGGCGAGGCAGGTGACAAGCCGGCTGTCGCGCCGCTCGCCCGTCAACAGCATCGCTTGGCTCGCCTCCCCGCCGGTGCGCACCTGCGGGCAAATGTCGTAGGCCGGGGTGAGCCGATAGGTGCGGCCGTCCCAGAAGGCGGCGTGGTTACGTGCATGGTCGTCCGTGTTGCCGCACAGCACATTGAAGACCATGCGGCCGTAAAGCTCGGCGAGGGTCGCGCGCGCATCGGCGAAGTCCCGGCGGATACGGTGGGCCAGGTCCTCATAGCTGGCATAGCGCGCCTCCATTTCGCGCAGTCCGAGCAGGGTCAGCGCGGACAGCATGGCGCGCCGCTGCCAGCCGTCGCCCTGGCGCACGCGGTCGAAACGCTCGATCAGGAGCACTTCGCGGCCCAGCGAGCGCGTCAGCGCGACCGGGGCGATGTCCAGACCCGCCAGGCTGGCGAGACGCATGGCGAGATATTCCGCCTTGACCACGTTGTGAACGTCAGTGCTGGTAGAGAACTTGGCGATGTACTTGCGGGTGCCGCTGGTCAGCAGCGCCTTGGGGCGGGCGCCGCCGACCGAGGTGCCATGCTGGAGGGCCAGGCTCAGGGCCGGGGACAGGGGTTCGCCGCGCTCCAGATGCAGGGCCGCATCCAGCAACGCGTCCAGACTGGCCTCGGTGGATTCGCGCGGCTGGTAGTCGGATGGCGATGCCTGGAAATCCAGGGCCCCGATCCGGTCGGAACCCGACTCCAACAGGTAGGTCAGTTCGTCGAACTCGACCAGCGCGACATCCTGGCCGCGGCGTCCGGTCAGCCGATTGATGATGACGCGGCGTCCCCAGGCGTCGGGCGCCGCGTCCCGCAGACAGGCGTGGAGGTCATCGTCGCGGCGGCGCTGCCCGCCCGGTTGCAGCGGCAGTTCGTCCGGGAAGAGGCTGATCGCAGCGTCGCGCCGCAGGTAGGATCGCCCATAAGTGAAGCCATAGCCGCCCCGCGCATCCCGGCTCAGCACGCCCGCGACCACCGGCGCGAGCGCCCCCGGCAGCCAGACCCAGACATAGGCCCGATCGGCGTGGATCCCGCGCTCAGAAGTCATCGTCCACGGGCTCCGTGGCCGGGCGACGGACCCGGGAAGGCAGCAGCGTCAGCTTTTCCTGTTGGCGGGACAGCTCCCGTTCCAGCTCCCGGGGCGATTCCTGTCCGAACAGGGGGATATCCACCAAGGCGGCGGCCTCGAAATAGGTGCCGATGGCCACGCCCGGCTCGCCGCGGGTGATCCGTCGGACGGTGATGGTCCCCACGCCGATCCGCTGCGCAAGCGCTTCCCGGGACCAGCCCTTGCGGATGCGGCCTTCCTCGATCAGACCGCCCAGGAGGCGTAGGGCCTGGCGGGCGGCGGGAGAGAGCATGCGGGGACTGAGAGCCACTGGTTATTAAAGCAACGGTTAGGGCGTTAACTGATTATATAATAGACGCGCGCCACCTTCAGCACGATGAGTCCGGCGTCTCTGCACCCGTTATGGCCGCGCGCGGATGCGGCTTCCAGCCCGACTTCGGCTATTCGACCTGGGATGCCGCCATTTTGGGGCCATTTTCGCGCTTGATGGTAGGGTAAGTGCCTGAGCAAGCGAGATCATGGCGCGCGAAAACGGCTGTAGTGCCGACTTTGGTCCTTGAACCGGGCGGCGGTTTTACCGACACTATTCGGCGTCCAGCGCCAAGACCGGACGCTGAGCGCCCGCCCGGCATTCCCACGCCGGAGCATGGAAACGAGAAACGAAGCGTTGAAACCGGGTCGGAGCGTGCCTTCAAAGCCCCCGATGCGCAGGCGGAAGAAAGGGCCTTGATCATCGTTCCGGCCGGCTGCGGACGGTCCGCACAGCGGACCCTACGGTAACACCGTGGCCTGTAGGGTCCGCTGTGCGGACCGACGACCGTGCAGATCGCGCGGCGGCCGGGTTATGACCAAGGCCAACGAGAAACTCCCATGAATGCATACATCGTCGTCGAAGGTGAAGCGGACGCCGACCTGATCCGCCGACTCATCCCAGCCGAATTCAGCGATGGGATTGCCGTTGTCGCAGCCGATGGCAGGTCTTCGGCTGTCTCTTTGAGCCGGACGATACTAGGCGCGCGTCAGACCCCGACCGCACTGGTGGTCGACTCCGATACCACCAGCGATGCGCTGGCGAACGAGCAGAAAACGACGCTAAACGACTTGCTGCGCTCGGCCGCCGGGGCGACCCCGTATCTGGTCACACTGGCAATTCCCGAAACCGAGGCGATTCTGTTTTCTGCACCGGAGGTTTTGGAAAGGATCATCGGGTCGAGTCTGAGCGAGACCGACAGAATTTCCGCCAGGTTCCGACCCAAGGAAACGCTCGAGCGGCTCATACAACCAGCGGGAATATCCAGCGTAAGGGATCTCGTCTCCCGCCTCAGCGAAAGCGATCTGGCCCGCCTTCGCCGCGACCGGTTGGTCGGCGAACCCATCGAATTCATTCGGAAGTCTCTCCAGCCCGCGAACATCGGGGTCCGTCGGGCCAGTTAGGACGGCATCGACGCGGGTGTCCGATTAGCCAGGGCTGCAAGCCACTGGCTTGCGAACGCAACTGCAACTGCATTCGGCGGTTGGCGGTCGAGAAGGGACTGGAACAACGCCTTCTTTATTTTGATATCTCGGCGTGGGTTTGTGACTCTGCATACACTAATTGCTTGAAATAGCTTGCTCAACCTCCTGCCGCAGCATCCGCTCCGGCTCCTCTGCCAGCACCAGGTCACGCCACAGCGGGACCTGCCAGCGGTAGCCGGCCGCGTCGCGGCCGATCAGAAAGGCCAGTTCCAGCCGGGTCAGTGACTCCTTGATGGCCTCCGGCGCGGCCTGGTACCCGAGCCCGCCGAGCAGGTCCAGCACAGCGGCTAAGGGGAAGTGCTCCTGCCCGATCAGACCGTAAACGATCACCCGATCCAACCGCGCCGCCGCCGGGTCCGCGGTCAGTTCCCCCCAACCCTCCAGTGCGCTGCGCAGCGACCGGCTGACCAGGGCACGCTCCAGGTCCGGTTCGGTCAGCACCCGCTGTGCGAGCCCGAGCCCCTGGAGCATCTGGTCGCACAGGATGGCGATCAGGTTGGCCCGCCCGCCGGTGCGTTCCAGGATGCGCTCGACCATCCCCGCGTCGGCATAGGTCAGCCCCAGGGCCGCCATCGGCTTGGTCACCAGGTCCCGGCACGCCTCCGGCTCCAGCGCGCCGATCTGGATGGTCTCGGCGAAGTTCTTGATCGGCGACTGATAGTCGAAGCTGGCGGAGCGGTACAGGCTCCAGAAGCCGGCCAGGATGAAGTGACATCGGCCCTCGTCGCTCAAGGACCGGAAGCCGTTGAGACAGGCATAGCCGCGGGCGGCGTCCGCGGCTACGAAGGCGTCCGACTCGTCCAGCAGCAGCACCCGCCGGGTGCCGGGCAGTACCTGCGCCAACTGGCGCAGCAGGTCCGGCAGGGGCGTTGCCGCCGGCACGTCCAGTTCTTCGGCGAGTTTGGGGTTGGTGGTAGCCTGGCCCAAGGACAGATAGCGGCAGTCGATGTCCTTCCGCCCTGCGAGGCGGCGTTTTAGGGCCAGCAGCAGGCTCGACTTGCCGAGCTGGCGCCCGCCAACCACCAGATAATTGGCCAGGTCCCCGCGGTTGAGGATATCCGACAGGATGCGGGTGCGGCCGAAGAAGCCGGACTCCTTGCGCACGCCGAGGCTCGTCTGGTACGGCGAGATGCGCGCAACCTTCACATAGCGGGCGATCAGGCGCGCGAAGGCGTCCACCGGCTCCGCGGCCAGCAGCAGGGCGGAGAGTTCACCGTCCTGCGGCGCCACCCACCAGGTCTCGGGGGAGCGGCAGCGGCGGCTGAGATCCGCGCACTGGTCCGGGTCGCGCCCGAGCACGAGACAGGGCCGATCGCCGCCGGTGCCCAGCAGCGTCAGCACGTCCTGCGCCGGCCAGTCGGCGGGCGGGAAGGCAACCCGGCAGGCGCTCAGGTTCAGTGGGAAGCCGTCCCCGAGCGCCAACTCGAACTGCTCCATGGTCCCGCCCTCCCCCACCCCTTCAAGCCGCTGCCAGTTAGCCCCCAGCCGCTCGGCCAGCCAGCGCACCTGAGCCTCCGGCGACTCGCCGCGGAACTGGATCGCCCGGTCCAGCCAGCGCCCCTGCACCCCGCCGGCCGCGAGCACAGCGCCGAGCCGGCGGGTGCGCCGCAGCAGGGTGCGCGCCCGCTCCAACTGCGCGAGCCCGAGCCCGGCCAGGGCGGCCGGGTCCGCGGCCAGCCGGCGGGTCAGCGGATGGGTGTATTGGCGCAGCGACCAGAGCAGCACGGACAGGGTCAGGACCAGCGCGGCGAGCCCGGCGTAGAGCTGCCAGGGCGGGGTGGGCAGACGGATCGGCCGGTCGGCGAAGGTCCAGTCGTGGGGCGGATAGGCGCGCTCATCGACGACCAGGGTCAGACGGCTGTCCTTGTCCACCCGGGCGCCCTTGGGCAGCGCGAAGGAGAGCGGCAGATCGGCGCCCGCCTTGACCAGGGGTTGGCTTAGGCGCGGGAGGTCCGCGTCGAGACCGGTCAACTGGGCGCGCACCTCCGCCTGCTCCAGGTCCTGACCGCCTTTGTTTTGGAGCTTCACCGAGAGTGCCGGGGCGTCGCCCGGCACCAGTTCGGGCTCGGCCGCGACGGCGATTTGCGGGGCCGTTGCGCGGATCGGGGCCTCGACGGTTCCCGCGGTGCCGTGGGCGTGGTCCAGTTGGAGCCTGAGCCGGCCCGCGTGGGCTTGCGGGTCGGTCCAGGCGGCGAGATAGGAGACCTGGCCGGTCAGGTCGACCGACTGGCCGGGGTCGAGACGCGGAACGACCGGCGGCGGGGTATAGAGCAAGGGGTCGCCGAAGTCGCGCGTTTGGTGGATGCGCAGCCAATAGGCAGGGGCCGAGCCGTGGTTGACGATGCGGACTGTGACCTCGGTGGAGCCGCCGTCGCCGGTGGTCAGAGGCGGATCGGGCGTTGCGAGCGCGTAGAACTCCAGGTGGGCGGGCTCGGTGCCAGCCGGCGGGGGCACCGGGGTCAGGAGGCCGTTGACCCCTTTGCGAACCAAGAGCGAGCCGTCGTCGTCATGCCGCCAACAGCGTCCCTCGGCGGGTCGGCAGGCAACCCAGGCCCCATCGTGACCGCTGGCCAGGATCAGTTTGCTGATTCCCGTTTCCGGGTCCCACAGGCGGACAGTCTTGTTATAGGAAGCGCTGGCGAGCAGGCGCCCGTCGGGGCTGAAGGCGACCGCGCTGACCTAATCCGCGTGCCCCTCCAGGGTACGCACGGCCGCCCCGGTGGCCGGACTCCACAGGCGCACCGTGTTGTCCTTCGAGGCGCTGGCGAGCAGGCGCCCGTCGGGGCTGAAGGTGACCGCGTTGACCCAATCTCCGTGCCCCTCCAGGATACGCACGGCCGCCCCCGTAGCCGGGTCCCACAGGCGCACCGTATTGTCCCAAGAGGCGCTGGCGAGCAGGCGACCGTCGGGGCTGAAGGCGACCGCTATAACCCCATCCCCGTGCCCCTCCAAAGTGCGCACTGCGCCCCCCGAAGCCGGGTCCCACAGGCGGACGGTTTTGTCCCCCAAGGCACTGGCGAGCAGGCGACCGTCGGGGCTGAAGGCCACCGCGAAGACCAAACTCCCGTGCCCCTCCAGGGTACGCAAGGCCGCCCCCGTGGCCGGATCCGACAGGCGCACCGTGTCGTTCCCCAAGGCGCTGGCGAGCAGGCGCCCGTCGGGGCTGAAGGCCACCCCGTAGACCGTATAACCTTGCCTCTCCAGGGTGCGCACGACCGCTCCGGTGGCCGGGTCCCACAGGCGCACCGTAATGTCCTCCGAGACGCTGGCGAGCAGGCGCCCATCGGGGCTGAAGGCGAACGCGCCCCCTTCCAGGGTGCGCACCGCTGCCCCCGCTGAGGGGTCCCACAGCCGCACCGTCCCGTCCCCCAAGGCGCTGGCGAGCAGGCGCCCGTCGGGGCTGAAAGCGACCTTGTTGGCCCTATCCCCGTGCCCCTCCAGGGTGCGCACTGCACCCCCCGTAGCCGGGTCCCACAGGCGGACGGTCTTGTCCCCCGAGGCACTGGCGAGCAGGCGCCCGTCGGGGCTGAAGGCGACCGCGCTGACCCAATCTCCGTGCCCCTCCAGGGTACGCACGGCCGCCCCGGTGGCCGGACTCCACAGGCGCACCGTGTTGTCCTTCGAGGCGCTGGCGAGCAGGCGCCCGTCGGGGCTGAAGGCGACCGCGCTGACCCAATTCCCGTGGCCCTCCAGGGTGCGTACTGTCGCCCCCGTTGCCGGGTCCACCAGGCGCACCGTCTTGTCCGCCGAGGCGCTGGCGAGCAGACGCCCGTCAGGGCTGAAGGCGATCGCCGTGGCCCCCATCCAGTGACCATCGAGGGTGCGCACTGCCGCCCCCGTGTCCGAGCTCCAAAGGCGCACGGTCTTATCCTTCGACGCGCTGGCGAGTAGGCGCCCGTCTGGACTGAAAGCGACCGCGCTGGCCCCATTCCCGTGCCCTTCCAGGGTGCGCACAGCCGCTCCCGTAGCCGGGTCCCACAGGCGCACCGTCTTGTCTTGCGAGGCGCTGGCGAGCAGGCGTCCGTCGGGGCTGAAGGCGACCCCATAGACCCCATCCCCGTGCCCCTCCAGGGTGCGCACAGCCGCCCCGGTGGCTGGGTCCCACAAGCGCACCGTCTTGTCCCACGAGGCGCTGGCAAGCAGGCGCCCGTCGGGGCTGAAAGCGACCGCGTTGACCGGACCCCCGTGCCCCTCCAGGGTACGCACTGCCGCCCCTGTGGTCGGGTCCCAAAGGCTGACCGTGTTCCCCGAGGCGCTGGCGAGCAGGCGCCCGTCGGGGCTGAAGGCGATCGCATCGACTCCCGCCCGCGGCATGATCCCGGCAATGACCCCCTCCGGATCATCGATCACCTCCCCCTCCGCCACCAGCGGCGGATAATCCCCAGCCGCCAGTCCGCGGGCCAGGCACAAGAGCAAGAGCCCCCACCAGCCAAACCCCAGCCGCCGCCAAACCCTCCCCGCCCGGCTCACGAGAGCACCCGCAGCCCAGCCCGAACCAGCGCCGGGCAACGCCAGACCAGCCGCTCCTGATCCGCCGAGCCCTCGGCGCGCAGCAGGTTCAGCCAGTAGAGCCGGCGCAACAGCGGGTCGCTGATCCAGATCCGGAAGACCCCCAGGTCGGACCGGGCCAGCCAATCCTTGAGGTCCTGGCACTGGTCCGGGTCCTGGGCGATGGCGCTGAACTGGGCCTCGATCTGGCTGGAGTGTTCAAGCCGCTGGGTACACTCGGGCAGCGGCCGGCCCTTGGCCCGGAGCCGCAGGGCGTCCAGGATCAGGCGCGGGTGGCCGCCGATCGCCGTCAGGATCGCCAGGGCGTCCTCCGCGGACAGGTCCAGGGGCGGGGTGGAGCGCCGGGCCTGGTCCATCAGGTCGCCGGTGTTCCACTCGGGCCAGTGTCTGGGCTCGGCGTGGCTCAGGAGGGACAGGTCGCCCTGGGCGTACTTGAGCCCGGCGAGCCCCTCGCCGCCCACCAGCACGACGCGCAGGGCCTCACCGTGGAAGTCGGAGAGTCCACGCAGGCAGGCCGCGAGCCGCGAGCGGCCGGCGTCGGCGCAGGAGTCCAGGCCGCTGATCAGCAGGAACAGCCGCTCACCGGCGGCGAGCCGGTCCTCCAGGCGGGACTCGAAAGCGCCGGCGTCCTGGGGCGGCGGCTGCATCCCGGCGCGGCGGCCCAGGGTGGCGAAAAATTCGGCCTCGGTGGCCTCCGGACCCTGGGGCGGGGCCAGGCGCAGCGCCCGCTCGGGACCGCAGTGTTCCCTCGCCCGCTCGTGCAGCGCCGCCAGTGATCCGTTGAGTTCCCGATCCTTCTGCGCGAGCAGGATCAGGGTCGGGTAGCTGTAGAGAAGCTCGAAGACCTCGTCCAGGAAGACGCTGTCGCTGGGCAGCGGCGGCGGACCGGCCGCGGGGCCGTCGGCGGGAGCGGTCGTTGCGGCAGCGTCGGTCCCTGGTGCGGGGCGCCGGCCGGTGATGCCCCAAACCAGCCGCGCGAGGCCCTCGCCGTCGAGCCCGCCGCGCAGGTCCACCCAGGTGCGGTTGGTCAGGAACAGCGGCAGTTCCGGCTGCACCGGCGCCCCCGGTAGGACCACCGGAATGACCGGCCGGCCGTCGCGCACGGCCAAGGTCAGTGCTGCCCGCATCTCCTCGTCCTCCCAAGGCCCGATGCCGTCCGCGGCCACACAGACCGCGACGCTCGCGGCGCCCTTGATCCCCTGCTCCAACAGGCTCTGCCAGGGCAGACCTGGGCGCAACTGCTCCTCGTCCAGCCAGCAGCGCAGGCCCTGCCCCTCCAGGGCCAGTTTGAGCGCCCGCACGGCGGGCTTGTCCTTGCTGTTGTGGGACAGAAAACAATCGAAGCTGGGCATGGCCGGTTCCTTTGTCGGATCGCGAGCCGATTATGCCTCAGACGATGACGTCCGACACTCGCGCGCGAACCCGGTAAGGTCGCCAGGGTCCATAATCGCATCAACCACATCGACGCTTGGAGAATGGCCAATGCAATTATCCATCCCTGAGGAAGCCATCGCCGATCCGGGTCTCACCGAGGATGTCCTGCTGCGGGAGCTTGCCGTCGCGCTCTATCGGCACGGCCGGATCACGGTCGGCCACGGCTGCAAGGTGACCCGGCTGTCGGAGGTCGAGTTTCAGCGCCTGCTGAGTACAGAGGGCGTGGATCTGAGCTATCCGGAGCACAGCCTGGACGACGATCCGGCAACGCTGCGCTCCGGTCTTTAACCCATGCGTGACGCGGCCGAGATGCATATCAGCGACACGACGGCGATCACGAACCTGGCCGCCATTGGCAGGCTCGACCTCTGCGCCACGCCAGGACGGCCTTGGACATAAACCCGCCCACCGCGCGATCTGCACCGTCGTCGGTCCGCACAGCGGACCCTACAGGTCACAGTGTCACCGTAGGGTCCGCTGTGCGGACCCGTCCGCGGCCGGCCGGAACGATGATCAAGGCCCGTGATGGCCTCGATCAAGATGCCGGCCACTTGGTCTCGCCGGGTGCGTAGTCAGGCCATCCTGGCCTGACACGGTCAGGGCTGGAAGCCCTGACTACGCACGCCGCCGGCCGGGATTACGATCAAGGCCCGCGTTATCACCATCAACCAGAATCTCCTGGTTGAAATTCACCACCGTCGCGCCATTTTCGATCCTCAGATGAACCCCGCCATCCAACTCACCCTCAACCAAGCCTTCGAGTTCCTGCTGAATGTCGCCGTGGTGCGCCCGGTGTTCTTGTGGGGCGCGCCGGGCATCGGCAAGACCGCCTTGGTCAACCGCTTCGCCAAGGAACTGGGGCTGGAATGCGTGTCCTTGTTGGGCAGCCAACTGGCCCCCGAGGACTTGCTGGGGGTGCCGCAGATCGACGGCGATTGTTCGCGCTTTTTTCCGCCCGCCAATATCGTGCGCCGGGAGCCCTTCGTGCTGTTCCTGGACGAGCTCAATGCCGCCAGCCATGAAATCCAAAAGGCCTTTTATTCGCTGATCCTGGATCAACGGGTGGGCGAGTATCGGTTGCCGCAGGGCACCCTGGTGATCGGGGCCGGCAACCGCGCCAAGGACGCGGCCATCGTCAAGCCGATGCCCTCCGCGCTGATCAACCGCCTCGCCCATATCCATTTGCGCGCCGATCATCGGCAGTGGCTGGACTGGGCGATCAATCAGGGCGGTATTCATCCCTGGGTGGTCGAATACCTGCAACTGCGGCCGGATCATCTGTGGAGCGAGCCGCCGAAGCATGAGGAGCCGTTTTCCACACCGCGCTCCTGGCACATGCTGTCGGACGCGCTGCATTCGTTCAGCGGCACCATGGACAACACCTTGCTGGAGGCCCTGGCGTTCGGTTTGCTCAGTCCACCCCACGCCGGCCAGTTCAAGGGGTTCCTGAAACAAATTCAGCAAAAGCATACCCTCGCCGCGATCCTCAAGGGCGACGCGCATTGGCCGGATGCGCCGGGTGATCGCGATATCCTGTATTTCCTGGCGCAGTCGCTGCGCGGACTGTTGCGTAAGGAGTTGCCGCAGGACGAGGCCGACCGGCGGGGCGAGCACCAGCAGTTGGCGATGCGCGCGAAAGACCGGCTCAAGGAGCTGGCCCGCATCAGTGTGGAAATCGCCCAGTCGGTGCTGGCGGAAGATGACGAGGGGCGACGCCTGCCGACCTGGTTCCTGGTGGAAGTGGCCCGCGACCTGCCGCGTCTGGCCGGACACGATAAGGCCAAGGCCTGAGCCATGGCCCGCCCGCGACGCCCCGACCCGGCGCAAGCGGCCCGCGATGCCGGGATCGCCTTGCTGCGGGAGAAAGCGGTGCTGTTGCCCCTGCTCGGGGAGATCCATTTCATCCCCGACAAGACCCACCTGTTTGTCGCTGATAAAGGCTGGCTGGCCGTCACGCCCAAGGGGTCGGTGTATCTGCATCCGACCCGCCGTGCGGCACCCGAGGAATGGGCACGGGTGATCGGCATCGCCGCGGTCTGTCTGGGCTTCGGCATGGTGCGCGGACGTCCACCGCAGGACCTCTGGGAGACCGCCTGCCTGCTCAGTGCCGAGCGGTTCTGCGAAGAGTTGAAACTGGGGCAAGCGCCGGAGGTCTTGTGGCATGGGCCGGTCGTGGTTCCTGCCGGGGGTGAGGACACCTTTTTCAGCCGGTGGTGTGCCGATGGCGTCGAGCCGTCCCTGGCGCAATGGCAGCGATCGTGGTGCGGGGACCGGCCGCTGTTCGTGGGGCTCGACGGCACGGGCGGCGACCGTTGGCGCAAGCCGCCGGACTGGCCCGCCTTGCTGGCGGAGGGCATCGCCCAAGGCGTGGGCCGCGCCTTGCGGGTGGTCGGGGGGCGGGAGACCGCCGCCGGTCGGGTCACCGTGGCCGACAGCCCGGCCCAGCGGGCCAAGCGCCGGTTGATGGATAGCTACCCCTTGCTGGGCGCCCTGGCCGCCGGTTTCGATCTGGAGGAAGACCTGGCGCAGTGCCGGCACTACGACATCCAGGTGGCGGCAATCGATGTGGGCGCGCGGCGGATTTGGATGAATCCGGCGGCACGGCTGAGCCATCCGGAGGCGCTCTTTGTGTTCGCCCACGAGCTGCTGCATGCCGGGTTGAACCACGGCTCCCGGCGGCGCGGACGCGATCCGTTGCTGTGGAATGTCGCCTGCGATTTCCTGGTCAACGCCTGGCTGATCGACATGGGTGTCGGTACACCGCCCGCTTTGGGCCTGTTGCACGATGCCGCCTTGGCCAAGCACAGTGCGGAGGAGGTCTACGATCTGCTGGCCCGCGATCTGCGCCGCGCCCGCAAGCTCGCCACACTGCGCGGCCCCGGTCAGCCGGATATGTTGGGCGAAGCGCGGGACGGGCCTTTTGTGGATGCCGAGGAATACTGCCGCCGTGCCCTGGCGCAAGGGCTGGAGCGGTGTCTGTTCGGCGGCGGGCGCGGCACCGTCCCGGCGGGGCTGATCGAGGAGATCCGCAGCCTCAGCCAGCCGCCGATCCCCTGGGATGTGCGGCTGGCGGACTGGTTCGACGAGCGGTTTCCGCCGCCGGAACTGCGCCGCAGCTACGCCCGACCCTCGCGCCGTCAGTCCGCCACCCCCGGCATCCCCCGACCGTCACCTCTCAAACCGCCGGAGGAAGAGCGCAAGAGCCGGATCTTTGGCGTGGTGCTCGACACCTCCGGGTCGATGCCGCCGCAACTGCTGGGCAAGGCGCTGGGCGCCATCGCCAGCTACAGTCTCGCCCGTGACGTGTATGCGGTCCGCCTGGTGTGTTGCGATGCCGCCGCGTATGACAGCGGTTGGGTGGAGCCGGAACGCCTGCTGGAGCGCTTTACGCTGAAAGGTCGGGGCGGCACGGTGCTGCAACCGGGAGTCGATTGCCTCCGCCGCCTCGCCGAGCGCGGGGAGTTTCCCCGGCAGGGCCCGCTATTGGTGATTACGGATGGGGATTGCGAAGACGCGGTGGACATTGCCTTCGACCACGCCTTCTTGCTGCCGGAGGGCCGGCGCCTGCCGTTCGCGCCCAAGGGGGAGGTGTTTGCAGTGAAATGAACGCGGACGTACCGCTGACCGTACTCGACACCGTGCTGCCGCTCGTCGAGGTCTATGGCAAGGTCGCGTTCGGGCCGGGGTCGTAGGCGGGGACGAAGCGATCCGCCAAGGCCCAACGCCGTGGGCGGTTCGGGCACGACCTCCATGCTGGTTGGTCGGGTTCTATGCCTGCGGCTCCCACGCGTCGGCGGTGGAGCCGGTGCGAACGCTTGCGTTCCCGGGGGAGCAAACGGGACGCGGAGCGCCCGCTCGACAGTCCCATGCGGGAGCGTGGGAGCGAGAGAAGCGAGAAGCCACCAGGCACGATACGGTATCCGGTAATCCACACAACCCTCCGCTCAGGTCAATGCATCTGTCCAAGGTGCACCATTCTCCGAATCACGGTGTCGCGGCTCATCCGCGGGACGGCCATATTCCCACCTTCGGCATTCTAACGCAGCCAATAACTCCCGTAAGGCGGTAGCCGTCGGCTCGCTCGCGCGGGCGCGAACGTTCGTTCCATCCGTTGATCGCGAGGGTAAGAGTACCTGCGTCGGCAAGATTGAGCAATGCCTGGACTATCACGCGATACGGCCTTGATCATCGTTCCGGCCGTAGGGTGGACAAGCGCTAGCGCAGTCCACCGAATCCCGCGCCGCCGCTGGTGGACTGCGCTGCGCTTGTCCACCCTACGATGTCCCGTGGCCGGAACCGTGATCAAGGCCCGCGATACTTCGTGGCTGGGAGACCGGTCGCCAAATAGTCGAAGATCCCAATATTACTGTACGCCCACGGCGCTGCATCGATATCGAGTGGAATCCGCGAACGCTCGGCATCCAGCATCGCACGCGAGAGATCCAGAAGATAGGTTGTCTTACCGATGCCGCCTTCACCAAAAAGCACACAGTCGTCGCCCGCATTGATGGCATCGGTTAAAACAACAGCAATTCGTTCGGGGAGCCGAGGGAGGCAGCCGATGTCAGGACAGGAACACGGGCGATCAGAAACGGCTGGTCCTGACCCGAATCGCCGATCGGCTCCGGAAAGTGAAAGGACGCGTCGTGCACATATTGCCGCCCGACAATCGGGATACGCGATTTCAGCCAGCGGAGCAAACGGTCGGAGTAGATAGCGCCGTCGGCATCGACCAACGCATCCGCCCCACAGGGCCGCCGATGCTGTTCATCGGTCAGTGCCTCGCACAGACAATGGGTGAAGATGCCGCCGTCGAGTCCGTCGATCTCCTTGGCGCGGACCAGACTCTTGGTCGAAACCAGTATCCGTAGGTTGTCGTAGCGCTTCGGCTGCCAGCCATCCGCAGCGGCCTCGGCATAGCAGTAGTCGAGGATCAACAGCTTGGTCGCCCTAAAAGCTCGGCCGCTTTCGACTCATCGACCAAGTCTTCGCCTAAGGCATGGAAGACCAACTGTTTGAAGAGGATCGTCTCCTCGGGCGGATAGAGTGCGCCAGGCTCATGTTTGCGCCAGCCCCGCTCTTTGAACAGGCGACATAGCCACTGGCCAGAGGATGGCGTCAGCAGCCCTTTCTCAAACTTACTGATGGCCGTGTGGCTCACGCAGGTCCGTTCCGCCAGCTCGCGCAACGAGGGACCGGCCGCCTTGCGGGCGCGTAAGAGCCGCTGTCCGATCACGGAATCCAGGTTTCACCCAAAAAGCGGGCCAGCGCATCGGTGATCGCCCGATCATCGAGCCGCAACCCTGCGGCTCGCAGTTCACGAATGACCTGGGTCGCCGAGCTGATCTGGCCGGACCTGGCACCGGCAATCACGAGGCCGAGCGTTCCCGTCCAGACAGATGCCGAGCGTGCGAGCGGCCTTACGGGCTTCGCCGTCGTCAAGAATCGCCGTGGCCCCCAACAACCTAAGGCTCCTCAGCGCCGCCTTCCCGGCCGGTGAACTGTGGCTGCGAATCAGTTCATCGATCAGGGGCAGCGGGTCGTGGATATCCGCGACGCCTTCGCCCGGGCGTGTCGTGATGCTGGGATCACGGATTTCCATCCCCACGACCTGCGACACACCTGAGCCGCGTGGTTGGTAACCGACGGCGCGCCCATGGCGGAGAGATCCGTGACCTTCTCGGTCACAGCACGATCATGATGACAGAGCGGTGCGCGCACTTGGCTCCGGAGAACTTGCGATCGACGGTGGCCCGCTTCGATGCGTCACGTCTACGTCACGTTGCCACCGGAGAGCCAGGCTAGTCACCCGAAAAAACGGTGTAAAGGCTTGATATTGAATGGTGCGCGGAGGGGGACTCGAACCCCCACGGGTTGCCCCACTGGAACCTAAATCCAGGGCGTCTACCAATTCCGCCATCCGCGCTGAGTCGTTGTCCCTCTAGGGGCCGCCGCTCGCGGGCGGGCTCCGATTCGGGCGGGATCAGGTAAAAGTCACGGCTTGGGGCAGTGACCGATCGATCCTCAGGCACAGCAGTGCCCGCCTGCCCCGCTATTCTACACCGGATGGACGTTGCGCGAGCCCCACTTGTGATCCGCAAAGAGGGTGGGTGTGGCGCGAGTGATCGCCGACCGGGGCTCGACCCGCGCACCGCGCAAGACCGATCTGGTCCGCCAGGTACCAATGTTCGACGCGATCAGTGTTGCCGCCGGTGGCGGAGTAACGTGTACTGGCTTGGCAAACGGTCGCGCCGACTGAGGCTCAGGCGGCGCTGAGACGGGGAATGCCGCGGCACGCGATGCGGGATCAGCGGCACCTTTCAAGGTGCCTTGGCATGTGCGGTGGGCATAAGATCTTGACCTCGCTAATAGTCGACTGCTTGAGGATCGCCACCACCGCCATAATATCGTAACAAAATATAACCGCTGCTCCCTGACAGCGATACCTGAGGACCTTCCATGAGCCTTGCTGCAGACAGCCATGGCCAGGCGTCGCTTATTGCCGGCGAACGCCGCCAGTCGATCAACACCGACGAAGACGCGACATGGATGCGCGTGTTGATTCGCTGCACCCTGATGGCATTGTTGGTGGCAGTAGTTTCCGCGGTCGTACTCGCAGTGTTAACCGCACCGATAAACGTTGTCGGAGCAATGCAGGTCAACACCTTTGTCATCTATCACGCGGCGCTCGTTAATGCCGGCCTGCAACTCCTCGCAATGATTGGTATGAGCACCTACCTGAGGCGCCGCGATCTCCAGCACTGGTGGGATACCGCCGATGGGAACGCGAAGGCGCGTGGGTTATTTTTTGTTCTCCTGTGCTGTCAACTACTTTTAGCGACAGCGTTTTGGCTGACACATGGCCGCGGACTCGCGTATTATGGCTATTTGCGCGCACTCTTTGGATTCGATGACGAGTTCAATTTACCTGCCCTTTTTTCGAGTATGCAGCTTGGTTTAGCCAGTGGGCTAGCGTTCGCCGGTTATCGTGTGATACCGCGCCAGGAACGCATGTGGACCTGGGCCTGGCCTTTCGCCGGAACCATCTTGCTCTACATGGCGATGGACGAGCTTCTCACGATCCATGAGCACGTCGGTTACTTGGTTGCTGCCCATAGCTGGAGCCAAGACGGAACACGCGGCATCATCGAAATCGGCAATTGGCGGATCCGACCCTGGACACTCGTTTTCTTCCCCCTCGCGCTCGCCATCGGGCTGGTGCTCGCCCGCGGATTCTGGAAGGTTCTATCGACTCGGGATTTCGCCATCTTGATCTTCGCCGGCGGCCTTTTTCTCGGCGGGTCGATCGGCATTGAGAATCTGCACGCGCATTTGGTCACTATTGGAGTGATCAAGCAGGGCGAAGTGATAGCGCGGGTCAGCCTGCTCGCGGAAGAAACGGCAGAGATGTTCAGCGTCGCACTCGTGGTCTGGATCTTCGCACGGACCGTTCTCACATTTCGGCAACCCAATCGCCGAACCTGAAGCTCGGGGTCAACTAAACCGCGCCCGGCGCGATTGGATTCCGGCATCCTGCCGGAATGACCCCGCAACTGAGCTGATTGCCGGGAAAGGATCTACCGACGCAGGGGGCGACTGAAGTCGCCCCTACAGTCGCCCATACGGATCTTGAACGCATGCGCAGTCGACTAGTCGTGACTGTGTTTGTGCCCGTGCTCCACGCTTTCCGCGCAGGGGGCCGCGGCGGTCAGTTGGCCGCCCAGGAAGTGTTCCAGCGCTTCGCGGACCGTGCCGCGCGCACCGGTCGCGGCCTGGATGCCGGCCTGCTCGAAGAACCCGATGGCACGTCCGCCCATGCCGCCGCTCAGAATCACATTGGCGTTCTGCGCCTTGATGAAATCGGGGATCTGGCCGGGCTCGTGCGCCTCGGCAAAGGGGTTGGCCAGCGACTCGGTGGCGGTCATCACACCGTTATCCATGTCCACCAGCACAAAGAAGGCCGCGTGGCCAAAATGCTGGGCGACCAGGCTGTCGAGCCCGTCGTTGCTTTCCGCGGTGACTGCGATTCTCATATCAAAGTTCCTGATTAATCGAGTGTTGCAAAACCTCTGCCTGCACATAACCGCTGACGGTGATGGCTTGCGAGGTCACGCCGGGCACTTGGGCCACGGCTTTCTTGATGTCCACGGCCAGGGAGACGGCCAACGGACAGACAAAGGACGATGGGCGAAAGGTGTAATGCACCCGCCCGTCCGGATCGGCCCGCACACCCTCCACCAGGCGCATCCGCACCACATCGGTGTTGGTTTCGGGATCAATGACCGACTGCAGCCGCGCGAGCACGGCCTGTTCCAAGGCGGTTTCCTTCATGCCGGCGCTTCCAGGGACGCAAGGACACGCTCCCAGACCGCGGCAATGGCAAGACTGGCCGGGGCCGCGGGCCGAAAGGCGGTCACGGCTTCCCCGGCCACCATGGCAGTGGCCACGGTCGCATCGAAGGGAATCCGGCCGACGGTCGCCACGCCGTCCGCGCGGCAGGAGGTCTCGATCGCCGCGGCGCCCTCCGGGTAGATGTCCGCCTTGTTGATGCAGACCAGCGCCGGGACGCCGAAATGGCGCAAGGTACCCAGCACCCGCTGCATGTCGTGCACACCGGCCGCGGTCGGCTCGGCGACGATGAGCGCCAGGTCGGCGCCGGACGCCGCCGCGATGACCGGACAGCCGATACCGGGCGGCCCGTCCACCAGCACCAGTTGCCGGTCATCGTCCAGCGCGCGCAACCGGGCACGCTGTTTGACCAGGGTCACCAGCTTGCCGGAGTTTTCCTGCCCGGGGTCCAGGTTGGCGTGATAGAGCGGCCCGTAACGGCTTTCCGAGACATAGGACTTGCCCGCCACCTGCGGCTCCATGTGGATGCTCTCGGTCGGACATTGATAAACACAGGCGGCACACCCGTCACAGGCGATGGGGTCGACCAGGTACTGGCCGTCGCGCTCGATGATCGCATCGAACCGACAGACATCCGCACAGCCGCCGCACACCAGGCAGGTGTCCTGATCGATCACGGCCACCTGCCCGCCCTGGAACGGCTGGGTTTCCAGCACCTGGGGTTGCAGCACCAGTTCCAGGTTGGCGGCATCGACATCGGCGTCGGCGATCACCACCTGACCGGCCAGCCGCCCCCCCGCGGCCAGGTGCGCAAAGGCGGCGGTGACGCTGGTCTTGCCGGTACCGCCCTTGCCGCTCAGGACGATCAGTTGTTTCATCATGGTGCGTACTCCGTGTTCACCCGGTCCTGGATGGCCGCCAGCAATGCCTGGAAGGCCGGCCGATAATCCGGCGCGGTCTCCAGCAGCGACCGGCCGCGCGCCAGCCCCTCGGCAATGCGCCGTTCCATCGGGATGCGCAGCAGAATCGGTAAGCCCTGATCCGCGCAGTAAGCATCGACCCCCTGATCGCCGATGCCGTCGCGATTGACGACCACCCCCGCGGGGATCTCCAGCGCGCGGGCGATGCCGACGACCTGTTTCAGATCGTGCAGACCGAAGGGGGTCGGCTCGGTGACAAGCAGCGCGAAATCCGCACCGCGCAGCGTCTCCACCACCGGACAGGAGGCGCCGGGGGGCGCATCCCAGATCTCGAGTGCGGGCCGGCGCAGCGGCGGCCAGCGTTTCAGTTCGCGGATGACGGGCACGGCCATCGGCTCGCCGACCTGCAGCAGCCCCCGCGCGAACTCCAACCCGTCGGCGGTCAGACCGCCCTCCAGCACACCGGTGACATGCAGGTGTTCGGTGATAGCGGCCTCCGGGCAGAGCCGGGTGCAACTGCCGCAGCCGTGGCAGAGTTCCGGGAACACCAGCGTGGTCTGGCCGAGCACGGCAATGGCGTGATACTGGCAGACCTCGGCGCATTTGCCGCAGTGGGTGCAGAGCGCGGTGTCGACGCGCGGCAGCGGGATGCCGACCTCCTGGCGCCGGTCCAGCACCGGATGGAGGAAGAGCGCGGCATTGGGCGCCTCCACGTCGCAATCCAGACAGCGCACCGACTCCCCTCCAACCAGCGCCAGGCTGGTCGCGACCGTGGTCTTACCGGTGCCGCCCTTGCCGCTGGCAACGACGATCCGCATCAGTGGCGGCCGTCCTGGGTGGCGGCCTGGGCCTGGTTCAAGGCACCGGCCTGGAACTGCGCCAGCACGTCGGCGGCGGTGCGCGGCGCGTTGCCGGGCGCAAGATGCATGGCGATCCCCGCGGCGGACAGACTGGCATAGGCCTTGGGACCATAGGCCCCGCTGACGACCGCCCGCGCACCCAGACCGGCGACGAACTGTGCCGCCTGGACCCCGGCCCCGCCCGCCGCCTCCAGTGCCGGGTTGGCGTGGGCAGTCCAGGCCCCGGTGTCGCTGTCGACCAGACAGAAGGCGGCGGCGCGCCCGAAGCGGGCGTCGAACGGCGATTGCAGGTTGTCGCCGGCGATGGAGATGACGAGTTTCATGGAAGCTCCCGATATCACTGAGCAGCCGTCGGTCATAAGACCACGCGCTGCAATAAAGTATCGGCAGGTTACAAGAGAACGCGGGCTCGGGCCGTGAAAATACGCAACGCGATCCTGGCCCGATTGCGGTGAAATACGACGGACGGACAGCGCCGGACACTGCCCATCCGCTGAGATGCCGGTTCGTCGGAGGACATTTCCGCAAATCTGGATAATTTTTGTAGGTTAATGTAAAATAAGGGGTCTCTAACCATCTATTTTACAATGCAGTAAGGTTGTTCCATGCGCCCTGCCCCGTCCGCACCGCCCCGGCGGCCGACGACCCGCAATCTCGGTCCGCTGTTGCGGCTGCTCCGCTTCGTACGGCCCTACCTGGGGCGCCTGATGATCGCCGCCCTGGCCCTGCTGGTTGCCGCGGGGGCCGTGCTCGCGTTTGGTCAGGTGATCCGGGAAGTGGTCGACTCCGGACTCAAGACCGGCTCCGAGGCGGCGCTGAACGACGCCCTGCTGCTCTTCCTTACCGTGGTGCTGGCCATGGCGGGCGCGATCATGGTCCGCTCCTATCTGCTGAGCTGGATCGGCGAACGGGTCATTGCCGACGTGCGCACCGCCGTGTTCACCCGGGTCTTGAGCCTGGACGTGGGCTTTTTCGAGACCACCCGCACCGGTGAGGTCATCTCGCGGTTGACCTCCGATACCACCCTGCTCCAGACCGTGGTCGGCTCCACCCTGGCCTCGGCCCTGCGCACCACGCTGCTGGTGCTGGGTGGTCTGATCATGCTGGCCCTGACCAGCCCCTGGCTGACCGGGCTGGTCATGCTCGGCACGCCGCTGGTGATCCTGCCGTTGTGGCTGGTCGGTTACCGCCTGCGCCGCCTCTCCCGCGCCAGCCAGGACCGCATCGCCGACGTGGGGGCTTACGTGGACGAGGTGATGCACGCCATCCGCACCGTCCAGTCCTTCTGTCACGAGCCGATCGATCGGGCGCGCTACAAAGAACGCGTGGAGTCGGCCTTCGGCACGGCCGTGAAGCGTGCCCGCCTGAGCGCCGCACTGGCCGCCATCGCGGTCGCCCTCACCTTCGGCGCCATCGGCGTGGTGCTGTGGGTCGGCGGCCGTGAGGTGCTGGCGGGGCGGTTGAGCGGCGGCGAACTGTCCGCGTTCCTTTTCTATGCCGTGCTGGTCGCCAGTTCGGTCGGGAGCCTGAGTGAATTGGCCGCTGAACTGCTGCGCGGCGCCGGCGCCAGCGAACGGCTGATGGAACTGCTCGCCACGCCGACGCTGATCGAGCCGCCGGCGCAGCCGCGTGCCCTGCCCCAGCCGGTGCAGGGCCGGATCGCGTTCGAGGATCTCGGCTTTGCGTATCCAGCCAATCCCGACCTGCGCGTGCTCAAAGATCTGTCGATCACCATCGCCCCCGGCGCCAAGGTCGCCCTGGTCGGCCCCTCCGGTGCCGGCAAAACGACCCTGTTCCAACTGTTGCTGCGTTTCTACGACCCGACCCAGGGCGCCGTCCGCTTCGATGGAGTCGACCTGCGCGAACTGGACCCGTCCGACCTGCGCCGACAGATCGCCGTGGTCCCGCAGGACCCGGTGATCTTCGGTGCCGATGCCTGGGAGAACATTCGCTACGGCTTGGATCGCGTGTCGGACGAACAGGTCCGCAGCGCCGCCGATGCAGCCCATGCCAGCGAGTTTCTGGACCGGCTGCCGGACGGGTTCAACAGCTTCCTCGGCGAGCGCGGCGTGCGGCTGTCCGGCGGACAGCGCCAGCGCATCGCCATCGCGCGGGCGATCCTGCGCGACCCGGCCCTGCTCCTGCTGGACGAGGCGACCAGCGCATTGGATGCCGAGAGCGAACGGCTGGTGCAACTGGCCCTGGAAGAGTTGATGAAAGGACGCACCAGCATCGTCATCGCCCACCGCCTGGCGACGGTGCGCAAGGTCGACCGCATTCTGGTCCTGGATCACGGTCAGGTCGCGGCGGACGGCACTCACGATGAGCTGATGCAGCAAGGCGGGCTCTACGCGCGGCTGGCGTCCTTGCAGTTTCGGGATCAGACGCTGGCCGAGGCTTGACCTAATCCAGCCGCTCGCCCATCGCCTCGAGTTGGGCATTGAGCCGCTGCAATTCTTCCTGCGCTTCGACCTGATCGGTCACATCGTACTGGATGCCGAGGTAATAGATAAGCCGCCCCTGGGGGTCGAACAGCGGACGAATGGTGAACCGGTTATAGAACAGCGAGCCATCCTTTCGATAGTTGCGCAGGGTGACGGTGACCGATTGCTGATCGCGAATCCCCACGCGGATGCGCTCGATCTCGGGCTGATCGCGGTCCGCACCCTGAAGGAAACGGCAGTTGCGGCCCAGAATCTCGTCGTGGTCATAACCCGTGATCAACTCGAAGGCCGCATTGGCGTAAACGATGGGATTGTCCGGCTGATCCGGGTCCGACAAGGTAACGCCATTGACGACGGTATCGAGGATCTGGGACAGCACGAAGGGGATCGTGCCCTGGTCTTTTTCGGCTGTGAAGTCCATGTTTTACTCCTGTCGGTAGTGAACGGCTCAGTCAGTTAAATAAGTCTATTCAGAGTGATTGTTCCAGCACCGTTGTCGTTGTCGTTGTCGTTGTCGTAATCGTAATCGAGATTATCGCAGCGCCCCGGACTCTTTCGCACCCTAAATTGCATCGCTTCTCCGATTACGACAACGACAACGACAACGATTGTATTCGTTGTTTAACATCTCATTGACTCGTGATTACCCGTGCGGCGATCCAGCCGCACCCATCACCCCGTCCGGCTCCGCCGACTGGCGCTCGACCAATCCTTTGATGTTGCGCACGACGCGCTCCGCGCCCTCCTGAATGGTGACCCGGATCAGCTTTTCAAAAGGACGCATGTAGAATTCCAGGCGGGTCAATTCGAAGTCGAAAACGAGGTGGGTGTGTCCGTCGACCGGCGCCAGCCGGTAACTGATGCGGAACAGGTTCGTGGTCTCGGCAAACGCGATACGGGTCGGCGCATCCAGGTCCGTGACCCGAAAGGTGGACTCACTTTCGCGGCCCTGGTCGGTGCGCAGCTGGCGCGCCCGACTGCCGACCCGCAGCGGACCTGCCGTCAACACCTCGAGCCGCTTGACCTCCGGGGACCACCGGGGATAGTTCAAGAAGAAGTCGCGGGCAACGTAAGCGAATACGTGCTCCGGCGAGCGTTCGATCAGGATATCGGCGCGGGCCTTGACCACGGGCATCAGTCCTCGGCGAGGTGCAGTGGCGCTTGGCGTACCGTAGAATCGCGGTACAACCGAGCAGCAGTTCAACCGGTCGAGCGGCGTCGGCCCCGAGCGGCATCCGCGCCAGAGTGTAACGTATCTCGGACCCCGCGGGCACTTCAGGTCGCCGGTGAGTGAGCCTGCCCGCGACGACACGCGTCAGGGGCACGATCGTCGTTCCGGCCGCAATAAGACTGGAGGTCGAGGCTTGACCGTGAAAGTCGCGTAGCGACCCCGTGGGAGTGGCGTCCCGCCACGATGGGGCCGGGCGTGTCACCGCAGCGTTCGAGGTCACCGCGGCACCGCATCGCGGCGGGACGCCGCTCCCACGGGGGCCATTCATCTCCGGACAACCCTCGTCCGGCTAAGCCTCGACCTCCAGTGCGGGGGAGGCCCGAACACCGGCCGAAACGCAATCACCAAGACGAAAGCCTTGGACTCCAGGGCGAAGCAAGTAGCCATCGGTTGCCCGACACGTTATCCTGAACCCATTATAGGTACCAACCACCGCGAATCGGCGCAGACGCGGAGTCGCGGAGTCGCGTTCAACCCAGCCCTAACCGTTCTTTTGCAGGCAGGTTCATGGAGCACGTGTCTCTGTCTCCAACGATCGACGCCCGTAACTCGGAGGATGCGCTGCGCGCCGCGCTGGTCGCATGCCTGACCCGCTTGCCGCTGTTCAAACCAGTGGACCCGACAGCGCCATCAGAACGTCGGTTGTGGCGGGCCTGCGAACTTTGCAGCTTTCTGGAGTATCGACTGGACGACGCGCCGGACCCCCGGTCGCTGTCCGATCAGGCGATGAGCGACTGGGCCCGGCGGGGATTGGCCCGCGGTGAGCGCATCGGCGATCCGACGGACCTGCTCGATTATCTCCCCTATTGGATGATCGTCGATGGCCGATTGCTGGGGACGGTGGCACTGAGCATTCGTGATCCGGGCTGGGGCCAACCCAACCTCTGGATCGCAAGTCTCTATCTCTTCCGCGAGGCGCGCGGCAGCGGTCATGGCGCACGGGTGACCGCCGCGCTGGAGCGCATCGCCCGCCGCCTGGGGCTTGGCGGTCTGCGCCTGGAGACCGACTGGCTGTGGCAGCGGGCCGTCCGGTTTTATCTCCGGCAAGGATTCTGGGTCGCCAACTGGAAACACGGATTGAGCCTGGTGCGCTATTTCGACGATCCGCCCTATCGTCTGCATATCGAGCAGGCGCGCATGGCCTTCCTACTCGGTGACGCGGCAGACGACCACGCGCTCATCGCGGCGCGGCGGCAGGGCGACACGCTGGTGTGGCAGGAACATGCGCTCGCCGAACCGGCGTCCGAGGGGCACAAGGAACCGCGTGCCTGGGTCGCCCCGACCTTCGCCTTGTGGCTTGCGGTCAGCGGTTGGCCTTTGATCCGCGGCCCCGCGGATTGGGAGCGGCGCCTGCACTGGTCGGATCTCGGGATGCCCGAGGGACTCGCCTACAAGATCACCGTCTTCGAGGGCTACGCCCGTCACCGCGGTTTTCGGGTCGACACCCCGCGGATACCCGGGCTGGACTATCCGAGTTGGGAGGAACTCACGTCCGAATCGGGATAGACGACAGGAAGGGGGCGGTGGTCGCGCAAGCGTGTAGGATGGGCAGAGCGCGAGCGATGCCCATCCGGCCACCGCAACGCTTGAGGATGGGCATCGCTCACGCTCTGCCCATCCTACCGAAAGACCCTACCCACCCGGCCACCGCGCGAGCTGCACGGGCGTCGGTCCGCACAGCGGACCCTACGGGTTGCGGCCTTGCCGTATCCGCTATGCGGACCGTCCGCCGCTGCTGACCATCCACGACTCCACCTCTGCAAACCGCCCGCAGTTGCTCACCAACGCGCCGCGATGCACCCGATTGGCAACGCGAAGCGTGTTATTGGAGCGGCGCCCACTGGTCGCTTCACATTTCTCTACAGTTCATAAAAACCTCTATAAAACAAATAGTTGATTTGAGTATCGGAAGAGTCGAGCAATATCTGACTAAATCGATTTGTTGAAATGCAAAGTGTATTTGGATAGAAATCGGGGGTATTCAGCGCGCGCTGATCGCTTGAGCTTGCATTCGGCAATGGCTCACACAAAGACACAATGGACACAGAGAAGGAGTTCCCCATGTTAGGCATCCGCTTGCACGTTCCCTCCGATCAGCGTTCGACAGACAGCCCGCTGCCCGCGGCCCGGTCTGGTCCGGTCCCCGGTCGCAGCCGGTGCCGCGGTCGGCCGCGCGTCCTGGCACTGCTCCTGGGTCTGCTGGCTCTCTGCGGCGTCGTGGACCTCTTCGCCGGGGTGACCCTGACTCAGGTCGGTCAATGGGGCTCGGGGCCTTACGGGGCGGTGGCGGTGGATGGACACTACGCATATGTCACCGCCGGCCCCACCGGGCTCGATATTATCGACCTCAGCAACCCCGCCGCCCCGGTTCAGGTGGGGGGCCTCGATACCGCCGGGTATGCCTGGGGCGTCGCCGTCGCGGGGGACTATGCCTATGTCGCGGACGGGGACTCCGGTCTGCAAGTCATCGACATCCGCAACCCCGCCGCCCCGCTGCGGGTGGGGGGCTACGACACCGCGGGCTTGGCCCTCAAGGTCACGGTCGCGGGGAACTATGCCTATGTCGCGGACAGGGACTCCGGTCTGCAAGTCATCGATATCCGCAACCCCGCCGCTCCGGTGCGGGTGGGGGGCTACGACACCGCGGGCTTGGCCGTCGTCGGCGTCACGGTCGCGGGGGGCTATGCCTATGTCGCGGACGCCTCCAACGGCCTGCAGATCATCAGCATCAGCAACCCGGCCGCTCCGCTGTGGGTGGGGGGCTACGACACCGCGGGCTCGGCCCTCGACGTCACGGTCGCGGGAGGCTATGCCTATGTCGCGGACTCATCCAACGGCCTGCAGGTCATCGACATCCGCAACCCCGCCGCACCGCTGCGGGTGGGGGGTCTCGACACCGACGGGTATGCCTCTAGGGTCGCCGTCGCGGGGGGCTATGCCTATGTCGCGCACGTAGATGCCGGCCTGCAGGTCATCGACATCCGCAACCCCGCCGCTCCGGTTCGGGTGGGGGGCTACGACACCGCGGGCTCGGCCAACGGTGTCACGGTCGCGGGGGACTATGCCTATGTCGTGGACAACTACAAAGGCATGCAGATCATCAGCACCAGCAACCCCGCCGCTCCGGTATGGGTGGGAGGCTACGACAGCGCTGGGGCTGTCATCACCGTTGCGGTCGCAGGGAATTATGTCTATGTGACGGGGGATAGCGAGCGCGGTTTTAAGGTCATTGACGCCCACAATCCCGCCGCTCCGGTACAGGTGGGGAGTTACAACACCGCGGTCTCGGCCGTCGACGTCACGGTCGCGGGGGGCTATGCCTATGGTGTGGACTACGAGTCTTTTCAGGTCATTGATGTCCACAATCCCGCCGCTCCGGTACAGGTGGGGAGCTACGACACAGAGTATGCCTATAAGGTCGCGGTCGCGGGGGGCTATGCCTATGTCTCAAGCAGCTTCGGCGTGCAGGTCATTGATGTCCACAATCCCGCCGCTCCGGTACGGGTGGGGAGCTACGACACCTTGATGTGGAACTATGACTTCGTGGCCGCGGAGGGCTATGTTTATATTGCGGACGCCCAGGCCGGTTTTCAGGTCATTGATGTCCAGAATCCCGCCGCTCCGGTACGGGTGGGGAGCTTGGTATCCACGGGATACCCCGAAGATATCGTGGTCGCGGGGAACTATGCCTACGTCGCGGAGGGCTCCGCCGGCCTGCAGATCATTGACATCAGCAGTCCCACCGCCCCGGTGCGGGTAGGGAGCTTCGACACCGCCGGAGAGGCAAGCGCGGTCGCGGTCGTGGGTGGCTACGCCTATGTCGCGGATGGAACCAACGGTCTGCAGGTCATCGATGTCCGCAACCCGGCCACCCCGGTTTGGGTGGGGAGCAGGGATACCCCATCGGTTGCCTCGAACATCGCAGTCGTGGAGGGCTATGCCTATAGCGCCGAAGGCAGTAACGGACTGGTGATCCTACGCATTCAAGATACCAACCCCGACGCCGACACCGACGGCATCCCCGACGCCACCGACAATTGTCCGCAACTCGCCAACGCGGATCAGGCCAACTTCGACCGCGACCCGCAGGGCGACGCCTGCGACCCTGACGACGACAACGACCGCGTGCCCGACACCACCGATGGCGCCCCGCTGGACCAGACCAACAAAGGCGCGCTCATCGCCCTGCCGCTCAACAGCATCCAGAGCGCCGCACACGGCTTCGGCTGGGGCGATAATGCCTACCGCAGCCGGCTCGCCGCCACCTTTACCAGTGACGGCGGCGACCGCCTGCTGCATGTCGCGGGCTACGACGTGGACAGCGCCACCGAACTGGCCCTGTGGCTCAACGACCGACTGCTCGGCTATCTCCCCCCCACCGCCAACGCCGCGCGGGGGACCGACGGCCTGTGGTGGCTGCCCGCCGCCGCCCAGATCAGCGGCGAGAACCGCCTCGAAATCCGCCAGCGCTCCGCCGGGGACCCCTGGGGCGTCACCGGGCTCGGGCTCTTCAGCCCCGGCGCCGCTTTCGGCAATCTCAAGACCCTCAGCGGCGGGGACCGTAGCCACGGCGCCGGGTTTGAACTGCACCTGCCGCAGTCCAACGCCGGTTACCTGCTGGGCTTGAGCGGCTACGACAGCGACCGCGATGGCGAACTGGCCCTGCTGCTCAACGGCACCGCCCTGGTCAGCCTGCCCAAGGGCACCAACGCCGCCTGGACGCCCGACTACCAGTTGGTGCTGCCGGCCAGTCGGCTTGGCGCGGGCGCTAACCGCCTGCTGATCAGGAACAGCGGGCTCGCCACCGAGGACTGGGGGGTGCGCCTCAGTGGACTGCGCGACTTCAGCGCCGACCAGGGCCTCCTGGAGAGCCTCCCCGCCGCCCAGCAAGCCGACGACCGGGTCAGTCTCCTGCTCGCCCCCGACACCACCGCCAGCGTGCTCAGCTACCACTGTTTTGACATCGACAACGTCGGCGAGGTCACCCTGAGCCTGGACACCAAGGCCGCGGGAACCTGCCCGGTGACCGGCGACCAGACCTGGGGAACGGAGCAGCGGGTCATCCTCGGCGCCCAGGCCCGGCACCTCCTGGTGTTCGACAACACGCTCAACCCCCCCGGCACCGACCCCTGGGGCCTGCGCCTGACCAGCCTGTTGGGTGATCGCGACGCCGACGGCATCCCCGACGGCAGCGACAACTGCCCGACCACCGCCAACCCCGACCAGGCCAACCTGGATGCGGATGGGCTGGGGGATGTCTGCGACGCCGACCTGGATGGCGACGACGTACCCAACGGCCAGGACGCCTTCCCCCGTGACACCGCCGAATGGGTCGACAGCGACCTCGACCGCGTCGGCAACAACGCCGATGTCGACGACGACAACGACGGCTTCCCCGACTGGGTCGACCCCGCGCCGCTGGATGCCCGCCGCGTCCCGCCCGCCCTGATCGGCGTCTACCGCCCTGCCACCCAGACCTTCCTGCTCGACCTCGACGGCAGCCGCAGCGAGACCGCCGACGACTGGCTCGATGGCCCCTATGGTCAGACCGGCGACCTGCCCGTGCGCGGCGACTGGAACGGCGACGGGCTTGATGATCTGGGCGCCTACCGCCCGAGCGACGGACGCTTCTATCTGGACCTGGACGGCTGGGGCCTGTGGAGCGCCTCCGATCCCTTCGGCACCGCCGCGGATCTGCCGGTGAGTGGTGACTGGGACGGCGACGGCGCCGCCGAGATCGGTCTCTATCACCCGGCCGCCCGCACCTTCACCCTGGATCTGGACGGCAGCCTCAGCCCCACCGCCGCCGATGTCACCACCGCCGCCTTCGGCGCCCTCGGCGACCAGCCAGTGACCGGCGACTGGAACGGCGACCGCCGCGACGAAATCGGCGTCTGGCGCCCCGGCACCCGCGTCTTTTACCTGGACGCCAACGGCAGCCGCGGCTGGAACACCGGCGACCGCACCACCCAGCCCTATGGGTTACCCGGTGACCAGCCCCTGGCCGGTGACTGGAACGGCGACGGCCCCGACGAGATCGGCGTCTATCGCCCCAGTACCCAGCGCTTCTATCTGGACCTTGACGCCAGCGGCAGCGTGACCAGCGGGGACGCCATCAGTGCCCCCTTCGGCGCCGCCGGCGATCTGCCGTTGCCTGGGCGCTGGTAGGTCCCCGCCCGCCCCGCGGGGACCCGCGGGGCGGTTGCTTTGGTCATCAATCCGGCCGCCGCGCGATCTGCACGGTCGGCGGTCAGCAATTCCAAATTTGGGCGGCAGCGCGCGACCGCTGGTGGATGCGGCGCGCGCGACCGCCGTGCCGGGTCCCGAACATCGAGCGGCGCGCCTTATCCACCCTACAACGGCGCCGTTTTTTGTAGGCCGATGTTGTAGGGTGGATAAGCGCAGCGCATCCACCATCAGCCTCGCCGCCCACACGCTGCCGGCCCGGACGACACCCGCCTTACGCGCTCTGCTGCACCACGTCCCGCAAGCGCTCGGACAGCCGGGTCAGTGCCGCGGAGCAGTCGTCCGGGCGCAACGCCACTTCGATCACCGACGGGCCGTCGCGGAAGGCGAGCGCGGCACCCAGGGCCGCGTCGAAGGCGTCTTCCGTGGGGGCCGAGAAGCCGCGCAGTGGACCGAACAACTCGCCCAGTCGATGGAAGCGCCAGTCGGCGATGTCGTTGAAAGGTCCTTCCAGGATGAACCGCTCGGTGGTGTAGCCGCGGTTGTTGCCGATGATGACGATGGGGTCCAGCCCCAGCCGGGCGGCGGTGGAGAGCTCGGTGCCGGTCATCTGGAAGGCGCCGTCCCCCACCAGTACCAGCGGGCGCCGCCCCGGGTTAGCGACCTGGGCACCCAGCGCGGCGGGCACCGCAAAGCCCATGGTGGTGTAGTAGGCGGAGGCGAGAAACTCACTGCGTGCATGCACCCGCAGGTCCACCGAGGCGAACAGACAGTCGCCCGAGTCCGCCACCACCTGCATGTCCGGTGTGAGGAAGTCGTTGAGCCGGGCCATCATCCTCGCCATGGTCATCGGCTGGCCGGGTTGCGGAAAGTCAGGTGCGCCCACCGGTCCGGGCACGTCCGGCAAGGGGCCGGGATGCGGCACGACGGCGTCGGTCAGGGCCGCGAGGAAGTCGCGTAGATGGACATGCGGATAGCGGTGGCGATGGACCCAGATCTCCTCCTGGCCTGCCCGCACCGTGCGCGCCGGGTCCAGGCGCGCGGTGTTGATGCCCAGGTCGATATCGTTGGGAGTGACGCCCAGGAGCAGCAGCAGGTCGGCCTCCTCCACCACGCGGCGGGCGCCCTCCGGACCCATAGCGCCCTCATAAACGCCCAGATAGCCTGGTTGACGCTCGGCCACCACCGACTTGCCGGTGAGGGTCGCGGCGACCGGCAGATGCGCCTTGAGGACGAAGCCCGCCAGCAGGTCCTGGAGTCCGCGGCGGTGGAGTTCCACCCCGGCGAGAATCACCGGGGCCTGGGCGCGGCCGACCAGGGCCAGGGTCTCGGCGACCGCCTCGGCCAGGGCCTCAGGATCGCTGCCGGCTTCCTCCTCCGGCTCGTGGGGAATCGGAAAGGCGGGCGTGTCCACGCGGTCGCGCGGCAACTCGATATAGACCGGCCGGCTGTAGCGGCGGGCGGCATCCAGCGTGCGGTCGATCTCGCGCAGGGCGGTGTAGGGGTCGTCCAGAACGGCGCAGGCGCAGGTGATGCGCTCGAAGATTTCGCGCTGAAAGCGGAAGGGGCCGAAGCGGTGATGCAGTTGCGGGTCGTCGCGCTGCTCCGCCACCCCCGGCGCGCCGCTGATGACGACCACCGGGGAGGACTCCGCGTTGGCGCCCGCCACCGCGTTGACCACATTGAGCGCACCCACGCCGTAAGTGACGGCGAGCGCACCAAGCCCGCGCGAGCGGGCATAGCCATCCGCGGCAAAGGCGGCCGTGTCCTCGCGGGTGGTGCCGATGTGCCGAATGTCCGAGCGGCAAAGCCGGTCATAGAACCGCAGCACATAGTCGCCGGGGACACCGAAACAGTGGTCGACCCCCGCTTCCTTGAGTCGGAGCAGCAGATAATCGCCGATCCGCGGCCAATCGTCGTGGGTGCTCGCCGGGGAGCGGGATGCGGTCGGGCTGGCTTTCATGAGGGGGTATCCTCGTTGTTGTGTTTAGGAACCGTTCACCAATAACTTACAACTTCTCCAGTTTGGTGTTGCCGGCCATCTGGCGCGACACGATGGCCGCGATCATCGCTTCACTCGGCAGTGATCGGCCCGTACGTAGTACGTCAGACTCTGCGGTCAGGTCGCGATCTGTAGCGGACCGACGGCAGCGCGAGTAGCGAGTTGGCCCGGTTGATGACCGAGGTCGCCTGGATCCTACTGGCACGCTATGAAATTGTTTAACCAGGAAGCCGTGTGCCGCGCACGACACTCATGTTGACATCAGGAAATGACCGTCTAGAATAAGCTTCAGAAACTTGGGGGTGTTCCTATAACATTTCAACAGCAACGCTTGTCGCACGCAGGACCTAACTGCTTTTTATATATTGCATTACATCATTCGCAAACGTACAGCTATTTTCGTATAACCACGTATTTTTGATGGCTTTAAGCGCTTTGTGATTGTTTACTGGAAACAGGATTGCATAAAGCATGACTGGATGTCCAGAGCGAGATTGTGCGTAGGCTGTGCTTGGGCTCGGAGGGTATTGTGAACGAAACCTGTGATTTCAACAGACGCAAAGCATTCACCAACTTGGCCGTCGGTGCCGCCGCGGTGATCGCCGGTAGTGCCGTCTCCCCGGTGGCGATGGCTGAAACAACATCCAAACTTCTCACGGTTGGTGACGGGGGTGAGTTTCCCACGATTCAAGAAGCACTTGCAGTTGCTGCTGCCGGCGCGTCGGCGGCTTCTCCGTATACGGTCTTTGTTCTTCCCGGAGTTTACGACTTAAGTACCGCCGGCGCCCCGATCCTTCTTCCAGAATGGGTCAGCCTCGTCGGCGCGCACCGCAAAGCGGTGGAAATCCGGCTGGGGGGTGACGTATTCCTGGGGTTCACGAGAAATGCGGGCATTTCGGAGATTACGTTCCGCTACAGTGGAGAGGGTGCGGCACTGGTCGGGAGTCCAAGTGGTTACGAACGCGTTGAGAACTTTGAGCTGTCGAGAGTCACACTGTATGTCGAGGGCTCAGGGGCCGCGGTAGACCTGAAGTTTTGGGTTGCCAATGCGTTTTTTTATGATCTCAATGTGATCACGGAGGGTGTCGGCATCCGTGTGAGCGGGGGCGGGCTGCTTTGGGTCAATAACAGCTATGTGGCCCTGGTGGGAACTAACACCGGCACTTATCATTGCGGCTATCATCTCCCTGCCCACGCAACCAGGCTGTGGTTATCCGGGGGCTTTGTTGGAACCGGTTACGGATATCCAAACGTGAGCGATCCGGATCAGGATGTGATTGGTATTTATCTTGGCCCGCAAACAGACGATCGGGTCAATTTAAGCGGGATTTGGAGCATCTGCAGAAACGATAACACGGGCAGCGGACTCAATGCGATCAACTGCGTGAGAAACGAGAGCCAGTCTTATAATGCAAGAGTCAGAGCTTTCGGTTGCTACATGCAGGCGGAGTCAGGAGATTTGCTGGGTCAACCGGCCACTGTCATGACCACTGGTGCGGGGCGGTTCGAAACCTACGGAAGTCGTATCCGGGAATTCGGCGGCACCCGCACCTACGGCGGTTTGCAGGCGGGCGTGGCCAGTTATTCTACGGCCGACAATGGATTGACCCTGATGCAGGATAGCGGGGGCTTGATCCTGCTTGATGCATCGGCAGGTCCATTCACGTTGCGACTCACCAGCAGTTGGTGTCTGGAGGGTGAATTGTATATTTTCAAGAAGGTGGACGCTTCACGAAATATCATAACAATTCAGGCCCTTGGGCAATGGACCATCGAGGGTAAGAAAACCGTGCAGATGACAAGGCAGTATCAGTCCCTTAAACTGCGCGCCGCATCCAATACCTGGTGGGTAACCTGAGTAACCGGCAAGCGAGAAAATCATTGGGAAGGAACGCGGCCGATCGCACTGACGCTGGAATGCGTTAACCTATGCCAGCCGGCGAAGAGGGGCTGGCGCCCGATCTCGGCCCCGGCGCTTATCCGGGGCTCGGAGCCTCAGGATCGGACGCTGCAAGAGCAGCGGCCATATAGGGTTCCGGCAGACCGTACCGCTTCGCCAGATCCGTCACTGTCTCCCCACTGGCGCGCACCTCGGCGAGCCAGCCTGCGAGCCCACTGGTCAAGGGGTGCCCGCCCCGTTCGCCGGCTTTGGTCGTGCCCGCTTGCAGGTCATATTTCTGCGCGTAGCCGCGGGGCGTGACCATCAGTCCGTGGTGGACCCGGGTCTGGCTGTTGCCGATCAGAATCGTGGTCAACATGCCGATTTCGCCGGCGCCCAGGTCCGCCAGGGTGGTGAGTTCAACGCGCTGCTGCGGCCGGTAGGCCGCGTGCACCAGCGCGACCGGGGTGGTCGGGCACCGATGGCAGAGGAACAGCCGTTGGGCTTCGATGACTTGGCGAGCGCGCCGTCCGCTCTTGGGGTTGTAGAGTGCGACCACGAAATCGGCCGCCGCCGCCGCATTGAGCCGCCGGGCGATCACCGGCCAGGGCGTCAGCAAGTCGGACAACGAAATGGCGCAGAAGTCATGGCTCAGCGGAGCCCCCGCCAGCGCCGCACAACTGGTGAGCGCGGTGGCGCCGGGGACGATCTCGACCGGGACGCCGGTGTCCGGGGTCCAGCCGGCCTGGAACAGGACTTCAAAGGTCAGGCCGGCCATGCCGTAGACCCCGCTGTCGCCGGATGAGATCAGCGCCACGGTCCGGCCCGCCTGCGCCAGTTCGACCGCCAGCACCGCCCGGTCCAGTTCCTGCGTCATGGTGCTCTTGACCACCTCCTGATTCGTCACCAGTGCGGCCACCAGACGCAGATAGGTCGCGTGGCCGATGAGGGTATCGGCCTGCGCGATGGCGGCGCGGGCGCGGGTGGTCATGTGGTCCAGACCGCCGGGGCCGATGCCCACCAGGAAAAGCTTGCCGCGGGCGGGACTGTCAGTCATCGGAGATCCTCGCGATGGACACCGTGGCATGTTTGCCCTGGGCGTCCAGCACCTTGTGTTTTTCGAGCAGCAGGGACCCGCCGCCGGGTCCCGCCGCCAGGAGAGCCGCCGCTGCACTCACCGAGGGCGTGCCGGTGTGCCGACGCACCGTTTCCGATGGGTTGGGCACGGGGATGGCCGCGAGCTGAGCCGCGCTGTAGAACAGGATCTGCCAGCCGTGATTCGCGGCGAGTTCAGCCAGCCCCGCCTCGTCCGCTTTCAGCTCGATGCTCGCCACCGCCGCGACCTGCGCCGGAGCGGCGCCGACGGCGGCCAGTGCCTCGGCAACGGCGCGCTCCAGGGTGGCTGCCGATGTGCCCCGGTCGCAGCCCAGGCCCAGGGCCAGGCGCAGCGCCGGGTTCGGAGCCGGACGTTGATCAGGGGCCCCAGGCTTCAACCCGCCCCCTGGACGGTAGCTGACCAGGGCACCCTGGAACCCGGCGAAAGCGGACAGCGGCAGCGGGCGGTCGCTGATCCAGAGCAGCGCCCGATAGCGATCCAGGTCCAGCGTCGCCAAGGATCGCGCGCAATGCAGGTTGGCGGGCAAGGGACCCACCCGCCCATTGGCATGGCCGGTCCACCAGTCGGCGCTCCCCGCCTCCTGCACCAGGGCGACCGGCTCCGCGTTGACCATCGCCGCGCTCGCCCGCAGCAGGTCTTGGGGACTGGCGTCCAGGGTCCAGCCCAATTCGCGCCCCAGCAGGTCAACCGCGAGCGTTTGGGCGCAATCCGAGGCGGTGGTCAGGACCGGCGCGGCCCCCAGGGCGGCGGCGATGCGCCCCGCCAAGGCATTGGCCCCGCCCAGATGACCGCTGAGTACCGGGATGACGAAACGTCCGGTTTCATCCAGCGCCACCACCGCCGGGTCCTGGTACTTGTCGCGCAGGTGCGGGGCGATCAGCCGGACCAGCACGCCGATCGAAAAGATGGCGACGATCGCGCTGCCGTTGGCGAACAGGGTCGGCAGCAGGTCGCGGGTCGGGCCGCGATAGCAGGTGCAGGCGCCGGGTGCCGCCGCCGCGGCCGCCGCGGTCAGGGCCTCCGGTGCATACAGATGAGCGCCCGGCAGACACTGTACCAGGGTTCCCGCCAGCCGGATCCCCGCGCGGGTGATCGCCAGGACCGCAATGGAGACGGGGCGTCCCGCCCCGTGAATGGAGACGGGGCGTCCCGCCCCGTGTTCAGTCAGCACAGCGTCGCTCGCTTCCGCCTCGGCGGCAATACGCAGCGCCGCGTCCTCCGCCGATGAGGACGGCAGGCTCCCACCACGTTTCGGCATGTCGCGAACCCGTCCCGGATTGCGCACCAACAGCAGTGAGAGATAAGCGACTGATGCGCCGCGCAGCGTCGCGACCGCCCGCACCACCCGTTCATCCGGGGCGCCGACCTTTTCGACGAAGCAGGCGTGATCGATCAGTCCGCGCCGCTCCAGCAGGTCGAGCAAGGGATCGAGCAGCGGCTTGACCTTGAGCAGCACCAGGGTGTCAAAGGTATCGATCAGCCGATCGATGACCGCGATGCCGTAAGCGGCGGGCATGATGGCCAGGGTGTCGTCTTCCTCCACCAGCGGGGCGCCGATCCGCGCCGCCGCCGCGTGGTAGGAAGACACACCGGGAATCACCGCGACCTCGACGCCCTCCTCCACCCGGCCGAATCCCGGCTCGGACGCCAGCCCGCGGACCGCCCGCGCCAGATGGCCGAAGGTCGAGTAAGTCGAAGCGTCGCCTTCCACCAGAAATAACAGATCCCGCCCGGCGGCCAGCAGTTCGGCACACTGGGCCCCGGCGCGCGCCCACGCCAGGGCCAGGATCGCGGGGTCGCTGGTCATCGGGAAGTGCAGCGCCAGCGCATCCGGCGGCACCGGCAGTCCGGCCCGGCGCACGATCGCCAGGGCATAGGAATCCGCGCCGGGACCGGTCACCGGATAGATCCAGCGGGCGTCCGACTGCAAGGCGGTCCAGGCGCGGCGGGTGATGAGGTCCGGATCGCCGGGACCCAGTGAGCAGCCGATCAAACGGCCGCGGTGCGGTGCGGCAGGTTCATTCATTGCTTTGTCGTTGTCGTTGTCGTAATCGGAGTTATCGCAATCCGAGAAGCGATGCAAGGCATTGGTCATCGCTCCGGCGACTGGAGGTCGAGGCTTTAGCCGGTCCGGCGTGCAGGCACCACTGATTTTCTTTGAGATCTCGGGAATCGCCACCGGCTAAAGCCTCGACCTCCAGTTGCGGACAGGCCGTCGCTGGCCGGAACGATGATCAAGGCCAGATGCAATTTAGGGTGCGAGAGAATCCGGGGCACTACGATAACCTCGATTACGATTACGACAACGACAACGACGCGAAAAGCAATCCCTAAAGGACTTGCTTGACTGATGACCGCACCACTCCTCTTGAAGCCGAGAGGATCCACACCGGGTTGAGCGCGGCGAGCCGGTGCAGGCCGAGGATGGGCTGGCTGCGGGCGACGCCGAGCTGGGTCAGATCCCAGGTCAGGCCGACGGCGTCCAGCGCGGCAATCGCGGTGGTCAGGTTCTCCAGCGCGATGAAGTTCATGACCAGTCGCCCGCCTGGCCGCAGACGGCCCGACAGGAGTTGGATGAGTTCAGCCAAGGCGCCGCCGGACCCGCCGATAAAGACGGCATCCGGGTCCGGCCAGGCGGCGAGTCCGTCCGGGGCCCGACCCTCGAACAAGCTGTAATTGCCGGCGCGCAGCCGCCGCGCGTTGGCGCGGGCGTCCGCCGCCTGGGCCGCGCTTTTCTCGATCGCCCAGCAATGGCCGTCATAGGCGATACGGCTGGCTTCCAATCCGACTGAACCGGAGCCGGCACCGATGTCCCAGACGACGCTGTCCGGGCGCAGCGCCAGCCGCGCGAGCGTCACGGCGCGGACCTCCAGCTTGGTGATCAAACCGGTCTGATCGCCGTCACCGTCGCCGCCGCCCTGTCGGGCGTACCGGCGGTCATCCAGACCGCAGACCGCAGCGTCCGTCGTGGTGTGCTCGGCACGCTCGCAAATCAGCACGTTGGGCTCAGGGAAACGCTGCCCGGCGGCCTGTGCAAGCGTCAGATCCGGGAACAGCACCTCGTCCGGTCGCGCAAGCCGGGCGGCGACCGACAGCCGGATCTCGTCTCCATAGCCCAGGGTCAGCAGCGCCCGCGCGATCCGGTCCGGCCCGTTCGCCGGGCTGGTGAAGACCGCCACCACCGGATGCCGGGCCACCGCCCGCAGCACCCGGTACAGACCATGCGCCGGGGTATCGCCCAGGACCCAGTCACCGGATGCCGCGCCGTGGCAGGAACTGATCCGGGCGTCCTGCCAGGGACGCTGAAAACGGGCGAAGGCGAGTTGCACCGTCGAGGGGGCCGGCAACACCTCGATGGCCGCCGCCCCCAGGGCGGCCGTCAGCCGGCCGGCGATGCCATGACACAAGGGATCGCCGGTCGCGAGTACCACAACCCGCAACCCTTGCGCCTGGGCCTCGCGCACCCAGGCCGGAACCTGAGCCAGGGCGCCGTCCATCGCCCGTTGCCGCGCTCCGGGAGCCAGCTGGGAAGCGACCAGACCCAGGGTGCGGGCGGCGCCGATCACACAGCCCGCACCCGCCAGCCGGGCGCGCGCCGTGTCCGCCAGACCGGGCCAACCGTCGTCCAGAATGCCGATCAAGGTGCAGGGTTCAGTCATCTTCCGTCACGGTCGCAATGGGTTGGCCGTCAAAGTCGCAGGCGAGCACGGTCAGCCGATGGGGACCGGGGTACAGCCGCCGCAGGCTGGCCATCGCCCGCCGGGCGAGTGCCTGGTGCAGGGCCGCGGCCAGGCCGATCGCCGCCAGACGCTCGGCGGCGAACCGGGCGGTCGCGGCCGTGCGGATCTGGGCGACCAAATCCGGCGGCGCCCCGACCTCGGCGGCGACCGCGCCGATCAGGTCGCGGTCCAGCGGGGCTCGCCAGGCGTGCGTCACCGGCAGACCCTGGGCGATCTTGGTCAGCTTGCCGACCATGGCGCCGACGATCACCTGCTGCATCCGGTGCCGCACCGCGGCGGTGAAGGCGGCCTTCACGAAGTCGCCCATCTGCACGAAACAGACCTCCGACAGTGCAGGAAAGGCGCCCATCGCGGCCTGCTCGGTACGCCCGCCGGTGGTGAGGACCAGCGTGGTCTGACCCTGCGCGGCGGCCACCCGGACCGCCTGCACCAGACTCGCGCGGAACGCGGCGGTCGAATAGGGCCGCACGATCCCGGTGGTGCCGAGGATGGAGATCCCACCCAGAATGCCGAGGCGGGCGTTCAGTGTCTTGACTGCCATCGCCGCGCCGCCCGGAACCGAGATGGTCACCTCCAGTCCGTCGCCCAGCGCCAGCAGCGGTTCACCGGCTGCCCGGACGTTCTCGACGATGTTGCGCCGCGGCACCGGGTTGATGGCCGCCGTTCCGACCGCCAGCCCCAGACCCGGCCGGGTCACGACGCCGATGCCCGCACCGCCATGGAGCAGAATCTCCGCCCCGCCGCCCGCGATCCGACGCACATCGGCGGTAAGATGCGCGCCATTCGTGGCATCCGGGTCATCCCCCGCGTCTTTGATCGAGACCGCATGGGCCAGGTCGCCCGCCACCCGGCCGTCGCAGATCGCGAAGACCGCCCGCCGGCCGTTGGGCAACAGACAGTCCACGCGCTCCGGCACCCGGCCCAGCACCAATCCCAGGGTGGCGGCGGTGGCCGCTGCCGCCGCGTTGGCACCGGTCGTGAAGCCGGTTCGATCACCGCGGCGGCGCGGCTCGGTCTTGCGCGACCCGGACGTTGTCGCATGACCGACACTCAAGAGGGCGATGCCGTCGGCTGCGTTCCGGACGCGGCGCCGCCGTCAGACTCGGCCAGCGCCAGCAGGGCATGAATGGCCGCGACCACCAGGGTCGAGCCGCCTTTGCGCCCCTGCACCGTGATCCAGGGCACCAGGCTGACAGCCGCCAGCAGCGCCTTGGACTCGGCCGCCGCCACGAAACCCACGGGCATGCCGATCACCAGGGCCGGACGCACCCCCTCCTCTTCGATCAGCCGCAGGAGTTCGATCAAGGCCGTCGGGGCATTGCCGATCCCGATGATGGCGCCGTCCAGCAACCCCAGCCGCTGCGCCTTGCGCATCGCCTGCACGGCGCGAGTGGTCCCCGCGGTCTGGGCCGCGTCGCTCACGTCCGTATCGGCAATGAACTGATGAGGCCGCACACCGAAGCGCTGAAGCCGGGTCGACGCGAGCCCCGCGAGGATCATTCCCACATCCGCGACCAATGGCTGTCCGCCCTGCCGCAACGCCGCCAACCCGGCGGTGACCGCCTGCGGATGAAAGACCGTCAGCCCGTTCATCTCGAAATCCGCGCTGGCATGAATCATCCGCCGCACGACCGCCCACTCTTCGGGATCATAGGAATGAGGACCGGCCTCCGCATCGATGATGGCGAAGGATGCCTGCTCGATCGTGCGTCCGGCGAGGGTATTCTGCTCGGTGACTGGGTGGCTTGGAAGCATCTTCTTAAATTATGAAGTATGAAGTATGAATTATGAAAAAGAGCATGATGAAGGGTGAAGAATGGGACCTTTCGTCTATTGCGATATGTTGGGGGCTCGTCGTGAAGACGCCAAAGCAAGCGCATCTTGTATCCACCTGAGCCCCATCTTAACTTCCTAATTTGTTTTTTCTTTTGTTTTTTTGGCGATTGTAGTGAATATTGCAATAAGTTGGTTACATTCGTCGTGAAGGTTGTCAAGGCGGTCCGCGGGGACAATTCCGGATTCTCCGAGCAGTTCCAGCCAATAGGCGGTTTCATCAAGCTCCTTGAGGCAGTCGCCGAGCTTTGACACGAACTCCGCACGGGAACGGGCACGCCAAGCCTCGCGGTAATTTGCACCAACCGATGTTCCGGACCGCAGTACCTGTTTACCAATCACCTGCGCATCCACCCGCCGCGGCAACGCTGTATAAAGTCGAATCACCCGCAAGGCAAAGGCTTTGGTCCTCCCCCGCAAATCCCCCGCCCCTCCACCCCCATCACTCATACTTCCCCTTCATAATTCATAATTCATAATTCATACTTTTCCCGATACTTGCACCCGTCACACTCCAGGGTTCCTCCCGCCGGCAGTTCCAGGCCAAGCACCCGGGCGTCCAGCAGGCTGAAGAGACGCTCATCGAATCCGAAGTGTTCCGCCAGGGCAAAAGCGATGCCCGGATACAGGGCGCGCAGCCGCACGATCTGGGCGGCGATCCGCTCGGTCAGGCGCCCGGCAAACAGATAGACCGGCACGATCGCGATCTGGGTCATTCCCAGACGCACCTGACGCTGGACGACGCTTTCCAGCCGCGGCCAGGTGATGCCGGTAAAGGCCAGGTCCACCAGATCGTGATCGTTATCCTCGAAGACCCAGCGCGCCATCTTGGCCAGTTCGCCGTTGGCGCCCGCGTCCGAGGAGCCCCGCCCGAGGAGAATGACACCGGTGGTGCGGGGGTCGGGCATGGCGAGGTCGGCCATCAGTCCATCGAGCCGGTCCTGAAGCACGGCCAGGATGTCGCGTCCCATGCCGAGGTGGCGCCCGTACTCGAAGCTGACGTCCGGATGCCGTTCCCGAGCGGCTGCGATGGCCGCCGGAATCTCCATCTTGACATGCCCGGCCGCGTTGAGAATAAAGGGCACAACCTGCACCCGGCGGGCACCGCGTGCGGCCTGATCCAGCCCGGCGTCCAGCAGCACCGCGTCATATTCAATGAAGCAGGTGACGATACGCCAGTCCGGATGGCGTGCCCGCCACTGATCGGCGAACTCCAAGGTCTCCGCGTTACCCCCATGGAAACGGGACCCGTGGCCGACCAGCAAGACTGTGGTGTCGTTCATACGAAGATCGATCAATTAAAGCGAAAGCCGCATAGAAGCCCTGTGGGAGCGGCCTCCGGCCGCGATGCGGTGCAGTGGCAAACTGTGATGTTCGGGTTCTCGCGAGGTCCAATCGCGGCCGGAGGCCGCTCCCACGGGGACCCTCGCCAAGGAGTCATTGAATTTCATTGGCGGATGATGATCCTTCGCCGATTTCGGCCGCCAAACCCGGTTCCGCGGCGCGCCGGAAACGGTGCCCGAAGCTCGGGTCATAGAGCTTCGATGCCGTCAATTCCGCCCACTCGCGGGCGCCCAGCGTCGGGCTCGCGATGATCATCGCCTGAGCGTCGACACCGGCCGCGCGACAGCGCTGATCGATATCATCCAGCCGGCCGCGGACGATCTGCTCGGCGTCCGGCCAACTCGCCTTCTGCACGACCAGGATCGGCGCCTCCGCCGGCCAGCCGGCGGCACGTAGCGCCCGCTGCACCTGCGGCAGCAGGGTCGCGGACAGATAGATGCACAGGGTGGCGCGGTGCGCGGCCAGCGCCTCCAGATCTTCCCCGGCCGGCATCGGCGTCCGGCCGGCTACCCGCGTGAGGATCACCGTCTGGGTGACCTCGGGCAGGGTCAGGCTCTCCCCCGCCGCCGCCGCGGAGGCCATCGCCGAGGTGACCCCCGGCACCACCTGCCAGGGGATGCCCGCCGCGTCCAGCGGACGCACCATCTCGGTCAATGCACCGTAGAGCCCCGGATCGCCGGTCTGCAGACGCACCACGGTGTCGCAGCGGCCGGCGGCAGCGATCAGCCAGGCGCTGATCTGTTCCAAGGTCATCGACTTGGAGTCTTCCAACAAACAGCCGACAGGTGCATAGCGGGTCGCCGCCGCATCGACCAATGAGCCGGCATAGAGAATGGCTCCGGCTTGTTCCACCAGGCGCCGGCCCTTGACCGTGATCAGGTCCGGATCTCCCGGTCCGGCGCCGACGAACCATACGCGACCCATGTCGGGGTGACCTCAGGCGCGCGCGGGAAGATCGACGAGGGGCCGCACCGGTGCGCGGTCGAGGAAGGGCTCGATACCCTTGACCATTTGGAACAGCCGGAAACCGACCCTGTGCATAGCGATTGACCTCGTAGCGTGCGGGCAACACGAGGTGCGAGTCAGGGGATGGTCGATGTCCGCCCGCCTGTTCCCGCCTAAGGGAACACCGGCGACGGTCGTCGCGGCTAACAGGGCCAAGCCCGCACCGCGCGGCGGTCCGGATGGCCCGATCGGCTCAAGCTCCACCCCGGGGCTCACACCAGTTCACGCGTCGGGCCGGTCTTCTGGCTCGCCGTCATCCGGGGTTCCGTCGCCTTCCCGCGCATCGGCGCAGTGGCATAGGACGGTCCCGTCAGGCTCACAGCAGCGGGGGCTGCGCCGGAATCGATCGAGCACACAGTGGCGCACGACCTCACCGGACTTCCCGTTTCACCCCTTGATGCGGTCGCATCGCGGGGCACCCAAAGCGACGCCGCAGGATAAGCCCGCGGCAGGGGGCGTGGCAAGCCGCGGAATTTCTCCGGTGTCCGGCATGCGCCGGACAACCCTGCGCCGCCGGCTCAGTTGTAGACCAACTCCGACCAACGCTTCTCGTCGATCAGCGTTTGCTTGCATGCCTTCCAGGCGTCGGCCGAGCCGGCCTGGTCCGCCATGACCTTGTCCAGGACGGTGGCGATGCGCCCGAGTCCGGCGACGAAAACATGGGTCTTGGGGTCCTGAATCAGTGCCCAGGCTTCGGCCGCGTGCTCCGCCAGTCCCTGCTCCAGGGCATCGGAGGAGCGCATCAGCGGACGCTGGGCCAGCGACTTGAAGGCTTTGAAGGTGGCCTCGTCGTAATAGTCGGCGAGATCGGTTGCCTCATCGTTGGCGTACATGAGGTCGAGTCCGGTCCGGCCGCCGTAATAGAGGCGGACCTGACCCTGCCAACCGCCGCGGCGTTCGTAGATGAGCTGAGCGAAGGCGCGGAAGGGGGCGATGCCGGTCCCGGTGCCGATCATCAGCAGATTGGCGTTGCTATCCAGCGGCATCTTGAATGGGCTGAGATAGGGCCCGCTGATCGTCAAGCGGTCGCCGGGCTTGGCATCGCAGAGATAATTGGAGGCGATGCCGGGGTAACGCTCACCGCTCACCTCGTCGATAGAGAAGCAGCGGCGCACCAGGAGGTCCAGGGCGACGCCCGAATCCTGCGGCACGCTGCGCGCATTGGCGATCGAATAGCGCCGTACATGATAGGGGTTGCCGAATGGATGAGGACCGGGGACGACCACCCCGATACTCTGACCCTCAACGAACTGGAAGGCCGGATCCAGTACCTGGACCGACAGATGGCGCACTTCATCGGCAGCGGCCGGGGTGATGCGCTTACTTTCTTTAATGATCGCCTCAGTGGTGGGGCCGATATCGGCCGGCAGTTCGCTCATGCAGTGCTCCAAATGGAAGTTCTTACCGAAAATGTTGATTCCGCGGACCAGTCGACGGCTGGCCTTGATCGTAATCCCGGCCAGCGGCGTGCGTAGTCAGGGCTTCCAGCCCTGACAGTGTCAGGCCAAGATGGCCTGACTACGCACCCGGCGAGCCCAAGTGGCCGAAATCTTGATCGAGGCCCGACGGCTGATCCCGAGTCCTCAATCCCGCTCGCAGTTGCCCTTACCGCAGGAGCAGCCGCCGCCGCACCCGCCATCGCCGCGGAAGGGGCCTAATTCCGGGTAGCGCCGCGCAAAGCGGGCATAGGCCGCCTGCACCCAAAGCCAGCCCAGCATGACGGCGAAAATCACCAGAGATGCGGTGAGCGCCTTAACCATGGGAGCCTCCCAACCCGGCGAACCCCATGAAAGCCAGCGACAGCAGCCCCGCGAGCATCAGAGTCAGGGCCGCACCCTGACTCACGTCCGGCACCCGCGCCAGGGCCAGGCGTTCGCGCAGCCCGGCCATCAGCATCAGGGCCAGGGTGAATCCGGCCCCGGCACCCAAGGCGTAGACCAAACTCTGGATGAAGTCGTATTCCTTCTGGGTCTGAAACAGGGCCAGACCGAGGACCGCGCAATTGGTGGTGATGAGCGGCAGGAAGATACCCAACGACCGGAACAGCGCGGGGCTATAGCGCTTGACGAACATCTCGACGAGTTGCACGGTCGAGGCGATGACCGCGATGTAGCAAATCAGCCGCAGGAATTCGAGCTCCAGATTGACCAGCAGCCAGTTGATTCCGAACGCCGCGGCGGAGCTGACCAGGAGCACGAAGATGACCGCCAACCCCATGTTCCAGGACGTCTCTTTCTTCGACGAGACACCCAGAAAGGGGCAGATGCCGAGAAACATTGCCAATACGAAATTGTTGACGATCGCGGCGTTGAGGAAGATCGACGGGAGCGACTCAGCGTGCATTGGCGGGAACTCCAGTCGGGGCATCGGCGCGACGCTCGCCGCGTTGCTTGATCCAATTGAACAACAAGAGCCAGGCACCCAGTACGAAGAAGCCGCCGGGGGGCAGGACCATCACCACCCAGGGCTGGAATCCAGCGCCGAACAGGTGCAGACCGAAGAGTGTCCCGCTGCCCAGGATTTCACGCACCGACCCCAGCGCGAACAGGGCGATGGTGAAGCCGGCACCGATTCCCAGACTGTTCACCAGAGTCGGCACCAAACGCTGCTGCGAGGCATAGGCCTCGGCGCGGCCCAGGATGATGCAGTTGACTACGATCAGCTGGATGAACGCGCCCAGCGCGGCATAGAGGTCCAGACTGATGGCTTGAATAGCGTAATCCACGATCGTCACGAAGGTCGCGATGATCACGATATAGCTCGCGATCCGCACCTGCTTGGGAATCCAATTCCGCAGCCAGGAAATCAGCGCCCCCGAGCCGGCAAGTACGAAGGTCGTCGCGAGCCCCATCGAGATGGCATTGATGGCCGAGTTGGACACGGCCAATGTCGGGCACATCCCGAGCAGCATGACGAAGACCGGGTTCTCCTTCCAAAGACCCCGAACGAAGGTATCCAGACTCAGATCTTCCTGGTGTTTCGGCAATTCGGCCATGATGTCAGTCCTGCCCGGTGTGGTTGGCCGCGGTGAGCTTCGCGAGATCCCGCTGGATCGCTGGCGCTGCCCGTTGTGCGGCGGTATTGGCCGCCTTCCCCATGGCATTGGAGGAGAGGGTTGCGCCGCTGATGGCGTCGATCTGCCAGGGGTGAGTCTTGCTGCCGTTCTTGACGGTCACAATGGGGTTGATGAGCGCCGTCCCATCGGCATTGAGCTTGGCATCCAGGGCCTTCAGATTCTCCAGAAACGCCGGATCGGTCTCCATCTTGTCGCCGAATCCCGGAGTCTCGGTCATTTGCAATATCTTGCTGCCGACGATGCACTGGCAGGCGGGGTCGTAATTGAACAGCACGGTCACCGGCCCGGCGTAGCCGTTGCCAACACCGGTGATCGCGACGCCCTTGAGTTGGTCGGCCGCATCATAAGCGGCATAGATCAGTTCGCCCTGAACACCCTCCCCCGCCGGTGCCAACCCCGCGTCGGTCAGGACGAAGTCGCGCTTGGTGACGGCGCCCGGAACGACCCGGAAGACCGCCTGCTCGGTCCGCACGCGCTGATTCTCCGCGATGATCGGCAGCGTGAATTGATAGGCCAGCACCACCAGCAGTCCGGAGATCAGCGAGATCCCCCCCAGTGTGCGCAGCATGGCGAAGGTCGGCGTTGCATCCGGCGGGGCCTGCGGTGCCTCGACTTGTACGTCATTGGTCATAGTCGGAAAAAACCTGTTGATCCTGAGAACGTCCGGTCGCCCGCGCGGTGCGGCGACCACGCTGATCCACCCTGACGACGGTGGCTGCATCCCGGCACCGCGCGGTACCGGACGGTGCGGCCCCATCGCGAGCCGCGGGCGCACCCGCGGCCGGGGATCAGGACTTGGCGCGCGCCTTTTTCACCGCCCCATAGACCCGCGGCTGAGTCCAGGCCGAGATCAGCGGACCGGCGGCATTGCCGAGCAAAATGGCATACATCACCCCCTCCACCAAGCCGCCGAAGAGCCGGATGATCACCGTCAGCGCACCAATGAACACACCGTAGATGATCGCCCCCCAGGGTGTCACCGGCGAGGCCACCATGTCGCTGGCCATGAACCAGGCGGCGAGCATCAGACCGCCGGACGAGAGGACGAACCAGGGCGAGGGATAGAGGCCGGGATCGACCAGCCAGAACGGCAGCGCGGTGAGCGCGGCGCCCGCCAGCACGCTGGCCGGGATGCGCCAGTCCAGACAGCCGCGCCAGGCCAGCCACAGACCGCATACCAGGATCAGCAGGGCCGAGGTCTCGCCCGCCGAACCGGACACCAACCCGGCGAAGGTGTCCCAGGCCGGTGTTTCGACATGCTGGAACTTCTGCATCGCCAGGGGGGTGGCACCGGTCCAGGAATCGACGCCCAGCCCGGCGATCCAGTCAGTCACCGACTCCGGCCGCATGAAGGGTGCGGTCAGCGTGGTCGGGATCAGTTCAACGAAGCGGCTCGGGGCGAAGGCCGGGGTCCAGGTGGTGATGGCCACCGGAAACGCGGCCTGGACGAAGGCCCGGCCGATCAGGGCCGGATTCATCACGTTGTAGCCCAAGCCGCCGAACAGTGCCTTGCCGAGCCCGATACCCACGAAAGCCGCCACCGCGGCCATCCACAACGGAAAGCCGGGCGGCAGGGTGAGTCCGAGCAGGATGCCGGTGATGACCGCCGACCAGTCGGCCACCGTATTGCCCGCCCCGCGCAGGCGCGAGAACCAGGCTTCGGTGGCCACCGCGGCACCGGTGGTCGTCGCCAACAGCAGGGCGGCGCTGAGCCCGAACTGCCAGATGGCGAAGGCACAGATCGGCAGCATGGCGTACACCACGCTGCGCATGATCTGCTGCACATTGAGCGCCCGCTTGAGGTGCGGGGAGGTGCGGATCTCGATGCCTTTAACCATGGCGGCTTAGTTCTTCCTCTCCCGGTTGATCGACTTGGCGATACGGAAATACTGAGTCAGCGGGATGTTCGATGGACAGACATAGGCGCAACTGCCGCACTCGAAACACTGATCCAGATTGTAGCCCTGAGCCATGAGCCCATACTCGCGCGCCTGCGCCAACTCACCCAGCATGGATGGATTGAGGTTGATCGGACAGGCCTTGAGACATTCGCCGCACTTGATGCAGGGATAGACCTGACGCCGCGCCGGATCGTCCTCGTCGCGCTCCAGGGCCACAATCCCGGAAACACCCTTGGTGACCGGAACATCGATCGAGGACACGGACATCCCCATCATGGCCCCGCCCAGAATCACCTGACCCAGGGTTGGCTTGGTCCCGACATGGTTCAGCAGGAAACGCACCGGCGTGCCGATCGGTACCATGAAGTTGCCGGGATTGGTCACCGCCGGCCCGCTCACCGTCACCACCCGCTCGATCAGGCCGCGGCCCTTGGGCAGCAGATCGCCGATCTGGGCCAGGGTGCCGACATTGAACACCGCCACGCCCACATGGGCGGGCAGGCCGCCGACCGGCACCTCCTTGCCGAGCAGACTCTTGATGAGCATCTTCTCGGCACCCTGCGGGTATTTGCTTTCGACCGCCTCGGCGGTGATCGGCAGATTGGCGGGCAGCTTGGCGCGGATTTGATCCACCGCGTTCAGCTTGTTGTCTTCCACCCCGATGATGGCCCGCTTGGCCCCCGTGACCCGCATGATCAACCGGATGCCGCGCACCAGGGCGTCGGTCTGCTCCAGCATCACCCGGTGGTCACAGGTGAGATAGGGCTCGCACTCGCACCCGTTGACGATCACCGTATCGATCACCGCGTCCTTGGGCGGCATGAGCTTCACATGACTGGGGAAAGCGGCGCCGCCCAGACCCACCAGACCAGCCTCCTGCACCGCCGCCACGACCTCCTCGTTGGTCATGGAATCGATGTCGTGGCCGGTGTCGAACAGTACCTGCTGCGGGTCCGCCTGATAGACCTTGAGAAAGATGGCCATCGTCTTGGGGCCTTCCGGGGTCGGCGCCAGGTCGATCGCCTGAATCACCCCGGTGGCCGGCGCGTGCATGGGCACCGAGACGAACCCCGCGGCGCGGGCGATCGGCTCGCCCCGCACCACCTCTTGACCGACCTGCACCAATGGCTGCGACGGCGCCCCCCGATGCTGGGCCAGCGGCAGGACCAGCACCGGCGCGAACGGCAGACGCCGGATCGGCTTGTCCGCCGTCCATTCTTTGTGCTCCACGGGATAGATCCCGTGGGGGAAGGTCTTGCGCTTGCGGAAGATCCGCAGCAGCCCGGACCCATGGCCGCCGGGGCGGGCGGAGGCCGGGCGCAGACCGGCGAGCATGCGCGCGATCATTGGCCGCCAAGTGCCGCCCGCCCCTTTCGGCGGGTCTTGTGAGGTGCCGTTGCTCATGGCTACTGGTATTTCTCCGCCCGCTTGATCAGTTTATCGACCCCGGCCTCGGCCGGGTTGAAGGGCGTTCCCGGATGAATGCACCCGGCGGTGCACTTCTCGGCCGCCTTGACGATATCCTTGAAGGGTCCGCCGCGGGCGTCCGCCACCTCGGCTTGCTTGGCCCCGTTGTACTTGAAGATCTTCGGGTTGATGTTGATGCACTCGTCGCAGGCCGTGCACTCCGGGGTGTCGATCCACACCGGCGACCATTGCCCGGTACCGGTACCGGCGCCGGCACCGGCACTGTCGGCCTGGATGCCGATGCCGCCGTTGCCGCCGTTGCCGCCGAGTGCAACCAAGGCCCCCATGTCCCCGCCGGCCATTGCAAGCAGGCTGCTGGTGAGTTTCTGGGCCATTTCGGCCTTCGCCTGATTGCGGATCTGTTCCACGTCGACCTGATTGAGTTGGCCGCAGATGCCGCGCAACTGCGACCAGTAGCCCCGGCGTTCCTCGGTCGAGCGCACCAGTTCCGCGGACACCAGGACGCGCATCAGCCGGTTCTTGCCGTCCACTCCCCAGATGTAGGGGAAGAGCCCGTCCCGTTCGTCTTCGGACAGATCCAGGAACTCCGCCAAGGGCACCATGGAGTCGTTCCAGGTCTCGGGCGGCGCCTTGCGGAAGTGCTTGCGGAAGCGCCCCTCGCTCATCGCGAAGTCGGCGAAGGTGAAGGGTACGGTCATTTCGGCCGGTGCGCCCTTGTCGTCGGTGTACTTCAGGGTCCAGGAGATCCAGTCCTGGTCTATGTTCGGATTACCCTCGACCGAACAGCACTCCTCGAAGGTGGTTCCCGCGTCCGGGTCGAAACGGAACAGCGGATACGCCCGCGACTCCACGGCCATCCGCGCCTGACGGGTGGACATATCGTCACCGATCCCGTGTTCCGGCTGGCAGGAACTATAGACATTGAACAGGGTCGGATGACGACTGTTCAGACCGTCGATATAGCCCTCCAGCAAATGGGTCATATGCGAGGTCGCACTGGACAGGACAAAGCACCCGCGATGCGCCGCACCGATCAGCGCGACCTCCTTGCGGATCTCGGTCTTGCCCCGCCCGACCTTGCCGTAGGGCGCCATGTCCGCCACCTGGCCAATGAAGCCGGAGGTACAGGACTGACCACCGGTATTGGAATAGACCTGGGTATCGAGCACCAGGACCTTCACCGGATGGGACGAGGCGAGGACGCGCGAGAGGTTCTGGAACCCGATGTCGTACATGGCCCCGTCACCGCCCACCGCGACCACCGGCGGACACAGCCGCCACTCCTCTTCGCTGAACTGCTTCCAATCGTAATAGGTGAAGAACTTGTGATGCTCGGCCTCGTTGTACTTGCCTTCCAGCTCCAGCCGCGCCATCCGCACCGCCTTGAAGCCCTCGGCCATCTTGCACATGTGGCCCTCGAAGAGCCCGAGCGCGATGGACGGCGAGTCCTGGAACAGGTGATTGGTCCAGGGGAAGGGATAGGGATTGTAGGGCCAGGTGGAACCCCACACCGAGGTACAGCCGGTGGAGTTCACGATCCCCATGGTCGAACGCGGCTGCGGCTTGGTGTATTGGGTCTTGAGATGCCGCAGTTTATCGAGCAGTCCGGTGACCCAGCGCAGCCATTCCGTATCGACCGGCTGACCGCTGCGGTCGAGTTGAGCGGAGAGATCCGACAGCGTGAGGTCGGTATGCTTGCTGCTGTCGAGCGCCCGCACGATGGCGGCGCTGTCGCTCAGGTTGACCCCGGCGGCGAGCTTGAGCCGCACATGGGTTTCCAGCCGGTTGATGAGGTCGTCGAGCTCGGCCAGATGGGCCTTGACCCGCGGCTGCATCAGGGCGGCAACCGTGGCGGTGAACAGATGGATGACCGTCTTCTCGCCGCAGCCCATGCAGGACCCGTCACCCGAGACCATGGATTGATAATTGCCCTTATCGAGCAACAAGGTCTCCAGGGCACCCACCTTGCCGTCCAGATCGTCGATGCGGATGAACGACGGGTCGGTGGTCGGCAGCGCCAGCCAGGTCTTCCAGCGGGCCTGCATCTGCACGATGCTGTCGGGGGTCTGGGGCTCGGCGATCAGGGCGCCGTCGCCGCAGACCTCGATGCACTCCATGCAGCCTTTGCAAGTATAGGGATTCACGGTGATGCTGAAGAGCCCGCCGGTGCCCGACTGCTTCTTCTCACGATTGGTCCAATACGGCTTGGTGACGGCAAACTGGTAATCGCCCAGCGCGGCCATCATCAGGCCCATTTCCTTTTCCAGGACCGGCTTCTGCTCCGGCTCACCGCTGAAGGCCGCCAGGGTCTCGAGCACCGCCCGATCCATCAGGGTGCGCATGTCCGCGGCTTCTCCGGCGCCCGCGATCAGTTCACGCAGGCGCTTCTCCACGGCGCGGGTTTCACGGCGCAGGTGCTGGGTGGGCAGGGTCCGCTCGACCCGGTTGATGGCGGTAGCGAAGATATCGGAGATGGTGTTCACCAGGCCCGGGATGGCACTGTCCGGGCACACGGAGAAACAGTTGCCGCAGGCGGTGCAGTTTTCCGGCAGGTATTTCGGATAGTCGAACCGGATCTGCGTCATGTCACGGTAGACGCCGGTGGAGGCCGGCATCAGCGACACGGCCATCTGCGGGTCGACCAGATTGTCGCTGCCGCGGCCGGTGGCATAGAAGACGCCGGTCTGCTCCCAGAACCGATGCACGTCGGTGATGCCGCCATCGCCCTCGGGCAGCGTCTTCAGCATGACCGGCAGCCCCGGTGTCTTGCGCGAGATGAGTTGACCGGCGATGACCGGCTTGTCTTTGATCTCGATGATCTCGTCGAAGCCGCGGCGCACGATGCGCAGGTTGTCCTGCACCACCCGCTCGCCCTTACCGCCGAACTTCTCGCGCAATTGATCGCCGATCGCCGTGAACAGGCCCTCCTCGGTGAGTCCGGACCGCTCCATCAGGGGCGAGGCCGCAAAGAAGGCACCCTGGAAGGCATTGCCCTGCATGCGGTACTGCATCTCGACATCGGACGCCTCTTCACGGGCGATCTTGAACCCGTCGATATAGAAGACGCGGATCCCGTTATCGATCATGAATTTGCGGGCCTGCGGCGGAAAACTCGCCCACACCTGCTCGGGATTGTCGAGGCTCGACTGAACGATGAATGAGCCGCCTTTATCGAGCCCGGAAAGCGGGTTCGAATGGGTGAACACATTGGGGTCAGGCGACATCACCACATCGACATAGGTGTATTCGCAATTGAGCCGGATTTCCTCCGGAGCGGCGGACAGGAAGTAGGTGGTCGGCTGACCCTTCTTTTCCGAACCGTATTTGGGATTGGCCCGTATGTCGAAACCGAGCAGTTCATAGAGCGTCATGGCCAGGTTTTTACCCGTGGTCACGGCGCCCCAGCCGCCGACCGAGTGCATCCGCACCGTGATCGCACCCTTGGGCAACAGATTGGGATTCTCGCTGCCGCGCAGGGCCAGATCGCCGATGCCGGGATAGGCATCGGTGAGCCGATGGATGCGAATTTCATCCTTGGGATTGGCCGCCTCGCGCACGAAATCGACCGATAGATAATAGAAGCTGCGGCGCTTGCCGTTCGGCAGCATATTCTCCACCGCGGCGATCAGACCCTCCGGCTGCAGATCGCGCGACCCCAGGCCGTAGCAGCCGGAATAGAGTCTGGGCATATCGCCCTGCTTGTAGGTGGGATACGCCGGATAGGGGAGTGCTTCGCCCTTGCCGACGGCGGCGTTTTCCAGGCTTTTGGCGAGTGCCGCGCGAACCTCGCGCATGATCGGCAAATCTTCAGCCAACGGCTGATCGGTCCGTTCGAGCACCGCCACCCCGCGTTTGCCCTGGAGCAGACGGGCGATCAGGTCGCCCGGGAAGGGGCGCCACATGGTGAGATTCACCACGCCGACCTTGAGCTTGCGGGTGTCGCGCAGATAGTCCGTGACCGCCTCGGCCTGGGTCACCATACTGCCCTGACCCAGAATCAGATACTCGGCGTCATCGATGGAATAGCCGCTGGCCCGCCGGTAGCGCCGACCGGTGAGATTGTAGTATTCGTCCATCGCCCGATCGGCGATCGCCTCGATGTGATCGAAGAAATAGGGACGCTGGGCGGCCACCGCCTGCATATAAGCATCCTGGTTCTGCACCGGGCTGGACAGCGCCGGATTGTCCACGTCCCACAGCATGGGGACGCGCCGCCGGGTTTCTCCGTAGATCATCTTCTGCGCCGGGGTGGGACAAGGAATAATGTCGTCCGGACGACCCAGGTATTCGGCGATCAGTTCACGCTCCGGGACACGCAGCGGCTCGATCAGGTGGGTGGTCAGAAAGCCGTCCTGGCCGACCGCGGCGGGGGTGAGCGAGAGTTCCGCCACCTTACGCGCGATCACACTCAGGTCCGCGGCCTCCTGGGCGCTCTTGCCGAAGACCTGAAAGAAGCCGGTATCGTCGATACAGTGGTAATCATCGTGGCCGCAGTGGACGTTCAGTGACGCCTTGGTGATGGCGCGGGCGCCGATATTGAGCACATAGGGCAGCCGCTTGCCGACCGCCCCATAGAGCGACTCGTGCATGAAGGCCACGCCCTGCGCGGAAGAGAAATTCACCGCCCGCAGGCCGGTCATCGACATGCCGGCAGTCACCGCAGCTGCGGCGTGCTCGGATTCAGGTTCGACGAAGATCAGCGGATTGCCGGAAATGTTGATGTGGCCGGCTGCCACCTCCTCGGCCCAGTATTCACCCATCTGAGTCGATGGCGTGATCGGATAGGCCCCCGCGGCGTCCGACGCCTCCCGCTCGCACATGATCACGGCCGTGTTGCCGTCCATCGCCATACGAATACCGGGGTATTTGAACTGTTTTTCGTCTTTCTTAGCGGACATGGGGCTTCTCGTGTGGTGGGCTGTCGGCGATCGATTGCCAGCCTTCAACTGATAAAAAAGTCAAGGCGCCAAATGCGCCAAGGATCTCTGTCGCGGTCGCGTGTCGACCGGCCGCAAGCACCGCGCTTGCGTTGTCAACGGCGCCGCAACCATCCGAATTGAGCAAACTGGGGGGATACGGGCAACGTCTGCGCAGACGCCGGCCGCTTCCTCGAAAGGCGCACCCACAGGGGGCGCATGACCGGCAGTCCGATCCGATCATGTTGCGCATCCACCTCGGCCCGCCAAACGACACCAACAGGATGACGCCGGGGGCATCGCCGGGCACTTGATCAATACAGACCGTCGATCAGGCCGTCGGCAAGGCGGCTTTACGGATGACCTTCTTCGCATCCCGCCCCTTGAGCTTGGAGCCGTCCGCCTCAAGCCAGACGATCGCTCCCGTCGGGCAACGTTCGATCGCCACATGGGACGCGAGGGCGTTCTTCGAGTAGTCGATCACCGCCAGATTGTCCTTGATTTCGATCAGACCCTCGGGCGAATCCTGAGCACAACGCCCGCAGGCGGTGCACACCACGTCGCAGTCCGCCTCGGCCACGTCGCCGACACCATGACTGAGACAGGAGACCCAGAGGCGATGGCTGACCGGGTGCAGACTCAGCAGATTCTTAGGGCAGACCTCGACACAGTCGCCGCAGGCCGTGCATTTCTGTGTATCCACGATCGGCAGACTGAAGCTATCGAGTTTGATGGCGCCGAAATCACAGACCGTCATGCAGTCGCCAAACCCCAGACAACCCCAGGAGCAGCCTTTGCCGCCACCCGACACCAGGGCCGCGCCCCGGCAGGACTTGACGCCGCGGTAGGACGCCTTGGTGTAGGCCACGTGGCTGCCGCCGGCACAGGCGAGACGCGCGACCTGCCGCTCTGCAAAACCCACGGCGACACCCAAGAAGTCGGCGATGAGCTGATTCATGGACCCGGCGTTGACCGTGCAGGCACCGGGGGCGGCATCGCCGCGGATCACGGACTCGGCGAACTGCCGGCAACCCGGACTGCCGCAGGCCCCGCAGTTGGCCCTGGGCAGCAAGTCCTCCACTTGATCGATGCGAGGATCTTCAAAGACATAGAGTCGCTTGTTGGCGACAACCAGGATGCCCGCCAGGGTCAGACCAAGGACGGTCATGAAACCGACGGCGGTCAGGATAGGTTCAATCAGAATGGGTTCCATAGAGGCTTGAGTATGACCCGATCACGGTGAACCGCCGGACGCTACGTCACCTGCGCCGACCCGCGGGACGGGCCTGATAACCGGGCGCTGGGAACGTCAGCCAAGTCGGTAACTGAATGACTCGGGATGGTAATGTTTTATCAACACCAAAATTGTCCTTTTCGTTAATGGTGAGTATAGAAATCAGCAGAAGCTATCCGTCGCGGCCCGATGAACCCTAGAGATCAATGGATGGTCGAAATGTCAACCATTTTTCTTACATGGTTTATCGCCAACAACGATCACACGGCGCCGAGTCCGGAACCGAAAAATCCACTGTGCGCTTATATTCGAGAGTGCTTATTAATCTCAATCGACGCCTCTTAAACCGCGTCCTGCGCAAAATCCGAAATTTCCATGATGTGTTCGGCCTTGGGGAGTTCATTAATTTCGGTAGCGACGCGGTTTAAGAGTTATTTTTTCCGAAACTGTAAACCGCGCCAGTTCCGGCAATCGTCGAGTCTGCCGGTGCCGATCCCATCCAACAACATCGCATACCGTGCTGGGCGCGGTTTAGTCGCTACCGCGAGTCCGGTATGCGTAGCGCGGGAGTAAACTCCGCGCTTCTTCATCGCCGACCGCCGCGTCATGACTCCCCTTGTCCTCACCGTGTTCCTGCTGGTCTATCTCGGGATGATCCTGGGCGGACTGCCATTCCTGAAGCTCGATCGGACCGGGGTCGCGTTGCTCGGGGCCATCGTCCTGGTGGCGAGCGGGGCGGTGACCGAGGAGGCGGCGCGCGCGGCGATCCACACGCCGACGCTGGCGTTGTTGTTCTCGTTCATGGTGGTGTCCGCCCAACTGCGGCTGGGCGGCTTCTATGACTGGGCGACGCGGCGCCTGGGCGCTTTGCCGGTGCAGCCGCCGCTGCTTCTCGGCGCACTGATCGCGGTGGCAGGCGGACTTTCGGCCGTCTTCAGCAACGACATCGTGTGCCTGGCCATGGCCCCGGTATTGGCGGAACTCTGTCTCGCGCGGCGACTGGACCCGGTACCCTTCCTGCTGGCGCTCGCCTGTGCCGCCAACATCGGCTCGGCGGCGACGCTGATCGGCAACCCCCAGAACATGCTGATCGGGGAAACACTGCACCTGTCATTCGCCGACTATCTCGCCCAAGCCGCCCTGCCGACCGGCCTGGGGTTAGCCGTCACCTGGGGCCTGATCCTGGTTCTCACCCGCGGGCGCTGGGCACTGCCCGACGGACTGCTCACGGCCGTTGCCGCCACGGAGCCGCAGGCCGAGCCCGGCCGACGGCTCGACCCTTGGCAGAGTGCCAAAGGGCTGGCGGTCGCCGCGCTCTTGTTCGCCGCCTTCCTGTTCGTGCCCTGGCCGCGCGACCTGCTGGCGCTCGCCGGAGCCGGATTCCTCTTGACCAGCCGGCAGCTGCACTCCCGGCGTATGCTCGGGCTGGTCGACTGGGAACTCCTGGTGCTCTTCATGGGGCTGTTCGTCGTCAACCATGCGCTTCAGGCGACCGGTCTCCCGGCACAGGCGGTGACTGAACTCGCCGCCGTCGGCATCGACCTGCGGGACCCGGCGCCGTTGTTCGCCGCCGGCTTTCTGCTGAGCAATCTGGTCTCCAACGTCCCGGCCGTCATGCTGCTGCTGCCGACCGCCACCCACCCGTTGGGCGGCACCCTGCTGGCGCTCTCCAGCACCCTGGCCGGCAATCTGTTCATCGTCGGCAGCATCGCCAACATCATCGTGGTCCAGGCCGCGCAGCGGCGCGGCATCCCGATCGATTGGCGGCGCCATGCGCGCATCGGCGTGCCGGTAACCCTGTGCACCCTCGCGGTGGCCGCGGTCAGCCTGTGGCTTGGGGTGCGGTGATCAGACGCCCGCTGGGCATGGGGCGATCATGTTACCCACGCCAGGGACTCGACTCGGCCTCGCGCCCTGGATCGCCCTCCGCGTCCTGCGCCAGGCCGCCACCCAGTCCCAGGCCCAGTCCTCCCCCGGCGGCGCCACCGCCACCGCCCCCCTTGCCGTCCTGCTTCGTGCCGGCCCGGTCACCACCCCCTGTGTCCCCCTTGCCCTTTCCGCCACCGGGGCGAGTCGGCCCCTGCTTCGGGATCGCCAACTGCGTTGGCACGGGCTCCAGGTCAAGCACCTTGCGAATGAAGTCACGCAGCGAGACCACCAATTCGTCGGTTCTGACGGTTCTCGCGATTACGGCGCTGCTGCACCGTCTCCATGACCAGCAGGCGGATACCCACCATCATGACGGTAACGACTACCAACCCGAGCAATGTCGTAATCACCGCCTCCCAGGAACTGAAATCCAGAGTGTGCATCTTGGAAGCCGATCTTCGGGCGCTTGAACCTAAAACCAAATGGGTACGCCTGCCTCCACGGAGCCGTGAAGCCAAGGCGCCTCCGCCGTAGGAACGCCGGTTGCCCGGCGCCCCCAGCGCAATCCCGGACGTGCAGCTTTCCCGCATCCGGTTCCTCGAATTAGCACGACGCCCGTGGCGCTCGCTCGCTTTTGAGCCCAAGGTTAGGCTTCAACTTCGATAAATTCGCTGTAAGAAAGTGGCTGGGGCACTGGCGCGCCTTCTTCTTTGATGCCTTCAAGATGAAACTCGATGGCTTCGTGAATCAGCAGAAGTACCTCTTCCGCTGTTTCCCCCGCCGCGATACAGCCAGGAAGATCAGGGACGTATGCCCCGAAACTACTGCCACCCCTTTCAATGACAACCATGTAACGCATGTAAGCGCCTCACTTGATCCCGGCCTGTTTCAATACGTTGTTCAGTGTACCGGGTGGGACATCAACACTTGACTTGCCGGAAATCGTGACGGTTCCCGATTTCTTTGGATGATGAAACTGACGATGGCTACCTTTCTGGCGAACCTGTACCCAGCCGTCAGCCTCGATTCGGGCAATGAGGTCTTTGACTTTCATTCTTACCGCATAGCGAGAAAGGAGAATAAGGGGCCAGGAGAATAACGATCCGCCTAAAGCGGGCGCGCCTACTCAAAACTTGCAGACCGGAGAAAACGATCGTGGCGCGCCTCGCTATTGAGGCGACCGGGCTTTCTGCGGAACTAGGAATTGACGACGGGCCACGATCACTACCGCGTCTCGGGGTCGGACGGTTCCGGCTGGTCGGCGAGCAAGCGCTTCAGCCGCTCGATCTCGGCCAACGCTTCGTCCTTGGCGGCCCGCTCCTGCTCTTTGGCCGCCCGCTCTTGCTCCTTGGCCGCTCGCTCCTGTGCTTTTTCCGCCCGCTCCTGCTCCGCATCCGCCTGCGCTCGCTCCTTAGCCGCGCACTCCTGCTCCTTCGCCGCTCGCTCGTGCTCAGCGTCCGCCCGCGCCTGCTCGACCTCCGCACGTAGATCGTCGAACTCGAGTTGGATGCTCTGCTGTTCGCGCAGATAATCCTGCCGCGCCTGGTAGGCATGGTAGGCGTGCTCTTTCTCGGAGAAAGCCTTCAGGGTGTTCATGGCTCGCCTCATCTCTTGGGTCTGCATCCAGGCCGGCAGGGCGTCCTCATCCAGACACTCCGCCTCGTTAAAGAACTTCAGCCAGCGCTGCTGCTCGGTTTCGACCGCGTCGGCGGCGAATTTGCTCAGTTCCAGCAGCCAGATACCGCCGTGGTCCAGAAAGACGCGACCGTGCAGGTCGCGCAACCGGAACTCATGGGCATACTCCGGGGCATCCGGCAACAGCGTCTGACCCAACAGCCAGATCGCATAGGTGGGGCGCAGCTTGCGGTAGCTCTCGCCCGCCTTGATCTGCGCGCTATAAAGGTCGGCCCAACCGTAGAGGATGCGCGCCGGCAGGTCGCGGTGATTGAGGAGTTGGATCTCGACCTGATACAACTGCCCGGTTGCGTCGCGGGCCTTGACGTCGACCACGGTGAGCTTGTCGTCGAGAAATTCTTTTTCGTTATAGGGATTCTGGATCTCCACCGCGGTAATGGGCCGGGGCAGCTCCGCACCGAGGATGGCGTTGAGGAAATGGATCAGCAAGTCACGATTGGACTCTGCCCCCAGCAGGGCCTTAAAGACGCAGTCAACCTTGGGATCGATGGGATGGCGCATGGTGGCAATGTAGGCAGCCGTCGCCGAGGCGACAAGGGGCGCGGTCCGGCAGCACCACGCCCGGCGGAATGCAGCGGCGGCGAGTTCTGGGGGAAAGTTTACTCAATTCAGGCGCCTTAGCCAGCCAAGAGATGAGTAAACTGCCCCTGGATCTCGGAACTCTCCGGAATGCTACAAAGCGAGACGTGATCCCATCCCCCGTTAACTGCCAGAGATCTTAGCCTGACCGCGCCTTGCCATTGCTAACTTGCTAAGTTCTTCAACGCTCATCTGAGGCCACAAATCGCGCTGCCACTCCGTGTAATCAAACGGTTCTCTACTTAGCAGGGCAATGAATTTCTCAGCCATGACCTCGCCTAGCGCATCAATCAGCGCTTTGACTCCCTGGACCCTAATCTCTGTATCAGTTAGTGCGTTCATCAATGATTGCTGCTAAACCTACGGGATTGATTGCTACAATTTGTGACTCGGTTGCCATTTTCTTGACTAACTTATCATCAGTTGTCATAAAATAACCTGCTTCACCTGCGATTGCTGATGCAACATGCAATGCATCTTTCGGCTTTACTCCTATTCTTACCAACTCATTTGCCTTGTCTATAATTTCGTCTGACTCATCAATGTAAGTGATCGAGTATTTACGCCACTCTTCAATCGCTAACCTCTTTTCCTTAAATGGATTTTGATCATTTTCAAGATCAAGCATATATGACCACACCAACTCAACTTCGCCCGCCTTAATCTTTCCTTGAACATACAATTTTGCTTCGGCCTCGAGGCGTACGCGGATGTGCTTCTGATCATCGAACGGCCGATTAAAAGCGCATACATCCAAATATATTCGCATCAAACAACCCATTGTTTCGCAAATTAGCTATGGAGACGTGACGCCTAACGAATTCCGGGGACGAATTCCGGGGACAGTTTACTCAATTCGGTATCTGTAGCCAGCGGGGAGATAAGTAAACTGCCCCTGGAACTCAGAACTCTCCGGAATGCTACAAAGCGAGACCTGACACCATCCCCCTTTATTAGACAACTACTGGCAGAAGTCTGAAAACTTTTCTTCTTGATATCAATTTGTTAGGCGATATTCTCATAATCGACGTTTTGAAATGGGTCTTCCTCACCGCGTAAATTCTGCCAATCAAAATCGTACCGTAGCGCCATTGACCAGTTTTGGGGGAAACGGACCCGGAAAAAACTGCCAATACCGCTTTTCATCCCATCGGCCGGCCAATCTAAAGCAATAAGTGTAGGTCCCGGAGAAAAATCGTTTGTTTCAAACTGTGCAGACAGAAGAACAAGTAGACCACAAATCGCTTCTATTAAGCGCTCGAAAGTGGCATTAGGAAATTCTGTATGACGGTCGTGCTTGGTAGCGTTGTATGCTTTATACCAAGGTAACGAGCCGTGATTTGCCCAAGCCGCAAATGGAACCCACATTTCTCTTGATCCGCTCCAAGTGGGTACTTTCACTGCGTATGCCGACAGGAAGTGTGTTTTATCAATCTTTTTATAGTCTCCCATGTTCCAATCGCCAGCTCTAGCATAACCGTTCTCCTGGAGGATAGCCTTGCAGTTTGCCTCTACTTCAATACAAGTCCGAATCAGAAGGGAATGTATTCTGTAGGAATAGCACGAAAGGTTGTTATCCGCAGGTTCAATAAAATCAAATAGCTCTTGTAGATCTTTTTGAAGGATTAGAAAAGCACGAACATAGTGTTCTGGTGCTGTTGCATATTTTGGGTGAATCATGTACTCCGATCGTCCGCCTTCGGTGTAGCTTCCATCAACAAACTGGCGGCAGTTTCTTCGATATGGTCTATTGATAGGCACTTGCCACGGTTCCTTTTTCGACTAACGTGTTCGACATTGGATTAGGATGCAAATACTCAAGATAACGACTAAGCGTTTATCCGTCGTGCGCGCCGCACTGATCTCCGGTCGTGGCACGGCGCCTGGCGCGCACGACGGATAAACGTTTGTTGGACTAATCCGATCCTGGCACGGTGCCCGCTACGGGTGCGGCGTTCTTTATATATAGGGAATTGTATCCCCGAGCCCAGGGTCGCCGGCCGGTGCCGGGCGGTCTTTCAGCATGTGGGCAACGGTCGGAGCGGCGCAAAGCGGGCATCCGAGGGGGGCCGCGGGGCTGACGCGAGGGCGATGTTGGGACGATTGTAGACCATTTTCCAGCGTGGGGGCGAGCGCGAGCGCAGGCCGCGCGCGGCCTGTCCAGCGTGACGGATGCGCCGTAGTGCTTAGGCTGGGGCAGGCACGTTCATCACCCCCGACCCACGCCGCTGTGGGGCCAGGCGCAGGGTCACATGCAGCCGTCCGGTACGGCAGGTGGGACACGGATAGCCGTCAAAGGGTGCGCTGACCGCCGGTGCTGCGGCAGGTTCCGGTGCCGGGGCGGCGAGTGCCGTGCGGATCAGCGCCAGACAGCGCACCCGGCAGCGGTTGGCCAGGAAGCCGAAATGCCGTACGCGCATGAACCCTTTTGGGAGGACATGCAGCAGGAAGCGGCGGATGAGTTCCTCCCCGCTCAAGGTCATCACCTTGTTGCGATTGTCGTCACGGTAGTCCTTGTAGCGCACGTCCACCGTGGCGTCGTCTTCATCGAAGCCCAGTAGCCGACGGTCGGACAGGGCGATGCGATGGCTGTAGCGGCCAAGATAATCGATCACCGTCTCGGTGCGGGCCAGACAGGGTTTGGAATAGACCACCCACTCGGGTTGCATGAGGGCGTTGAGGACCCGGTCGACCTCGTGCGGTGTGATCCGCGCCAGTCGCCCCTCCTTGCCCGCCCGGCGCAGTCGGCTCACCAATCCCCCACGGAAGTGGCGCGACAGCGCCCGCACCGGGAACAGGTAGGTGCTCTTGGCCGGATGCCAGGTGCCGTCAGCCCCGAAGGCTCCGCCCGGCACCAGGCAGTGCAGGTGGACATGGCGCGTCAGGGTCTGGCCCCAGGTGTGCAGCATGGCGGTCATTCCCAACTGCCCGTTCAGCCGCTTGGGGTCCGCGCCGAAGGTGGATAAGGTCGCCCACACGGTCTCGAACAGCAGGTCGTAGATCACCTCGGGGTGGACCTCGACCCAGCCGTTGAGGGTGTCGGGCAGGGTGAAGACCAG
>NZ_KB902407.1 GCF_000379525.1 Lamprocystis purpurea DSM 4197 | reverse complement strand
CAGCCTGATCGTCCACTTTCTGACGTCCACGCTTGGTTTCAAACAGCGTCCCGGCCTGCTCCAGGATCTCCTTTTTCCACTGCCCCACCTGGACCGGATGGACTCCATGCTCCTGTCCGATCTCGTTCGTCGTTTTGACCCCGCGGATCGCCTCCAGGCCGACTTTGGCCTTGAAGGATGCCGTGTACGTCTTGCGCTTCGCTTCGCCCATTATGATATGCCCCTTTTGGTTCGACGCGAGCTTAAATTACTGTCCGGTTTTCAGGGTCCACTATATAGCGTTGCGCTTGCTCGTCGCCGTCCGCTACCGGGCCGTTGATCGCGTGTCGCGTAGGGGAACCCCCTAAATTATCCGCTCTTCCGCTACCTTTCTTATTATTCAATGCGTTACGCCCTAAATATCTGCTACCTTTCGGGCCGGAAGGTAGCGGATAAATCGATCCTAAGACTTTGTTTTCGTGGGAAGGTAGCGGATGAGCGGATAATTCGGGGGGTACTCTAGGCAGGTAGCGGTTACATGCCGCGGTGAGATGCTCAACGCGGTAGCCTTTCGGAACAAGTCCGCCGATATGCACGTTGCCGGATGCAATCTGATACCGCTTTAGCAACGTTGCCAGTTGTCGGCTTGTGATCCGCCGCCGCTCGTCGTCGCGTTCCTTGTAGTTGTAGTCTTTCCAGGGGGACTCTTCGATAGCGCACAGCCGCTCGATAAGGTTTGCGGTCGGTATGGCCTGTTCTCCCTGCCGCAGAATCTCCCGAATATCGGCCAGCAACAACAGCGCCTTTGATGGTTCGCGCTCGTCGATTTGCGCCGCCAGTGCCGACCGTGCCAAGGCGGGCCAACGTCCGCCCGCTGCGTCGGCGATGGCCAGCAAGGGCCGCCACTTGTCCGCGAGTCGGTTACGCACGCCGACAGGCATGATCGGGTCAGCCGCCGCAATGGTGGCCGCATGATCGCCGGTCCACCTGGCCAGCTTCCGCCCGACCTCCAACAAGGGGGCGCGGTGGGTGCGGGCGTCGTAGATGTTGGCCTCTGAGATTTCATCGGCCGCCGCCCGTTCCAGCGTGACGACAACGCTCCGGCTTACGGTGGTGCCTGGCAGTTTCTTGATTAGGTCAATCCCTGCCATGGCAACGGGGGTATGGGTGCCGAATTTCCGAACCTCGTTGTCGTCGCCGATGCAACGCAAAACACAGCCGTGCGGCTCCCAGCCGTTGTTGACGGCCGCTAATAGTTCGCTGTCCTCGTCGATAAAGACATCCATTTCGTCGATCAAGAATGTCGGTTTGTGCAGTTCGGCCAGCCGGAAGAACGGGGCGGATTTCATCAGTTCCACGGGTTGCGGGCGCGGGACCAGATTCCCGACCATGTGAAACAGCAACATGGTTTTGCCGCACTCAGCATCAGGGGCAGTAATCAGTAGCCGTGGTGAGTGCGAGAATCCCGCGAACAGGTAGACATGCGCGCACCACAGGGCAACGGCCGCCGCATCTTCGGGCCGCATCACCATGTGACGCAGCAAGAGCGACAGCGCTTGGTCTAAGACCTCCGCGCCGGATACCGCGTCGGTCCACGGCTCCGGCTCGTAGAAGGTCACGTTACGTCCGGCCGCGGCCTCGTGCGGGGCGTCGGACTGTCGGGCCTTGGCAACCTCCCGGTCTAGGGTGGCAACCCGCACGCCTAACGCACTCGCCTCGGACTCCCGCACGCGGTCATATTCAAGTACCGGCAGGGCCGCAAGACGGGCGATGGTGGCCGCGTCGCGGTTGTCTTGGGGCCGCTCAGGGTCGCCTTCTGAGGACCGTTCGCCGCCCGTAGCCGCGGCTTGGTCGGTAGGGCAGTCGGGCGAAATAGCCGCGTCGCTCGTCTCGGCTGCCATGGCCGGGGCCGCTGGGTATACCTGAATCCAACGGGCCGCCGCTGTCAGCGCCGCGGGGGTCCAGTCGTCTGACCTTGCGTTTGCCGCGTCCCACTTTTCCGGTAGGTCGCGGGGTGCGCCGGTACGCGGGTCAATGGCTAAACTCGACAGGTCCAGAATCTCAACCGATGCCGCGCCGGCCGCCTTACATAGCTCGGTCAGCGTGTTCGCATAGACTGCGCCGGCCGGGTCGTGGTCGGGCCAGATCAGGACGCGCCGGCCGCCGATGGGGGCAAAGTCGGACTTCTGCGGGGCGTTGGCTCCGTGCATCGTGGTCACTGAGTCCGCGCCGGGAAATAGCCACGATGCCGCGTCCGCCGCTTTTTCGCCTTCGCAGAACAGCACGGGGGCCGCGGGTCGATCCGCCAGCAGTTCAAGCCCATACAGCGGCAGGACGCCGGGCGGGTCGCACCATTGCCAGCCGTCCGCGGCAGTCCAGGACAACGGCCGGAATTGCTTCCGCGCGCCGGCCGGATCGAACCGCAAGACCAGTGCCACAGGGTCATTATTCCGGTCTCGATAGGTCCAAGTTCCGGATGGTTCACCAAGGGTCGGATGACGCTTGGGGCAGGTTGTCATTGCCTCGCGAGGGATGGGCACCAAGGGCAACGGGGCCGCTTGAGCGACAGGCGCGGGGGCCAGATCGCCGGGGGTGGGCGCACGCTGGGGCCGCTTGGCGCGCTGCTTGGCGGGGGTCGCATCGGGGTTAAGGTGGTACGTATCGGCAAGGGTGGCGCGGGCTTCGTTGAGTTCCAGCCCATCACGTAACATTATGAAATCAATGATTGAACCGCCTCTCTTATCGCACGAAAAACAGCGAAAAGCGCCGGTCTTGGCGTTTATGGTGAACGATGGATCTTTTTCCTCATGAAAGGGGCACAGGACTTTCTGCGCATACCCTTTGCGGTTGGCAATCAAGGGCGGGGCGTTCGAAAGCTCCCGCTGGTAGAAGGTCAGGGGGTCGATTGCGGCCTTGATGGTATCCGCCAAGGGCAGGCGCGCACGGGGTTCGGCCGGGGCCTCCGGCTCGGGGGTTAGGGGGGCGCTCATGCTGCGCCCTCCCGCCCTTCCACTGCTTCAACGTAGTCTAGCCGCGCACGCTCGAACGTCCGCAGGGCCGCACGGGCGCGCCGCTCGGCCGTGGTCAGGGTGGCACGAATGGTGCGGGCCTCGGAGTCCAGGCGCTCCCATGCGTCGCGCGCGGTGTCGCGGGCTTGCCGTAAGGCGTCAAGGTTCGCGTTCATGCTGCGTCCTCAATGCCGTACTGCGCCCGAATCGCCGCCGTTCGCGCTTGTCTTGCGGGCACTGCTACCTCGTCGGCTAAGGCGCGGGCAACGCGGGCGGCTCGCTGGATGACTTCACCCATAGCGCCGCGTTCTTCGGGACTGGTCTCCGCTTCTAAGGGGTCTTGTCCGGTGCTGGTAATCGCCAGATACCCGGCTATCCCTTCGATCAGCGACAACCAGTTATCCAGGCCGTCACACAGGTCAAAATTTGGATAACAGATTGCCGCGTCGAACACGCGCCGGGCGAGTGCGTTGCGGTCGATTTCGGACTGGGGCAGGGATGCGCCGGGGGCGCGGTTGGGGGTGGTCATGTGCCGATCTCCGGAAAATGGATGGATCGGCCGCAAGCAAGGGCAGGCAGGGGCAACACGAAACCCAACAGGTGGGTTATCATTCTTCTTGCCGGTGCGAAGCCGTGAACGCGGCCTAGCTTTGCGCGGTGTCCCTTGCAGGGGATGCCGCGACGGCAAAACCCTACGCTAGTTAGCAGCATCTGACAAGCCCTGACCGCTCGCCACGGTTGGGGCTTTTTCTTTGGGGCCATGGGGAATCCTGCCCTCTGCGGGCATGTGGTCATCAGGGGTGCCGGTTGGTGGGGTCAACGCCCGTTTGCGCCGGCTTTCGACGGCCTTGACTAAAACCGCGGTCAGCTTTCCGAGTTGCGGTCTCGACAACAGACGGGCGTCGTCGGTCTTGGTGACGCGCTGCACGATGGTCCGGAACCGCTCATCTTCGAACCCGCTGTAACCGAGTTCCCGCGTCAACTGACTGACTGTCTGCCATTGCGCAAGACTGGCCTTGAGCGAGTCCACCAAGGCGGTTAGCTCCGTGTCGCTCAGGTCCGCGCACGATGCTTTGCCGGTGCGCCGCTTGAGCCATGCCTTGTACTTTTCGCCCTCCAGTTCTAACGCTTTAGCGGTCGCGTGAACGTGTGCTAAATGCCGGTTACGGGTTGCGGTGTCCATGGGTGCCTCGGGTGGTTGGGGTGGCGGGCACGCTCACGCCGCGCGCTCCCGGTTTTCTTTCAGCCAATCCAAGTACAAGTCAGGATCGATCAGGATTTTCCGGCCGCGTCGCATGATGGCTCCGGATTCGACTAGGCCGTTGTGGTCGCGGTTGAACAGGTCCCAGCGAATCCCGCCCTCGGTCAAGCCGGGTTGCTGTGCCGCCAACTGCTTGACGGTTAGGACGGTGCGGGAGGGGGTGGGCAGGGGGGCGGGGGTAGTCGCCATGGGCTTTCACTCGTTTTGCATTGTCTGCACAAAGCGCGGGTTGCGCCGTGTTGTGCCAATCGTGGCGAGAAAAATCCGAGAATTGTAGTGTTCACAGGTGCATACCCGGTGCACACCAAGAAGGTGGGCACCGGTGTACACCGGTGTACGCCATGGGGCTCTGGCCGGTCCAGGTGCGAGCCTTCACCGTGGAGCGGGATCAGGATCAACCGGCCGGGCTCCGGGAGGTTGACCAGCGCCGCGAGGACCTTCGGGAGGGTGTC
>NZ_KB902406.1 GCF_000379525.1 Lamprocystis purpurea DSM 4197 | reverse complement strand
GCGGTGGCTGGGGCAGCGCCAAACCGCTGCGATGAACGTCGGCACGACAACTTAAATTCGGGGGAAAACTGTCCTGGACATGGGGTCCACTATATCCAGAGAGAGCGCACGACGGCGACTGCCATAGACTACAGGGGGCACGCCGAACGTGACGAAAATGCGTTTGCGACCGAAACTGCGGAGTGGGAGGAATCATGGGGCGAAAAGCAGAAACAGTGGCAAAAGGAAACGGATACGGAGTGGGCTATGATATCAGAAGAAGCAAACTGGGCGGCGATGCCGGATGAGCAAAAGCACGAAGCAATCGAGAAACATACCAAATCTCCTTATCCGGCGCGCCCGGTGCGGACAGCTTCCGCTATTGATTGGTCTGCCAAAGCGTCAAAATACGAGGCGCGGCAGAAAAGGCTCGAATTAGCACAGGCGCTCTTGGCGAAGCTCGAAGACTACCAGCAAACACTTCAAGAGGCATACGACAAAGCACGCCGCGCGGAAATCGACACGGATGCGAGTTCCGGGGACAGTTTATTCAATTCAGTCGCCTTAGCCAGCCAAGAAATAAGTAAACTGTCCCCGGAACTGGAGAATTAGCACGACGCCCGTGGCGCGCGCTCGCTCTTAGGCGTAGGTTAGGCTATTCTTGGTTTTCATAATTGAGCCTAGCCCCTTTTCCCGGCCCGTTTTCCCGTGTTCCAGTCGAAGGATACTATGGCTTCTTGTCCATACATTAGCATTGATGTATCCGATGGTGCCTCTGGCCAATACCGATGAGGGATATTCTTAAGATAGATAGGCACATCCGTTTCGTAGTCAATTTCTTCGTTTCTCCATTGGGATAACTCAGGTAATAAAATGATATTCACCCGGCTCATGAAACGTAATCAAGAATGCGATAGGAAAAAACTTTAAGAACCAAACAAGCAGCGACTTATTAACTCTCAGGTCTGCCAATGCGCGGCCTTGATCATCGTTCCGGCCACCCACGCTAGGCCGCCACCGGCAGGAGCGAGAGCGGCTTGGGCGGGCGGGGTCGTCGGCGCGCTGGTGGCGGGGGTAGCGGCATCCGCTGGAGCACCAGCGCGAACAACGCCGCGTGGGCTTGGCCGAAGAAACGCTCGGCGGCCGTGGTGCCGTCGGCGCGGCGGATGTGGAAGTTATGCACCGCGGTCAGGGCCGCGAGCTTTTGATCGCTCAGGCGATGCCGGCCATGATGATGCAGGGACAGTTGACCGTTGCGCCCCTCCACCGCGGAACTGCTGCGCTGGAACAGATCGGCGCAGTCGCCGGCCACCTGCTCAAGGCGCGCGCGCTCGGTCGCCGACAAGGCGTTGAGCGGATGATCGGGTTGGCCGAGCGGTTCGAGCAACTGACGGCTCAGGGCGCGCAGTCGGTGGCGCGGTTCGGCGTGCGTGCTGCGCGCCGCGACCCGTTCCAGGTAGAGCGCCGGAATCACCTGCGTCAGGAGGGCGTGTTCCAGGGCGGGCGACAGATTCAGGGCCTCGACCTTGGCCTGCACGGTCGCAAAGAAAAAGGTGATGGTGGCCAGGAACTGGATGGTCAGGCGCTCGGCTTTGGCCAGGCGCTCGCGGGCCCGCGTCGGCAGATCGGCCGCGTCAGCAAGCTGTTGCAGCCGCGCCCAGACATCGGTAAAGCGTTGGGCGATGCGCTCCACGGGCTGCGCCTGTCCGTGCTCCAAGTCATAAGGGTGATAGAGGATTCCCAGTTCACGCACCAGGTCACGCGCGTCCGTCTGACGCGTCTGCGCCTGCGCGTGGTCGGCCTCGGCCTGCACCACGGCGGCCACGGCGTCTTCAATCCGCGCCGCGAACGCGGGTGGACGCCCGCAGGGACGTGGCGATTGCGCTTCATAGGCCCGCTCGGCGGCCCGCGCGGCGTCCCAGCGCCCCTGCGCGGCCACGACGTTGGCGGCGGCCTGCTTCACCTGGCGGGCCAGGTGCAGGCTGGTGCCCTTCGACACCTCCTGTTGTCCATGGAACAGGTCCGGTGAGTGATGGGCCGCAAAATCCGTTTCAATATGACGGCGCAACGCCGTGGCCTCATCGCTGGTGCCCTGAATCACCGTGACGTTCAAGCCGGCCAAGGCGTCGCGTAACGCCAGCGTCCAGGTGGCCGCCGTGCGATCCGCCGCGTACTGTTCCGCCAGCAGAAAATTCGATACCGGCTCCAGCATGACCAACAAAATTTGCGGATGAAAGGTCTCATCCTCCGCCGCCGTGATCGCCCGGTGCGGCATGCCCACCGCCAACAGCGCCCGTTGCTCACGCGCCGTGGCGACGACCGCCGCCTCCAGTGCGACATTGAGCGCCTGTTGGGTACCGTAACTCGCACCGACGAACGCCGACAGCCCACTCAACTCTAGGAATTGGCACACCAGGCGCACCCCGGCACCACCTTGCAGCGTAATGACAAAGTGCGCCGCCACCACCAGTTGGTGTAGCCACTGGACGCCCTCGGGGGTCGCCACGAACGCCGCCAACACCGCCGGGGCCGCGCCGACCGGGGTCGGCTGACACCAGTCCTGCAAGGTGCTGCGGGCCACCCCAAGGTCCGCGGCGACGTGCCGTTGGGGTTGCCCCTGCGCCAAGCGCACTTTGGCGGCCTCCCGCTGTTGCGCCCGCTCCAGGCGCGAGCGGTGCTTCACGACCACCCGCGGGCCGCTCGTCGGGTCGCGCCCGATGGCATCGCCCCCCGTGTCTGCGCTACAGTCGGATCCGGCAGGACCTTCGATCATGTTCCGTTACCCTCGGTTTGTTTGCACTTCCAAGGGTACGCAATTTCGGGGGTCCTGCCACTCCCCAGCAGGCAATTAACCAAGCCCTAGGCTAGGTCTTGGCCGGATTTATGATCAAGGCCCAATGCGCAGTCCCTCGCCATAACATGATCTTTGTATGGAAACGGCCAATAGTAGATTTTTATCTCTGATGGTAGCGGTTTACTTGAGTCTTGAAAGTATTCAGTGATTGGATTTGTTATCTTTCCTTTATCGTATCGATTGACCCCTTGGGCGCACATGTGTCCCAATAGTGAACGCATTACTCGTTGGGGTTTTGCTGTTACATGCATTACAGACGGAAGCTGGATGTTCGTTTTGAGATAATCTGCGATCCTATTTACAAACGCGATAAATTCTGGATCATATTCAAGGCCCAGACGCTGGTTATTACACACACCACATAAGGTTCTGTATTTAACTCCATTCTGTGACAACCTACCTTTCGACCGGGGAGCAGCAGCGTTTAGGTGTTCAATTATGTGATGCAGATCCACTTTCTTGATTTTCGTACAGCCCTTTGGAGGAGTGTGGTCTTCGGTTAACTTGCCGATTGCACCGCAAATATTGCACTTACCCGACTTGGGTCCTCTAGTTTCTATCAGTAAAGGCAAGTCGTTCTCCAAGAAGCTAACGTGCGGACTAAGGCGGCGCGCGCCACCGCTGAACCCGCAAACCAGCACAACGCCTGTGGCGCTCGCTCTTTGGCCGCCCGTTATGCAATTATTGTATTTGACTTGCCGCTGGGCAACCGAATTAAAGGGATTTGACCCGAATGGCACTAAGTTAAGCTGACGCCTATAAATATCCGTTACTTACGCTGGCGCCAACGGCCAAGAGACTATTGAGTCTCGGCATCGCGCCCGGCTTTCCAGGCTTGGGACAATGGTTCCAAGACTTCTCGCGGCCTCCGCGCTCCTCGCAGTCTATTGTTTTTTAAGGGTGTGCGCCTTAACTTAGTGCCATTCGGATTTGACCCCTTTACTCCCTTTACTCGGCCCCTACGGCTCCGTGTTGGGATTTCGTCATAATCGACTACAAGTGTCCCTGGCAACTACGATCGCCGCCATTTCTTGACCGTACCTACTGCGGTAAACAAATGTGTAGAACATACCCCGATGGAATGCCTCATTTTTAGCATTTTCCTGGCACACTCGCGGCGCTATTTCATCAAACGTCTCCTTTTGGAACTCAGCAAGTTTTTCGCTCGAAATGTCTTTCTTTGCTCTTAGTATCCAGTAAAATATCAAATTCTTTCCGTCTGCTCTTGCGAAAGTAGACTCATTCATCGGATCATTGCTTTTTGCTATAAGAGATTCAGCGTTCGCATTATATTGACGCGCGGCTTCTATCACTAGAGCCTCATCCGTAAGCTCTCGCGCCGCAACGAATGGAGTGGCTAAAGCAAACAAAACTCCCGCAGAAAGAAGCGTGAAACTGTGGCCCGCTGACATAATATTCTCTCGTGTCTAGTAAAAATCATTGGCTCGGGTTGCTCGTTTAGTCTATAAGCAATCCAGAAACGATAATCCATGTTTGGTGGTCATTCCTCTTGGGGTAGTTTGTTCTTTCCAAAAAGCCATCCAAGTGCGAACGCCGGTATACCAGTAATCACCGGTCCTGCAATGGCGAGAATTAAAGCTTCAACTACTTGGCGCGCGGGGTCGGGATATCCAAGAGAGAAAAGAGCTTTAGCCGCCGCAAACGCCAACCATAAAAAAGCTACATATTTTGCCCATGCGATGCCATTTTTTGCCTTGCCCGTCATTTGTTTGCCTCTGTTTTAAGCCTAACGTGTCGCCCAAGGCGGCGCGCGCCACCCACTGAGCCTGAAAATCAGCTCGAACCCTGATGGCGCGCGCTCGCTCTTTGGGCGTTCGTTAGGCATTTCTTGAATTCATACTTGAGCTTGGCCCCTTTTCCTCCACTGACGGTTTGATCAAGCTTTCCGCAGGGATGCCAAGATCGCGATGTAAGCGCCAGATCATCTTCAGCGTC
>NZ_KB902405.1 GCF_000379525.1 Lamprocystis purpurea DSM 4197 | reverse complement strand
ATCCTCGACTGGAACTGGGACGAGGACCGATGCACCATCCGCACCGGCCACGGCCCCGCCAACATCACCGCGCTACGTCGCTTCGCCATCGGCGCCATCAAGTCAAAATCCCGCGACACGGTCGCCGCCACCATCCAACGCCTGGCACGCAACGTCCGCCTGGTGTTCGACTACCTGGGCATGACGGAAAACTCCCGCCGCCGCCCGCGGGGACGGCCAGCCACGGTGGGCTAGAACGGATTCGCCGCGCGCCGCGAACGCGGCCCTGATGTCCCCAACGCTTGCGCCTGATGCCACTGCATGCCGGTGAAAAACCCAGGCGCTTCAAATTTCTCCCGGTTTCTCTGGGGGATGCTTCGGCGATTTCCGAAGCATTTCGTACCGCGCGGGCTCAACCTCCGCTGACGGGGGCGATGCGACCGGAGGCCGACGCTGTAGCGGGCGGCGGCGCCGCGTCAGGCTTAAACTTCGACCTTCGGTCTGTTATGCGGGAGCAGCAAGACCCCGCCCCCCGTGGGAGCGGCGTCCCGCCGCGACGCGGTGCCGCGGTGACTTCGGACCCTCTGTTTTTTCCGACCCGAGACGCACAGCTTCCTGCCAAGCCCCACGCAGGGCCAGCGCTCGAGCTTGAGCGGTGTGCTGGCTGAGGGTTACCGTCCCTGGCGCTGGGTCCCGGCATCCTGCCGGGACGACGGAGATCGCGGTTCGCCGCTTGTCTCGTCATCCATCGCTTCACCGTAGTGCCGGATTGGGTGTGCGGGATTCTGTCCCCATCGACCGAGAGCAAAGACCGCAAGGTCAAGATGCCGATCAACGCGCAGTGTGGGGTTCCCTGCGCTTGGCTGCTCGATCCGGTCGCGCACAGCCTGGAAGCCTACGCCTTGGAAGGCGGGGCCTGGCAGGAGATCGGACGCTTCGCCGGCGCTGCACCGGTGTCGGTTGCGCCTTTCGAGGCAGTGACGATCAGACTGGATGACCTGTGGGCACCGATCGAGTAGCGATCGGGCTTGGGCCGACCGACGTAGCGCTAAAAGCAAGAGCCGGTTTGAAGCGGAGGATAGACCGCGGTTTCCTGATTTCGTGCGGATAAGCATGGCGCCGACTGACTCCTGACCGACGACACGTGGTAGGCATTGGCGCTTGCCCGCTGTTGGCGCAGGTGTTAGCGTCGAATCCTGGTCATACTCCGTCGCGTCGGCAGGGTCTACTCCATGAAGGTCGATATCATCCTCAGCAAACGGCGCAGCGGCTACCTGGCACAGGTCAGCAATTTGCCGGAGATCCGCGCAAAGGAAGCGACCCGCGAGGCGGCGTTGCTCGGGGTCGAGCGGCGGCTGCCGGCCTATTTCGACCGGGTGGAACTCGTCCGTTTAGACCTCGGCGGACCCAACGATGGCCCTTCGCTGCTTGAGCGCTTCGGCAGCTTTGCCGACGACCCGACTTTCGATGACTGGCAGGCTGAGATCGCCACTTACCGTCAGGAACACACTGTCCGCCCGAGTTAGGGAAGAGGTCCTCCTGGGCGATGGTCCGCCCCTGGGCGCAATCGGCCTCGCCCTGGACCAGCACCTTGAGCATCAGGAGGCCCTCGTGCTCCGCTTGGGACTGCGCGTAGTCCTAGACCATGGCGCTGGCGCGGCCGTTCCGGGTCAGGACCAGCACCCGCGGTTCGTCGTGCAAACGGGCCAGCAGGCGGCTGGCGTCTGACTTGAACTCGCTCAGGCTAATGATGGCGTCGGACATCGGGGCTCGCTTCATTCGGATCGGATCAAGGTCGAGTCCAGCACGGAGCGGGGCGGAGTGGCGGGGCGGCGCGGCGCGGCGCCGGAAGGGTCAGAGCTGGAAGCCCTGACAACAAGGTTCCGCACGCGGGCGGTCGGAACCTCGGTCCGAGCGGTTTTCATGGTCCGGTGTGGCGCGGGCGCCATGGCCGTCAGCCGGACGAACGGCCGCTCGCGGGCGTGGAATTGGCGAACACCCGCGCAGTCTCGCCGCGTGGGAACGCGAGGAAACGGTTTTCCTGAGAATCAACCCCACCCGTTTGTCGAGGGCTGCATGCCGCCCTGATCTCTCATACTGAACGCCAGTTTCGTCGCCCCCTGAAGGAGTCTCCGCCCATGCGTTCGCCTCGTTTCCGCCGACCCAGCCCCGTCGGCACCGCCTTCCTGGCCACCCTTTCGCTCAGCCTGCCACTCACCGCCCAGGCCGAAAAGGGCATGATGGAAATCACCTCCGAGCCCGGCGACGCCAAGGTCTTCGTGGACGGCCAGCGCAAGGGCAGCACCCCGGCGCAGGCGGGCAAGGCACTGGTGCTGGAGATCGAGGAGGGCGAGCACCGCGTGGAGGCCGTCACCGCCGGCGAGCGCCCCGGCAAGGCCAGCGCGGAGGTCTTCGTCGGCGCCGGTGCCATCCAGCCGGTCCACCTGGTGCCCTTCGCGGCACCGGCCATGATCCGCATCCCCGCCGGCAGCTTCCTGATGGGTGCCAGCCGGGCGAGGCCGAATGCGATGGCTACGAAAAGCCCGCCCACCGGGTCAGCATCCCTGCCTTCGAACTCGGCAAGACCGAGGTCACCTTCGCCGATTGGGACGCCTGCGTCGCCGACGGCGGCTGCCGCCACAAATCCGGTGATGAGGGCTGGGGCCGCGACGACCGGCCGGTGGTCAACGTCTCCTGAGACGATGCGCAAGCCTATCTCAAATGGCTCAGCCGCAAGAGCAGCCAGAGCTATCGGCTACCGACCGAGGCCGAATGGGAATACGCCGCCCGCGCCGGTACCACCACGGCCTTCAGTACCGGGAACTGCATCAACACCCGCCAGGCCAATTACGACGGCAACTATGATTACAACAACTGCGGCGCCAAGACCGGTGTCAACCTGCTAAAGACTCAGCCGGTGGGCAGCTACCCGGCCAATCCTTGGGGCCTGTCGGAGATGCATGGCAATGTCTTGGAGTGGACCCAGGACTGCTGGAATGAGAACTACCGGGGGGCTCCCGGCATTGGTGCGGCCTGGACCTCCGGAGACTGCGCGTGGCGCGTGTTCCGCGGCGGCTCTTGGGACCTCGCTCCAACGAACCTGCGCTCAGGCTTCCGCTACTGGTCGCGATGGACCCCCGTTCGCTTTCGATCTGGCGTACATCGGCGATCGTGAACAATGTCCTCTTGCCATTGGGCCGGCAAGCGGCCTCCCGGAGGGATCGGCGGCGGTCCGGTCGACCTCCGCGTCGACCGCGCGAGCCCGAGGCCGAGAATAGGGCGACCGGTGCACGCTCCAGGCTTGCATTCGCCCGCCGATGCCGCATACTTTGACCCATCTATGGTTCAATTTATAAGGCATCCACATGCTCGCCCAGTCCAGATTGCTCGCCGATGTCATCACCGAACAAGGCGTCGTCACCACCGACGGACTGGCGGCGGCACTGCGGGTGACCAAGACGGAACTCGCCCTGGCCACCGGCCTGTCCCGCGATGCGGTCTCCAAGCGCGGCCGGGTCGGGGCCCGCAGCACTCAGGCACGACTGCGCGACACGGTCGAGATCATCAACCACGTCGCCCCCTGGGCGGGCTCCGTGGTCGCCGCCTTCGCCTGGTACCGCTCGCAGCCGCTCCCGTCATTCGGCGACAAGACCGCTGAGGACCTGGTGAAAGAGGGCCGCGCCCAGGCGGTCAAGGACTATCTGTCGCGCATCGCCGAGGGCGGCTATGCGTGACGCTCAGTCGGGGAATCAGTCCGCGAAGAACGCGAGTCAGCGCGAATGAATACGCTCGATGACAGCCGACCTTCCGAGATGGATTGTCCGACATGAAGGGTCCTGACCAGCCCGCACCCCTGCCCCTGATCCGCCGTGAGTTGCTCACCTTCCGCGCCCATCACCCACGGTGGGCCTTTGCACCCACATCGGGCGAGGGTGCCGCACGCCGCGGCGGGCGCTTCAACCCGCCGGGGACGCCCGCACTCTATACTTCGCTGACCCCCACCACCGCCTGGATGGAGGCGCAGCAGGGCCTCCCATACAAGGCCCAGCCCATGACTTTGGTCGCCTATCGGGTGAACTGCGCCGCACTCATCGACCTGACCCATGCGCCGACCCTCGCCGCGCTCGGCATCGCGGCGGATGTACTTGCGACTCCCTGGGAAGATCTGGCCTCCTGTGGCATCGAGTCGCCCACCTGGATCCTGGCCCGCCGGCTCATCGGCGCGGGTGCCGCCGCCTGCCTGGCCCCGAGCTTCGCTCCCGGTGTCGGACCGCAGGACCGCAACCTGATCCTGTGGCGCTGGCAGGCCCAGGACGACTGTCGGGTCGAGGTCATTGATGACCTGGGGCGGTTGCCGAAAGACGATCGGTCCTGGGGCTGACGGCCATGGAGGTGGTCATCTGCCGATCCTGGACCTGGACTCCATCCCGGCGGAACTTGCGATCTCGGGGCTGGGCGCGACAACGGGCGCCCCGGCGCCAGCTCTCAGCGCGGACGTTGGTCGAATACATGGCGGTCTCGTGCGGAGCCAGTCGCTCGTTGCAGGTATTATCAAGCAGCTCAAGGCCGAAGGTTGGGCGGTGCTGCGCCAGGAAGGCAGTCATGTCCGCATGGGCAAAGGTGCGGCCCGCACGACGGTCCCGCTGCACGGCAAGCGCGACTTGAAACCGGGCACCTTGGCCGGCATCGAACGCCAAACCGGCATCAAGCTCAGGTAACCCCCATGGACATCCGCTACCCCGCGACTTTGACCCCGGAGCCCGACCGCGGTTTTGTGGTCCAGTTTATCGACTTCGGCGAAGCCTTCACCGAGGGTGAAACCCTGGAGGAGGCCCTATTCAACGCTGCCGAGGTGCTGACCTTGACCCTGGATGGACGGATGGACGAAGGGCAGCCCATCCCCGCGCCCTCG
>NZ_KB902404.1 GCF_000379525.1 Lamprocystis purpurea DSM 4197 | reverse complement strand
TGGACAAGCCGGGGACAACGCGCCGTGGGCGCGTTGCCCCCACCTTGCCCACACTCATTCACCCTTTGCCCACACTGCGCCGCACGGCCGCCGGAGCTGGCTGAGAACGCCTGCGGCGCAACAGCAACAGATCTTTTCTTAATCGCTGCGCGGATGCCGTCTTAACGACCGCTCCGCGGTGGCTGGGGCAGCGCCAAACCGCTGCGATGAACGTCGGCACGACAACTTAAATTCGGGGGAAAACTGTCCTGGACATGGGGTCCACTATAAGGGTTCGACGGCGGTATTCTGGCCTGGAACCCGGCCGCGGAGCGGGTCTATGGGTATCCGGAGGCCGCGGCGCTGGCGCTCAACATCCGTGAGTTGATCCCCGCGGACGCCTGGCCGGAGCATGAGCGGATGCTGGCGGCGCTGCGCGTCGGCCGGCCGATGGAGCCCTACCGCACCCGTCGCCGCACCCAAGACGGGCGGGAACTCGCGGTCTGGCTGGTGCCCACGGTGCTGCTCGGGGCCGACGGCAAACCCTACGGACTGGGGACCACGGAGCGGGTGTTGGGCGAGGCTGAGCGCTGAGCGGCGACGGCGTGTGAGGTGCTATGCAGGCATTGATGTGCGGGCCTTGATCATCGTTCCGGCCGTAGGGTGGACAAGCGCTAGCGCAGTCCACCGAACCCCGCGCCGCCGCTGGTGGACTGCGCTGCGCTTGTCCACCCTACGATGTCCCGTGGCCGGTACCGTGATCAAGGCCGATGTGCGGAGCCGGGAAGAATTCAGCGGCGCCAAGCGCGTAGGATGGGCAGAGCGAGAGCGATGCCCATCCGGCCACCGCGACGCTTGAGGATGGGCATCGCTCTCGCTCTGCCCATCCTACCTAAAGACCTGGTCCAAAGTCGGTGGGTTCGACCGCCGTCGGCCCCGGCACCTCGAACACCTCCCTTAGCGGGATCTCGACCGTTCCCAGCAGGTCGAGCCTGAGGGCTTCATCGGCGGCGAACACGACGCCCTTGTCGTAGCCGTCCGCGCCCAGGAGGAACCGTATGGCGTACTGCTCCAACGGGTCGACGACCAGATACTCACGCACCCCGGCCCGTTCGTAGAGTGCTTTCTTATCGCGCAGGTCCTTGGCCGAGGTTCCTGGGGACAGGACCTCGACGATCAGGTCCGGGGCACCTTCGATATGGCTCGGGGTGATCTTGCCGGGGTCGCAGACCACCAGGATATCCGGCTGGACCACGTCGGACTCCGAGAACTTGACATCGGTGGGGGCGACGAAGGGCCGACACGGTCGCCCCCGCAGCTGCTGTTCCATCCGGCTGAACAACCGACCCACGACGTCCTGGTGCTTGATCGAGGGTGCGGCCGACATGGCGTACGCCCGCCCATCAATCAGTTCCCAACGCTCGTCGTCGGGCCACGATCGGTAGTCGGTCCAGGTGAAATGAGCCGCGGGCTGCGCGAGCGCGGGTGAGGACATCGAACGTCTCCAATTGGATGGTCTTGACCGGTCGCGGGGCCGCACGCGGATGCCGCGCTCCCGGTCCGGGCGACTGACAACGTCGAACAGAGGTTCATCGTAACCGCGGCTTGAGACCGCGGGCAACTACCTGCCACTGGCCAGCAATTCCAAACTTGGGCGGCAGCATCCAGCGTGGAGCCGTCGGTAGGACCCACAGGCCGGACGGGGCATTCGCCCCGTCCGAAACGTTTTCTTCTGACCTGCCGGCTCGCGCCAATGGCCGACCTCCGCATCAACGTTCGGAACGGGGCGAATGCCCCGTCCCGCCGCGGTTGGTGGGGCATACCCCGTCCGGCTCGAAGTTCTTTGTCTTGTCCTGAGCCGCAAGCCCAGTGGCGGATCGCGCCGTTCGGGTATCCGCTCGACGGTCCTGGGGATCAGGCCGTCTTTCGCAGATGATGAAAATCCATGATTGCCCCGAGCTCATCCGCCTCGGACAGTCGAGCGCGGTACAGGTCCCACCGAACCTGAAGACTTAGCCAGAAATCTGCCGAGACGCCGAAGAATTTCGCCAAACGCAGTGCGATACTTGGGGTTATACCGCGCCGCCCGTTTACGATCTCGTTTACCTGCCGATAGGGTACATGGATTGCGCTTGCCAGATCCCGCTGACTGATATTCATCGGCATCAGAAACTCGTCCCGCAGCATTTCGCCGGGATGGGTAGGCGAGCGATGCGTTGGAATTCTTACCATCTTGCATACCCCTAATGATAATCCGTAACCTCTACTCGGCTCGGACCGCTATCGCCCCAGACAAAGCAGATTCGATACTGGTCGTTGATCCGGATGCTGTATTGCCCGGCTCTATCTCCGCTCAGGGCCTCCAGCCGGTTGCCGGGTGGGACCTTGAGATCGTCGAGCGACTGCGCGGAATCGAGCTGATCTAGCTTGCGCGCGGCGATGGCCCAAATCCGTTGTGGGCAGCACTTCCTGGCGGCCTTCGAGTTGACGCCGTTGAAGATGTCTTCTGTCGCTTGATCGTGGAACGACTCGATCATGAGACGATGATAGCATGGCTTTCCAGGCCGGGCGCTACGGGGTGTGCCCGGGCCGGAATGTCAAAACTTTGATGGGCTTGGGGTTGGTGGAGCGCACGGTGAGCGGAGCCGTCTGTTGTCCGTACGGCGATATCCATGTGGACATGTACCTGCGCGAAGCGGTTTGAGCCGGGTGCGCGCCGATGGTGGGGCATTTGCCGGACGCGTGCGATCTGCACAAACCCGACACCGCTTCGACGCACTGCCGGTAGAATACAAGGTTTTTCCATCCGCGACCGGCGCGACGCAACCCTTGAGGCCACTGCGGCCCCCGCGCGCCGGTCGCGTCAGCATTCCAGGAGATCATACCGATGGCCGGTCACAGCAAATGGGCCAATATCAAGCATCGCAAGGCTGCCCAGGATAAGACCCGCGGCAAGGTCTGGACCAAACTGATCCGTGAGGTCACGGTGGCGGCCCGTTCCGGCGGCAGCGGTGACCCGGCCTTCAACCCGCGACTGCGCCTGGCCGTGGACAAGGCGTTCCAGGCCAACATGCCGCGCGACACGGTGGAGCGCGCCATCAAACGCGGCACCGGCGGCACCGAGGGCGAGGACTACGAGGAGCTGCGCTACGAGGGCTATGGACCCGGCGGGGTGGCGGTGATGGTCGACTGCATGACCGACAACCGCAACCGCACCGCCGGCGAGGTGCGCCACGCCTTCACCAAGTACGGCGGTAACCTGGGCACCGACGGCTCGGTGGGCTATCTGTTCACCAAGCAGGGGGTGATCAGCTTCCAGCCCGGCACCGATGAGGATCAGGTGATGGAGGCGGCCCTGGAGGCCGGTGCACTCGATGTCCTGGTCAACGATGACACCTCACTGGACGTCATCACCGATCCGGACGAGTACAGTGCGGTCAAGGATGCACTGACCAAGGCCGGACTCGACACCGAGGTCGGCGAGGTCACTTTCAATGCCTCGACCAGTGCTGAACTGGACCTGGACACCGCGGTGCGTCTGCTCAAGATGGTCGACGCGCTGGAGGAGTTGGACGACGTGCAGGCGGTCTACCATAACGCCGATATCGCCGATGAGATCATGGCGGCGATCGATGACTGAATCGAGCGTCCGGTGAACCCCCAAAGCCTGCCCCCGCCAATTCCCGCCGCGGGAAACCTGCGCCACCGCATCCTGGGCATCGACCCCGGTTCCCGCATCACCGGTTATGCGGTCATCGACACCGATGGTCAGCGCAGCGTGCGGGTGGCCAGCGGCTGCATCCGGGTCGGTGAGCACCCCTGGCCCGACCGTCTGGGGCTGATCTTCGATCGCGTGGCTGAGATCGTGGCCCTGCATCACCCGCACGAGATGGCGGTGGAGCAACTGATCTTCGCCCGTGATCCGACGGCGGCACTGAAGATCGGCCAGGCGCGCGGGGCCGTCCTGTGCGCCGGGTTGAAGGGCGGGGTGACAGTCCATGAGTACAGTCCCAAGACCGTCAAGCTCGCGGTGGTCGGCACCGGCGGTGCGGAGAAGGCGCAGGTCCAGCACATGGTGCGTATTCTCTTGACCTTGCCGGACGAGCCGACCGAGGACGAGGCCGATGCCCTGGCAATCGCCCTGTGTCATGCCCATTCCATGGGCATCCCGGCGCGCAAACGCGCCGCCGCGTCCTGGCGGGATTGGCGGCCGTAAGTAACGAGTCGGAAACAAGCTAAACAACGACAACGACCTCAACAGAATGGGATGGCAACGATGATCGGCAGACTCAAAGGGGAAATCATCGGCAAGCGGCCGCCCCATCTGTTGCTTGAGGTGAACGGGGTCGGCTATGAGCTGGAGGCTCCGATGTCCACCTTCTACGACCTGCCGCCGGTGGGCGGTACTGTCACTCTGATCACGCATCTGGCGGTGCGGGAAGATGCGCATTGCCTTTACGGCTTCGGGCGGGAACGGGACCGTGACCTCTTTCGGGCGCTGCTCAAGGTGTCGGGGGTCGGGGCCAAGATCGGCCTGGCGATCCTCTCCGGCATGGATGCGGACCGGTTCGTGCGGTGTGTCGAGCAGGAGGATATCACCGCTCTGACCCGCATCCCCGGCATCGGCACCAAGACCGCGCAGCGGCTGGTGGTCGAGATGCGGGATCGCCTCGACGGGATCGGTGCCGGGTTTTCGGTTGCCGCCGCGCTTTCCGGTGCGGCCGGCGCCGCGGCGGCCGTGCCGGGCAGCGCCCCGAGCGCGCTGGCTGATGCCGTGAGTGCCCTGATCGCCTTGGGCTACAAGCCGGCGGATGCCAACCGGATGGCCCGTGCCGCCGACGACGGCGCCAGGACTTCCGAGGAAATTATTCGCACCGCGTTGCGGGCTGTCAATGTGCCATAGCTGTAGGATGGGCAGAGCGAAATGGATTGTTTCGCTTAATTATAGGCGTCGAACGTGATAACCGGACCTAGCAGCCTGTCGGACTTTAGGCGACTTCCGAATAAGACGCTATCAAGAATCAAGCTCCGTAGGAGCCCGCTTGCGGGCGACGTGACCTGCCGGAATCGCGTCATTGTGCCCC
>NZ_KB902403.1 GCF_000379525.1 Lamprocystis purpurea DSM 4197 | reverse complement strand
TAGGGCGCGGGGGTCGGGGGCGGGTTCTCGAACCGACGCGGATTCCTTGTCGGTTGCCTTCTTCTTCCGCGATGCCTTTGGCACTGCCTTCTGTTCGGCCTGCCCCGCCTTCGCCTCCTCCTGCGCCTGCACCTTCGCCTTCAGTTCCTCCTGCTGGCGCGTGATGTNCGCGTGCAGATGGGTCATCAGCGCCTTCTTGTTCGCGTGGAACACCGAGCCGTCATGCAGCCCCAGGTCGCTCGCCAACTGATGGGCGTCGCCGTGCGAGAGGTCATGGAATGCCTGAAGGGCTTCGGTCGTGTGCCCGTGGGCGAGGTTCTGCCGCACATGCTCCTTGCGATGGTTCCAATGGGCGAACTCCATCTGCCCGGCCTTGGTTTGGCGCTTGTCGGTGTAGGAGTCCACCCAGACCTTGGCGCCGGTCTTCTGGTTGATCCGGTAGTGGCCGTGGATGTACGCCTTGACCAGGGCGTGATGATCGGGGTTGGGGAAGAACAGCAGCATGGGCGTGTGCCGCATAGACTTTTCGATCATCTTACTTTCCCGTAGCCAGGCGTTTCCGTGGTCATCGAAATTGAACCATCCCGGATGCTGGCTCGCATAGTCGCGCATCACTTCGTTATATGCGCGAAAGCCTTCATGCAGCGGCCCACGGGTGATTTCATCGATCTCTTGTTGTTTCGCCTTCGATCCTTCCGGATCGGAAATAAAATTGAGCCCGCGTTGCAGCTTTGCGATTTTGTAGTGCCATGAGGATTGTTCCGGCGCCACACTGGCCAAGGTCGGCATGTTGCGGCGCACGACCTCGCGCTCCATCCCTTCCGCCATGGCGCCGAAGACCTGCCGCGCTGCCGCCTCATCTTCTCCGCACAGGTACGCGACGCCCTCTTCTTGAGCAAACTCGCGATCCAGGGTGACGCCATGGCGCTTGGCCATGGCCATATACAACGCAACGGCGCTGTACTGGCCTTCCGGCGTGATCGATAACCCGGCGCCCTTCGCCGCATCCATGTATCCGCTGCCGATCATCAGGTCTAGTTCAAGCATCCCTTTTAGGGTCGACGGAAGATGCTTGCCTTCTTTTCCGTATTTCTTGATGCGTCGCAGCATCTTTTTGATTTGGTTTGCTTCAAGTTGCTGGAAAACGTCTTTTTCGGAGCGCGACGTTGCCCATTTCAACATGCGTTCGCCGTCTCCGGCGATCCGCTCAAGTACCTGATCGACAACCTTGCGCGCCATCCCGTCTCGGCGGTCGGTCCCGTAAAGCTCCTGCCACGCCAAATGCACCAGCTCATGGCGCAGGGTGTTGGTGGTCGGCTGCCGATCCTGGATAAACTCGATCCGCATTCCATTGACGGTCATTGCGCCGGCTTGCGCATAGCTTGCGCGCATATGCTCGGGTACATTGTCCAGGTTGACGCGGTGAACAATCGCCACGTCGCTGCCGATGTCTACCCGGTAGTCGAAGAACGCGCACAGTTCGGGCGGCAGCGTGCCGAGCGTTTCCGATAACGCCGCTACGAACTCCGGGCTCCACGCGTTGTCGGCGGCGCGTTTGCGGAGGGCGGCGACGGCTCCGGCACTGTATTGGCCCGCAACAGCATCCCAATGATCGGGCTGCCGGGCGGAATCTTCACCCCGTGTTTGCGCTCCAGTGCCTCTAATTGCGCTTGTTTGGCTTGCAGAATCGGGTCCATCGTCGTTACCTTTGTGAGATTTGTCGCCCTTGTCATCGCTGGTCTGCGGGTCTACACTGTTCCCTGCAAGCCCTGCCGTCGGCTGATCGCCCAACACCCCCGCGGGGGGCGCGGCCTCAGAGATACCGGCAGGGTTTTTGCTTTTGATGATGAAGTGATCATAGAAGCGGTGTCCGTCTTTGGTTTCACGGACAATAACGCCGATTGTCAGCGGTTCATCTTTGAGAAGAACCTTGACCGCATAACGATGCACGGCCTGAATATCGGGGCGCCCGAGTTTATCAGGGACAGACTCTACGTAACGTGCGGTTTTCAGGATGCGCGGTAGCGCATGAAAGACCCGCATCTCGGCATCGTTCGCATTGGCCAGCGCGTGCTTTACGCTCTGCCACGTCACTTCTATTGACTGACCCGTCGACGCATTCTCAAACGCTGCGTCAACAAAATGCTTTTTGGCATAACTGACTGCCGCGTCTCGCAGTGATTTCCCGGCCAGCCCGGCGCCAAACTCGTCGCCGGTTAGGCGGATCACCTTCACCGGCTTATTTCCCACCGTCCCCGCCGCCTTCTTCTCCGCCCACTTTGCGCGCTCGCCCGCCACCAGGGCGTTTTGCAGCGCCTGCCGCTTGTCCGCGAGCTTGCCGTGAACGGCTTCCATGAGGTCTTTCTTGCTGGCGTGCTGCTCACCCGCGTGCAACCCGAGTTCCCCGGCGAGCTGGTGCGCCTCGTCGTGCTCCAGGTCGTGAAACGCGTGCAACGCCTCGCGCTGCCGGCCGTGGCCCAGATGGTGCTCGAAATGCGCCTTACGCGCCGCCCAGTCGGCGAAGGTGGTCCGGCCACGCTCGGGGCGCTTGTCGGTGTAGGAATCCACCCACACCCGCATGTGCGTTTTCGGGCTCAGCCGGTAGTGCCCATGGATGTACGCCTTCATCAAGGCCACAAGGGCGGGGGCGCGATGGGGGAAGAACAGCAGTCTTGGCATGGGCACGGCCTGGCGTCGGGGGTTGGGCGCCAGTGTGGCGTCACGACGCGGGCCAGTATCGGCGGCTGACGCCTAATTCAGTTTGGACCGGGCCTTCCCGAAGAAAGGCCAGACCATCCCCATGCTGCTGGAATAAAGGGCTGCGTCATCTCGTGAGCATCCGGTTACGGCCGGGTTTAGGGTAGCGCCCGCACGCGATCATCGGTCGACCTCGGGAAACCGCAGCAACCAGTCCGGCGCGGTCGGCTTCGCCCCGATCGCCTTGAAGAACAGGTAGCGNGGCCCGTCCACCGTCAGCANNGCCTTGGCCAGCANNTCGCCCCGCGAGACTGCCGTCATCAGCCGATCGAATGCGATATTGATNCGNGTGCGTTCTTCGCCCTCGGGGAACGGCTTGGGATCGCCAAACGGACTGCGATACCACGTGTTGTCCGCTTTCACGCTGAGATAGTCGGATTGCCGGCCCTGGTCGCGTAGCCGGTCCTCGGTCCACGCCTGGAAGGCGCGCGCCGCCANTTCCTTNGTNCTNGACCAGTANGACNNNGNCTTGCCCTCGTCCAGATAGGTCGCCTCGCGCGCAAAGCTCGACATCGCTGGCCCCGCTGCTACGCGGATCGCGCCGCCGTGTTCCTGGCCGCCATAGTAGGCCGCCGCGATGGCGCGCCATTGCTTGAGTTGTCCTTGCGCCTTGCGGTTGGTCGGCGGGTACTTGGCAAAGAAGGCGTCGACCGCCTGGGTTGCGGCATGGACATCGCCCGCGTCGCGAATCAGCTTGGCGGGCGCCGGCATCCCGTAGTCGCGCATCCCTTCCGGCAGATGATCGCGGGTGACGTTGCGCTGGGCCAGGCGATAGTCTTCGCCCGAATAGGGCACGTTCACCGTGATCCGATGCGGCCCCTCATGCAGCGCCGCGCGCAGCCCATGGAACGCGTCGCGCATCTCGCCGGCCGGGAGCGCGGATGGATCTTCAGTCAAAAATGCATCCTTGCCCATCGCCATGCCAAGCGCCTCGCCCAGGAGGTTGTCGAAGGCGTGAAACCACTCATGGGCCAGGCTGCCGCCACCGCCCATCTTGGTCAGGTTGATGACGCGTTGTACCGGCTCGTAGTGGGCGCGGGCGCCGCCGCCAAACCCGGCATTGCCTTTGCCGCGGGCGCCGAAAGCCAGCGCCAGGCGCCCGTTCATGGCGATCTGCTGATCCGGCACGCCGATCAGGTCGGCCAGGTCGGCGAAGGCGCGTGCGGTCTGCTCGGTGTGGAACTTGGCGCTGTTGACATCGCGCAAGACCCAGTTACCGGACTGGACCTCGCGCAGCTTGAAGGCCTCCTTGAGGGCCGCGGTGCTGTCGACCGGGACCGCTCGGCCGCCGATGCGCTCGTAGGTGTCGGCAACCAGCAGTTGGAAGCGCGTGGATTCTTCCGACGCGCCCTTGACCGCGCCCGGCTTGGGTGACTGTTCGGCCCACGACCAATCCGTGATGCGTCCACCTTTGGCATTGGCCACGTGCTTGCCGAACGCGTCCGAGCCCTTGTAGCCGCGGTAGTTCATGACCCCGATGAACCGCTCGCCCATCTGTCCCCATGCCCGGTGCAGGGGGTTCTCGGTCGCGTTGCGGACCTTGGCGCGCGTCACCAGGTCTTTTTGCAGCGCGCGCAATGGGGCTGCTTTGAGCACGGTTTCACTGACGTTGTGCGACCAGCCATCGCCCGTGGTGCGAAATTCTTTTTTATACTGTGGGTTGGCTTTATCAAACTCCTGCAACGCCTGATCGTCTTGCTCGTATTGCTTGCGCAACCCCTGAGCGTCGGCGCGGTCTTCAGCCGTCGGCGTGTATTTACGCTGTCTTGGGGCCGCCTTGGCTTCGGCCCGGTGCATCAATTGCATGGTGATGTAGCGCGCATTTTCGAGCTTTTGACGCTGCTTCTCATAGGCCCGCTGCGGCGCCATGATCGCGTCGTAACGCGCCTGTAGGTCGGCATACTCCGCGGTTTCTGCCGCGTTGAGCGAGACCCCTTCGTACTCGTCCTTGATCTCGGCCAGAACCTTGGTCACTTGGTCAGGCGTCTTGCACGACTCCAGGCGGTCCCGCAGCGACTCCAGCCCCAAGGCGTAATCCTGCCTGGCCTGGGGCGTGTCGTCGGTCGGTTCCTTGCCGACGGCGGCGTAGACCCGATCGACCAGGAAACCCGCGGCCGGTTCCATCCCGCCCGCTTTGAGCCCGTCCCAGTCCACCGCGCCGAACAGGTGCGACTTGGTGATGACCTCCTTGGCTTCGCGCGGGTTGGCTTCCAGGGTCTCCCAATCGATGGCGGTGCCGCGCACCCGTGCCCCGCTGCGCTTGGCGGTGCGCAGGAGGTTGGCCGCGTCTTCCTTGCGGCTGCCCGGCACATAGCCGGTGTCGCG
>NZ_KB902402.1 GCF_000379525.1 Lamprocystis purpurea DSM 4197 | reverse complement strand
AATGCGCCGTCGACTTGTCAATGCCCCGTACGCTTAAGCCACGCTTTGACCTGTTCGGGGTCTAACCTGCCCAAGATCTCCTCAGGGTCCAGCCCGCGCAAACGCTCCTCCGTGTCCAACCCACGTAAACGCTCCTCAGTGTCCAACCCACGCAAACGGTCTGCAACATCCATCCGCTCCAGCAGCGCTTGGCGATCTTCCAGGCTGTGCGCGTGAAAATCGTCGATGAGCATTCGATACGTGTCTAGTTTGAAGTCTTCGAGCGTATAAGCCATGTCGGGCAGCTCCAGTTGATGGACGTTCGCCAGATGATAGCGCAGCAGGTGTGCCTCCAAGTTGCGTGGTCGCTGGTGGAAAATTCGCTAACCCATTGAAGCCCATCGTCTCATGAACATGCTTTCAAGGAGTTACAGGGTTCTTCCGGCATTGCGCCACCAGGGGGAGCGTTAGGTCGTGTCTTTGCTACGCCCTGCTTTCAGTCTGGCCTCGCGGCTTCCACCTTGGGTTTTGCTACGCTTCTTGTCACTCGCTGCGGTTACCTCCTTTCAGGTAACAAGTACATGCCCATGTCGGGCACACTAGGGTCCGCTATGCGGACCGACGACCGTGCAGATCACGCACTGGCCGGATTTATGACCAAAGCCCAAGGTGCCCTTGCTCATCGCTCCGGCCAGCGATGCGCATTTGGAGGCCAAGGCGTTAGACAATTTCCGAAGCACGTCGTACCACGCGGGCTCAACCTCCGGTGACCGGGGCGACGCGACCGGAGGCCGACGCTTTAGCGGGCGGCGTTGCCGCGTTCGGCTGAACGCTCGACCTCCGGTCTGTTGTGCGGATGCAGCAAGATGCCCAGGGAGGGACGACTAAGGCGATTTCCGATAATTTAGATACCAGTCAATGTAGGTGCGACTTCAGTCGCACCTGCGTCTGAATCGGTGCGACTGAAGTCGCATCGACATCCGAGCCAATGGTGGATGGTATCCGGTGTTCCGGAAATCACCTCAGGCGGTTTCCGAAGCACTTCGTACCACGTGGGCTCAGCCTCCGGGGATTCGCGCGACGCAACTGGAGGCCGACGCTTTAGCGGGCGGCGGTGCCGCGTCCGGTTGAAGCCTCGACCTCCGGTCTGTTGTGCGCGTGCATGATGGTAGTCCCCCATTCCAACCGTAGGAGCCCGCTTGCGGGCGACGTGACCTGCCGGAATCGCGTCATTGTGCCCCCACTCCTACGGGTTGGATTTTTCGCGGAAATTACCTTACGTTAGATTGTGGAGCAACAAAAAGCCTTTATTTGGTGTAGGGGCGGGTTTGAAACCCGCCCCTACGTCCGGTTATCACGTCCGCCGAGTAGACATGCACCCGGCCAGCGCCCACCCCCACCAAAAACTCCAACCCCGCCCGAACCGCCAAAGACCATAGCACCCCCGACCCGCCAAACCGACAACCCGCTGCGCCCTACCGCTCCCCCTTCCCTTGCCCCCTGCCAAAACTGCGGCACCGCCGACAGATTCTTCCACACCAAAGCCGCCACCCCACCCATCCCATTCGCCCGCAGCGCCCGGTAATCCTCCCATGACTTACGCAGAATACGACGCAGCGAGCGATTGCTCGTCCAGCCCACCCGCATCCGCACCAGCACCTGCGGCAGATACACCACCCGCCCCGTCAGCCGGCTGAGCACCCGCAGCATCAGGTCATAATCCGCCGCAATCCGGTAGCGCGTATCAAAGACCCCATGACGCGCATACAGCGCCCGACGCAGATAGAGTGTCGGATGCGGCGGCATCCAACCCAGCCGCAACCGCCCCGGCCGATATGCGCCCGCGCGCCAATAGCGGATCACCCGCACGGTATCCGCCTTGGCCACATACACCAGATCCCCATACACCGCCTCCACTGCCGGATCGGCAAAGGCCCCGGCAATCCGCGCCAGCACCTCCCTATCCGCATAGAAATCATCGGCATGCAGCAACCCTACCTCGTCCCCACTCGCCCATGCGATCCCTTTGTTCAGCGCATCGTAGATCCCGCCATCCGGCTCGCTGACCAGCACCGCGAGTGCCGCCCGCTGGGCCTCGAGCACCGCCAAGGTCCCGTCCGTACTCCCGCCGTCGATCAGGATGTGTTCGCACTCGGCGAACGATTGACCAGCCACCGAAGCCAGACAGTCGCTCACCGTCTCGACACAGTTCCAGGTGGCCGTGATGACCGAAATCTTCATAAGCGCCGACCAATTTCCGAACGCCGAGAACAAAAAAACCGAGCTATAGCTCGGTTGTTTCAGACCACGCCCCGTACCGGGCCTACCGCCGACAACCAGGCTCGGTTTTAAGCGACGACATAGCAGGTAAGATACCTCCCGTCGAACGAAAATGCACAAGCAATTCTTTAACCGACACTTGGATGCACCGCAGGCAATGCCTTTGTTGCATCAGCGCAACCGCTACCGAAGAAACCGATAGTACTGTAATCTAACGGACAGTCAAAAACGTAGACACATGCAAATCATCGACTTCTCGACTTTCTCTGCTCAGTTTAGCAACTCCCTGCCTCTCCAGCATCGACTTCACTAGCCAACCCCATAATAGAAAACCTTTTCTTTCAACTCGGTTTTTAGCGAAACATTAACTGATGCGACCCAGCCTATTTTAGGTGGGCGAAAAGTCCCCGAAAAAGTCGTTATATATTAAGAAAATCGATCAACAATAGGACGCGTTTGCGCTACTAAGGTTCAAGATGCGCGATGCAACTAACCGACTTATCGAGTTGAATTTTCGCACCTTAAAAGAGCCGCTAATGCGACCTTATAATCGCGATAGTGTCACGCCTTGGCATTAGAAGAATGCTAGAACCTGGAAAATCTCGACGACAATCAGCATTTGAGCGCCAACAAAAACTGACACCCAAGTAGTGACTATGATCACGGTGTCCGCATAGGTTGAGAGTTCCTATCGGACCCCTTTGCAGATGCGCTACGTACCGGTGCCATTCCCCTGACGAATTAGCGCCGACCAGATTGGCGAAACCGCTGTCGCATCACCTGCCAGAGAAAAATCGGCGCCGACACCCCCATCCGCCTCCACAAACGCCGCGGTTGCTGAAGCAGGCGCGGCAGCCATTCCAATCCCATACGTTGAAACAACGGGGGCGACCGATTTACCCGTCCGGTGTAGAAATCAAACACTGCACCCACTCCCGCCGCGAACCTCACGTGCAGTTGCGCCTTATGCTGGTGAAGCCATTTCTCCTGCTTCGGAGCAGTCAGACCCACCCATAGCACATCAGGCCGCGCAGCATTGATGGCAACGAGCATCGCCTGATTATCGGCGGCGGAAAACTCCGCCTTAAACGGAGGCGAGTAGGTCCCGGCAACCCGCAGGGACGGATAATCCTGTGCCATGCGCCGACGGATCTCAACGAGTGTTGCCTCGGTTGCCCCCAAGAAAAACACGCTGTAACCACCGGAACGGTTCAATTCGGTCTGTACCCCAAAAAAGATATCACTGCCAGTCACCCGCTCACGAATCCCCCCTCCCAGCAGCACAGAAGCGAGCACGATACCAGTCCCATCCGGGATCAACCAATCTGCCGTGCGCAGTGCTTGAGAAAAATGCGCGTCACCCAGCGAAAGTACGCAGGAATGCGGATTCAGACATGCAAGCCAATGACAGGCAGGGTTAGCTCCAGATTGCTGAATCCAATTAACTACTGCTTTCGTGCAGAAGGACTTGCCCTCGCTGGATACCGTAAAGCCTAAGATGTCTTCAACAGGATAGCTCATCATGATTTTTAAATACCTTCCTTACTGACATTTCCGGATCTTTGAGGGAGCAAAATAATGATCGCGTAGTAGTCGAGAGCGAAATTTCACGAAGATATCTCTCTGCTAAGAACCTACCGCCCCGGGACGCTAAAGCCTGACGCCCTGTTTTTCGAGACGCGGAAGCCCAACTTTCTTTAGATATAAAGAAAATTACTCCTCAGGGACTCGACACAGCGACCACATACGGCCTAACATTTTATAGAGGTTCGAACTATACCAATTAACGCGCCTAGACACCTGAGGGTCGAGAACGATATCTGAACGCAAATTGAATTTGGTCCTAACACCGTCATCTAACCGAAAAGGTATCGGACGCCTACCGACACAATGTGTTCCAACTTTACCGTATCCTCTATTGTCAATAAGCGAGTGAAAAGGATTTGCGGAAAGCCACCCGTTTTTATAGTGACTATATGCCCAACGAATTGCCCAGGAATCAATTTTACCCTTGCGAAAACTATGTAGCATTCTATACAAATCACCCCCCCCCTTATTAAATCTTTTCTTAAAGCGCCGGGAAGTTAATGCTTCCTCCGATGACAAATCCCACACTGCCTTCTCCCATCTGTCCGCCCAAGTTGCCCAACCCCACGACATTGGTCTCGGATGAAAGTAGTTGTCATACTGATCAACGATGTCCAAGGAACAGCCAAAACCAGAAATAGATCCAACAACGGAATGCCGCTCATAAATGCTTAATGACTTATTCATGTATTCTAAAAAATTTTTTGTTGGGACTAGATCATCCTCGAGCACAATTATAGCTTGAGATCGACGTAACGACGCCGAAACACCATCAATCACCGAAGCGCCTAGACCTTTGTTACTCGCTGCCGCGATGATACGCAGCGACTGAAAGCGTCCATACAGGAACGAACTAGCTATCTCTACTGATTGCGATACGACCGCACGTTCTGAATCATTCTTGGGGCCATCAACAAAGACCGTTACATTCGTTAAACGCGCACCATAATTTTCTGCAAGCGCAGCGAGACAGGCGGAAAGTTCTTTCGGCCGCATGTAACCGAACACGCAAACCGGCGAATAAGTACTGTTGTCCACGATAAACATGATCTCCTTAATGTAAGCAGACTAGAGCGATACCTAGGAAAACGTCGATGACTTGAAACAGATCCATCGACAAGTCATAAGTTCTTTAAGCGATCTTGTTCTGCGCCCATTTTTTTTCCCCACATAAGCAGCTTCATATAGGTAATGCCATAGGAACGATTTCTAAAGAATTGTAGGCTTGATCGTTGGCCGCCACCGCATCAGCGTCCAGCCGCTTCGAAGCGCCAACATAGCCCTTCTACGAGCCTTCGCCGATTCGCAGTGGACGGAAAGACACTTGTGTGGAAGACCGATTTAAAGCCTGCCTCTACGTCTCGTTATCGAGGCACTATTTAATAACCGGACGCGCCTTAATGGCAATTTTTCTGGCATAGTCTACACTTAGAGTTAGGTTTCGAATTACGAGGAGAGTC
>NZ_KB902401.1 GCF_000379525.1 Lamprocystis purpurea DSM 4197 | reverse complement strand
GCGCCCGCGCTGTCCACGCACAGCACGTCGAAACGCGGCAGATTCCAGGTGTAACTGACCTGGATCGCCGACCCGACGACCGCCCCGGACACCGTAAACCCCGTCGCGTCAGCGTTCAGCGTGGCCGGATCGACCAACTCGATATACCGGATGACCGCCGTGTAGGTGGTGCCGCTGGCCGGCTCCGCGCCGCCCGGCGCCCAGTCAATGGCATCGCTGGTCAGCAGATAGTCGGTGGTCGGGGTATAGGTGGTGGCGCCGCTGGTGACGCTGACAATCGACATCACCGAGGTGTAGGTCGGCGAGAGGAAATCCTTGCTGTTGGCGGTCGGCCCGCGCGTCTTGATGACACTCACCTCGCGGGTGATCGCCACCTGGCTGATGGCGGCGATCGGCGTGTGCCAGACCGGCACCCGCTCCGTGCCGCCGACGGCGACATGCTGCTCCAGCGCGACCGCGCTGGTCTCGGCGGCGGCGGCGTAAGCAAAGCGGCGGCCCTGCGGAAAGATCAACTCGGCGCCATTGATGCGCGCCACGCCCTCACTGATCGAGTAGACCTGCAAACCGGCGGCATCGGCCAGGCACGTCACTTTCAGGCCATCGGAGACGTACATGCCACCCGCGGACTGGCGGTCGTAGCGCGCGATGGCCAACGAGGTTGAGTCAACCTGCGGCGGCGGTTGCTTGGTCTGGACGATGCCATCGGTGACGGCATAGACGGGGTAGAAGGCCCCGGTCTGGCCGTCGTCGGCATAGCCCCACACGATCTCCACCCGCAGCCGCGCCGCGCCGGCCCTGCCTTGGTTGAGCGAGTCGATCGCCGGATCATAGAGCGCGGGGTCGGTGAGCGCCGTCACCACGGTCTCGGTCAGGCGCACGCCAATGGTGACCGCGCCCGTGGCCGGGATGGTGAACACCCGCGGCAGCACCCCGCGCACGGCGCCCGCAATATAGATGGCGCCGGCCTGCGCGTCGCAGGTGCACACGTCAGCCACGGTCGTGGTAAACACGTCGGCCCCGTTCATGACGGCCCCGTCGTGAAATAACACGTCGCTGATCGACCGCAGCCGGGCCTGGCCGGTCACCTGCATCTCGTTGAGTTCCGCCGATTGCAGCGGCGTGCCGGCCACGAACAAATGCTGATCGTAGTGCTTGGCCGGGTCGGTGCGATCGTAGTAATCGGGCAGTGAGATCGTCATAGCTCAAGTACGAAGTCAAAGAGTTGCCGCACCTGCGCGGTGCGCACGATGCCGGGAAAGCGCTCGACCGCCAGCAGAATGCCGGGCGCCGCGACNGCGTCCGGCGGGAAGTAGCGCTGCCCCGCCGGCAGTCCGGTCACCATGACCGACCCCATGAACAGCCCGGCCTCGCGCACGGTGTTGCCGGCGGCGTCGGCGTAATTGAAGTCGAAGCGCAGATGCAGATAATTGGTGGGCAGCGCCGACGGCGCATACTGGCCGGTCGGCACGAGGATGGAGCCGGCCGCGTCCGGCACGCAATAGCCGACCACCGCGGGGAGCACGCGGCCGATCTCATCAATCAGCGCGGTCGCCGTGGGTGCGACCCCGACCGGGGTCAGGTCCCAGGCGGGATCGCCGCGCCCCCAGGCGAAATGCAGCGGTTGTTCCTTGATGGCCACCGCCAGCGCGGTGCGTCCGGAGAAGGTTAAAACAGCCATGTGGACTCAGTTATCACGCGGTGCGTCAAGGGGGCTGGGCACAGCATGGCGTCACGACCGCGCAGTGACGAGTCGCGCTACGCAATCCAGGCGCCGCCCAGGACTTGCAGCGTGGCGCCATCGGGCAGCGCGGCCGGGTCCGGCAAGCCGCTGCTGTTGGGTGGGAGCCCCGCGGTCGGCACCCACCCGCTGAGCGTTTCCACCATCCAGACGCCACTCATCACTTGCAGGGTTGAGCCATCGGGCAGCGCGGCCGGGTCCGGTAAGCCATCGGCACCGGCCGGCAGCCCCCCGGCGGGGACCCACCCGGTGGCGGTTTCCACCGCCCACACCCCGCCGGTGACTTGCAGCGTGGCGCCATCGGGCAGCGTGGCGGCATCCGGTAAATCGCTGCGGCTGGGGGGCCGCTCGGTGAATTGGGTCTCCATCACCGCCCTGACCCAGGCGTCATCCGCGACCTTGCGGTACCAGTAGGGCGCCACCCACACCGCGTCGCCCGGCCGCTCGGCCGCGTCGGCCGGCCACGGCCCGTCGGTCCAGGTGGACTCCACGGCCAGGCGACACCACCGCGCCGGGGCGACGCACAGCTGCAGATACCCCGCGGCCAGGTACCAGTCGCCCGCCTGACCCGGCGCATCCGGCGCGCGCACGCCCGCCGCCGCGTCGATGGCCCACGCGGTTTCGGTCACGCGCCGCACCCAGGTGTCAGCACCGAGCGGAATGTAGTAATACCCGTCGCTCAACTGCCCGGCCGCGGGATCGAGCACCGTCAGCGGCGGATAAAACTCGTAGGTCGGCAGCGGACGCCAGGTGCGCTGATCCCACGACCCCACCCAGCCGTTGACGGCCGCCGCGGGGCGCAGTCCAGCCGTGACGAGTCCCCGCACCTCCACGCGACTGACGCGCCACAGCGGCGGCGGCCGGGAGTCGGACAGCACCAGGTTATCCGACAGCACCCAATCGCCAAGGACGCGCACCAGGGCGCCACCCCGATCGACGCGCCCGGCGGCAATCCCGCTCAGCCATCCGGTCATCACCAGGGCGGTCCCGGCCGGTTGCGTCGCGGGATCGAGCAGCAGCGTGCCCGCGGGCCGATCGGCGTTGGCGATCTCCAGCCACCGCGGCCAGTCATGCGCGCTGGGGCTGATCAGTTGCAGCGTGTGGTACTGCCACACCGGCGCCCCTTGCAAGTGCTGATCCGAACTGAGCACCGCGGTGTCACTGAGCACCACGATCTCTTGCCACGGCTCGCGCACCTGCACCACGGTGCCGTCGCCCAGTTGGCGCAGATTCTGTTCCATCCCGCGCGGCGTGTTGCGCGGGCGCATGATGGCGGCCAGGATGTAGGCGCGATACCCAGCGTCATCCATCCCGCTGGGGCGCGCGATGCCGTAGAGCCGCCCGTGCGCGTCGAGCCAATCGGCGTCGGCGCCGTCCAGGCTGACCTGTTGCGCCAGGTCCGGGGTCGCCGCGCTGATCGCCTCCAGCGCTGCTTCGACCGGCCGCGTGAGGCTATGCAGCACCGTGGTATCCGCCGACCACTCCAGCACCGCGGCGGCGGTGCCCGCGCCCTCGCGCAGCGTGACCGCGCCGCGGGCGTAGTGCGCCGGCTCAAACCACTCCAGCACGCCGCCGTCGGCTTGCAGGGCGTCCACCAGCGTGGCCACCGTGTACGTGAGTAGGTCATAGACCCGCGTCTGCCCGTCCCAGGCCAGGGTCAGCGTCTCGCGCGCAATGCACCAGTCAGTCGGGGCGGGAGTCCGCACGCGCACCACCGGGCGGCCACGCGGCGGGGCGCCGCGCAGATACTGCGGCAACTGACTCAACATGCGGGTGTAGGCGGCCACGCGCTAGGCGACCGCGGTCAGGGTCAGCGTCCCCAGGATGGGACGCTCGGCTGGTGTATAGGTCGTGCGCAGCGTCGGCGCCAACAACGCCAGATCGAGCACTCCGGCCACGGTGTAACAGGCGTTGATGATGTCCGGCACGGCAATGGCGGTGGTCGCGTTGGCAATCAGCGTCGTCAGCACACTGGTGATGCCCGTGCGCACCGTGCTGAGCGTGTAGCCGGGCTGCAAGGTCACCTGCGCGGTCACCGTCAACGGCACATCGGCCGCGGCATGGTAGAGCACCTGCGAGCCGGCCGCGCGATAGCCGGGGTTGGTGTCGTCGCCTTCGATCAGCGACGCCACGACCGCCAGCAGCGCATCGCTGGTCGCGCCGACCCCGTTGTGCACGTACAGATCGACCAATCCGGGGCGCTCCACCAGCGCGACGTAGCGCACTTGTTCGAGGATCGCCGCATCCACCACCACCGCCGCCTGCATGGCGCAATAGCGATACGCCGCCACCGTGCCGCGGGCCAGCGTCGACACCCACTCGGCAAAGCGCAGCCGCCGTTGCGCATCGGTCTCGGGGTCGCTCCCGTTGGTGATCGGCGCAAGGTTGGTCGCCGCCAGCGTGGCGGTCGCGACCCCCGGCGCGGTGATCACCGTCAAGGTGTCGGCGTTGGTGTTGGCCGCGGCTCCGGCGACCTCGGCCCGCGCCAAGATCGCGACGCGCGTCTGCCCGGCCGCCAGCGTGCCGTCGAGCACCGTCAGATAGGTCACGGTGCCGCCCAACTGCCGCACCGTGGTACCGGCCGGGATCAGCAGGTCATCCAGCCGCGGCGCGCTCAGGATGAAGGTCAGCAGCCCGCTGGCATAGACCGCCGCCTGGCGCTCAAACCCGAAGCTCTGAAACACCGCCTCGGGAATCGCGTCGTTGACCGCCTGCGCGGCCCCCATCCACACCTCATCCAGGCCGACCGCCGCCGCTTCCAGCAACGAGCGCGTCACCGACCCCACGTTAAAGTCGGTCAGCACGTCGCTGCTGACGCGCGCGTGCGCCACCAGCCGCTCAAGGATCTCCAAATAGGTCGGTGGGAGCGTCATGGCTAGAGTGTCGGTAGCTGAAAAATCACATTCAGGTCGGTGACGGTTTCGGTATTGACCGGCTGCGCCTGCACCGCGATCACCAGTTGCTCGCCGGCCACCGCCCCGGCCGCACTGATGGCCGCGGCGCGCGGGTCGCGCAACAGTGCTTGCCGGGCCAGCGCCGCGCACAGCAACGCGACCACCGGGCCATTGCCGAGCCCCAGCATCGCGGTGATGGCGCAACCGTAGTCGGGATGCGGCAGGTAAGAATCGATCGGCGTGAACAGCCGATGGCGCAGTGCCTGGGCGAAGTTATCCAGGCCAGCCGTGATCACCAGATCGCCGCCCGCGGCCACCAGATCGCCATCGCGGACCTGCACATCGGCGCCCAGGGCGGCGTCGCCCAGGGCCGCGTTGTCGTTGATCGCCCGCGCCGGGACCGACAGCCAATCGCCCCACAGCAGCACGTGCGCGACGCGCTCGGCTGGGTTCACCGACGCTATCAGGTAGGGCGGGCGCAGGCCATTGAGCGTGACCAGCTCGCGCCAGCGCTCCGCCGCACCCAGTTCGCGCGCGGCGAGCGCTTGCANGGTGTCNCCGATGCGGACCGCCGCTTGCCTCAAGCGCGCCATCGCCACTCTCCAGCCAGCGCGTTGAGGCGCTGCGTCGCGTCCCACCAGGTCAGCGCTGGGGCCGTCAGCGGATCGACGTGCAACTGCGCCAACCGCAACGTGCCGAACGGGGTGAGGGCCAAGATGGGCAGGCGTCCGGACACCCACCCGCGCGCGCCCAGC